>NZ_JAUTBL010000002.1:2500-651250 GCF_030819275.1 Agrobacterium larrymoorei | reverse complement strand
GGAGCCTTTTACTTCACATTCCTCGGTGTCGTCTGGTGTGGCAATTCATCCATTCGTAACATTCGTTCATTCGGCGAAGTCCTAATTTGGCTTCGAACTCTCATCTCTGTGGTGGCAGTTTTTATCGCCTGCCTCATATTTGGGGAACTATTTATGGAGGACCTTTGGTTCGAGATCACACATGATCTGAATTCTATAGGGCTTATCGCTGCTACTCTTATTCTTCTGATCAACATCCTGTTCTTTTTCCTTCTGCCAGCGCCCACGCCGCTAGGCCGCAAGATGAATGATCAGATACAGGGGCTACGTCTCTATCTACGCGCCACCAAAAAAGATCGTTTGAAAATACAAGGCGCTCCTGAAATGTCGTCGAAACATTTTGAAGCCCTTCTTCCCTATGCCGTGGCACTGGGCGTTGAGAAGAACTGGATCAAGTCTTTTGAGAGCAGCTGTCCCGCGGCAGCAACTGGCGCGGACCTATACAGCCCTGCCTGGTACCAGGGAGATTATAGCGAGCTTAGCAAGCTCCCATCGAGTCTCACGTCCGCCCTAAGTTCGATCATCGCGTCGAGACAGGGACGGTGACGACCAGAGTGCGATCAGGCCGGTCATCGCGGCCAGCGAACCGCGCACAGTTAAACCTCGTCTTCTCTCTTGACGCGATATTCGCCTGTCGTCGGGTCCTTGACCAAGGTGCCGGTTGCGCCCGTCTGGCGCTCCTTTTCCTGCCGCTTCGACTTGGCAGAAAGCTTTCTCAGCGTCCGTGACAAAGCGGCGATAGAGGATGATCGCCCCGATCACGAGCAGGGCGAGCGTTATCAATTGGGCCATTTAAATCGCGTCCATCACAATCCGTATCGCGCCCACAATGCCTTTTCTTCGGCGACCTCGGCAAGTCCCGAAGCGGCGGAAGCGGCGATTGCCTGTGCGCAAAGATCGACGCCCGGCACCTTCTTGCCGAACAGGTTTCTTGCACCGCTGATCAGTTGCAGCTTCACTTTCTCGCCATAGCGCCTGCCCAGCACGTCCTTCATGTCACCCAGCCCATCGACGAGGCCGAGGTCGACGCCACGCATGCCTGTCCAGAACAGGCCGGAGAACAGAGCCGGATCGTCTTTCAGCTTCGCGCCACGGCGAAGCTTGACCATGTCTATGAAGACGTTGTGAATTTCGGACTGAAGCGACTTCAGATACTCGATATCGCCTTCCTTTTCAGGCTGGAAGGGGTCGAGGATCGCCTTGTTCTCGCCTGACGTATAGACGCGACGCTCGACGCCGATCTTGCGCAGCATTTCGGGAAAGCCGAAGCCGCCGGAGACGACACCGATGGAGCCGACGATGGAGGTCGGATCGGCGATGATTTCGTCACCCGCCAAGGCGATCATGTAGCCGCCGGAAGCTGCGACATCCTCGACGAAGATCAAGACCTTCTTGTCCTTCTCTTCCGCCAGCTGACGGATGCGGTTGTAGACCATCCGCGACTGAACCGGCGAGCCGCCAGGAGAATTCAGCGAGATGGCGACGACCGGCGCATCCTTCATGCCGAAAGCCTTGTCGAGCAACGGCGCGTAGCCTGCAAGGTTGAGAGCGGGGCGAAGCTGGCTGCCGCCTGCCATGATCGCGCCGTGCATGCGCACGACCGGGACCACCAATTCCTGCTTGCGAAATCGCTTCGGCACAATGCGCTTCAAAAACCCGGCCATCTTATCCTCTCGGTCGTTCATCTTGAAGAGGGATGTATGTATCGCGCTCACAAACGCAATGGTGGGTTTGAAATTCGTTTTGCCGGATAGCGTTTCCAGTGGTCGACTTCAGCCGAGGGTACGCATGCGTTTATCGTTGCGTCGATAGGCGGCTCGTCCGTTGTTCAGATCATCGACAAAGGCGGAAAAGGCGTGGCTGCCCTCTTCATGCATAATCAACGGCGCGCGAAAGGTGAGCCGCGCGCGTGATCCCTTGATCGCCGTCACGAGCATCCGGACGGCGTCTTCTCCTCGTCTGGGATGGATAAGGGTAATTTCCATCCCGCCAAAACGGCGGCCACATGCCGAGATGATGTCGGCCACCGATTGGGGCCGGGCGATCAGGGAGAGCTGCCCGCCTGGCACCATGATCGCGCCTGCCGTTCTGATCCAATGCTCGAAAAGATCATCCGTCATGGCATGGGCCTGCGCCTTCAAGGCATCGGGTGTCTTGCGATCGCCGGCATCATTGTAAGGCGGGTTCATGATGACGTGATCGAAATGGTCATCGATGAGACCGGCTTCGGCGCGGGCATTGGCCCGCAACGTCACATCCGCCTGACGGACTGTAAGGCGATCCGCAAGGTGTGCGTTTTCCGGGAGCGCAATGCTACGTGTGGCGAAATCGACCATCTCGGACGCAAATTCGAAAAGCGTGACTTCGGCCTTTTCCAAGCGAGTAGCAACGGCAAATCCGGCTGCACCTGCGCCAGCGCCAAGATCGGCCACGCGGCAGGGTCTGTCATCGGCCACGAGGGAGGCGAGCAACATGGCATCCATGCCTGCCCTGTGTCCCCTGCCCTTCGGCTGGACGAGATGAAACCGACCCCGGTGGAATGCGTCGATGGTCTCCGACGTCATCGTCGATCAGGCCTCGTCCCGCAACTCGTCGGCAAGACCCGCATCGATCAGGATGCGACGCGCCTGCTCGGACCTGTCATCCTCCACGAGAAAACGGCGCGGCAGAAGCCCAAGCGAACCCTCCAGAATGCTCATGCCCTGATCGGCAATGAGGCAATGAATGCCGGCATCTTTCATCAGGCTCTCTGCAAAAGAAAGCAGGACAGCGTCGTTTGTTCGGATCAATTCACGCATCAATGAGTTTCCACATTCCCATATTTTTGAAGGTCATGAGGCGATTCCACACTTGCCGCCACCATCGTCGCTTTCTATTGTCAAAACCGAAATCGAATAGGAGTCCGTTCCGTTGGGCGTCGTCATACCGCTTGAAGAAAGCAAAAACAAACTCGCATCCGTCAAGCCGCTTGTCGATCTGACCCGTCCGGACATGGAACGCGTCAACCAACTGATCCTCTCCAAGGCGGGGTCGGATGTGCAGATGATCCCGGAAGTGGCAAACCACCTGATCTCTTCCGGTGGCAAGCGGCTGCGCCCGATGCTGACGCTCGCCTCCGCCTCCATGTTCGGTTACGACGGCGACCATCATATCAAGCTCGCGACCAGCGTCGAGTTCATGCACACCGCCACGCTCCTGCATGACGACGTGGTGGATGAGAGCGATCTGCGTCGCGGCAAGTCCACGGCACGCACCATCTGGGGCAATCAGGCGAGCGTGTTGGTCGGCGACTTCCTGCTCGGTCAAGCCTTCCGGATGATGGTGGATGTCGGCTCGCTGGATGCGCTGGACGTGCTCTCCACCGCCGCTTCCGTCATTGCCGAAGGCGAGGTGCTGCAGCTTTCCGTCGCCAAGAACATGGAAACGACGGAAGACGACTATCTCCAGGTTATTCGTGCCAAGACAGCTGCGCTGTTCGCGGCTGCCGCCGAAGTCGGCCCTATCGTTGCCAAGACCGACAAGGCAACGCGCGGTGCGCTGAAATCCTACGGCATGAATCTCGGCCTCGCCTTTCAGCTGGTCGACGACGTACTGGACTATGGCGGCAAATCCGCCGATCTCGGCAAGAACACCGGCGATGATTTCCGTGAGGGCAAGATCACTCTTCCGGTCATCCTGTCCTATCGCCGCGGCACGACCGATGAGCGGGCGTTCTGGAAGCGCGCGATCGAGAACGGCGAGAGCACGGATGAAAATCTCGAGATCGCGCTGGGTCTCATCAAGAAATATAACGGTTTGACGGACACGATCTCTCGCGCCAACCACTACGGCACGATCGCGCGCGATGCGCTGGCACCGCTGCCGAACAGCCCGTGGAAGGATGCACTGATGGAAGTGATCGACTTCTGCATCGAGCGCGTCAACTGACGGTCGGTCGAGCTTTTCGTCAAAAAGGAAACGGTCGACGGAAGGAAGAAGACCAGCAGATTTTGTTGCAGGCCTGCTTCAAAAAAGCCATTCTATCATGACGTGATGCATGGCTTTCTGAACCGATTCCGGTTTCCGATGGCGTGTCTATCTCAAGCTTTACAGTCATTATGGGCATATATTTTGCCCAACGCTGTTGAGTTTGAAGCTGATTTTTCAGTGCGGAAGCACACAAGCAAGGGTTCCTTCATGCGGCGCAATCCAGCATTTCGTCTTTTCTGCAGCGCGGCTTTCATTGCCGCACTCACGCTTGGCGCAGGCTCTGCCGCGCTCGCGGAGACGAAGCCCGCCGATAAGGCGGAAGAGGCCGTCAAGTTCGATCCTAGTCGGGTCACCACCTTCTCCGGCGCATTTTTGGCTGCCCGCACCGCCGATGTCGACCAGGATTATGCGACCGCCATCACCCTCTATCAGAAGGCGTTGGATTTCGATCCCGCCAATACCGAAATTCGCCAGCGCCTGATGATCGCGCAACTGTTGAGCGGCGACTTCGAGGCTGGCGCGAAGATCGCGGACAGCCTGAAGGACGACAGCTCGGTCGAGCGCGTAACGACGATCGTGCGTGCACTTGCGGCGATCAAGCACAAGGAATTCTCCTCTGCCGAAAAAATCCTGAAATATAGCGGCCCGAACGATCTGGACCGTATGGTCAACACGCTTCTTGCTGCATGGGCGCGCGCCGGTTCCGGCAAAAGCAAGGAGGCGCTCGCCATGGTCAATGGCATGAAGGGGCCGGGCTGGTTCTCGATCTTCCAGAAATACAATGCGGGCGCCATTGCGCTGGTGACCGGCAACACGGACGCGGCCCGCAAGAGCCTGAGCGAAGCGGTGGCCGACCGTGAAGGCGGGGCGACCGCGACGGACACCTATATGCGTGCTGTGATGGCGCTGGCCCGGTTGGAGGCGAAAGCGGGCAACAAGCAGAAAGCGCTGGACACGATTGCCGTCGGCGACGGTTTTGCTCCGAACTACGCGCCGTTAAAGGCGCTGCGCCAAAGCATCGAAAAGGGCGAGAAGCCCGACCAGCAGGTTCAGACCGCGGTTGAAGGTGCTGCCTCGGTAATGTTTTCGATTGCCGGTGCGCTGAACCGCGAAGGTGCGGAAGAAATCGTCACGCTCTATCTCCAGGCGTCGCGAGCGCTCGATCCGAAGAGCGCCGATACGCTCATTCTGCTTGGTGGCTTGGCCGAGGCGCAGAAGCAGGCGGAGCGCGCCATCGAATTCTATCGCGAGGTACCAGCCGATTCGCCAATGCATCGCATTTCCGAGCTGCAGCTTAGCCTGACGCTGGCGCAGACCGGCAAGGTGGATGAGGCGCGCCAGCATCTGAAGGCGCTGCTCGAATCCGATCCTGACGACATCCGCTCCTACCTCGCCTATGGCGCCGTCCTGTCGGATGCCAAGGATTATGCCGCCATGGCTGCCAATTACGACAAGGCTGTCGAGGTGATCGGTGCCGTTCCGAAGAAGTCAGACTGGACGATCTTCTTCCAGCGGGGCATAGCCTATGAGCGTCTGAAGCAATGGGACAAGGCCGAACCGAACTTCAAGCGGGCACTGGAGCTCAACCCTGAGCAGCCACAGGTCCTGAACTATCTCGGCTATTCCTGGGTCGACAAGAACATGAATCTCGACCAAGGCATCGAGATGATCCGCCGTGCAGTGGAGCTTCGCCCGAATGACGGCTACATCGTCGATTCGCTTGGCTGGGCGCATTATCGTCTTGGCGCTTTCGATGAGGCCGTGACCGAACTGGAGCGCGCGATTGAGCTTCGCGCCGGTGACCCCACCATCAATGACCATCTGGGTGATGCCTATTGGCGCGTCGGCCGCAAGCTGGAGGCCGTCTACCAGTGGAACCGCGCGCTGATCGGCGATAGCGACGATGTGGACAAGGCGAAGGTGAAGGAAAAGATCGCCAACGGCCTGCCGCCGCTGGAGAAGGATGCGGAAAACACCGCAAAGAAGGATCAGGCGCCGCCGCCACCTGCACCGCCCGCCCCTGCCCCGGACAAAAAATCCTGACGTCTGATGGGCACGGCTGATGGCAAGGGGGCGGTCGAAACTGTCGAGGCCGCTCCGGCGAAGATCAACCTTGCCCTGCATGTGACGGGGCAAAGGGAGGATGGTTATCACCTCCTCGACATGCTGGTGACCTTTACCGAAGCAGGCGATGTCATTCGCATTCGCCATGCTGACGAAGATAGCTTTTCCATATCCGGGCGTTTCGCCTCGGACCTTCTTCAGTCGGGCGCGAGCAACAATCTTGTGCTGAAGGCGCGCGATCTTCTGCGCAGCCATGCGCGGCAACGCGACATCGCGACAACACCGGTCGCTATTCAACTCGAAAAGAACCTGCCAGTCGCATCGGGAATCGGTGGCGGATCGGCCGACGCCGCTGCCGCCTTGCGCGGCTTGATCCACCATTGGCAATTGGACATCGGCGACGAGGACCTGAGCGGAATCGCACTCACGCTTGGGGCCGACGTACCAATGTGCCTTGCCAGCAAGCCGCTGATCGCGCAGGGGATCGGTGAAGAGCTCACGCTTCTTACTCAGTTCCCGCAATTGGCGCTGGTGCTGGTGAACCCGCTGAAGGGTGTTTCGACGCCGCAGATTTTCCGCTTGCTGGCGCACAAGCAGAACGAACCTCTTCCCGCTCCGCCTGATGATGAAGGCGAGTCCTGGCTTCCGACAATGGACGGGCTCAGAAACGATTTGCAGCTCCCCGCCATCTCGCTTTTGCCTGAGATCGACGATGTGTTGGCGATGCTTCGTTCGGAGGGCGCGGATCTCGCACGCATGTCCGGTTCCGGCGCCACATGCTTCGGCATTTTCTCCTCCCTGCAAAAAGCAGAGGCAGCAGCGGCAAGGCTTCGGGAACGGAAACCCGGATGGTATGTTCAGGAAACAATGTCAATTGCAGGGAGAGTGTTATGAGCCAGATGAAGACGGGTGGAGAGCGGCAATTCATTCCGGTCGGCATCGCCGTTTTGACCGTCTCGGACACCCGCACATTGGCGGACGACAAATCCGGCAACACGCTGGCGGCACGGATCGAGGAGGCAGGCCACCGTCTTGTGGATCGTGCGATCGTGCCCGATGACATCGGGGCCATTCGCGAAAAGGTGCAAGGCTGGACGCTCTCGGATGAGATCGATGTGGTCATTACCACGGGCGGCACGGGTTTCACCGGCCGCGACGTGACGCCGGAAGCTCTGGAGCCGCTCTTCGACAAGCGCATGGATGGCTTCTCCGAGGTGTTCCACCGCATTTCCTACGACAAGATCGGCACCTCCACCATTCAATCGCGCGCCACCGCGGGGCTTGCCAATACGACCTTCATCTTCGTTCTGCCGGGCTCACCTGGCGCTTGCAAGGATGCTTGGGACGGGATTTTGAAAGCGCAGCTGGATTATCGCCACATGCCCTGCAACTTCGTGGAAATCATGCCACGGCTGGACGAGCACCTGCGCCGCACAAAGGGCTGATGCCAACAGCATCGGTCCGAAAATCGAAATCGATTTTCGGAAAAGCACGTTCATAAAAAACACTATTTGCTCTTGAGCAGTAACCGGGGCGATATCGCTCGTCCGCGCCTGTGGTGAAAGACATGGCAAAATGGCCTTGATACTGACGACATGGAACAAGCTCGTCATCGGTTATGCGACAGGCGCGCAGTTACTATATCGGTGCAGTAAGAAGAAGCGATCCTATCACTAACGCTACTCCGATAGTCCTGTCGATGTCCTGGCTCTCTCAACGCGATAGATACTGTCACACTAACAGCGTCCAAGCACTTCAAAAACCAAGTCTTGATCGCACCCAAATACCGCAATGATTTGCTTTTATAAGTTGACTCATTTTATCATCTTAAATACTAGATCCAAATCACATTGATGAGGATCGACATGCGCACTAAAAAATTTCCTTTAGTTATTTCAGCTTTCGCTTTTCTTTTCGCTATACCTGCATTTGCCGAGGTAAAAACGATCACAGATGTTATCGGTCGTCAGGTTAAGGCGGATCTTCCTGCAAAACGCGTCGTTCTTGGCTTCTATTTCGAAGACTACATGGCAGTCGGCGGTGAACAAGCTTATGATTCTGTCGTGGGTATTTCGCGCGAAGCCTGGGAGGGCTGGGTTCCCGCGAATTGGAAAATGCATCTCGCAAATCGTGCTTCCCTTGCTGACATTGCCGATGTCGGCGAGGTCGAGGCACAGACGTTCTCGGTCGAGAAGGTCCTCAGCCTCAATCCAGATCTGGTGATCCTGGCGGACTGGCAGTACAAGGCGCTGGGCCTGGATGCTGACCGTCTGGAAGAAAAGGGCATTCCAGTCGTTGTGGTCGATTACAACGCGCAGACGGTGGAGAGGCATGTCGCTTCCACGCGGCTTTTCGGCGAACTAACAGGCCAGGAGCAGCGTGGTCAGGAAATCGCCGAGTTCTACTCCAACTCCCTCAGGGATGTTGCAGATCGCATTGCGAAGTCCGGAAAACCGAAGCCCAAAGTCTATGTCGAGTTCGGTAACAAGGGCCCGGCCGAGTATTCCTTCACCTACGGCAAGAATATGTGGGGCGCCATGTCCACTGCTGCTGGAGGTGACAACATCGCAGCGCCATTTGTGGAATGGTGGGGCCCGATCAATCCGGAACAGGTTCTGGCTTCCAAACCTGACGCGATCTTCATTTCCGGTCGTGAAAACAACAAGAATCCCGCCGCCTTGACTATGGGGCAGGCTGTGGAAGCGGGAGAGGCCCGCGAGAAGCTCAAGGCTTTCGAAACCCGCCAGGGCTGGAGCGAGTTGCGCGCGATCAAGGACGGCCAACTTTACGGTGTCTACCAGGGCGCTTCCCGCACGCTCTCTGACTTCGCAATGGTACAATACATCGCCAAGCAGCTTTATCCCGACCAGTTCAAAGATGTCGATCCCGTAGCCAACTATCTCGGCTACTACGAAAAATATCTGCCGGTCCGACCGCAAGGCACGTTCGCTATCGCCGTCAAGGACTGATAACCGACATCTGCTAAGTCGAGGGCGTCTGCCCGTGCATCAAGCCCGATTGAATGCGAACGCCATGTCGGCGTTCGCGTTGAACGATGCCGTTTTAGAGCAGGTTCTTCATGACAATTGCCGCCCATAATGTCGAGGCGATCGGAGCGCATCGTCTGCGCGAACGTCGCCGTTGGCGTATCGTATTCATTTTTTTCGCACTGATGTCAGTAAGTCTTGTCCTGGATATAGCGACCGGTCCCTCGCTCCTGTCTCCTGCCGAAGTGGTTCGGTCTCTCACAGGTCTTGGTGAACGTGCCGTCATGACGGACGCCATTGTCCGCGGCTTACGACTGCCCATGGCATTAATGGCGCTTGCCGTTGGTGCAGCGCTGGGAGCCGGTGGCGCTCAGATGCAGACCTTGTTAAACAACCCAATGGCCAGCCCCTATACGCTCGGCATGGCCGCTGCAGCTGGTTTCGGCGCAGCACTCGTGCTTGCACTTGGCGGGTTCGGGCTTGATGCGATGATCGCCGTGCCACCTGGTGCCTTTATTTTCTCCATGCTAGCGGCACTATTCCTCTACCTGCTAGCGTCCTTTCGTCAAATAACAGCCGAAACCATCATCCTCGGCGGCATCGCACTTCTTTTCCTCTTTCAGTCGCTTCTATCACTTATACAATTCGTATCGTCGCCAGAACTGTCGCAGCAAATCCTGTTTTGGCTGTTCGGCAGCCTTACCAAGGCGACGTGGCCAACGCTGGGGCTAACGGCATTTGTGACGGCGATCTGCTTCGGCCTGTTGATGGCCGACTGCTGGAAGCTGACGGCATTGAGAATGGGGGAGATGCGGGCTGCGAGCCTCGGCATTAATGTCCGTCGCCTGCGCATGAAAGTTCTCGTCATCATCGCCATCATGACCGCGACTGCTACGAGCTTTGTCGGCGTCATCGGCTTTATCGGGTTGGTAGCACCGCATATTGCGCGCATGGCCGTTGGAGAAGACCAGCGATTCTTCCTACCCATGTCAGTGCTCAGCGGAGCGCTCATGCTTTCCGCCGCCTCTATCCTCTCTAAATCAATCATTCCGGGCGCACTGTTCCCCGTTGGAATCGTTACGGCTATCGTCGGGGTGCCTTTCCTTCTGTGGCTCATCTTCAGTCCAAAGAGGGCTGGACGATGATGGTTCTCAACGGAGTTTGCATCGATCGCAGCGGTCTTTCGATTGTGCGGAAACTGTCGGCGGACCTCGACGCAGGTCAGATTCATGCAGTTATCGGCCCAAACGGCACGGGTAAGACGACCCTTCTGCGAGCAATCTTTGGCGATCTTCCGCTGGCCGCGGGCTCGATTAGCCTCAACAAGCACAACCGCCGCACCACAGCGAGCACAGCACGGCGCAGAAGCGACTGGCAGGATCATTTTGCATATATGCCGCAGGACACCGAGGCGCATATCGCCTTGAGTGTTCTGGAAGTTGTGGCTCTTGGCCGATTCCAGCGACTCTCATTGCATGTAGACGACGAGACGTTGGATATGGCTATGACGCGTCTGCATCAAACCGGTATTCCGCATCTTGCCGCGAGGGAGATATCGACGCTGAGCGGCGGGCAGCGACAGATGGCGCTTTTCGCACAAGTTCTGATGCGTGAGGTAGAGGCGGTGCTGCTGGACGAGCCAGTAAGCGCGCTCGATCTGAGACACCAGGTCGCTTTGCTCGATCTTGTGCGACGCGAGACCCGGGCAAAGGGCTGGGTAACACTGGTCGTCCTCCACGATCTCAACCTTGCATGCCAATATGCCGATAACCTGCTCGTGATCGCAAATGGTGAACTCCAGGCGACAGGTGCTCCGCGCACTATAGTCACCCCGGCGCTTATCGCAGAAATCTATGGCGTTGCCGTGGAAGTATTGCGCGATAGGCAGGGCAATCCCGTCGTTCAGCCGGTGGGCGGCTCGCCCCTTGCTCCTCTTAAATCTCTTGAAGGAATTATTGAATGAGACGGCTTCTCATGATGGCTGCCGCGATTTTGGCCGCCACTGCTCCTCTCAGCCCACTGATGGCTGCCGAGCACAGAATTCTCATGCTCAACTACGGCAAGGAGGGCGGCATGGTGTTCGAGCCTTCCTTCGTGAAAGCTGAACTAGGTGACACGATTAGTTTCGTGCCGGAGAATTCCGGTCACTCCGTCCAGTCCTATGTTGTGCCGGAAGGCGAGACGCCATGGAAAAGCAAGCTGGATGAAGCCTTTACCGTGACCGTCGATCACGAGGGTATCTACCTTTATTATTGCCCGCCGCATCTGATGATGGCGATGATCGGCGTTATCCAGGTCGGAGCCCCCACCAATCTCGACATAGTAAAGCAGAAGGCTGAAAAGCTCAGACCAAAGTTGGTCATGAAGGGCGAAAGACTGGACGCTGCGCTTTTACAGATAAAACTAGCTCAGTAATCGACGCAAACGGTCTCCCTTTTGTATGGGGAGTTTATGTCGCCCCAATTTCCCTCCACCAAAAAACAAGGATCAAACCATGGCCAATAAACTTTTAGAAGCAACCTTGAACGACCTTCTCAATGGCGAACTGCGTGCGCACCACGCTTATCTTCAGACAGCCGCTTGGGCCGCTGAACGCAATCTTGATGGTTGCTATAAATTTTTGCTCGGACATGCCGCTGAAGAACTAGAGCACATGCACCGCATTTTCAATTTTCTCAACGACCTCGGCGCAAAAGTCACCTTCAAAGAACTGCCTGCACCGCAGGTGACCGCAAACGACATAAAGGGCCTTTTCACGATCGTCACAGAGCACGAATCCCGTGTTACCGCGGCTATCAATGCCGCTGTCGATCTCGCGCGCGCGGAAAAAGACCATGCAACAACGTCATTTCTGCAATGGTTCGTCGACGAGCAGCACGAGGAGGACAGCCTTTGCCGCTCAATCCTTGGGAAAATCGAACTGATTGGCGAAGGTCCCAATGCCGACTATCTCATCGACCGGGAGATTGGGAACCTGGCCAAGAGCGGGTAACACTGGTTCTGGATCAGTTCCTGTATTTCTGGCGTTAAGACCCCCGCCCTCGGAGTTCTTCCAGGGGCGGGTACAGGATAACGCGATTTGCAGCTCAATAACCGCCTCGGTGGTCACCGCCCGTCGCCACCGCCGCGCCAGAAGAGATGCTGGCACCGCACTGATAAGAGGTCTTCTCCATCGGTACCCTCGTTCGAGGTGTCCCGGGCACCTTAAGAAAGTGGAAGCCTCCATCGAAACAAAACAGCACGCCTGGCCTTCTTCTCGGCCGAGGTCGATCTGTATCGAGATGACTGGAAAGGGACGCTACCCAGTCGATGGCCTTCACCGGACTTTCTGAATACTGCGGCTTGCAACCGGCAAAGCTCAGAGTTACGCTGACCTGCCTTTTAGCTTGGGTGACCAAAAAGCGCGCTCTAAAGACGCTCTACCGCACAGGACTGAGCGCCCAAGCCGGCACCAACTCCGCCGTTAATCTGAGAGGCTTCTGCGTTTTTGAAAACTCCTTCAGCGGCAGGCCGGATTTTGCGAGCTCGATTGCATCCCGCTTGCGCAGCAAGAGGCCAAACTCCAGAGGTGGACCGCGCCGAAGCATTCGCTCGAGGAAGGGTTTCTTATAATAGCGTGATGGCGAGAACTGCGCCGGTCGCTCGTTCAACGCCATGTATTCGAGAATATCCTCGATCCAGCCACCCTGCGGACGGCTGCCCGGCTCGATCAGCAAAATCCAATCGCCGCGGATCGACTGAATGACATCGTCGATCTTCCAGCTCTGATGGAAGCGGCAACCGGCAGCCTCCGCAACACGCGCCGAGCCATCCTGCGAGGCGTGGTCGAGAATGATGACATCGCTGATCAGACCCTTCACGGCGCCCGTGACCAGCGCCGAAAGCGTGTGCGCTAGCGCTGGTTCGTTGTTGTGGCATTCCATGATGACTGTCAGCATGTTGTTGTCACTTGCGATGCGTTCCGATCAATAAAGTTCCTGTAGCATGGCTACAGCATCGGCCGGAAAATCGGAACCGATTTTCGGAAAGCACGGTGTGTAGACTAAAAAAGGGGTAAGGCGCGCGAGCCCAAATCACCTTTCCAAACGCGCTGGTCGCTCAAAAATCTTTCCCTTCTCGCTTGCTGCGGATCCCATGAAGCAGACCTTCATTGCCTCCTCACTACGCGACGATCTCACTGCCCCAATTTTTGTTCTTGTATTGTTCTCATTTGTGCATTAGATATTTGCTCATCCAATTCGCTGGCGCTGGCCGGTCAGGAGCATCAGATGAGACACCAAGTGCTTTCGGGGCAGGCTGCCTATCAGCCGGGCCATACGCCGGATATTGCCAATGCTCTGGCAGATGACTCCGGTCTCAGGATCGAAATCGATCGTCGTCGCGGCAGAGGTGCGGGCATCAATCCTGGTGGTCGTTTCGAGACGTTGCAGCATGAAGCCTTTAACGATGGCTGGGACATTATCGAAGAACTCCCTGAGTTCAAGACGGATGTGCAGGTGGAAAAGCCGCGCACCATCATTACCCGCAACGAATCGCCCGACATTCCCTTCGACCGGTCGATCAATCCCTATCGCGGCTGCGAGCATGGCTGCATCTATTGCTTCGCCCGGCCAACGCACAGCTATATGGGACTTTCGGCCGGGATCGATTTTGAAGCGAAGCTCTTTGCCAAGCCGGATGCCGCCAAACTTCTGGAGCGCGAGCTTGCCAAGCCTGGCTACAAGGCGCGGGTGATTGCGATCGGCACCAATACCGATCCCTACCAGCCGATCGAGAAGGAATGGCGGATCATGCGTCAGATCCTTGAGGTGCTGGCCAAGGCGGAACATCCGGTCGCCATTGTCACGAAATCGGCGCTGATCACGCGCGATATCGATATTCTGGCGCCCATGGCGAAGAAGGGTCTCGTCAAAGTCGGCATCTCGGTGACGACGCTCGATCGCAAGCTGGCCCGCAGCATGGAGCCACGCGCCTCGACGCCATCGAAAAGGTTGGAGGCAGTCAAAACGCTGACGGAAGCCGGGATACCAGTGGCCGTCATGATGGCTCCTGTCATCCCCGCACTGAACGATCATGAGATCGAGCGCGTGTTAGAGGCTGGCAAAGCCGCCGGGGCTACGGAAGCCTCTTATGTGCTGCTGCGTCTACCACTCGAGGTTAGCCCGCTGTTCCGCGACTGGTTGCTGCGTAATTACCCGGACCGCTACCGCCATGTCATGTCGCTGGTGCGCTCCATGCGCGACGGGAAGGATTATGATGCGGAGTTTGGCAAGCGCATGAAGGGTGCTGGTCCCTATGCTTGGCAGATCAGCCGCCGCTTCGAGATGGCGACCAAAAGGCTCGGTCTCATTCGCAGGGGTATCCAGCTGCGTGATGATCTCTTTGCTCCGCCCGGCGGTGCCGGCGTCCAACTTTCCTTGCTTTGAAGGATGGAGACGCTCGGCCACGCCAACTCCGCCTTATGACATCGGTTTCCAAGCGTCTTTAGATTATTGCGTAAAGACCACGGCTACTAAGTCACTCTTTGAAGAAATGTTCGGTGCGCGTCCCTGACGCACCGGCATTGCCCCCGGTTCCGCCGCCTCGCGTGCGATTTCTCGTTTTCCGCCGCCCTATAGGAAAACGATCCTGGCCTCTCGCGCCACGGATGACAACCACGCCCTACGGGTTGTCTATCGCCGCACCGGGGGCTTGCGGGAGATCGGGTGTCTGTGCAAGTTTCCGCCGCATGAAGCGACGCACAGCATCCGATTCTCCTGCCCTGTTCGATCTTGCTCCGGCGAGCCCCGACTTCAGCATGGAGCTAGAAGCCCGCCAGCGCGGCCTTTGGCCCGTGGCAGGGACGGATGAGGCTGGACGCGGGCCTTTGGCCGGCCCCGTCGTTGCCGCCGCCGTCATTCTTGACCCCGACAATATCCCAGATGGTCTCGATGATTCAAAGAAGCTGACCAAGGCGAAACGGGAAGTGCTGTTCACGAAGATCGTGGAAACCTCGATCGTCTCGGTCGCCTCATCCGGGCCTGCTCTGATAGACCGGATCAATATCCTCCGCGCCAGCCTCGATGCCATGCGCCGCGCTGTTCTTGGCCTTGAGCTTTCGCCTCGACTGGTATTGGCTGATGGGCGCGATCAACCGCCCGGCATGTCTTGTGAAGCGAAGGCTGTGATCAAGGGTGACGCACGATCCCTGTCGATTGCCGCCGCATCGATTATCGCCAAAGTGACAAGAGACCGAATGATGGAGCGTGCCGGGACGGTGCACACCGCCTATGGCTTCGAGCTTCATGCGGGTTACGGGACGCCTGTGCATCTTCGCGCCATTGAGGCCCATGGCGCGTGTTCCCTTCATCGGATGAGCTTTCGGCCGCTTCGTCAGGACGCTGCCGAAGCAGATGTGGCTTAAAACCTGGAATTTCTGCTACGTCGATAGGAGAGCGAGGTGCCACCCATTATCCGGCAAGCCGCATGTCGCTATCGCGGCCATCACCGCGCTGCGCATGATCGGCCAGCTTGAATTGCTCCAGCAGCGCACGGAGTTTGTCGCTTTCTGTCGCCAGTGCCGAGGTTGCAGTGGTGGTTTCCTCCACCAATGCTGCATTCTGCTGCGTCGTCTGGTCCATCTGGTTGACGGCTGTATTGACTTCCGTGAGACCGGTCGCCTGCTCCTGGGATGACGTGGCAATCGCGCCCATATGCTCATTGACAGCTTCGACATGGTGGCTGATTGCTTTGAGTGCCTCACCGGTCTGCTGGACCAGCTTCACACCATTCTCCACCTCATGCGATGACTTACCGATCAGTTCCTTGATTTCCTTCGCCGCCCTCGCTGAGCGTTGCGCCAGTTCGCGCACTTCCTGCGCAACAACGGCGAAGCCCTTGCCCGCCTCACCAGCACGCGCGGCTTCAACACCCGCGTTTAGCGCCAGCAGATTGGTCTGAAAGGCAATCTCGTCGATCACCACAATGATATTGGAAATCTGGCCCGAGGATTGTTCAATGCGCTGCATGGCGTCCACAGCCGCTGCAACGACATCACCGGAGACCTTTGCGGCGCGGTTGGCCTCGCTCGCAGCACCTGTCGCCTCCTGGGCGCGTTTGGTGGAGTTCGCGACGTTGACGGTAATTTCATCCAGCGCTGCCGCCGTCTGTTCCAGGGTTGCGGCCTGCTGCTCGGTGCGCCGGGAAAGATCGGACGCCCCTTCGGCAATTTCCCGGGTTCCGCTGTTCATCGTCTCAATGGCGCGCGAAATTTCCATGAGCGTATTTCCAAGCTGCTGGATCGACTGATTGAAGTCATTTCTGAGCGGCTCGAAATCAGGCGCAAATTTTTCGTTAAGGCGGAACGCCAGGTCGCCTGAGGCAAGCCGGCGAAGTCCCGCTGCAAGGCCGGATGTCGCCACACGCAGCCGCTCCTCGGCCTCGGCCTTTTGCTGGGCCTCCAGACGTTCGCTCTCGGCGCGCGTGCGGTTCTGCTCAGCCTCGGCCTCAAGGCGCTTGTTCTCGATCGCGCTTTGACGAAAGACCTCCACGGCATCCGCCATGGAGCCGATTTCGTCCTTGCGGCGACGCCCTGGGATATCGATCTGCGTATCGCCCAAAGACAACTTGAGCATGACGCCCGTCATCTGCACGAGCGGCCGTGCGATATAACGATTGCCAAAGACCGCCGCGCCAAGGCCGATCGTCAGCGCAAGAGCAAGCGCGATGTAGTTGAGCGTGATCGCAGAGCCAGCCGTCGAGACGGTGACATTACCCTCACGGCGCACATCCGCCTCAATGTCGTTGACTGCGTCTTGAAGTGTGCTCTTCGCTTGATTGTAGGCAGCCAGCGCACTACCGGCGAACATCGATCTCGCCTCATCAATCCTGTTGGCATCGACAAGGGCCTGCACTTGTGTCCACTTGCTTTCGGCCGCAGCCCAGCGCGCGTTGAAGTTCTCAAAATTCTGCTTGTCCGCATCATCAACGAGATATTCCTGATACTCCTTCACCCTCGCCGCAAGCGCACTTTCAGCCTTCGCCAAATCGGCCTGAAAATTGGCTCGTGCGTCCGGATCCGCAATAACAATTGCGCTCTGGGCATTTCTGATGCTTCCAATGTCGGCATTGATGGCACCAATCACGATAAAACCGGACACCCGCTCCCGGACAATCACACCGATCCCATCTTCGATCTGCGACATGGATATGATTGAGGAGATGCCTTGCACACCCGCCACAAGAATCATGACTCCAGACAGAGCAGCCAGAACCTTGCCGATCGATAATTTCATAGCATCATCCTCAAATAAATCTGTGGAAGTAATCTTGGAGGTAGAACCGTGTCATTCGAGGTTTATTCGAGTTATGCTCATCGATGCGAGCAGTGTTATTTCATAGCGCCATCTACGACACTTATAATCAAATATTATTATATATTATTTATATTTAATTAAAATACTCATTGAAATAGTAGGTCGTTATGTTTTTCCGACACCCCAACAGACTCATTGCGGATACGAAAATTAATGCGCAACAGCACGTTCATTTCGACGATTTCGCTTGTAAAGCGACTACCCTCGCGGGAAGCAATAATCGACTGATACTTTCGATTTACGCGACATCTCACCTAGCCTGCCAAAATAAACGCGGGCTTCTACATCGTAAATCATGTGAAGCCCTAGGCGTCGGCGTCTCAACATGTCCCACAACGCGGCGCGATGGCCATTTCGGGATGTTTTCCAACTCACGACATGGCTCACCGCCTCTATCCCGCACCTCAAAGGTGACGCTGCTTGCGGCTCCCGATCTCCAGAACAGAACAACAAAAAAACCCTCCCGGTGAGTACCGGAAGGGGTTTCGACTATTCAATGCGATCAGATTTGCAGAGCTTAGTTCAAGCGCGACTTGACTTCGCCGATAGCAGATTTGATCAGCTTGCCCTTGACAGCAGCCGTCGTCTTTTCAGCGATCAGCTTTTCCGACGCTGCGATTGCAATGTCGACTGCCGCGGAGCGAACAGCGCCGATCGCATCTGTTTCAGCCTGCTTGATTTTCTGCTCGGAAAGCGCGGTACGGCGAGCGACAAACTCTTCCGTTTTTGCCTTGGCTTCCGCCGTCAGCGCTGCAGCTTCGCGTTCAGCCGCGGCAACGATGTTCGCTGCGTCCGCTTCCGCTTCCTTCCGCTTGCGCTGATACTCAGCCAGCAGGTGCTGGGCTTCTTCACGCAGCCGCTTGGCTTCCGCCAGTTCTTCGGTGATGTTCTTGGCGCGCTCATCGAGCGAGCTTGCCAACATGCCCGGAACCTTGAGGTAAGCAATCAGCACGAAGAAGAGAATGAGACCTACGAGTGCATAGAATGTTGCATCAAACGCCATCTCAAGCCCCCTTCACGTCGGATACCGCAGCAACGGCTGCCTTGGCATCGGTGTCCTTGACCTTCAAGCCGATCAGCTGATCGACCACGGCAGTCGCGGTTTCTTCGGCAATCGTGCCGACATCGGCCAATGCCTGCTGCTTGATGGACGCGATACGCGCTTCGGCAGCAGAAAGCTTTTCAGCCAGTTCCGCTTCGACCGCGGCGCGGTCGGCATCAGCCTTGGCCTTTGCAGCGTCGCGAGCAGCGGATGCGATGGATCCAGCCTTGGCGCGTGCTGCAGCAAGTTCTTTTTCGTAGGTTTCGATCGCGGCGTCAGCCTCAGACTTCAGCCGGGAGGCTTCATCGAGATCCTGTGCGATACGGCCATGACGATCCTCAAGGATGCCACCGACACGCGGCACGATGACTTTCTTCATGAGCACGTAGAAAATGCCGAACGAGATCGCCAGCCACAAAAGCTGGGATGCGTAGGTCGACGAATCGAAAGGCGGAAATACGCCGGATCCGTGACCGGCGTCATGCGCCACTCCGGTTTCCGTATGCGTTGCTTCCGGGGCCGTCTGGCCGACAGCGGGTGTTTCCGTCGTCGTTCCGGTTGACGGCGCTGCTGACTGGGCAAGAGCCTCGGTCACGAACATGCTCACCTCCAGGGGTACTGCAAATGCGAAGGATCACGGCACGCCGTTTGCGAGCCGTGATCCAAACCTGATGCCGTTATTAGACAGCGAACAGGAGAAGGAGAGCAACGAGCAGCGAGAAGATGCCCAGAGCTTCCGTAACGGCGAAGCCGAATACCAGACGGCCGAACTGGCTGTCAGCGGCAGACGGGTTGCGCAGTGCGCCGGAGAGGAAATCGCCGAAGATGCGGCCGAGAGCGAGGGACGTACCAGCCATGCCGAGGCATGCGAGACCTGCGCCGATGTACTTTGCTGCTTCCGCTTCCATATTAAGCTCCTTGAAATGGTTGTTGCGGCTGTTTTTTGACACCCGGTTCCGGGGCCAGCGACTTTACTTCTCAGTGACCACCATGCACGGCGTCATTCAGGTACATGCATGTCAGTACCGCGAAGACATATGCCTGCAAGAAGGCGACGAGAAATTCGAGAGCGGTCATGGCGACCGTCATGAGGAGAGGCAGGATCGCTCCGCCGACACCGATCGCGCCAAGCGCGCTCATGGAAGCGACGAAACCCGCGAATACCTTCAGCGTGATGTGACCTGCCAGCATGTTCGCGAAAAGACGAACGGAAAGGCTGATCGGACGCGAGAGAAAGGAAATGACCTCGATGGCCGACACAAGCGGCAGGAGAACGGCAGGAACGCCCGAAGGAGCGAAGATGCCGAGGAAGTGCAGGCCGTGCTTGTAGAAACCGTAGACGATGACAGTTCCGATGACGAGGCACGACAGTGCAAAGGTCACGATGATCTGGCTCGTTACCGTGAAGAAATACGGGAACATGCCGAGAAGGTTGGCCGTCAGAACGAACATGAAGAGCGAGAAGACGAAGGGGAAGAAGACCATCCCCTTCTTGCCCGCACCTTCACGAAGCATCGATGCGATGAATTCGTAGGACATTTCGGCAACGGACTGCACGCGGCCTGGGATCAGTCCGCGGTTCGACGTTGCGAAATAAAGGAAGCCCGACGCCGCAGCGACTGTAGCAACCATGAAAAGCGATGCATTGGTGAACGAAAAATCAACGCCACCGATATTGATCGGGATAATCGGCTGCACCAAGAACTGATGAGTCGGATCGTTTGCCACCGGCTGCCCTCTTTACCTGTTGCCGCAGAACCGCGGCACCTCGCATCTATATTTCATGGAAAGAACGGCATCAGCCGTTTTTCTCCCCACCCTGATCTTTCCCCAGCCCATCCTGAAGAAGCGGCGGCTTTGCCACCATCCCCGCAGACCGCAGAACATTCAACACGCCTGCACAAAAACCGAGAAGAAGAAGAACGATCATCCCCCACGGCGACGTGCCGGCAAAATAGTCCAGAAGATAACCCAGCATCGCGCCGACAATAATTGCGGAAATGAATTCCGAAGAGAGCTTGATCGCCATCGCAAAGCCTTTCCGGCTCTCCTCCGCGTTCTGCTCCGTCCGCCTCTCCGCCTCATCGTCCGCATGAACCTTGGCCAATCCCTCGGCAAGGCGCTTGCGGCGCTCATCCAGACTATCGTTACGGTTGCCGGTCATTTTAAAATCCTGCCCTTTTCGCTCCGTTCCAGCGTTGCCAGAACCCTTTGGAGTTGTAAACGGCAGGGCTTTTAGCCTGTTCCAGCCCGCTCTGAAGTCGCGCGCAACATAGTTTTAGGGACTTCGCTAGTCAAGGCACCGTCGGCGCTTGTTTCAGCACAAATTTTCTGATTAAAATCAATCGCTTGAGCGACATACATGGAATCTTGGCACGGTTTGCCGATGGAATCGGCATTTTTGACACGGGTTTTGCAGGCAAATCCGCGTGATCGTGACAGCGCTTCCTTGTTAAATGGTAACGCTCTAGCTCCAGCCGCCGCCATAGGTCCGGTAGAAGACGTGCAACCCGATCCTGCCGACCTTCTTCATGGATTTGCCCCAGGCGGGTCGGACATAGATGGCGTGATAATGGGTAGCAGAGCCCACTTCACTCAGCCAGATCTTGCCGGCTGTCGTTGCCATGGCAACTTCGCGCGCCATCTTCCAGTGCCGCTCGGAATTGACGCGGTCCTTGATGTTGTCGCAGGCGAAGGAGAACTGGCAGCGGTTACGCCAATCCTTGTTCTGATAGACCACGCCGCAGATGGTTTTCGGATAGGCGGGGTTGCGCACGCGGTTGAGAATGACCTGAGCGACGGCCGCTTGCCCCTTGATGGATTCGCCGCGGGCTTCGAAGTAGATGCCGGAGGCCAAGCACTGTTGCTCCGCAGCCGAAAAGGCTTCTGCCGGTAGCGGTGTCGCCGCCCAGGCGTGATCATCCGGGGAGATCGGCGGAATGAAACGCCCGGTATCCGGCTTTTTCAGGATGGCGTCGAAGGGTGACTCGCGGGCGAAGTCCGGCTCCGCCGGGGCGTAGGCCGTGGCCAGTACATCCGGGGTGCGGTTGGTGACCAGACCCGCCAGCATTGGCGACACGGTTTTATCGGCCTTCTTCTCATCGCGGCGGAAATAGAAGGAGGCAAGTTCGATCTCCTTGCTTTTCTTCGGCTTGACGAAGGCGGTTCGATCCTTGCGCTTCAGCGGCTCGATATCGATCATGCTTGTGCGTTGAAGAACCGAGCCGGCAGTAAAGGCTTTCGGCGGCTGCATCACTTCGGTGGCCATGACCCTGCCCTTCTTGGCGGCGCGATTGACACGCTCGCTATCGGGCGTCGTCTCATGGCCACCCTTTTTGGTGACGAAGGCAACTTTACGGCCATCGGGAAGCGTCATGCCTGCGCCGGTGATGGCCGCAGTATCGCTCGCATCATTGAAAGCCAGAGACGCGTTGTGAACAGAACCCGCTGGGGAGTTGGTCAGCACCATGCGCCACTGTTCGCCGCCGGCATCAAGACCAGCAAGAAGCGAAGCAAGATCCGCGCGGGCTGCAAGGGAGGGGAAGGCAAGCCAGGCCACAAGGCCAAAGACGATAGGCGAGGTCCACTTCTCATAGGCAATGAGGGGCCCGCGACGCGATACTTTTCTTGAACGCAAAACCATGACTCCGGACACACGCAAACAACTTGCTACACAGCCGGATAATCTCTCATTAACCTTGATGCTTGGTTAACGAGGCGCCTTTGAAAGCCACCTCACATTAATGTGTGACCAGATACTAAAACGCGCCGCTCTCGGAGAGGAGAGCGACGCGTTGCTAAAAGATTGTATTGGAAGCTCAAATGACCACGTGTGAGCCGAGTTCGACGACGCGGTTTGTCGGAAGGCGGAAATAATCGGATGGGTCAGCCGCATTTTCCGCCAGAGCGATGAACAACCGGTTCTGCCAGCCAGGCATGGCCGATTTCGAATCCGGCACCAGTTTTCGACGTCCGAGATAGAAGGAGGTCGACATGATGTCGAACTTGTATCCGGTGCGGCGCAGATAGCCGAGTGCCTGGGTGACGTTCTGGGTTTCCATGAAGCCGAAATGCAATTCGACCACGACGAAGCGCTCACTGATCTTGGTCATGGTGTAGCGTTTGTCCGTGTGAACGCGCGGCGTATCCTCCGTGCGGATCGTCAGGATGACGTTCTTGTCGTGCAGAACGTGGTTGTGTTTGAGGTTATGCAGCAATGCGGCGGGTGCCGTCTCAGGATCGCCTGTCAGGAAGATCGCCGTGCCGGGAATACGCACCGGCGCATGCGCACTTTCCTTCTCCACAGAGGCGACGAAAGCCTTCAGCGGCACGTCGGTTCTCCGAGTCTTGGCAAAGAGTATCTTGGAGCCGCGCTGCCACGTCATCATAATGACGGTAAAGGCAATTGCCAGCAGGACCGGCACGTAGCCACCGTCATGGATTTTCAAGAGGTTGGCGCCGAGGAAAATCAGTTCAAGCGTGATAAAGGGCAGAACGACCAGGAGCGTGAGCGGCAGCGACCATTTCCATTGGCTGCGGGCAAACTGAAAGAACAACAGGCTGGTCACGACCATCGCGCCGGTAACGGAGATACCATAGGCGGTAGCGAGCGCGTCGGAACTCTTGAAAGTGAACACCAGGGCGACGACGCCGATGAGTAGCACAGTGTTGACGGACGGCAGATAGATCTGTCCGGTATTGGTCTCGGAGGTGAAGAGGATTTCCATGCGCGGCAGGTAGCCGAGGTTGATCGCCTGGCGCACCATTGAGAAGGCACCCGTGATCACTGCCTGGCTGGCAATGATGGTGGCAGCCGTCGCAAGGATAACCGCCGGCAGCAGCGCCCATTGCGGGAACATCAAATAGAAGGGGTTCGACATGGTGGACTGGTCCTTCAGGACCAGCGCGCCTTGGCCGAGATAATTGAGGGTGAGTGCGGGAAAGACCAGCGCGAACCAGGCCCACTGGATGGGCTTGCGTCCAAAATGGCCAAGATCGGCATAAAGCGCTTCGGCACCCGTAATGGTCAGAAACACCGCACCGAGCACCACAAGACCATAAAAACCCTCATTCATCAGAAACTCGACCGCATGGATCGGATTGAAGGAATAGAGGATCCTGAAGTCGTCAGAGATATGCAGGAGCCCGACAAAGCCCATCACGATGAACCAGACTGCTGTGATCGGGCCGAAGAACTTGGCCACGATCTCCGTGCCATGCGACTGGATGGCAAAGAGACCCACCAGAATGACGAGCGAGATCGGAATGATGAATTCATCCATTTGCGGGGTCACGAGCTTCAGGCCTTCCACGGCGGAGAGGACCGAAAGCGCCGGCGTGATCATCGCGTCGCCCAGGAAGAGAGCCGCACCGATCAGGCCGAGCATGATGAGGAAATTGCGCCGCGCCCCTGCTCTCTTCATCAGCAGCGCCAGGAGGGAAAGCGTTCCGCCTTCGCCATCATTGTCGGCCCGCAGCAGAAAACAGATGTATTTGATCGTGACAATGATGGTGAGCGACCAGATCATCAGTGAAATAAGGCCGATGACTTCGGCTTCGGTCAGCCCGTCCTGAGAGATCGGCTTCAGCGCTTCTCTGAACGCATAAAGAGGGCTCGTGCCGATATCGCCGTATACAACGCCGATGGAACCGAGCATGGCCGCAAACAGCCCTTGCTGGTGGTTGTCCTCCACTTCAGGCTTGTCGAGCATGTCTTTTTCAAACGGATTAGGCATATGAATCCTGGCCCTCTAGAGCCAGCCCTTCCAGCGAAAAACGATAAACGGGATGATCGCCGATATCAGCATGACGAAGACTGCGAGCGGATAGCCATAGGCCCACTGCAATTCCGGCATGTGCGCAAAGTTCATTCCGTAAATGGAGGCCACCAGCGTCGGCGGCAGAAAGACGACCGATGCGATGGAGAAAATCTTGATGATCGCGTTTTGCTCGACATTGATGATGCCAAGCGATGCATCCAGCAGAAAGGTCAGGTTGCCGGAAATATAGGATACGTGCTCGGACAGCGAATGGATGTCGCGTGCGATCGAGCCACCCATTTCCTTCGCATCCTTGTCCTCCTGAACCAGCGCCGTCGCCTGCAAAAAAGACTGGACACGGGCAAGCGAGGTCAGACTGTCCCGCACTTTCGAGACCAGACGATGGAATGAAGCGATCTCGGAAATCTTGTCTTCGAGATAACGGGGCGCCTTGCGCTTGCTGCGCGCCTCGCCACCGAAGATACCCTTCGCCACGTGGTCGATACCGACGACGGTGTTCTCGATGATTTCGGCCGTGCGGTCGACGATGGTTTCGAGCAGCTTCAAAAGCAGCGCCGCACCGCTGCGGATCTCATGCGGCGTGCGGGCAATGGCAGCGATGAACAGATTGAACGATTTCGGCTCGGCGTAGCGGATGGTCACAAGCCGGTTGCCGACAAGGATAAAAGCGACATCGGTTAGTTGCGGATCGGAAGAATCTGCCTTCCAGACGAGCGATGCCGTCATGAAGACATTATTGTCCTCCGTATACAGACGGCTGGAAGGCTCGATGTCTTTCAGATCCTCACGCGTCGGAAGCTCTGTACCAAGCAGGGCTTCAACACGCTTTTCCTCGTCGCGGTGGGGATTAATGAGATCGATCCAGACGATGTCGTCGGATAAATGCGTAAGCTCCCCGTCAGCAGACAGGCTGATCGCCTCGCAATTCGAGCGATAGGCTTTTATCAATCAGGTTCTCCGGTCCGCGGCGCCAACTGTCATCGGCTGGTCGATCTAACACATCATGCGTAGCGTTCGCAAACGCATGAGCAAGACTGCGGTTCAAACGGCGCCGGGCTATGCTCCCAACAGGGTAAAGAATCAAGGGGTATTTTCGTCTAAGGCGTCAGGCTATGCGACCTCCGGAACAGCTAGCTTTAAGAAAAAGGCATTCAAAACAAGCTATTGTAGCCCCTCTTACTCGGTGCAAATCTTTCTGACCTGCTTCCGGTGCTCGATAGATATGCAGTCAGCGCATCGATCTCAGCGGGTTTTCTGTAATATTTTCAAAGCTTTCTATTCAAATATGATCTTTGGCGCCGTGCGGGCGGTGCCTCTTCCAATCTCTGTCCACACCTTTTGTGCAATCTCCCTGTAGGATTGCGCCTGCGGGCCATCCGGTTCGGAGACGACGATCGGTGTCCCGGCATCCGACATTTCTCGGATCGACATTGTCAGAGGCACAGCACCCAGGAATGGCACACCGATACGCTCAGCCTCAGCCTGCGCACCGCCATGGCCAAAAATGTCATAGCGCTTGCCGGTATCCGGCGCGATGAAATAGCTCATATTCTCAATGACGCCGAGAAGCGGCACCTCGACCTTGCGAAACATGGTGATGCCCTTTCGCGCATCGATGAGTGCCATATCCTGCGGCGTGGAGACGATCACCGCGCCTGCCAGCGGGACTTGCTGGGCAATTGTCAACTGCACGTCGCCGGTTCCGGGCGGCATATCGAGAACCAGAACGTCCAGCTCTCCCCAGACGACTTCGCGCAGCATCTGCATCAGTGCCGATTGCACCATGGGCCCGCGCCAGATCATGGCCGCTTCTTCATCCACCAGGAAACCCATGGACATGACTTTCAGGCCGTAATTTTCCATCGGCATGATGGTGCGGCCTTCGCCCTGCTTCGGGCGGCCCGATATGCCGAGCAACCGAGGAACAGATGGGCCGTAGATATCGGCGTCGAGAACGCCGACGCGTAAACCCAGCGCCTGCAAACCCAAAGCGAGGTTGACGGCGGTTGTGGATTTGCCCACCCCGCCCTTGCCGGAGGCGACCGCGATGATCGATCCGATTCCCGGAACGCCAGCCTTCGCCTGCTGCTGTGGCGCAGGTCTCGGTGCTGTCGGCGGGGCCTTTGGCGCCGTGGTATTGGAGGCGCTGCCAGGCCTGCTATTGGCGGTCAAAGCCACCACAGCTGCCTTGACACCCGGAACGGCAAGTGTCGCCTTCTCGGCCGCAAGCCGCAGAGGCTCCAGCTCCTTGGCGCGATCTGCGGGCACGGTGAGGGAGAAATAAGCCTTTGAATCGCTCAGAAAGATTTCCGAGACCATACCGAGTGCGACGATGCTCTTGTCGCTGCCTGGATAGATCACCTGATCGAGAGCCTGCTCGATCTGTCTTTTATCTGCCTGTGCCATGCCCAACCCCCATCCGTTTCAGCAAGGGTTAGATAAGGGAGCCCACGCCATTCGCCAATATCAGAGTATCGGGTTTAACAGAGAAACGCCCCGGCGCGCAAATCGGCATGCATTATAAGGGGACCGGGCCCGGCTTGCTCCGAATTGGATCTCACGAGAGAGCATCATCAGCTTTCGTGACTTGTGGCAAAGCTCTCTGGATCGAAGATTTGCCCATCGAAGAAGGTATCCGGCCCGAGGAGAAGCGGTGCTCGATCGGCGCCTACATAGACCCTCGTATGAAGCGTTCCTTCCAGCTTCATGTTCGCCGCCGGCACAGGCGCGAAGATCGGCTTTACGGCCTTGCGGAATATGTCAGGCCGGAAGACGTCGGCAGCGGCTTCTCGAACGCTCTCAGCGGCGGCGATATGAGGCGGGCATTCGTTCCAGCGGAGCATCTGGTTGAAGAACCAGAGGGCTTGGCTTTGCCAGGGGAAGTTCACCGCGTTCGCACTTACGCAGAAGAAGTCATGGCATTCCAACAACCGCGCGGGTGAATGTGGGATGAAACCGGATAGCGAGGCAAGAATGTGCTCGACGTCACAGGAAAGATAGGCAGGCGCGGCCAGAAGATTAGCCAGTTCCTCTCTGTTAGCGACAGACGCACACCATTCGCCCGCGCGGTAGAAGGCGCGCAGGATCGCGTGCAGCGTCTGCTCGTTTGTCGCCGCCCATTGCTTCGAAACGGCAAGACCCTTTTCGGGCCCGTTTTGCCAGATGTGGGATTTGGTCGTGACGATCCGGCCTTCCTCTTCCATCGCGACCAAGCTTCCATAGGGCTCACCCGCATAGAAGCCGTCGATGCTACCCTTTTGTAGCAGGCCGGGCATCTCAGCGGGCGCCGCTTCCAGGAGTGTCACGTCTTGCTTGCCAATCAGGCGCGTGCTGGCGATGAGATAAAGAAGCTCATAGGTCGATGTCGCAGAGGGGTGCTCCGTGGCGAATATGAGGGGCGGCAGATCAGCCTTTTGACGCGCCAGAGCGACGCGCGAAAGCGCTCGGGCTACCGATCCCGGATCCGGGATTTTCATACCCTGCTCGACCAGATCATCATATAGCAGAGAGCTGACCACCAGCGTGGAGCCACCGGTCGCGAGAATGAAGGGAATGATGAGATCCGCTTCGACTTCAGACGATGGCAATGAGAGGGCCACCGGTAACGACACGGACAGATGCGCGCCATCAAGTTCAGCAGACGACCATGCGTCGAGAATGTCACGCGGGCCGTTCATTCTGATCAGTTCAAGGGCGACGCCTTCGTCGGCGGCAAAACCCTTTTCAAATGCTGCGACGAGAATGGCGCAGTCTACGGTAGGAGAAAACGCTGCCCTGAAGCGCCGTGTTCCTGCCAAATCAGTCTCCTCTTTGCCGAGAGTAGGAGGATCACTCACACTATCCCGGATAACAACAGGAAAAAGAAAAAATCCCTATTTTATCAAGCCCACGCGCAAAGCCTTTGCGACAGCCTGCGTCCTATTGACCGTATCGAGCTTTTTTGTCGCGCGATTGAGGTAGTGATTGACCGTATGCTCGGAAAGCGTGAGGATATCGGCGATCTCAGCACTTGTTTTTCCCGCCGCCGTCCAGTTGAGGCAGTCGATCTCGCGGTCGGTCAACGTCTCGCTGATTCGTGAGTCGAGGCTGCGAACATGGGCAAGATGTCCGTAGACATGTGCGGATAGGTAGAAGATTTCCGCGACCTCGGAGGGAGAAAAGGACGACCTGCTCCCCGAGAGAGACACCGCGCCGCGCGTGCCCGTCATATCCTGCACCGGGCACCATACAGAATTCATCATCTCGAAGCGGGCAAACAGGCTCTTGGACTTGTCCGCCACGACTGGCCGCAAGCCGTGGCTGATGAAGTCCTGGTTGACGACGAATGGCGCGCTCGCCTTCTTCAGCGCGCTATAGACGTTGCTATCAATGAGAAGTCCGTCATTATCATATTGCTGAAGCAGATCAGCTGGCCAACTGGTGATGACAGTGCATTGGGACAGCGTCAGAGACATCTGAAGCGGCAGATTCATCACCATGAACGCTTTCATACCCCAGCTTTCCGTCACGCGCTTCATGAAACGGAAGATGTCGTACTGACTTTCCAGACAGGCCAACTCGGAGACGCTGTCTGCCCCCATAGGAGAAAATTTTTCTGGTTCAGCGACAGACATTCCCAATGATCTTTACAATGGACTAAATTAAGAAAAACGTAAAAAGAGAAACATGAGTAATATAGTTAGCCAAATACAGATTTAACGCAAACGAAAGTTGGTAAGCGAGCGTACATAACCTGGGTAGAGTTGTAACTCTTTTTAGAGATGCGCAAATTTCCACCTCAGGGAGAGGGCGCAAGACGCAGCGCAGCATCGTTAGAAATTCGTCTTGCAATGTCTGTCACGAGCGGGGCCCAGCCTTCCAGTCGCTCGCGTGTCAATCGGTAAGCTGGCCCGGTCACAGAGATCGCGGCATAGAGCCCCGGCCTGTTCGTTTCGATCGGCACGGCAATGCATTGAATGCCCTGTTCGTGCTCTTCAAGATCAAAGCCATAACCACGCTCGCGTATCGTCTGGATATTTTCCAGCAGGGCCACCTCGCTGGTCATGGTGTTCGGTGTGAAGGACGTCAGCGACAGAGCCTTGATGGTTTTGAGCAACTCGTCCTGCGTAAAGAGTGACAGGGCCGCCTTGCCGACACCGGTGCAGTAGAGCGGCGAGGTGCGGCCGATCTGCGAATACATCCTGACCGCATGTTTACCGTCGATCTTGTCGAGATAGATGATTTCAGACCCGCGGACGACGCCAAGATGTACGGATTCACCGGTCTTTTCATGCAGATCACGCAAGTGAGGCGCGGCAACCGTGCGCAGATCGCTTCCACTCCAGGCTTTGGCTGCGAATTTCAGCAGCCTAATTCCAGCGCTATAGGATTGATCGCTGTTTTGCTCAAGAAGCCCCTCTTCCACCAGATGAGACAATTGCCTGTGCAATGTGCCCCGCGGCTGCCCGGATTGTTTCAGAAGATCCGTAAAACGCGGCGGTTCTTGCGCCATCACCACCATCTCAAGCAGAGAGATGGCTTTGCCGAGCGTACCGGTCGAGTTGTCTTTGCTTCCAGTATCAGGAGGGTTAGGCACGCTATTTTCTCCGAAGGCCGCGCGACTGCGCTTGACATCGCGAGCAACACAAGGCGATTATTCCATTTAGTAAAACCTAGTTCCATATATTGGAACTTTCAACCATTAAGTTGATGTCGTCATGAACAGCCATCTCAGCCCGTCGTCGGAATTTTTAAACAGAGGTGTTCTGATCACCGGAGGTGGATCCGGCATCGGAGCTTCTCTGGTGGAAGCGTTCGTCCGGATGGGTGCCAAAGTCGCCTTCATCGATATCGATACGCGCGCGAGCGAAGCGCTTGTCAGCAGGCTTTCAACGGGAGACAGCATTGCTCCGCTCTTCCTACAGGCAGACTTGAGAAACCAGTCGGAGCTCGCCGTAGCCGTGAAGGCCGCGGGAGATGCGCTGGGCGGAATCAGGGTTCTCATCAACAACGCGGCCTGGGACGACCGGCATGATATCGACACCGTCACCAGCGAATATTGGGATGCCAACCAGGCTGTCAATCTGAAGCAGGTGTTCTTCGTCACCCAAGCCGCACTTCCCTATCTGAGACAAGAAGAGGGTGCGTCCATCATCAACTTCTCCTCGATTTCCTACCTGCTCAATATGGGCGATTTGCCCGCCTATACGGCGGCCAAGGCAGGCATCATCGGACTGACGAAGAGCCTTGCAGGCCGACTTGGACCTGAGACCATCCGCGTCAACGCGATCCTGCCCGGCATGATCGTGACCGAGCGGCAGAAGGACCTCTGGCTCACGGACGAGTCCATAACCCACACCATCAACCGTCAATGCCTCAAGCGGACCTTGACCGGCGAGGACCTCGTCGGACCCTGCGTCTTTCTGGCTTCGAATGCCTCCGCCGCCATGACCGCGCAAACAATTATTATCGATGGAGGTCTTCTATAATGTCAGATGCTGCATTCGTTGCCGTGGACTGGGGCACGACCAGCTTCCGCCTGTGGCTTATGAACCGCTCAGGCGAGGTTCTCGCCGAGCGGCGCAGCTCCGAAGGCATGACGACTGCCATGCGCACAGGCTTTGCCGAGGTTCTGGCATCGCATCTCACGGCAATCTCCGCGCCGGAAGGTCTGCCGGTGATTGTCTGCGGCATGGCAGGCGCTCGGCAGGGCTGGGTCGAAGCTGGATATGTGGATGTCCCCGCCAATCTGTCCGAAGTCATGGATCGCGCAACCCGCGTGCCGGAGCGGACGAGCGATATCCGCATTCTTCCTGGCCTCGCACAAAGAGCAGAGAACATGCCGGATGTGATGCGAGGCGAGGAAACGCAGCTTCTTGGCGCCTTATCGACCGATCATCGGAGCGGGTCGCAACTCGTCTGCATGCCGGGCACCCACTCCAAATGGGTTCGCGTCAAGGATCTCAACGTCACGCAATTCTCGACCTTCATGACCGGCGAGATTTTCGATGTCATTTCGAAGCACACCATTCTTTCCCACGCGCTAGCGGATGCCGAAGCCTTTAGCGGCGACCTTCCGGCGTTTAGCGATGCGGTGATCGACATTTACAACAATCCGCAAATGGCGACGAACCGCTTCTTTACCTTGCGGTCCGGGCAGTTGCTGCATGGGCTCTCGCCAACAGATGCCAAAGCCAGACTTTCCGGAACCCTGATCGGCATGGAGATTGCCGGCGCGCATGCCAGTGCGCCGCGCGATTCCTCTGTCATCCTGATCGCCTCGGGCGGCCTTGGTGAGCTTTACAAGGCGGCCTTCAACGCTCTTTCCATCAGCTTTACCACAATTGACGCCGATGATGCGGTTCGCCGGGGGCTTATTGCCGCTGCGACATCCATCTGGCACTGAGGAGTTTCAAGCCCGTGTACGTTCCCTTCCCCGACATGAAGTATCCGCTCGTTGCCATTTTGCGTGGCATTCGCCCTGAAGAGACTGAGGGCGTTGTTGTTGCCCTGCTGGAAAGCGGCCTTCGCGCCATCGAGATTCCCTTGAACTCGCCGGATGCGTTTCGCTCCATCGAAATCGCAGCCAAGCTTGCGCCCGCCGATGCCCTGATCGGTGCGGGTACCGTTTTGACCGTCGATGACGTCGCACGGCTCGATAGCGCCGGTGGCAAACTGATGGTCAGCCCGAATGTCGATACCGACGTGATTACGGCGGCACGCGACAAAGGCATGGTGACGATGCCGGGTGTTCTGACACCGACCGAAGCCTTGCTCGCCCTGAAAGCGGGGGCGACGGGCCTCAAATTCTTCCCCGCAAGCGTACTCGGCCCCTCGGGCATCAATGCCATTCGTGCTATTTTGCCGAAGGATACGCTGGTCGCTGCAGTCGGCGGCGTGTCGGACAAAAACTTCTCCGACTACACGAGTGTCGGCATCAAGGCGTTTGGCCTTGGAACAAGTCTCTACAAGCCTGGTATGAGTGCAAGTGAGGCCCGTGAACGGGCAGAGATCACCATCAAGGCTTATGACGTGGCCGTGGGAGGATAAGATATATGGCGACCAATCACCCGTTTCAGGGCAAGGTTCTCGACAGCACGCAACTGATGCTGGGTGAAGGCCCAAGCTTCGACCCGATTTCCAAACGGATCGGATGGCTGAACATTATCGGCAAAGAGTTGCATGAACTAGACCCGGCATCGGGCGAGAAGACCGTGGCGTCTTTGCCCTTCATGGCGAGTGTAGTCGCCGCCATCGATGCGGAGCGTCAATTGCTGGGAACGGAAGAAGGCCTCTTCATCCGCAACCGATCCACCGGTGAACTCTCCCTGCACGTCGATTTCGAACCAAACAAGCCCGGTAATCGCTCGAATGACGGCAGAGTGCATCAAAGCGGCGCGCTTTGGATTGGCACCATGGGCAAAAAGGCCGAAGAGGGTGCAGGTGCGATCTATCATGTCGCCAAGGGCGTCGTCACAACGCTTTTCGATTCACTCAGCATTCCCAATGCCATCTGTTTTTCACCGGATGGCGCAATGGCTTACTTCGTCGACACCAATGTGAACCGGTTGATGAAGGTGACGCTCGATCCCGCAACCGGACTGCCGACCGGCGCTCCGAGCATTTTTCTCGATCGATCCGAGGACGAAGGCGGTATCGATGGTGCAGTCTGCGATGCCGAGGGCAATATTTGGAACGCACGATGGGGCGAAGGTGCGGTGGATCGCTACGATCCGACCGGCCGGCACACCGACCACTATGAACTTCCGGCATCTCGCACGACCTGCCCGGCCTTCTTCGCCACTGGTGCAGACCGCCTGCTGGTGACGTCCGCATTCGAAGGCCTGGAAGAGGACGAGATCAAGGCGAACCCCATGCATGGCGCCACCTTCGATCTTGGCATTACGGTCAAGGGTAGGCTAGACGGGATCTACAAGCTGTAGGTTTGGGAAACGGGAGGGCGCTAGATCCAAAATGCGCCCTTCTGACCATGCGTGCAAACCTTCAGGATTAGCTCCGCACAATCCTGCCACGACGGATGTCTAGAGTTTCCTTGTTAAATGGAAGCGCTCTAACGAGGTCAGCGGTCGGCGAAGGCTCCTCGCCGCTTCCACCGTCAAATCAATTCAAATCTGTGCTGGGAACGCGATAGCTGTCGTGCAGATAGCGGCGGGTGGATGCGGCATCTGCCGGGCGTCCGTAGAAATAGCCCTGCCCCATGGTGCAGCCAAGCCCGCGCAACTTGTCGGCCTCGCTGCCATCTTCAATCCCTTCGGCCACGACCTCCAGGTCAAGGCCATCGCACATGGCGACGATCGCCTTGATGATATGTTCCGATGGCCGGTCGGTACTAATGCGGGAAACGAAGGCGCGGTCGATCTTGACCTTATTGAAGGTGAAGTCGCGGAGGCGGCCGAGACTGGACTGTCCGGTTCCAAAGTCATCCAGCGAGATGCGTACGCCGGCCTGTTGAAGCTCCGTGATGATGCGCTGCGCGGTATCTGCCGAGCTCATTACCGCCGTCTCGGTAATTTCCAGTTCCAAACGCCGCGGATCGAGGCCAACGCGGCTGAGAATGGAGAGAATATTGGCCGCGGTCGACGGATCCATCAATTGGGCGGACGACAGATTGAAGGAGAGAAAGAGTTCACGCGGCCATGACAGTGCAGTCTCGGCTGCCTTTCGCAGCAGGGCTTCAGACAGCGCGTCGATGAAGCCGCGCTCTTCCGCCAGCGGAACGAATACATCCGGTGGCACGAAACCGAGATCCGCATCATGCCAGCGTGCCAAGGCCTCGAAGCCAACGACCGAGCTGTCAGCCAATCTAACGATCGGCTGAAAATGCACATCGATGGTGTCATTGATGATCGCGTTTCGAAGCGCCTGTTCCAGTTGCGTGGCGCGCTTCATCTCCTGGGCAATTTCGCGGGAATAGACGGTGATCTGACCGCGTCCGCGGCGCTTCGACCGATAAAGTGCAGTCTCGGCACTTTTCATCAAGTCTTCGAATTCCTCGCCTGCGAATGGGTAGATGGCGAAGCCGAACGAGGAGGACAGGCGTACATTGCGATCGCCAAGATCATAGGGTGCCGACAGGACATCCTTGATCATCTGGCCGAGACGTTCGGCACCGCTGCGCTCGAAAATCAGCGGCAGGATGAAGGCGAACTCATCGCCATCATGGCGCGTGACGATCGATCCATCCATCATGCAAGCTTTCAGCCGGTGCGCCACCTGGCAGAGAATCTCGTCTCCGGCATGGGCACCGAACAGGTCGTTGATCGGTTTGAAGCCATCAATATTGACGATACCCACCGCAAAAGGCGCAGGGTCTTCCGCGCGTTCGGCCGCCAGCAATTTTATCTTGTCGCGCAAGCGGTACTTGTTACCGAGCCCCGTCAAAGGATCGCTATACGCCATAGCCTGCAATTCTTGCTCACTGATAAGCGGAAGGTTCGGCCCGGACGAGTTCATTCACATATCCTGTGGGACTGCGGTGGTCGGTAGTATTCGTGGCCCGCAATTAACAAAGAATATCGGCACGAATACGAAATCCCACCACCACGAACATGTGTGCGGTCATCCATGAAGGCTATGGGAGTAACGCGGCAAAAAACGCTTCAGCAGCGCATCGATTATATCTGGACTGATGGGTTTGAGCAACATTTCATCCATGCCAGCATCGAGGCAGGCGCGCTGATCCCCCTCGAAAGCGAGCGGAACGACGCCGATCAGGGGCGTTCTATCGCCCGTCAAGGATTCCCGTTCCCGGATTTGTCGAGCAACTTCGAAGCCATCAATATCGGGTAGAGTTGTGTCCAGTAGGACAACCGAGGGCTTTTCCGACAGGAAAAGTGCCAGCGCTTCATTGCCCGATTGCGCCAGCCTGTATTCGATCTGAAGGCCTTCCAGTATTTGCGAAAAGACGATCTGGTTGATCTTGTTGTCCTCAACGACGAGAACATCGAGCTTCGGACGGTTTAGCGATTCGTCATCGCTGTTGATCACGACCCAATCGTCGTCCTTGCCCCTGCCCTGCTGGATGGTTTCAAGCGAGCGGAAATGACGTGTCAGCATATTGACCAGCGAACTACCGATCTCGAATTCATCCACCGTCATCACGCCGACGCCGAATGTCGTCGGCACGTCGAGGCACTCGAGCGGCAGTTGCACGTCGACGACAACGAGGTCGATATTCACGCCCATGGATGCGGAAAAGCTCAAGAATGCTTCCTGCTCCTGGAGCCCGACGGCAACCGCGCAATCCACACCGATCGTCGTCAATCGCTTGCAAGCCGCATTGCCGGCCTCGGCATCCTGCATCACGAGAAGGACACGACGGCCCTTCATCACCAATGATGCCTGGTGATTCTCATCGTCCATGTAAGAACTGCGCAGGAAGGACAGGTGCTCCAGCCCCGGGATGATGCGCCTGCCATCCGGCTGGGTCACCGCAAAGGCTGTGACGTCATCCATCGTCGTCACCAGAAAATAATGGCCTGGTTTGCCAACCCTGTGTTTCCGGGTGATGACGAGGATCTCATCGCCGGTGAGCAGCGTGACCATTTCCGGCAGGATGGCTGGAACGCCGGTCTCCAGCACTCGCCTGTCCATCGCGTCGATCCGCGTCGCCAGCTCATGCGAATGAAGATCGAAAACATTGCGGCCGAGGACGAGGTCCGGTGAGGTCTCAATCAGCGAGCAGCCGGCCTTGTTAACGGCTGAATAGATGCGGTTTCTATCCTTGACGAAGATGGAAAGTGGAAGGTTGTCGAGAATTTCCTCGGTGATCTGGACGCGCTCGACATCGGCGCGCCAATGATCCTCACGTCGCTTCTGCTCGGTGATGTCAGCCACTGCACAAATGCAGAAACCAGAAGGAACACGCCGCTTGGTGAAACGCAGCCATCGGTCGCCCGGACGTTGCTCTACCGTTTCCGACCGCTCCGCCCAATGGGCCGCGAGGCTCTTCGCGATCCATTCCTCGCGATCGACGCGGCTGCCACGCAAAGACGTTTCGCCAAAGCCAGCACGATCATAAATGGCGCCGAGAACATCTTTCAGCCTGGTGCCAGGTGCCACCTCTGCCTTCTCGAGCGGCAGAAGCGTGAAAATGCGGTGGCTGGCAAACACAAGGCTGTCGTCACGATCATAAAGGAGAATCGCTGCAGACATTGCATCGCTGATAGCGTCTAGCACCGCCGCTTGAATGGCCACGCCGTCTGGCGCTAAATCATTCATAACAATTCCCTACACACGTTTCGAGAACGCGCTCAATTCATCTTGAAAACCTGCAACAGCAATAGGCTTTGGCAATAATGGGAACATGCGGGCAAGACGCTCGAAAACCCTTCAGGATCAAACAGGACGGCCCCAGCGCTTCCGTCATGCCCATATCAACCACCCTAAAAAGGCAAATAGATCACTCATTCAAGCACGATCAGTGATACCGCTCCAGGATTAAAGACCTCTTAAACTTGAAAAAAGAACAATCCTGGATGGGCGAGACAGGGAACGTGTTTTGGGTGGAGAGGCGCGAATTTCTCTTTCGTTGGAGCCACGAATCCGCGAGAATGGCCGCATGTCCATCAAGCAGCTTTCAGAAACCCTGATCAACCAGATCGCCGCGGGTGAAGTGATCGAGCGCCCGTCGAGCGCCGCGAAAGAACTCATCGAAAACGCCATCGATGCCGGAGCGACCCGGATCGAGGTCGCGACGGCGGGAGGCGGCAAGGGTTTGGTCCGCATTACCGACAATGGCTGCGGCATGTCGGCCCCCGACCTCGAACTCGCGATCCGCAGGCATTGTACCTCGAAGATCTCCTCGACGCTCGACGATATCCGCACGCTCGGTTTTCGAGGCGAAGCCCTGCCCTCTATCGGCTCGGTTGCGAAGCTGACGATCACCAGCCGTGCGCAGGGCGCGACCGAAGGTGCGATCATATCCGTTACAGGCGGCAGGGTCTCGCCAGTGCGTCCTGCTGCCGCAAATACCGGAACGATCGTCGAGGTGCGCGACCTGTTCTTCGCCACGCCAGCGCGTTTGAAATTTCTGAAGACGGAGAAGGCCGAAGCTGCCGCCATTACCGAGATCGTCAAGCGCATGGCGATCGCCTTCCCGCATATCCGCTTCGTGCTCTCCGGCACGGATCGCTCGACGCTGGAATTGCCATCGACCGGGGACGACCATCTGGCCCGCATGGCGCAAATCCTCGGAGCCGAGTTCAAGGACAATGCCATCGAGATCGATGCCGTGCGCGAAGATGTCGAGCTTACCGGCTTTGCCGGTGTTCCCACCTTCAACCGTGGTAACTCCGCGCATCAGTACATGTTCGTCAACGGCCGCCCGGTGCAGGACAAGCTGCTGCTCTCGGCCATCAGAGGCGCCTATGCCGAGACGGTGCCGCATGGCCGATATCCGGTTGCGGTGCTGTCGCTCCGCCTCGATCCGGCGCTGGTCGATGTCAACGTGCACCCGGCGAAATCCGACGTGCGCTTTCGCGATCCCGGCCTCGTCAGAGGATTGATCGTTGGCGCGGTCCGCCAGGCGCTATCCCGCGAGGGAGACCGCGCCGCGACCACAGGCGCCTCACAAATGATGAATGCGTTCCGACCCGGCTACAGTCCATCGACGGTCAGACCCTTTGCCTCGCAGGCCTGGACGCCAGCGACCTCCCCATCCAGGCCGCTGGAGATATCGGATGGGCTGGCTCTGCGCGAACCGGCGCAGTCGCAATTTATCGACATCACCATGCCGACGGCACGGGCGGAAGTCTTCCACACGGAAGAAAAGCCGGTCGCGACCCTCGAGCCATCGCGCTTTCCGTTGGGTGCGGCACGCGCGCAAGTGCATGCCAATTACATCGTGGCGCAGACTGAGGACGGGTTGGTGATCGTCGATCAGCATGCCGCGCATGAACGCCTCGTCTTCGAGGAAATACGCAAGGCGCTGCACGCCAAGCGGCCCGCGTCGCAGGTTCTTCTGATCCCGGAAATCATCGATCTTCCCGAAGAGGATTGCGACCGGCTGATGGAGCATGCGGATGGCTTCGACAAGATGGGGCTTGCCATCGAGCGTTTTGGACCGGGCGCAGTCGCGGTTCGCGAGACGCCCGCCATGCTGGGTGAGGTCAATGTTCAAGGGCTCGTCCGGCAACTGGCAGATGAGATCGCCGAATGGGATACGGCCAGCAGTCTCTCCAGTAAGTTGGAATATGTTGCTGCCACCATGGCCTGCCATGGCTCTGTTCGCTCCGGACGGCGGATGCGGCCCGAGGAGATGAATGCGCTTTTGCGGCAGATGGAAAACACGCCGGGCTCCGGCCAGTGCAACCACGGCCGCCCGACCTACATCGAGCTGAAGCTTGCCGACATCGAAAAGCTCTTCGGCAGAAGCTGAGGCTACTAGAATTACAGGCTGCGTAGGAATAGAGATCGCATCCAGAGATGAGAAGACCGAGGAGACGCACGCGCATGAACAGATTTGACGGTGGACAACGGGAAGCGAAGATCGAATATCTCGATGGCGACCTGCGTATCGTCCAGACCGGCTCCTATGTGGTTTGCGCCATGACGGGCGTTCAAATTCCAGTCGATGAATTGCGCTACTGGAGCGTCGCACGCCAGGAGCCTTACGCGGATGCTGCGGCCTCTGTGGAGGCGGAAAAGCGGGCGGGCGCCCTTCCGAACCAGAAGCGCGCGTAAAGAAAATCACACGAGCCTTAATGTTCAAATCGTCATTGTGAGAGAACCGATATGTTCGGATATGTTGCGGGGTTACCTGCATTTTTAAGCTATTTCGCATTCGGACTTCTTGCCTATGCGGTGTTTGCCGGCATCTACACGCGACTGACACCTCATGACGAGATGCGGCTGATCCGCTCCGGCAATCTCGCCGCTACGATCGCGTTTCTGGGCGCGCTTGCAGGCTTCGGACTGCCCATGGCATCGGCCGCTGCAAACTCCGTCAACATCATCGATTTCGTTATCTGGTCGATCATCGGCATCGTCGTCCAGATCCTGGCCTTCTACGTCGCGCGCGCCAGTCTGCCCGGCATTCATGAGAAGATCAGCAGAGGGGAAGTTTCCGCGGGCGTTTGGGGCGGCGGAATCGCGCTCATCATCGGCATCCTCAACGCTGCCTGCATGACCTACTGAGGAGACTTCGCATGAAAAGACGGATGCGAAGTCACGCAAGACCGGTTCTTGCGCTAGGGACGATCACCGTATCGGGGTTGGCGCTCGCAGGCTGCGGCGAACAGCCTCCAGATGCCTTCGTCTTCAAGTCGACGCAGCAATGCGTGATGAGCGGTATCGGGGCGGACGTCTGCGATGTCGCCTTTCGCGACGCTACGACCGACTACGCAAAGAACGCGCCGCGATTTGCCGACCAGGCGAGTTGCGAAGACAGCTTCGGTAGCGGGCTCTGCACTCGATCTCCACGGACAGCGCAGGACGTCGCGCCCTTCATTCCGGCACTGACCGGATTTTACTTGGCGCGCAACGTTCGCTCGGTTTCAGATTACTATGCGGATCGCAAGCGGCAGGAAGAGGAAGCCGCCACCAGCTCCGGCAGTGGTGGAGGCAGCAGCGGTGGTGGAGGCGGAAGCGGTTCATTTCGCTCCGGCAGCGGCTCGGCCGTATATAAGGATCGGCAGGGCACCGCCATGGTGGCGCGAAGCCAGGGCGACCAGGCTGGCAGCAACTCCTATCGCTTCCTGAAAAATGTCAGCTACGGCGTTCCGGAAACAACCGCAAGGAGCGGTTTTGGCCATTGGAGCTCGTCCAGCCACTATGGCAGTTGAATGAAACGCATCGCCCTTCCTGAAAGACCCGACTGGCGCGAACAGGCAAAGTCCGTGGGTTTCGGGTTTCATGAAATGTATGGCGAGCCCTATTGGGTCGATAATGCCGCTTACCTCTTCAATTACGATCAGATCGAAGAGGACATCGAAGCGCCCTCGCAGGAACTGCATGAGATGTGCATGGACCTTGTGGCGGATGTCGTGACCAGCGAAGAGGCGCTTGAAAAGCTTCAAATTCCAGAAGAGATGCGAGATGCGGTGCGCCAGTCGTGGCTGCGGGGCGACCGGCATCTCTATGGCCGGTTCGATCTTGCCTACATTGGCGAGGGCCCGGCAAAGCTTCTCGAATATAATGCCGACACGCCGACCTCGATCTTCGAGAGCGCCTATTTCCAATATGACTGGCTGACCGACCAGATTGCCTCAGGCGCGTTGCCGAAAGACGCCGACCAGTTCAACTCCCTTCAGGAATGCTTGGTGGAAGCCTTTCGCCAGTTTCCGACCGATAGCGTCTTTCACTTTTCAACGATGTTGGACAATGAAGAGGATCGCGGCACCACGACCTATCTGATGGACTGCGCCATCCAGGCCGGCCACCATGTGGAACTCATCGATATTCGCGATATCGGCGTGGATCGAACTGGACGCTTTACCGACCTTCAAGATCGTTTGATCGAACGCTGCTTCAAGCTCTATCCATGGGAGGTGATGTTCGAGGAGCCTTTCGCAATACATCTGCCTACGGCAGGTGGCGTGTTCATTGAACCTTTGTGGAAGTCCATTCTCTCCAATAAAGGCATCCTGCCGCTTTTGTGGGAGCGTCATCCAGGACATCCCAATCTTCTGCCGAGCTATTTTGCCGACGATCCGAAGGCGCGTAGTCTAACCGATTACGTCAGGAAGCCGCTTTTCTCGCGGGAGGGGGAGAGCGTCTCCTTGTTTGAAGACCAGCGACTGGTTGCTGAAAATCCCGGCATTTATGGCGCGGAAGGTTACGTGGTGCAGGCGCTGGCGCCGCTTTTCGATGTCGATAACGTTCACGCCATTCTGGGAAGCTGGATCGTTGGGGATGTGGCCTGCGGCCTGAGCATTCGCGAGGATGAAAGCCGCATCACCACCAATCTCTCGCGCTTCGTGCCTCACCTTATCGTCGACTGACGACAAGAGGCCTCCGCCTCTTCTTCAACTTCTCTGCCTACAGCATCGGCCCCAAAAATCGGAATCGATGAGAGTCCTTCGTGCTCTAGTTCAGGAACCATCAAGGGGACCCGATGTTCGGTGTGCCGTGCGATCATCAGCACCAACATTTGGGAGATACACATGGCAGAGAAAAAGCTCGACGATCTTTTCTACGACACGCTGAAGGATATCTATTTTGCAGAACGCCAGATCTTGAAGGCCTTGCCCAAGATGGCGCGAGCAGCCAGCAGCGACAAGCTGAAAGCGGCATTCGAGAAGCACAAGGAAGAAACCCAGGGCCAGATCGAGCGCCTGCAGGAGATCTTCGAAATCATCGGCAAGCGCGCTCAGGGAAAGACCTGCGAAGCAATCCAGGGCATCATCGCCGAAGGCGAAGAGATCATGGAAGACTTCAAGGGCAGCCCGGCCCTCGATGCCGGCCTCATCTCCTCGGCTCAGGCTGTCGAACATTATGAGATGGCACGCTATGGCACGCTGAAGGCATGGGCACAGCAGCTTGGTCACAGCCAGGCCGTGCAGCTGCTGGACGCAACGCTGAAGGAAGAGACCAAGACGGACGAAGACCTGTCGTCGCTCGCAACTGCGTCCTTGAACGCATCTGGTAAGAAAGCCGCCTGATATCGAATACCGTCACGAAAAAAGCCGGGGCATTCGCTCCGGCTTTTTTGTTGCGATGATTCTGCTTGCCCATCAAGCATTCCCAATGGTTTGAGAATTCGGTCGCGCCTCAAGGCGCCTGTGTGGAAGGGTTACGATCAACGCCTACTGTGGGCGGGGTTGCACCGGATGGCGGGTTGTTATCGAAAGCTTGTCCACCCTGCGCGCCGGGATTGACCGTCTGGCTTGAGGTTGCAGGACCCGGAGGCGGAGGCGTTTCCGTGGTCGCAGGTGCAGTGCTCTCGCCCCAGATTTCTGCGGCCAGCCACACGGCCAATGCCAGAACAAGGCTAACCACAAGGATGACCAGCACCGGCTTACCCTTGAAGCCCTGACGGGTTTCGCGCGGAGTGAACGTCTTCTTTTCCGCATTCGTATGCTGCATAATCTCTCTCCTCCTCCGGATAAGAGCCCAAATTGAGCTTCACTGGGAGGTAAAAGAGTTGCAACGGCCGATTGTTCCTTTGTCCCGCAGAGGCGCGGGACAAGGTTATCGATCTATTGCGGCGCAAGACGCCGCGTCCGGCAGTTTTCAAATGCCATATCGATCATCGCCGAAGCCGCCATCGGATCGTCGAAGATCATATCGATCTCAACAACCCGACTGCTCCAGAGAAGTTCGGCCGCTTGTCCGGGGAGGCCCGCGAGGCGCACGGCATCTTTCGCCGTGGTTACCGGCAGGAGATCGAGCTTCCTCGCTTCCTCCACCATATCGGCAAGCTCGTCCTCGCTGAACTGATGATGGTCGGGGAAGGACCGTTCAATGACGATCTCAGCGCCTAGGGACTCGACGGTGCGATAGAATTTGCTGGGATCGGCAATACCAGCGAAAGCCAGAACACGTTTTCCGGCAAAGCCGGGCAGCGGGCGCGGCTCGGTCGAGGCGACGAAGACCGGTTTTGCCGCGCGGGCGGCCGTTCGGATAATCGCATCCGCAGCATTTCCATCGCCCACCTTCAAAATAGCGGTGGCTTGGCGCATCTGTTCGGCCAAAGGGGCGCGCACCGGACCGCCCGGCACAAGATGCCCGTTGCCAATTCCCCGCCGCGTATCGATGACAACCAAGGCGTAGTCGAGCGTCAACCTGGCGCTCTGAAAACCGTCATCCATGATGATGAGATCGACGCCCTCTTTGACGAGGCGTTCGGCACCCTCGACGCGTTTGCGCGAAATCACCGTCGTCGCCTCGCGCGCAAGCAGGAGCGGTTCGTCACCCACCGCAGCAGAGCGATGATGATCCGGATCGACCAGCGTCGTGACGTCCAGCGTGCCGCCATAGCCGCGGCTGAGGAAGCCGGGCTTCAACCCCTTGTCGAGCGCTGCGCGTGCGATGGCGATCGCCGTCGGCGTTTTGCCCGCGCCGCCCACGGTGAAGTTGCCGATGCAGATGACCGGAACGGGAAGCGAGGCTCGCCGTACCGTTTTCATGCGGTGGCCCGCCACCCGGCCATAGAGATAGGAAAAGGGGCTAAGAGCCCAGGCTTCCCAGCCAGCTTTTCTCCACCAGAAGGGCGGCGCTTCCGAAACCATTGGCCTTATGACCCCCAATTACATTTTATGGTAGTGAGAGCTAAAGCATGTCGCGCAGAAGTGTCCAGCGCTTTTGCGACATGGACATGCGACAATGTGACGATGGCGGGACAATCGTCCGAAATCAGACAGAAGCGCGCTCCGGCAGCAAAGCTTCGAGACCGGTGATGTCATCGAAACAATAATCGCCATCGGCCGCGAGGCTCTCGCGCGATCCGGTGCCGGTGAGCACGCCGATGCGCAACCCCGCCCCCGCATTGCGTCCCATATGCAGATCGTGATTGTTGTCGCCGACGACCGCCACTTGCTCTGGCTTCAGGCCGGTCGCCTGGCAAAAACCAAGAACCATGCCCGGCTGCGGCTTGGCGCCATGGCCGCTATCATAACCCGCGACGAAATCGAGATAAACATCGAAGCCGAAGCGCTTTGCCAGTTCCCGAATGGAGGCTTCATTGTCGCTAGAGGCGACACCGAGCTTATACCCTCTGTCCTTCAGCTTTCCGAAGAAAACTTTCAGGTCCGTGACCGCTACGGACTTGCTCGCCGCGTCGGTAAACAGCCGATCAAGCCGCTCCGTCAAAGGCTGCAAAGCGCACGGCGATCCGGCTGCTATCAAGCCAGCCGCGATTTCCGCCGTATTGCCTGCCGCCAGCAAGCTGTCGGGTTTCACATGGCCGGTGATCGGGTCCATGCCACAGGCGAGAAGAAGACGGTCCGCAAGCGCTGCATCGCCTTCAGCGGCGATCGCCGCCAGTTCGCGGTTGACCGGACCCCAACTGGCGTCATAGCCGATCAAGGTGCCATCCTTATCGAAAAGAACAGCGGCAATGGCGGCGGCGGATTTCATCGTAGGCTGTTGGTCCAAGGCTTCAGCCCACCGCGCTGCGTGGCTGGAGCTTGGCAGACACCGTCAATGGGTTGATGTAGGGCGCAAGCGCCTTCAGCGTCAACGACAGAGCACCGCGCATGTCCTGGATAACCCGGCCGCCCGCATCGATCATCTTGTAGCGCTCATTGTCATTGGCCAGCAGGTAGTGCACTGCCTTAGCCAGCATCTCGACATCGCGGACGATCCGACCGGCGCCGGAGCGCAGAAGCTTCTGGTAGGCTTCGCGGAAATTCTGGACGTGGGCGCCGGACAGAACCGCACAGCCAAGCATGGCAGGCTCCAGCGGGTTCTGGCCGCCTTCCGCCATCAGCGATCGGCCAACAAATGCCAGTTCCGTCAGACGCAGGTAGAGGCCCATTTCCCCGATGCTGTCTCCGAGGAAGATATCGGTCTCGGGTGTGATGATATCATTGCGGCTTCTGCGCGCGACCGTAAGGTTCATGCCCTTCAGCATGGCTTCGATTTCATCCGCGCGTTCCGGATGGCGGGGAACGATGATCGTCAACTGGCCATTGCGGGATTTGATCGCGACATGAACGGTGGCGGCTGCTTTCTCTTCACCGTCAAAGGTGGAAATCGCCGCCCAGGTCTTTCGATTGCCGATCTGACGCTTATAGATGTCCAACTGCGCCGGATCGCAGGGCGGCGGATCGGTATCGCCCTTGAGATTGCCCGACGTGATGACCGGCCACGAGCCGAGGTCTCTGAAACGTTCCGCATCCACATCCGACTGGACGACGACAAGCGCCAGCTTGCTGAAGAGCGCTTCGGCGATATCGGAATAGCGCTTCCACCGGTCGAAGGACCGGTCGGAAATACGGGCATTGACGCGAATTTGCGGGATGTGCCGGCGCTCAAGCTCCATCATCGTCACCGGCCAAATTTCCGATTCAGCGGTGATAGCAGCGTCGGGCGCCCAATAGGTGAGAAAGCGATTGATACAAATCTTGATGTCGAGCGGCACATATTGATGAATGACATCATTGCCAAGCCGCGTGCGGCTGATATCGGCCGACGTTACCGTGCCGGTGGTCAAAAGCACATGGATATCGCGTTTGCGGATTTCGCGGATGAGCGGGACCATCGCCAGGGTTTCGCCCACGCTTGCCGCATGAAACCAGACCAGCGGGCCGCGTGGGCGCTCAGCACTCGGATAGCCGAAACGTTCAAGCCGCCGGTGTTTATCCTCTTTGCCTTTCGCTGCTCGATAGGACAGGTAAGGCCGGGTGAAAGGATAGGCAGCCATGCCCGCCATTCTATAACCCGACAGGGCGAAACGTGCGATCCGGCTGTTCATACGATGCTGCCCTCGATCACTTTGCGCAATGCTTTTCCCCCGTTAACGTCGCCGGCTATGTCTGATGAAAATGCGTCTTTTTTGTTATGATCGGGTCAAGGCAGAAAAATGTCGCTTAACACCCAATATGTTGTGCATCTCCCTGAGGGAGACGCACTACCAATATGCACAACGAATTATAGTAGAGAATAAATGGGAGGAAAGACGTTATTTGCTCTGAGGGTCCAAAAGACGATGCATATGCACTATGAAATAGCGCATGTGGGCATTATCGACCGTCTGTTGTGCCTTTGACTTCCAGGCGCTGAGTGCAGTTGCATAGTCGGGGAAGATGCCGACGATATCGAGTGCGTTCAGATCGCGAAACTGTACATCCTGGAGATTGTCGAGTTCGCCGCCAAATACGAGGTGAAGGAGCTGTTTCTTGGTGTTCGCTTCGGTCATGTCCTGTCGTCTCTTCTTTCTTCTCAAAGGCCTTCAAGCAAGCCTTCATCTGCTGGATTTTACCGTAAAAATCAACCTCTGGCCGATCGTCCAAGCTGCATCAACAGGGTCGGCAAGATGTGGTTCGCGGCAGCGCAAAGAGCGCCATGTCTGACCTGCGCCCGGTTGTATATCAATGGTTTGCCGTCGAGATCGACGAGCTGACCGCCCGCCTGCTGCAAGATCAAGTCGGCGGCCGCGAGATCCCAGTCATGCGAATTTGGGAGAACCAGGGTCCCGTCTATCCTTCCGTCGGCCACCATGGCGAGGCGGTAGGCCAGTGAGGGCACATGCGGGATACGCCGAACCAAGGGTTTGAAGTCTAGTGGCAGGCGCGCAATCACTTCCTCGGGAGCAGCAAGCTGGATCGGTCCGACAACCGTCTCCGTGATGTGAAGCACCTCACCATTCTTTACAGCCTCAGCGCGCTGAAACGCTGTGAACTCCTCACCCAAGGCTGGCGCTACCAGGGCTGCGACCACCGGTCTGCCTTTGTGGACAACGGCAACACTGACGCACCACGTATCCTTGCCGTTGATGAAGGCGCGGGTGCCATCGATCGGATCGACGACGAAGAGCGTGTCGCACGACAGGCGCTTTTCATCATCGGTGGTTTCTTCCGATAGCCAGCCATAATCCGGGCGGGACGAGCGGAGCAGTCTTTCGAGAATGTCATTGGCAGCATAATCAGCGGCACTCACCGGCGAGCGACCGCCATCCTTCCACCAGACCTCAGGGTCCTTGCGGAAATACTGAAGGGCCACCTGTCCTGCCTCTCGCGAGGCATTCAAAACAAGGTCCAGATCGGAGCGCCAATCGGCTCCAGAGGTATCAATGATCATACTGCCGTTCTGCGCGTATCGCACATTTCCATTGTGCTTTCACATGCGCATGGGGAAGATGCGAAAGCAACCGCCGAATGGCGATTTCAGCGTCCCGCTATCGTCATGCCTTCGATGGCAAGCGTGGGTGCTGCCACACCATATTTCCGGTCCACGTCATTTGCAGGCGTGACGCGCATGAACATATCCTTGAGGTTGGACGCGATCGTCACCTCGGAAACGGCGAAAGAAGCTTCGCCATTCTCGATCCAGAAACCGCTTGCACCACAGCTATATTCACCTGTGATCATGTTGGCGCCGTGGCCAATCAGTTCGGTGACGTAGAAGCCCGTGCCGACTTGACGGATCAGGTCTTCCGGCGAGATGTCGCCAGGCTCCAGCGCCAAGTTGGTGGATGCGGGCGACACGGAGGTGCCACCGCGCACGCCGCGACCATTGGTTTCAAGGCCGATCTCCCGGGCCGTGGAGGTAGAGAGGAACCAGTGGTTCAAGACACCGTCCTCGATCATCACCAGCTTTTCACCGCGCACGCCCTCGCCATCAAACGGGCGCGAGGATGGGCCACGGACGATCTGCGGATCGTCCGTGATGGACAGGCCCTTTTTCAAAACCTGCTGGCCCATCTTGTCACGCAGGAAGCTGGTCTTGCGCGCCACCGACGCACCATTGATCGCACCCGCAATCGAGCCGACGAAGCCGCGCGCGATACGAGGATCGAACACGACCGTGATATTGCTGCCGGTATCGACCTGTCTTGGGTTGACGCGTCTGACGACCCTTTCCCCGGCGCGGCGTCCAATCTCTTCCGACGCATCGAGATCGGCGAAGTAAAGACGGCTGTCGTAATCGTAGTCGCGCTCCATCTTCGTGCCTTCACCGGCAATGACGCTGACGGAGCGGCCGAAACGGCTGCCCATATAGCTGCCGGAAAAGCCATGAGAAGTGACGAGAACAAGGCCACCCATGCCGCTGGAGGCACCGGCTCCAGAGGAATTCGACACGCCCTTCACCGCAAGCGCTGCTTCTTCTGCTGCCAGTGCCGCATCACGAAGCTGGTCGGTGGACACCTCTGTTGGATCGAACAATTGAAGGTCGTCATAGGAGGTCGCAAGACGCTCCTTGTCGGCAAGACACGCAAAGGGATCTTCGGGCGAAACCTTGGCCATCGCAACGGCGCGCTCGGCAAGCGTCTTGAGGTCGAAACCCGGATTGGCCGAAACACTTGCAACCCGCTTTCCGACAAAGACACGCAACGAGAAATCATCGCTCTCGGAGGATTCCGTGCTTTCGACCTTTCCAAGCCTGACGCCCACCGACTGCGAACGGGAGCGCACGATCACCGCATCCGCCTCATCGGCACCGGCGCGCTTGGCGAGAGTGACGAGTTCGCTTGCGCGGTCAAGAAGCTTGGAAGAATCGATTTCTGAGGACATGAGGCGGGCCTTTCGTTGACCTTCATTTATGGCCGAGCTTTTGCCGCATCAAGGTCAAAGCGCCATTTCACCTGCATTTGAGCAGAAGCGTTTAGATATCCAGGCCACGCCCTCGGTGAAACAGCTCGATCTGCATGTCGATCTGCCGCTTCAGATCGTCCTTGATGCCATCCGATTCGGCCAGAACTTCATTAGCCTTGAGAAAATCCAAGACACGGAAACGGTTGACCGGTGGACGCAGGAAGATATGCGGCGGGCGCATGCGCAGCTTCAGTCCGATAGCAGATTGCATCATCAACTGGCTGGCACCGAAAAGGCTTTCGATCCGGCTTGGCATGGTGGTGCCGTCGCCCTCGGGTCCACCCACGACATCGACAGCGATGACGATATCGGCATCGTCGAGAAGATGCTCGTAAGGAACAGGATTGAAGATGCCGCCATCGATCATAATGCGATCATTCATGCGGATCGGCATGAAGAGAGCGGGAATAGCCGCCGATGCAGCGAGCGCCTGGCGCAGATCGCCGTCCTGGCAGATGACTTCCATCTGGGCGTAATAGTCGGTTGCGATCACCTTCAACGGAACACCGAGTTCGGCAAAATCGCGCGGCAGCGCAGAAGGCAGAAGCGCATCGAGAATGAGTTCGAGATTGAACTGGCCAAAACGAAAGCCGAAGGCAGCATGGCGCATGGAAGCTGGACCGAGGCTCCAGAGCTTGTTGGCAACGCTTCCCTTCTTGCCCATCAGGGCCAAAGTGTAATCGCGGATTTCCTTGCCGCTCATGCCGGCTGCCATGCCTGCACCCATGATGCCGCCAATAGACGCACCGGCAATGGCACTTGGACGGATGCCAAGTTCGTCCATCGCCTCGATAACGTTGATGTGGCAGATGCCCCGCGCACCACCACCGCCGAAGGCAACGGCAAAGGTAGGATCGCTTCTCTCCGGCGGCATCTCTTTGCGCTTACGCTTTTTGTCGGAGAGTTTCTTTTTCTTCGCAGCCAAGAGAACAGCCTCATTTCCTGTCATGCAGTCGCGCCTGAGCAAAGCGGCTTGGCAAAGCATCCGGGCAAAGCGTCGCGACGGTCATCCCGGACTGGCTCTATGACATAAAGACGACAGGACAGTGACGCGTACGGCTCTCGCCTCGCGTCAACGAAGGTGCTTCAGGGCTCGTAGCGGTAGAAATGCATTTTGGTATCGCCGAAGGTGCGGCTTTCCAGCGGCTTGAAGGCGGTGTCAACCATGACGGCCACATCGCCTTGTTCTTCCAAAATCGCCAGTGCACCCGGCACAAGCCAGCCACCGAGATGGGCGGCCTGGAAGGCCTTTTCACCTAGGGCCTGACCATAAGGCGGGTCAGCGAAGAGCAGATCGAAGGGTTCGATATTGTTGACGCCCCCGAGTTTCGTTGCGTCACGACGCAGGATTCGAGCGCGGCCATGAAGACCGAGCGCATCGATATTCTCCCACAAGAGCCCCCTACCCTCGACGCCGTTTTCGACGAAAAGGGCAACACGACAGCCGCGCGAGAGCGCTTCGAGACCAACGGCGCCGGTGCCTGCAAAGACATCGAGAATGCGCGTACCGTCGAGGCTTTCGGGGTAAGCATGGCTCAAAATATTGAACAGGCTTTCCCGCGTCCGGTCGATCGTGGGTCTGATGGCATTGGATTTGGGCGCGGCCAGACTGCGTCCGCGAAACTCACCGCCGACGATCCGCATTAGGCGCCGTTCCCTCGCGAACCGCCTCTTGGACCGGAGGGTCTACCACCAGAGGGCTTGCCACCTGGTCCACGACCACTGCCGCCGCTCGAACCTTTGCCACCGGAGCCGCGGTTGCCGCCCTTGCCGCCAAAGCCCTTCGCGCCGCTGCCGCCGTCGGAGCGTTCACCACGCGGTTTACCGAAACCGGATTTGCCGCCTGATGGCTTGCCACCGGAAGGCTTGCCGCCAAACGGTTTTGCGCCACGCGGCTTATCGCCGAACGGGCGCTCGCTGCGTGCCGGGCGATCACCATCCTCACGCGGCTTGCGATCACCAAACGAGCGCTCACTGCGGGCAGGACGATCGTCGAACGAACGGGCTGGACGATCCGAACGGTCGGTTCTCTCGCCAAAGGATCTTTCCCCGCGCGGGCGATCATTGCGGGGGCGATCACCGCGCTCACCATCCTCGCGCGGCTTGCGGTCGCCAAAGGGGCGGTCGCCGAACTTGCGGTCGCCGCGTGGCTTATCACCGAAAGAGCCGCGTGCGGGACGATCGCCCGCTTCGCGTGGCTTGCGGTCGCCGAAGGAGCGATCACCGCGGCCACGACCGCGACCTTCATCGCGTCCGGCCTCGTTGCTCGAATCCGAGCGGATCCATTCGCCCTCATCATCGGCGTGGCGCACGACAGCGCGGCGAGCCTCGGCCTGTGCCGATGGCTGCTTGAAGACGCTTTCGGCTTCCGCACGAGCGGAGAGCTTACGGGCCTTGCCGTCGCGGGTCGGCTTGGCGCCAGGTGCCATCCAGACATTGGCAGTGCGGTTGCTGCCAAGGGGCGGACGCTTCGGACCGCGTTCATCGGCCTCTGCTTCGTCCCTGCTCTTTCCGGCGAACTTGCCGCCAGTCTTAGCACCTGGCTTCGCTCCAAACTTGCCAGCCGGCTTATCAGAGCGCTTGCCATCGAAGCGACCAGCGGAACGTTCGTCACCGTCGCGGGACCGGCGCTCGGCCTGGTCCTGCTTGCCCCACTCGGCCTTCGCTGGTTTCGCAGGCGCTTCGTCCTCATCTTCTTCGGACTTGTGATCATAGATCGGCGCATCGAAGTTGGCGCCAGCAGCCTCTATGAGGCGCGGACCCAACTGGTCGCGCAGCATGCGACCGCGGACCTCGATAACCTGGCCTTCCGGCAGATCGCCCAGCTGGAACGGTCCGTAGGACACACGGATCAGACGGTTGACTTCAAGGCCAAGCGCGCCAAGCACGTTCTTGATTTCGCGGTTCTTGCCTTCGCGAAGGCCCATGCTGATCCAGACATTGTGGCCTTGCGTGCGGTCGAGCGTCGCATCGATCGCGCCATAGAGAACGCCGTCAACGGCAATGCCGTCCTTCAGCTTGTCGAGTGCTGCCTGATCGACCTCGCCATGGGCGCGGACGCGGTAGCGGCGCAGCCAGCCAGTGGTCGGCAACTCAAGCACACGGGACAGGCCGCCATCATTGGTCAGCAGCAGCAGGCCTTCAGTGTTGATGTCGAGACGGCCGATCGAGAGAACGCGCGGCAATTCCTTCGGCAGGTTGTCGAAGACGGTCGGACGGCCTTCGGGATCGGAGTTGGTGGTCACGAGGCCCGCAGGCTTGTGATAGAGCCACAGGCGGGTGCGCTCTGCGCCACGGATCGGTACGCCATCGACTTCGATCTTGTCATCGAGCGTCGCATTGACGACCGGGCTGTCCAGCTTGACGCCGTTCAAAGACACGCGGCCTTCCATGATCATGCGCTCGACATCGCGGCGCGAGGCTACGCCTGCGCGCGCCATGATCTTGGAAATGCGCTCTGGCTTGGAAGCGACCGTTTCTGCCACGGTCGCGGCTTCCGGCTTTTCCCTGAAAGGCTTCTTTTCACGCGCGCGTGACGCGTCGGCTGACGGCTTGCCCGATGATTTCGGCTTCCTGTCACGGTCGAATGTCTTGCCACCGGCGCGCTTCGGCTTGTCTTTGAATGTCATTTGTTGTTTGCCTGTTGTTTGCCGTGTCCTATCAGGTCACGCGGCGACGGTTAAGAGGAAATTGCACGAAGCATGGCGGAAACGACGCATTTCATGGACATTGCGCTGGAAGAAGCGCAGGCAGCGGGTGCCCGTGGCGAAGTACCCATCGGTGCCGTGCTCGTTTATGAAGGCCGCGTGATCGCCCGTTCCGGTAACCGCACACGGGAATTGAACGATGTGACGGCCCATGCCGAAATCGCCGTGATCCGCATGGCCTGTGAAGAGCTTGGCCAGGAGCGGCTGCCCGGCGCCGATCTTTACGTCACGCTCGAGCCTTGCACCATGTGTGCTGCGGCGATCTCATTTGCCCGCATCCGCCGGCTTTATTACGGCGCGAACGACCCTAAGGGCGGCGGCGTGGAGAGCGGCGTTCGCTTCTACAGCCAGTCGACCTGTCATCACGCACCGGAGGTCTATTCCGGCTTTGCCGAGATCGAGAGCGCCGAGATCCTGCGGAGCTTCTTTCAAAACAAGCGCGACTGAATAGGCTGAGAATCAGGCCTCGGCAGCAAAAGCCTTCAAAACGTCGCCTGAAAGACGGTAGCGCACCCATTCGTCCTGCGCTTCAGCGCCAATGGCTTGATAGACGCGGATGGCCGGCTCGTTCCAATCCAGAACGCTCCACTCGAAGCGGCCACAGCCCTTTTCAACAGCAATCGCTGCCAGCCGCTTCAGCAACGCTTTTCCTGCTCCGGAACCGCGCGCATCCGGTGTGACATAGAGGTCTTCCAGATAAAGACCGTTCCTGGATAGCCAGGTGGAATAGGTGAGAAACCAGACGGCAAAGCCGATTGGCTGGCCATCGCGTTCGCAGATCAGCGCTGAGGTTACGGAGCCCTCACCGAAAATGGAGGCCGTGATGCTTTCGACCGTGGCCTTAACCTCGTGCTCGGCATTCTCATAAATCGCCAACTCGCGAATGAAGCGCAAAATGGTGGGCGCATCAGCGGCAACCGCGTCCCTGATCAGCAGCGTCAAGACAAACTCCGTATGCAAAGAAACCGAAAACAAAAACGCGACGTCAGAGGCGTCGCGTTTGTAAGATGAACCTCCGTGGGATTACTGGAAGGGGTTCCACCAGCTTTTGCCGGTTCCGGCCAGAGCAGCTTTCTTCTTGCGCTCTTTTTCCTTCTTCAGTTCCGGCTCACCGAGATCGGCCAGCTCGTCCTGAGAAACATTGCGATACTCGACCGGAGGATCGGTCAGGTATTTGCGCGTGTTGGTGTTGACCACGGTACCGCCCTGCGCATCGGCCTTGGCCTTGCGGAAGGCTTCCCACTTCTGGGTTTCCGTCATCTGGCCGTTGGTGCCATTGCCAGCCAAGAGCGGCGAGCGATAGTTCGGGTTGTCTTTGTTGGCCTCAGCTTCCGCACGAAGACGCTCACGTGCCTCTTCCGGCGTTTCCGGCCACTGCGGATTGGTCTCGCGGTTGGCAAGGCTCTGTTGGGGCTGGGCCAGTTGCTCTGCGCGGGCCTGGGCCGGTACGACGAGACCGGGGCGCGGATTGTACTTCACATTCCGCTTGGTCTGGTCGCCCGTGATCGAGGTGGCGTTGCCAAGATCGTCCAGGAGCTGTTCGCTTGCAGACTTGCCCGTACCATAGGTCGGGCTGGTGCACGCGCTCAGCGCCAGGCAGGCGAAGGAAATGCCTGCCACGGTGCGATACATGCGAAAACTCTGCGTCATGCTCATGAAACCCTTCCGCCCAGAACGCCGCGCGGCACGAATGACGCAAAACAGACGCTCTACATATTAAAACCACGCGGTACGCTTCCCGAAAATCACCCTGATCTTCTTATGCGCGCGCGGCTGTCCCGACGACCGGATGCACCCCTTGATGCGTAATTCCGACCATTTTCAGGCAGGTTTACCGGATGAACGGCAAAAGCGCAATTCATCCGGCCATTTTCTTAAGCACTGATGTTAGACACCAACACCAAGTTCGCGCAGCGCTGCCGCGTCACGGGCCGACACGTCCGGGTATTGCGGGTCGGAACCAACATCGGTGGTGATCCGCCAGGAGCGGGCACATTTTTGCCCCTCCGCCAGCTTCTGCTCGACTGCCACTTTCTGCACCTCGCCGAGGCGGAATGCATCGGCCGGGCCTTCACCAGCAACAACGGAGATTGCCGAGGTGATGCAGATTTCTGCGAAGTCCTGACCGTCAAGTGCTGCCATCAGATCCGGATCGGCAACGTGAACCACAGGCGCCGCTTCCAGCGAGGAGCCAATGCGCTTTTCCCGTCGCTCGACTTCCAGCGCGCCGGTAACGACCGTACGAACCTTGCGGATCTTCTCCCACTTGGCATCGACGGCAGGGCTGTGCCACTCTGCCGGGATCGTCGGGAACTGTTCGAGATGAACAGACTCGGCGTTCGGATGGCGCGAAAGCCAGGCTTCTTCCGTGGTGAAAGGCAGCATCGGTGCCAACCATGTGACGAGGCAATCGAAGAGCTTGGCGATCACGTAAAGCGCCGAGCGGCGCTTCAATGACGATGGCGCATCGCAGTAGAGCGCATCCTTGCGGATATCGAAGTAGAAGGCCGAGAGCTCGACGTTGGAGAAATCCACCAGCGCGCGGGCGATCTTCTTGAACTCGAAACTGTCATAGCCTTCGCGCACCACCTTCTCGAGTTCGCTCAAGCGATGCAGAACAAGCTTTTCCAGTTCCGGCAGATCGGCATAGGCGATCTCCTCGCCCTTGTCGTGCGCGAGCGTGCCGAGCATCCAGCGGATGGTGTTGCGCAGTTTGCGATAGGCATCGACATTGGTCTGGATGATCGCCTTGCCGAGACGCTGGTCGTCCCAGTAATCGGTGGTCATGACCCAAAGGCGCAGGATATCGGCGCCTGCATCCTTCATCACATCCTGAGGCGCAACGACGTTACCCTTGGACTTCGACATCTTCTCGCCCTTCTCATCCATGGTGAAGCCATGGGTGACGACGGCGTTGTAAGGCGCACGGCCACGCGTCGCGCAGCTTTCCAGCAGCGACGAATGGAACCAGCCGCGATGCTGGTCTGAGCCTTCGAGATAGACGTCCGCGGGCCATTTCAGGTCCGGGCGGTCTTCGAGCGTGAAGGTATGGCTGGAGCCCGAGTCGAACCAGACATCGAGAATGTCCATGACCTGATGCCACTTGGCGTGGTCATGGTCTTTGCCCAAGAAGCGCTCCTTGGCGCCTTCGGCGAACCAGGCATCGGCACCTTCGGCTTCGAAAGCATCAAGGATACGGGCGTTGACGGCTTCGTCCACAAGCACCTCGCCCTTGTCATCAGCAAAGACGGCGATCGGAACGCCCCAGGCGCGCTGACGCGACAGAACCCAGTCCGGACGGTTTTCGATCATGGCGCGCAGGCGGTTCTGACCACCGGCCGGGACGAAGCGTGTGTCGTCAATTGCAGACAGGGCTCTTGAGCGCAGCGTGGTGCCATCGCCCAATTCCTTGTCCATATAGACGAACCATTGCGGTGTGTTGCGGAAGATAACGGGCTTCTTGGAGCGCCAGCTATGCGGATAGCTATGCTTCAGGCGTCCACGGGCAAACAGGTTATTGGCGGCAATCAGCGCCTTGATGACGCGCTCATTGGCATCGCCCTTTTTGCCGTTATCGTCCATCACGCGGGCAGCGCCGCCCTCTGCCGAGGGGCCGAAGCCGGGGGCATCTTCCGTGTAGAAGCCATCGTCGCCGACGGTGAAAGGAATTTTCGCCGAGATTCCACGCGCTTCCAGCTGACGTCCATTTGCCATCCATGCGTCGAAGTCCTCGCGACCGTGGCTCGGCGCGGTATGCACGAAGCCCGTACCGGCATCGTCGGTGACGTGTTCGCCATCGAGCAGCGGCACCTTGAAGTCGTAACCGAGACCGGCCAGCGGATGGGCGCAGACAACATTTCCGAGTTCGTCAGACGAAACGTCCCGCAGGCGCTTGAACTCCAGCTTTGCCTTGGCAAAGCATTCCGCCGCAAGCTTGTCGGCGAAGACAAGCTTCTCGCCCGGCTGCGGACCAAAATCATTGGCAGCAGCCGTGACTTCATAAAGGCCATACTGGATGCGCGACGAGAAGGAGATCGCGCGGTTACCCGGGATCGTCCATGGCGTTGTGGTCCAGATGACGATCGAAGCGCCTGCGAGCTCAGCCGAACCCTCGACGACCGGGAATTTCACCCAGATCGTGTCGCTTTCGACATCGTGATACTCGACTTCCGCTTCCGCCAGCGCCGTGCGCTCGACGACCGACCACATGACGGGTTTAGAGCCGCGATAGAGCTGGCCGCTCTTGGCGATCTTCAACAGCTCGCCAGCGATGCGCGCTTCGGCGTGGAAGTTCATCGTGGTGTAGGGATTGTCGAAATCGCCTTCGATGCCGAGGCGCTTGAACTCCTCCGACTGAACCTTGATCCAACCGGCGGCAAAGTCACGGCATTCCTTGCGGAATTCGTTGATCGGGACCTCGTCCTTGTTCTTGCCCTTGGCGCGATAGGCTTCCTCGATCTTCCATTCGATCGGCAGGCCGTGGCAATCCCAACCCGGAACGTAGTTGGAGTCGTAACCGCGCATCTGGAAAGAACGGGTGATCACATCCTTCAGGATCTTGTTCAGCGCATGGCCGATATGGATGTTGCCGTTTGCGTAAGGAGGGCCATCATGCAGCACGAACTTCTCACGGCCAGCGGCGGAGGCACGCAGCTTCTTGTAGAGGTCCATCTGTTGCCAGCGCTTGACCAGCTCCGGCTCTTTCTGCGGCAGTCCGGCGCGCATGGGGAAATCCGTCTGCGGCAGGTAAAGTGTTGCGGAATAATCGATTTTTTCTGCGGTGTCGTTCATGATCGTACCATTATCGCGGCGCCGAATGAGGCTCGCGCCGTCTCAACAAAAAAGAGGGCTTAGCGAAGGCGCTTGGATCGTCTGACGCATGTCAGGACGACATGCTTGAGACAAGCGCCAAAATCCCGGACCTTCCGGCTCTCAGAGCGGGCGGAAGGCCGGGCCAATAATTCGGGATATGAACGTCGACCGAAATTGGTTCATGGGCGGTTGTTTAGGACGTTTCAGCCTGTTTGAAAAGGGAATAGATCGCAAAGCGCAGCTCGCCCGCTCAAAAAGTAATCTTGGCATCCACGTCGCTGAGCGGCGTCACACCGGCAAGAAGCGCCCTCGCCTCTTCTTCGTCCTGCCTGATCTGCGCGACAAGCGCCTCCAGTCCATCGAATTTCAGCTCGTCGCGCAAGTGGCCGAAGAAGGACACCGAACAGACTTGGCCGTAAAGATCGCCGCTGAAATCGAAGACGAAGGTTTCGAGAAGTGCTGCACCATCATCCGTCACGGTTGGCCGGTAGCCGAAGCTTGCGACACCATCGTGAAGCGTCCCATTCGCCTCCCTGAACCGCACCGCATAGATGCCGGGTTTCAGTTCGGTTTCCGGCGCAAGTGCCATATTGGCTGTCGGGTAGCCGAGCGTGCGACCGAGTTGCTGTCCGCCGATGACCTCCGCCTCCACGGTGAAGCGATAGCCAAGCAGCCCCGCGGCCCCCGCCACATCGCCCTCAGCCAGGCACTCGCGAATACGGCTTGAGGAAATCACCTCTGCACCCTCATCCCGAAAGGAATCCACCAAGGTCACATCGAAGCCGTGGCGCTTGCCTGCCTGCATCAGAAAGGCCGGACCGCCCTCACGACCCTTGCCGAAGTGGAAATCGACGCCGGTAACGACACCGCCCGCACCCAACCAGTCGACCAGAATGGACTTCACGAAGTCTTCTGCCGAGCGCTGCGAGAATGTCCTGTCAAAGGGATATTCGATGACAGACTGAAACCCCTCCGCCTCGAGAATGCGCGCTTTCAAGGGCGCTGGCGTCAGGCGAAAGACCGGCGTCTCCGGCCGGAAGACGGTGCGCGGATGCGGCTCGAATGTCAGAGCGAGAGCGGCGACGCCGCGCGATCTTGCAAGCTCCAGCGCCTGATCCAGAACGGCGCGATGGCCGCGATGAACACCATCGAAATTGCCGATGGCGACCACGCCACCCTTCAATGCATCCGGGAGCGGTTCTTTCTTCTCGTTGCGATGGAACACGGTCATTGGAGACTTTCTAGGCCAGACGCGGCATCCACCAGCCGGGTGCTGCATTCTGGCTCTTCAGGTAGCTGTTGAGCAGCGCTTCATCGATCTCGCCATTCAAGGTGTATTCAGCCGCGTGGATACCGCCGCTGATATAGAGGAGATCGAGACCGGCGGAGATGGCGCCTTTGACGTCGGTCGGCATGCCGTCGCCGATTGCCAGAACGCGGTCCTTGCTGAACTCGCCGCGCACGTCCTTTGCCGCGGCAAAGCAGGCCTCGTAGATCGGCGCATGCGGCTTGCCGGCAATACGGACTTCGCCGCCCAGCTGCTCGAAATAAACCGCCATCGCGCCTGCACAGGGGATGATGCGTTCGCCGCGCTCGACCACAAGGTCCGGATTGGCGCAGATCATGGGTGCGGAACGGGCGACGAAGCCCTTCAGCATCTCGGTATAATCTTCCGGCGTTTCAGTCTCATCATCGAAGAAACCGGTGCAGACAACAGCTTCCGCGTCGCTTTCACCGACGACTGTAACGTCGAGACCATCGAATAGGGGCATATCTCGTTCGGGGCCGAGCAGGAAGACCTTCTTCGGTCCTTCGGCTATCAGTTCCCGCGTCACGTCGCCCGACGTGACGATGCGGTCATAGGCCTCATCTGGCACGCCGAGCGCGCGCAGCTGAGGAATGACGCCGACAGCCGGACGCGGGGAATTGGTGATGAGAACGACAGTCTTGCCGTTCTTACGCGCCTCGGCCAATGCGACACCGGCCGCAGGGAAAGCGGTTACACCATTGTGCAGCACCCCCCACACATCGGAGAGAATGACATCGAACTGGGAGGTGATGTCGCCAAGGGTGGCAATGCGGTGCGCCATGAATCTTCCAACTCTTTCTATCATTTTCAAGCTCGTGACATCGCAAAGGCCGGTTGCGATGGCAAGCGAAAAAGACAACAGGCCAGGGCCAATCGCTGGTGGCTCAACCGAGCCAAAGCCTGATGAAACCCGCCGCGACACAGACGCAAAGAACTGGCACCATGCCGAGTTTCAGGCGAAACAGCATGATGGCCGAGACCACGAAGAGCGCAAGCGATACGAGGTCAAGCGTGCTCCAGTCCGGCAGTGACATGCCGAAATTGATCTGGGGAAGCAGTTCAACCCGATCGACTTTTCCGAAAAGCACATGCAGGCCGAACCAGACTGAAAGATTGAGGATGACGCCCACGACAGCGCCGGTAATAGCAGACAGGGCGCCGGACAAAGCCGCATTGTCTTTCAAACGCTCGACATAGGGCGCGCCGAGAAAAATGAAGATGAAGCTCGGAACGAAGGTTGCCCAGGCGGCAATGCTTGCCCCCAGTACGCCGGCCAGCATGGGATCGAGCATGCCCGGATGCCGGAAGGCTGCAAGAAAGCCGATATAGGAAAGGACCAGAACGAGCGGTCCAGGTGTCGCCTCGGCGAGCGCCAGGCCATCCAGCATCTCGCTTGCCGTCATCCAGCCATGGGTTTCCACCGCAACCTGCGCCACATAGGCAAGAACCGCATAGGCGCCACCAAAGGTGACGACCGCGAGCCGTGAGAAGAACTCCTGCAATTCCAAGAGTGAACTCGGCGCCGCCACAAGCCAGCATAGCAGGAACGGCATCTGCCAAATCAGAATGCCGACCAAGACGCCTCGGAGTTGGCGCAGAAGAGATGGCGACTTGCTGCCCTCGTCAGGTTTTACCGAAGGTCCTCCCCGCGCTTTGAGAAAGCCAGCAACACCAGCGGCGAGAATAACGAGCGGAAAGGGAATGGCGAAAAAGAACAGGGCTATGAAGGCGGCAGCCGCAACACCGACGAGGAAGCGGCTCTTCAAGGCACGCTTCCCCACCCGCAGCAACGCTTCGATGACGATGGCAAGCACGCCCGCCTTCAGCCCGAAGAGGAGTGCGGGGAGCCAGCGTGTATCCTGATAGAGCGCATAAGCCGCTGCGAGCGCCACGATGACGAGAAAGCCGGGCAGGATGAAGAGTGTACCGGCAATGATGCCGCCTCGTCTGCCATGCAGCAGCCATCCGGCATAGGTTGCCAGTTGCTGCGCCTCCGGTCCGGGAAGAAGCATGCAGTAATTGAGCGCGTGCAGGAAGCGCTCCTCGGAGAGCCAGCGTTTCTCATCGACCAGCACGCGGTGCATCATGCCAATCTGCCCGGCTGGTCCGCCAAAGCTCAAAAGGCCGACGCGGGCGAAAACCAAAAAGAGCTCGGACAAGGTCGGATGGATGCAGGATGGTTCACGGCATAAAAAATCTGTCATGCAACCGCAGTAACCATTTTACGTGAAATTTTTCCGACAGGCCGTTCTTGACAGTCCCTGACGCCCTGCTTATCTCACTCTCGCTAGCACTCGGCAAATGAGAGTGCTAACATTAATCCAAGCGTGATCGTATCCGATCCGCGAATGTCATTTGATCGAGGGAATAGACAATGGCAAGCACCAATTTCCGCCCACTGCACGACCGCGTCGTCGTTCGTCGCGTTGAGTCTGAAGCTAAGACCAAGGGCGGCATCATCATTCCTGATACCGCCAAGGAAAAGCCGCAGGAAGGCGAAATCGTCGCCGTCGGCTCCGGCGCACGTGACGAGTCCGGCAAGATCGTCGCTCTCGACGTCAAGGTCGGCGACCGCATCCTGTTCGGCAAGTGGTCCGGCACGGAAGTCAAGCTCGACGGCGAAGACCTTCTCATCATGAAGGAAGCCGACATTATGGGCATTATCGGCTGATTTAGCCGCCTTCCGCATTTCCGTAATCTGAAGCCGGACATTGTTCCGGTCATTCGAAACCAGGAGTTTTGAAACATGGCAGCCAAAGAAGTAAAATTCGGCCGCTCGGCGCGCGAAAAGATGCTCAAGGGCGTCGACGTTCTCGCTGACGCAGTAAAGGTCACGCTCGGCCCGAAGGGTCGTAACGTTGTTATCGACAAGTCCTTCGGCGCACCGCGCATCACCAAGGACGGCGTTTCCGTCGCCAAGGAAATCGAACTGGAAGACAAGTTCGAGAACATGGGCGCACAGATGGTCCGCGAAGTTGCTTCGAAGACCAACGACATCGCTGGTGACGGCACCACGACTGCAACCGTTCTTGCCCAGGCGATCGTTCGCGAAGGCCAGAAGGCTGTTGCCGCCGGCATGAACCCGATGGACCTGAAGCGCGGTATCGATCTGGCCGTTGCTGAAGTCGTCAAGGACCTGCAGGCCAAGGCAAAGAAGATCAACACCTCTGAGGAAGTTGCTCAGGTTGGTACGATCTCCGCTAACGGCGACACGCAGGTTGGCCGCGACATCGCGGAAGCCATGCAGAAGGTCGGCAACGAAGGCGTCATCACCGTCGAAGAAGCCAAGACTGCTGAAACCGAACTCGAAGTCGTCGAAGGCATGCAGTTCGACCGCGGCTACCTGTCGCCTTACTTCGTAACCAACCCTGAAAAGATGGTTGCTGATCTGGAAGACGCTTACATTCTCCTTCACGAGAAGAAGCTCTCCAACCTGCAGGCCATGCTTCCGGTTCTCGAAGCTGTCGTTCAGACCGGCAAGCCGCTCGTCATCATCGCTGAAGACGTCGAAGGCGAAGCTCTTGCAACGCTCGTTGTCAACAAGCTGCGTGGCGGCCTCAAGATCGCTGCCGTCAAGGCTCCTGGCTTCGGCGACCGCCGCAAGGCCATGCTGGAAGACATCGCGATCCTGACCGGTGGTACGGTGATCTCCGAAGACCTCGGCATCAAGCTCGAAAATGTTACCCTCGACATGCTCGGCAAGGCCAAGAAGGTTTCCATCTCCAAGGAAAACACCACGATCGTTGACGGCTCCGGCCAGAAGACCGACATCGAAGGCCGCGTTGCCCAGATCAAGGCTCAGATCGAAGAGACCTCTTCCGATTACGACCGCGAAAAGCTGCAGGAACGCCTTGCCAAGCTCGCTGGTGGCGTTGCCGTCATCCGCGTCGGCGGTGCAACGGAAGTTGAAGTGAAGGAGCGCAAGGACCGTATCGACGACGCTCTGAACGCAACTCGCGCTGCTGTTCAGGAAGGCATCGTTGCTGGCGGTGGTACCGCTCTGCTTCGTTCCGCTCAGAAGATCACCGTCAAGGGTGTGAACGACGACCAGGAAGCTGGTATCAACATCGTTCGCCGCGCTCTGCAGTCGCTGGTTCGCCAGATCGCAGACAATGCCGGTGACGAAGCTTCGATCGTTGTTGGCAAGGTTCTCGACAAGGCTGACGACAACTTCGGTTACAACGCTCAGACCGGAGAATATGGCGACATGATCGCCATGGGCATCGTCGACCCGGTCAAGGTTGTCCGTACGGCTCTGCAGAACGCAGCTTCGGTTGCTTCGCTGCTGATCACCACGGAAGCCATGATCGCCGAGCTGCCGAAGAAAGAATCCGCAATGCCTGCAATGCCAGGCGGCGGCATGGGTGGTATGGACTTCTAATCAGTCCATTCCCCTCTGGAATACGAAAGGGCGGTCTTCGGATCGCCCTTTTTGTTTGGGGCGTCCACAGTCGCGCGATCAGGTTGCCCTCAGCTCATTCCAAGCATCGCGGGCCATCCATCGGCAGCAACACTCTAACTCTGCTTGATCTTGGAACGTGCTCATCGCTAAACAAAGACGTCGAATAAAGCATCGCCTCCGATGGGAGCATGTGGAACAGGTGTCCCTTGAACAGTGCCTTCGAACTTCCGGTGCAGAAACAGCTCGAGGCCTATAACGCCCGGGACATCGATGAATTCATGCGGTGGTGGGCTGACGACTGTCAGTACTTTGCTTTCCCATCAACGCTCTTGGCGAGCAATTCTCAAGAAATTCGGGAGCGCCACGTCGAGCGCTTCAAAGAGCCGGATCTTCATGGGCGACTGCTCGCGCGTATCGTTCTCGAAGACATGGTCATCGACCACGAGACGGTGACGCGGAATTTTCCGGAGGGACGTGGTGAAGTCGATGTTGTGTGTCTCTACCAGGTCGCTCGCGGCAAGATCGCCAAGGCGTGGTTCAAGATCGGAAAACCGAGAATCTTGTGATTTTACCCATAAAGCTCAGCAATAAAGGGCCACGATTGATCGCTTAACTTCGGTTGCATCAGGCCTCAATATCCTTGCGAAAAAAGACCACGCGTTGTGTCTCCGCAAAACCGAGAGCGGCGTGAAACTTTCGGCTCACCTCATTATCAAGCGGGGCGTCGGAGGCGAACTCCGAACATCCGCGGGACCTGCCCCATATACCGATCGCGTCGCAGAGCAGCCTGGCGATCCCCATCTGCCTGTGCGAGGACAAGACATAGATGCCTTCGAGGAAAACGACAGGCGAAGACTCGCAGCCGTTGACATAATCGCTGCGCAAACTCCCTTCGGCAAATCCAACGATCTCGCCCTCATCGCTTTCACTGAGAAAGGCGACGGTCTTATCGGCTCCCTTTAGAGAGGTCTGAACGACATCCTCGCGATGTCGCTCGACGGAGCCATCCGGCCAGAGCGCTGTGCGCAAACGCGCCCATAGATCGACATGGTCGATAGTGCCTCTGACGATCCTCATCTTTTTTCCCCTTATCCTGTTGTGTTCTCGCCTCGCTCGACGCTTAAGCAAACGTCTTTAGCGCTTCAGATCCATTTCCAATTGTTCACTTTTTGAAGACGAACAGTCTTCGTGCGTTTATCTTTCGTCAATTTAAAAAATCCGCCAGAACTGTCTCCAGAGTTCACTCAACGGCTTGAACGAAAGCCTTTAACGGAGACATCGAATGTCCAGCAGTCAGAACGCTCTCGTGCTCGTCGCACGTATCCTTCTTTCTTTCATCTTCGTCTATTCCGGCTTTGGCAAGCTGATGGACCCTGCCGGCACCGCTGGCATGATCACCGGCGCAGGCTTCCCGGCAGCCACTGCGCTTGCCTATCTCGCTGGCCTGTTCGAACTGGTCACCGGCCTTGCCGTTCTCGTCGGCTTCCAGACGAAGATTGCTGCCTTTGCGCTCGCTGCCTTCTGCGTGTTTACCGGCCTTGTCTTCCATAGTGGCACCGTTGCCGTTCCCGGCTGGCCGGATGCGGCTCTCGGCTGGATCAACACGCTGAACGGCATCATGCTGATGAAGAACATTACGCTGGCTGGCGCCTACATCCTCCTTGGAGCCTTTGGCGCGGGTGCGTACTCGGTCGACGCGATGCGCGGCCCGAAGCTCGCCCACGCTTGAGTTAAGCCGATCCAAAAAAGCCGTCGGAGCGATCCGGCGGCTTTTTCTTCATGTGCGTTCTTTGGGATAGGAGGGGATGGCGTCGATATGATCGACCCACGTGGCCTTGGAGCGCGCCCAGATCTGTGCACGCGGCTCCAACGCGGCCCGTTCATTGATCGAGCCCCAACGAATGCCCCAGGTGCCAGTCTCATGCTCGGCACTGCTGAAAAGCGGCGTGCCACAGTCACCGCAGAAATGCATCAAACGGATATTACCGTTCTCCGCCTTCTTTCGATAAAGCGTCGGCTCTGCACCGGCAAGGCGAATGTCTTGACGCTTCGCCCGCAACGTCACGCGGTAGGGCGAGCCGGTCAAACGCTGGCAATCCGTGCAGTGGCAGATCACCACATGTTCCGGATCGGCTTCTGCTTCATATTGAACGTTACCGCAATGGCACTGGCCTGTGATGCGCATGACACCCTCCTCTATTAGGAGCGCAGCATAGACAAAATATGGCTTCAGCCAAGCGCCGACTTGACGCGCGAGACGATCTCTTCGACGACAGCGTCGCCCTCATGCTCTGCCTTGCGGGCTCGCACGAAGCAGGCTTCAGATTTCAAAATGATGCCGTCCGTTAGGATTTTCAGGTGGTTGGCCTTCAGCGTCGAACCGGTGGAGGTGATATCGACAATGATATCTGCCTGACCCGCCGCCGGAGCGCCCTCTGTTGCACCGAGGCTTTCGACGATGCGGTAGAGTTGAATGCCGTGCTGACGAGAGAAGAACTGCTGTGTCAGCCGCCAGTACTTGGTGGCAATGGCCAGCCGCCGACCGTGGCGGGCGCGAAACTCCGAAGCGACATCGCCAAGATCGGCCATGCTGTCAACATCGAGCCAGATTTCCGGCACGGCCACCACCACATCCGCATGGCCGAAGCCGAGGCGGGCGCAGAACTCCACGCGTGTATCGACATTGCTCAGATCCTCGCGCACGAGATCTTCACCCGTCACGCCGAAGTCGACGGTTCCATTGCCGATCTCGCGCGCGATCTCGGACGCCGACAGATAGGCAATCTCGATGTCATCGCGTCCCTCGACGCGGCCACGGTAAGAGCGATCGCTGCCGATCGCGGTAATCTTCAGCCCGGCACGCTCGAGAATGGCGGATGAATCATCTTTCATACGACCCTTGGAGGGCAGCGCTATGGTGATGGTCATGCAGCGGCCCTCGCAGCTTCGATACGGTCCAGCCAGAGCGAGAAGCCGACGGCAGGAATGGTGTCGGTGGCGCCAAGCAGCGTCATCAGACGGTCGAAACGCCCGCCGCCCGCGAGCACTGCCGTCTGACCCTTTTGGGTGATTTCGAAGACGAGGCCGGTATAATAATCCAGCGGACGGCCAAAAGCAGCACCATAGGTGACAGTGCTAAGATCAACACCGCTATTGCCAAGGGCCGCTACGCGGGCGTCGAAATCGGAAATGGCGCGCCCAAGCTTCAGCTTTGCTTTTTCGGCAAAGTCGGAAAGCGTTTTCGATGCCTCGGACAAGGGTGCCTGGAGGCTGAGAAACTGCTTCAGCAATTGGAAACTGTCATCCGGCAGACGGGTGGCGGCAAGTGCCAGCTTCTCGCGAAGACGGCGCGCAATTTCCTGCGGGGAGCGGCTGGCATTGGTGGAGTAGCCAGTTTCCTGCATGACGCTGTCGATATAATCGACCAGAACCTTTTCCTCGCCGGTGGCGAGCAACCCGGCCACGCGGGCATCGAGCCCGGTCATCGGCTTGGGGCTGACAAGGCTTTCCAGCAGCGCATCGAGCTGCGCCATATCGCCAAAGGCTTGCACCAGTCGCTTCTGCCAGCCAAGCGGCAGGCCGAGCGCGGCAATCACAGCCTCGAACACCTTCTGGTCTCCCAAACGGGCGGAAAGCGTCTGCCCTGGAAGCAACCGGTTCAGAATACCAAAAGCGTCGCCAATCGCGCGCGCATCGGCAGCGGCGACATCGCCATCGCCCAGATCTTCGATACCGGCCTGATAGAACTCGTTTCCGCCCTCGCGGCGTTGACGAAACACTTCGCCCAGATAGGCGTAACGCTTCGGCGTGCCCGTTGCCGTTTCGATATGGCGAAGGCAGACAGGAATGGTGAATTCCGGCCGGAGGCACAGGCTCTCGCCAGTCTCACTTTCGGTCAGGAAAATACGACGGCGCAAATCCTCGCCAGCCATATCAAGGAACGGCGCGGCAGGCTGGATGACAGGCGTGTTGACCCGCATCGTCTTGCGCGCCGCAAACTCGTCCAGCAACTCTCCGGAAAATTCCGGCATGTCGATCAAGGGCATGAAGCAGTACTTTTCGTCACGGTTCGAGCGGTTGCATCATCTCGATGCGGTTTCCGAAGGGATCATACACATAGAAGCGGTGATACCCTTCCAACGGCTCATCCTCAACCACATGGCAGCCTGCCGTTTCAAGTCTTTTTCGAAGCTGTGCGAGATCGTCGACCACAAAGGCAGGATGCGCCTTGCGAGCGGCAACGAAATCCGCCGCGACGCCGAGATGCACGCGAACCTCGCCAAGCGCAAACCAGCATCCGCCACGCCCTGCCAGATTGGCAGGCTTCTCAACCTCTTCGAGACCGAGAAGGTCCGCATAGAACGCGCGCGCCCTTTGCTCCCCGCCTTCAGGCATTGCCAGTTGGATGTGATCCAGACGGAGAAGGGTCATGGCACTCAGCCTTCTGCCCGACGCCGGTCTTCAGCCTGTGCTTCAAGGATTTCCTTCACCTTCGCGACCAGATCGGCTTCGGCGACCACTTCTTGCGCCACACGCGCTTCGCGCCATGTCGCATTGTCCTCGATCTCGCCGGAGAGGCGCTTGCCTTCGATCAGGTCCTTGATCTGCACCACGCCTTCTGCACGCTCGTCGCCACCCTGAATGATGGCAATCGGCGCGCCCATGCGGTCGGCATATTTCAGCTGGTTGCCGAACTTCTTCCAGTTGCCCTGATACATCTCGGCGCGAATGCCCTCAGCGCGCAAAGCCTGAGTGAAGCGCTGGTAACGTCCCATGCTGTCCACATCGCCATCCATGACGGTGATGAGAACAGGCGCAAGCGGCTTTGCCTGACCGAGTTTGCCAAGGTTCTTCAACGCCGTCATGAGACGCGAGACACCGATGGAAAAACCGGTTGCGGGAACCGGCTGGCCCATGAAGCGCGACACGAGACCATCGTAGCGCCCACCACCGCCGACCGAGCCGAAAACGACCTTCTCGCCCTTTTCGTTGGTGACATCGAATGTCAGCTCGGCCTCGTAAACCGGGCCGGTATAATATTCGAGGCCGCGAACGACCGACGGATCGATCTTGATGCGATCTGCCTCGTAACCGGCACCTGCAACGAGCGCGCCGATGACATTGAGTTCCTCGACGCCCTCTTCGCCCTTGGAGGTGCCGGTGACGAGCTTTGCCAGATCGTGCGCACTCGTCGCATAATCCTTGATGCCGACGAAGAAGAGAACCTTGTCGATCTGCGCCTCGTCCAGCCCAGCACCCTTGGTAAAGTCGCCGGACTCATCCTTGCGACCGGGACCGAGCAAGAGCTTCACGCCTTCCGGGCCGAACTTGTCGAGTTTATCGATGGCGCGCAACACGTTGAGACGACGGCCGGCATTCTCTTGACCGCCGAGACCGATGGCTTCCATCACGCCATCCAGAACCTTTCGGTTGTTGACGCGAATGACGTAATCGCCGCGCTTGATGCCGAGCGCTTCCAGCGTATCGGCCATCATCATGCACATTTCCGCATCCGCCTGAACGCCTGCAGCACCGACGGTATCGGCATCGAATTGCATGAATTGGCGGAAACGGCCGGGGCCGGGCTTTTCATTGCGGAAGACATAGCCCGCACGATAGGTGCGGTAAGGCAGCTGGATTTCGTTGAAGTTTTCCGCCACGTGACGGGCAAGCGGCGCCGTCAGATCGTAGCGCAGGCTCATCCACTGATCGTCATCGTCTTGAAGCGAAAAGACGCCTTCATTCGGCCGGTCGCTATCTGGCAAGAACTTGCCCAGCGCATCGGTATATTCGAACAAAGGGGTCTCGACCGGATCGAAACCGTAAAGCTCATAGACCTTGCGGATCTTTTCGATCATCTCATTGGTGGCATGGATATCGGCAGCCGAACGGTCAACGAAGCCGCGCGGCAGGCGGGCTTTCAGTTTCTGAGGCTTTTTTGCTTTTTCGCTCATGATGCCAGTCCGATTGTCTCTTGAAATCAAGCCGGTGTCTTAGAGGATGACGCCCCATGCGGCAAGGCCGGAAGCCAGCGCATTTGCTGGCGTTGGATGCGAAAACTGCCAGATGGGATACATGCATCCCAATCTCTTCCAGAGAGAACCTCATGGGCAAGCAAACCGCCATCCGCCTGCCGGATGAGACCTATGAACGCCTGAAAGCACTTTCTGAGCGCACCGGCCGTACCTCCGCATTTTACATCCGTGAAGCGATAGAAAAACATATTGAAGATATGGAGGATTTGTCTCTGGCGGAAGAGGCGACGCGGTGAATCCAAGGTTATAAGCGCCGAGGCGTTCTGGCGTGACCTGGACAATTGAATACGACATTCTCGTTCACAAACAGATCAAAAAACTCGACCCACAGACAAGACATCGCATCCGCTCCTTTCTGCACGACAGGCTGCTACAGTTGGGCAATCCGAGGCAAACGGGATCATCGCTACAAGGTTCGGAACTCGGCAATTTCTGACGCTACCGTGTTGGCGATTATCGCATCATCTGCGACAGCCAGGATCACAAGCCTGTCGTCATCGAAATCGGTCATCGCCGAGACGTCTATCCCTAACGATCGCGCTTGAGATCGCAGGCGCAACGCAAGAACGCTTGAAAGCCCTCTGCGTCCGTGTTAGCTCGTCTTCGTCGTCGATTTCGACCGTAAGCGTCTAACGTCAAGCAACGCGCCTTACCCCCTCGCTCTTTGAGGGCGCGAACGAGGTGCGCTTTTGAAGACGACGTTTAGAAAGACATGTTTCATGACATTCTCACGCTTACCCGCGCGCTACGGCGCCATTCTCATGCCTATGGTGCTTTCCGTCCTGATGACGTTTGTCGTTTCGCTCATCGCGACGGTCCGCGCCATCGGCTTTACGGAGGATTTTATGATCCGGTGGCTGCCCGCCTGGGGTCTCTCATGGTTTGTGGCGTTCCCGACGCTGCTTCTTGTATTGCCGCTGGTGCGGCGGATCGTCAATGCTCTGGTCGAACCGCAGCGCAGTTGATACTGCGTTGAGCTGTGCAGGCGGGTTAAGCCTGCACAGGTCCCATATTCCCCTTCAGAATGAAGACGCAATGATCCTCGAAGCCCTGAATTACGCCGGAACATATTGGAAAACAGCGCCGGAATTTCGCCCGCATATCCGCTACTCCGTCAATCTGTGGGCACGGGCCAATCGATGTGCGAAAGCATGGGAAGAGCATGAAGAGAACTGCAAGCGCTTCATTCTCTCAACGGCATCGAAATTGAAGCAACGACGCACAGCCGTTATCCTCGGCTCGGGCCTACTGCGGGATGTACCATGGCGGCAACTCGCCGCAGGGTTCGACACGCTGGTGCTGGTCGATCTGGTGCATCTGTCCAGCATGCGGATGACGCTCTACGGACGGAAGTACCGCAATGTCGTTCTCAATAGCCGCGATCTTTCCGGCTATGATGCATTGAAGACGGGCGGCGCATTCGAGCCGTTGAGTTTCCTCAGGCAGGTTCCTTATCTCGATCTCGTCATTTCCGCCAATCTGCTGTCCCAGATCGGCACAGGCGCGCGCCACAGAATGGAACAGGAGGGAGCAAGCGGTTCGCCGGAGGATACGCTCCACCGGTTGATCCAGGCCCATGTCGATGGTCTTTCGGGTCTGCCCTGCAAGGTCTGCCTTCTCACAGATACACGTTTCGACATCATCGACAAAATCGGGAAAGTGCACCAGCAGGAAGACCTGCTGCTTGGGGTGCTTGTTCCCAAGGTCGTACAGCAATGGGACTGGCCGGTCGCGCCCTTCGGCGAGGAGAGCAAGGACTATCAGTTCATCCACAAGGTCGTTGCCAGCGAAGTGAGATGAGCGCCATTTTATAACCGCGATTGATGCGCTAGAGTGACGACATGCGCTTTATGGTTCGCACATTGATGTTTCTTGCCTGCCTGCTGTACGGCGCCATGCCGGGTACGGCGGCAATGGATGCATTGATGCCTGCAAACGAGAGCCACGCACATGGCATGGCGAAGACTCATCCGACCGGTCACGGTATGACGGATGCCTCCGAAGAGACGGGCGGACATAGCGCTCCATGCCCGCATGGAAAGAGCATGGCGCACGCACCCTTCTGCGCTGCTTGCCTCGTTCTTTTACCCGACCTTATCTTTGCGGAAAAAGGCCGATCGCCTGACGCCGCTCCCATGCCGGGCTTGCAAGCAAGTCTCGTTGGCGATGCTCCCGTGCCACCTCTTCCTCCTCCCCGCATCTGATTATTTCGACGTTCAGGCCCAATCGAAATTTCCGACAGAGGAAGGATATCCCATGTCTATCAAGACCATCTCCATCGCTGCAGCAATCAGCGCGTTTCTTACCATGCCAATGCTTGCGCAGGACACAACGGGCCATGCTGGCCACACTATGCCCAAGCAGGAAGCCACGGACAGCGCCTCGACCAAGGCCTTCATGGAGGTTTCCAAAAAAATGCACACTGCCATGCAGCAGGACTATACCGGCAATGCCGATGTCGATTTCGTCCGTGGCATGATCCCGCATCATCAGGGCGCGATCGATATGGCCAAGGTGCAGTTGCAATATGGCAAGGACCCGGAAATCCGCAAACTGGCCGAAGAGGTAATCAAGGCGCAGGAAGCGGAAATCGCCATGATGAAAGAGTGGCTGAAGTCAAAGGGCTACTAGTCCACGCCTTGGGAAGCGCTCCAGGGCGCTTCCCTCATTTCACTTAAACACCCGTGTCAAAGCCCTGTGAGCCCCGCCTTGTAGCTACCAGCGAATTCCCGGCTCAGTCGCTCCAGTTCGAGCGAGGCGCGGCTCGGATGCCTTTCCTTGTGCATGAGAAGTGAAAATTGCCGCGCAGGCAAGTCGATGCCGACGCGGGTGAGCAGCCCCTGACGCAGCATCAAGGCCGCAACGGATGCCGAGACCACCGCCGCCGCACCGCCCGCGCGCGCTGCTGCAACGACAGCCTCATTGGATGGCAACTCCAGCGTCACTTGCAAATCGGCCAGGGACATGCCCATAGCCCTCAACGCGGCTTCGAAGGCGGAACGCGTGCCAGAACCCTGCTCGCGCAGCACCCATGTCGTCGAGCGAATGTCCTGCGCCTTCAATTGTCGGCCGTCAGAGAAAGGATGGAGCGGGCCTACCACGACGAGCAGCTTATCCGACACGATGGGTCGAACCGAGAGCGCCGGCTCATCGATATCACCTTCAATGAAGCCGATCTCCGCGACACCCTTCAGCACCGCCTCCGTCACGGTACGAGTGTTGCCCACGTCAAGCGTCACCGTCACGCCAGGATATAATTGCTTGAACTGCATCAGGATAGACGGCAGCCAGTAGCTGGCAATGGTCTGGCTGGCGAAGACGCGAATTTCACCACGCGTCAGGCCGCCCATTTCCGAGAGGATCAGTTCGGCGCTGCGCACCCGGTTCAAGGTAGAACGCGCCTCGTCGAGGAAGACGCGACCGCTTTCCGTCAACTCGATGCCGCGGCCGACGCGGTGAAACAGCTCGACATTATAATAGGCCTCCAGCGTCTTGATCGCGGAACTGACGGCAGAGGCTGTCAGCCCCAAAGCCTCGGCGGCGCGGGTCAAATGCTGTCTTTCTGCGACAGCCACGAATATTCTCAACTGTTCGAACGTCATCGGCAATCATTCGATTTTATCGAACGAAATATGCCATATTATTTGATGGAATGGAACGGATATTCGGAAGATGATGCATGTATGGCTCATCATCGTTCATTGACATCGTCTCTGTCCCTATCGCGCTTCCCGGCATTGCGGATGCTTCCGGGCATCCTTCTATGCGGCACCATCAGTTTTGCCGCGATTGTCGTTGAAAGCGCTCAGATACGATTGGCCGGTCATGCCTGGCTTGGCGATCTGGTGATCGCGATTGTCTTTGGCGTTCTTCTTAGAAGCTTTTCCCGGCTTCCGGAAACAACCACGGCCGGCATCAAGTTCAGCGCCAAGACGCTGCTGGAAGTTGCGGTGGTGCTTCTCGGTGCGTCGCTCAGCCTTTCCATTCTGAAGGGCGCAGGCGGCTTGTTGATCTTCGGCATCGCCATCATCGTCGCCCTGTCGCTGGCCGGCAGCTACGCCATCAGCCGTGTGATCGGCCTTGAGCCAAAGCTTGCCATTCTCGTTGCCTGCGGCAACTCGATCTGCGGCAACTCCGCCATTGCTGCGGCAGCACCTGCTGTCGGTGCGAAGGCGCAGGACGTGACCGCAGCCATCGCCTTTACCGCCGTCCTTGGTGTCGCAGCCGTCATCATCATGCCGGCACTGCCGAGCCTCTTTTCCATGGATGCTATCCATTACGGCATGTTTGCCGGCATGACTGTTTATGCCGTGCCGCAGGTTCTGGCGGCAACGGCACCGGCGGGCGCGGTTGCCGTTCAAACCGGTACGGTGGTCAAGCTCATCCGCGTGCTGATGCTCGGTCCCGTCGTCACCACGCTGTCGATCATTCATGGCCGGGGTGCGAGCGGTCGTCTCGATCTACAGCGCATGGTGCCCTGGTTCATCCTCGGCTTCGTACTGATGATCATGGCGCGCTCCTTCGGCTTGATCCCGAATGGTGCGTTGGCGCCCATCAGCAGCCTTGCCAATGTGCTCACCATCATGTCCATGGCAGCCCTCGGTCTTTCCGTGGATATCCGCTCGCTACGGCATGCAGGCGGCAAGGTGATCGTGGCTGCCACAGCGTCGCTGATGCTGCTTTGCGCGCTGTCGGTCGGGCTGATCGCGATTGCAGGCTGATCCGTTTAGGGTTGGCGCTCAACGGTGATGGTGTAATTGGCACCAAGACCCCGGCGCGACGAACTAAGCACCAGGATAGGCCGGATCAGCCATTCCGTGTCTTCCTTCGGTGTCAGCACCGTGGTGTTGTTGCCGGTATCGCTGAAGAAGATCGCATCGTCGTCCGGTTTGGCGAAATCAAAAATCGCCATGACGACGAACTCGCTACGGCTCACGAGCGAAACCTTCAGCGTTTCACCGGCCTTCACCTTCAGGCGATAGACATCTCCCCTGCCCTGACGGGTCCAGCCGTTCAGTTTCAGATTGCCAGAGGCTGGCATTTCTACAGCCTTCAACTGTTCCCCATCGTCGAGCCACATGCCGTCCACATTGCGCTGTTCGGCAACGGCCGGCACGGAAACGGTCGCGATCAGCAAGCAGGCAAGAGCACATCTCAAAAATGTCTTCACGGCCGTACGAACCCCTGCCGCATCGTTTCGATACGAGAGCGACAATGGCAGCCCTCGATGTGGTCGTTGACCATGCCCATGGCCTGCATGAAAGCATAGACGGTGGTGGGGCCGACAAAACTCCAGCCCCGCTTCTTCAGATCCTTGGACAGGCGAATGGAGGCGGGCGTCGTTGGATTGGCGCGCAGGGTGGCGTAATCGAAGACTTGCGGGCGCTCGTCCTGCTTGGGCTCGAAGCTCCAGAAGTAGCGCGCCAGTGTACCAAACTCCTCGCGAAGAGCGACCGCGCGCCTGGCATTGTTGATGGTGGAAACGATCTTGCCGCGATGACGCACAATACCCTTGTCAGCCAGGCACCGCTCAATATCGGTATCATCGAAGGCAGCGACCTTGTCGAAATCGAAGCCGGCAAAGGCGGCACGGAAGCCCTCACGTTTGCGCAGGATCGTCAGCCAGGACAGACCTGACTGGAACCCTTCGAGGCAGATCTTCTCGAACAGCCGCTTCTCGTCCGTGACAGGGTGGCCCCACTCGTCATCATGGTAGCGGCGGTAATCCTCCAGCCCCTGCTGCCAGAAGCAGCGGACCTTGCCATCCTCGCCCGTCAACAACCCGTCTTCACTCATGCGCCACCGTCTCTTTCAGCACGGTTCTTACCATTGATTCACCCTGTTTTAAAACCGCCTGCTAACCTTATCGAAAGGTTTCAGCAAAATCGCATATTTCACCGAAGCCTCTTTACCATTCGCTGGTCTGCGCATGCGAACGTGACGATCAGTTTCCGGTGTCATGTAAAAGAGTCCACCCGATGTCGATGAAAACCGTCTTCCTAGCTTTGAGCGCCGTTTGTGCCGCTCTCAATCCGGCAATGGCCAATGACCGCTATCGCGAACGTCCGCCGATCGTCGTCAGCCCCGATCTGACGGCGCCCTGGGTGACGCAATTGGGTCGTGGCAATGTGCAACCCGTCGTCTATCCGCAGCCGCCACAGCGCCAGCCACTCTTCCAGCGTCGCGCCGTGCAGCAGCGCCCTCAGGCCGTGGCTGCGCGACCCAATGCCCCAAGAGTGGGAATAGACCCGCAGTTCCTACCCCAGATCGTCGACTACGACACAAAAGAAGCGCCCGGTACGATCGTCATCGATACACCTGCCCGGCTGCTCTATCTGGTGATGGAAGGTGGCAAGGCACGCCGTTACAGTGTGGGCGTCGGCAAGCCCGGCTTCGAATGGGCGGGCACACATTCCATCACCCGCAAGACGGAATGGCCGACCTGGACGCCGCCAAAGGAAATGATCACCCGCGAAGCCGCGAAGGGTCATTATCTTCCAGCCTTCATGGAAGGCGGACCGGAAAACCCAATGGGTGCTCGCGCTATGTATCTGGGCTCGACGCTCTACCGCATCCATGGCACCAACCAGCCTTGGACTATCGGCAGCAACAATTCGTCGGGCTGCATTCGCATGCGTAACGAAGATGTCACCGACCTTTACGAACGCGTGAAAGTTGGCACGAGGGTTATTGTGATCTGATAGCAACGCCGGACTATAAGTTTGATGCAGGACACTGTCCTTTTTCATACGAATACTTGCGGCCCTTGCCGGAAACGCTAGATTGCAATCCATCAACTTTGGCGGGGGATGCCAGGGGGCACGGTGAAGCGCTTTTAGCAGCAACCGATGAAAAACGAGCGGCTCAGCCGCTCGTTTTTTGTTTCAGGCGTAACTTCGCCGGTGGTTCACCGCCGTAAACCCACTCCAACAATTCAACCGTATGCAGTATCGGCATCGTCGTGCCGGTAGCGATCTGCGCCATGCAGCCGATATTGCCGGTGGCGATGATATCGGCCCTGGTCGCTTCGATGTTCCTGACCTTCCGCGCCTTTAACTGACCCGAAATCTCCGGTTGCATGATGTTGTAGGTCCCGGCCGAACCACAGCAGAGATGTCCCTCTGCCGGATCGCGCACTACGAAACCGGCTGCCTTCAACAGCGTCTTCGGCGCCATGGTTATCTTTTGACCATGCTGCATGGAACAGGCGGAATGATAGGCGACCGAAAGGCCGTTGCGTTCCAGCGCGGGCAGTTCCAGCGTTGCCAGATATTCGGTGATATCCTTGGCCAGCCCGGAGATTTTCGCTGCCTTTTCCGCATAGGCCGGATCGAGCCGCAGCATATGGCCGTAATCCTTGATTGTCGTACCGCAGCCGGATGCGGTGATGATGATGGCGTCGAGCCCACCCTCTTCCACTGCGCCCATCCAGACATCGACATTGCGGCGGGCAAGGGCGAGCGCCTGCTCTTCACGGCCCATGTGATGAACGAGCGCGCCGCAACAGCCCTCGCCTTTCGGCGCAACGACCTCAATCCCGAGGCGCGTCAAAAGCCTGATGGTGGCCTCGTTGATGGCCGGATCGAGAACCGGCTGCGCGCAACCGCTGAGGATCGCGACACGACCCCGCTTCTCTGTGATGGGAGCATGAACCGCAGGTCGGTTTACCGCTGGCGGAACGTCGCTCGGCGCAAGCTCGAGCATGGCAGCCAGCGGCTTCAACGGAGCAGCCTTGCGCAAGAGCGGTGCGAGTGGGCGACCGATCTTCGCCAGCTTCAATGCAAGCCGGAAGCGTGCGGGATATGGCAAAACGGCCGCCAGCAGGCTGCGGATCAGCCTGTCCATCAATGGGCGGCGATAGGTCTTCTCGATATGGATGCGCGCATGATCCACCAGGTGCATATAATCCACCCCGGACGGACAGGTGGTGGTGCAGGCAAGACAGGACAGACAGCGGTCGATATGGGTCACAACCTCGCGGTCGGCGGGACGGTCGTTCTCCAGCATGTCCTTGATGAGGTAGATGCGACCGCGCGGACTATCGAGTTCGTTGCCGAGCGTCACATAGGTCGGACAGGTGGCCGTGCAGAAACCGCAATGCACGCATTTGCGCAGGATCTTTTCGGACTCCGCGACATGTGGATCGGCCAGCTGCTCAGGTGAGAAGGAGGTTTGCATGGTCAGATCCCCATTCTGCCCGGATTGAAGAGCCCCGCCGGATCGAGCTTTTCCTTGATGCGTTGAGATAAAGCCGCCTCGAGCGAATTCAGCGGCTCGAAAGCCGGAACCATTTCCCGCACAGCATCTGCTGCACGGAGAAGCATCGCATAACCACCGCCGAGTGAGCGGATGCAACCGCGCAGCAACTGCGCGTCCGGATCGGCTTCCATCTGCATCCAGACAAGCCCGCCCTGCCAATCGTAAAAAGCGTCGATGCCCGCTTCCAACCGGAGTGCGGCAACCAGCTTGTGGCCCAACGATGGCGCGACCGACACGCGCCAGAGCGGCTTGGATGGATTGCCGGTATAGGGCGCTACGTCCTTGATGTCTCGCCACAGTGCCCGACTCTCGTCTTGCGCAAGCACGATCATGGGACCGAATGGGGACAAAAGAGCTTGGATTTTTTTCGAACGGGCCTCGACCGATGCGGAAAGACCTTCCAGTCGCAACACGGTGGCCGCACCCTCAGGCAACATCCCGCCCAAGAAACGCGATTTGACGCTTTCCGGCAGATGCGCCGCACCGGACACTTCCAAGCTCGTTGCCATCGCCGCCGCCATGGCGTTGGTGGCACTCTCATCCTCCAGCCCCGAAATGACCATCGTCACTTCTACGGGCGGAACCGGCAGCACGCGGAAGGTCACTTCCGTCAGGAAGCCCAGCGTGCCGTAAGAGCCTGCCAGAAGCTTGACGAGATCGAGCCCGGTGACATTCTTCATCACCCGTCCACCGGCCTTGATCGCCTCGCCCCGGCCATTGACGAAGCGAATGCCGAGCAGGCTGTCGCGCGCGGCACCGGCCACATAGCGCCGCGGGCCGGAGACATTGGCAGCAAAAACGCCACCGATGGTGGGCTCACCTGCCGTTCCCATGATCGCGCGATGATCCATGGGCTCGAAAGCCATCATCTGCCGGGCATCGGCCAATGCTGCCTCGACCTCGGCGACGGGCGTTCCCGACTTGACCGTCATGACCATCTCGGCAGGATTGTAGGAGACGATGCCGCTCAGGCACCGCGACGACAGCGTCGCATCCGCCTCTACAGCATTGCCCAAGCCAGAGCGGGTGTTGCCGCCGATGATGGCGAGTTTGCGCCCCGCCTCTGCGCTGTCGCGGATGAGACCGGATGCCTCCGCTTCCGTCTGCGGAGTAAAGGTCGGATATGTGGCATCCATCACGACCGCCCCTCCAGAGGAAAGACCTTGGAGGGGTTCAAGATCCAGCCCTCGTCAAAGGCCGAACGGACTGCCATCTGCTGTGCCAGATCTTCGTCGGAATATTGGTGACGCATCAGGTCGCGCTTTTCGATGCCGACACCGTGCTCGCCGGTCAGGCAGCCGCCCGCATCCACGCAGAGCTTCAATATCTGGTTGCCCGCCTCCTCGGCGCGCGCGGCATCCTCCGGGTCGTTGGCATTGAACAGGATCAGCGGATGCATGTTACCATCGCCCGCATGAAAGACGTTGGCGACGCGAAGGCCAAGCGCGTCGGTGATCTCGCTCGTCTTCTTCAGCACATAGGAAAGCTGGCTGAGCGGCACCGTGCCATCCATGCAGATATAGTCGGCAATCCGGCCTGTGGCGCCAAAGGCGGATTTACGGCCCTTCCAGATCGCCGCAGCCTCCATGGCGGACTGGCACTCGCGCACCGTCTTGACCGCATGCTTGCGGGCAATCGCGACAATATCGGCCAACATCGCATCCATCTCGTCTTCCGAGCCCTCGACCTCGACGATCAAGAGAGCGCCGACATCGAGCGGATAACCCGCCTTGGCAAAAGCCTCGCAAATCTCGATCGCCGGCTTGTCCATGAATTCGATCGCGACGGGAATGATGCCGGAGCCGATAATATCGGCCACGCAGGAGCCGGCCTCTTCCGAGCTTTCGAAACCGAACAGCACAGGGCGCGCGCCTTCCGGCTTGGCGATCAGCCGCACGGTCGCCTCCGTGACGATGCCGAGTTGGCCTTCCGAACCGCAGACGAGGCCGAGCAAATCATAGCCTGACGCATCCAGGTGCTTGCCGCCAAGCTCCAGCACTGTGCCATCCACCAGAACCAGCTTCACGCCGAGAAGGTTGTTGGTGGTCACACCGTATTTTAAGCAATGTGCCCCACCGGAATTCATGCCGATATTGCCGCCGATGGTGCAGGCGAGCTGCGAGCTGGGATCCGGCGCGTAGAAAAAGCCCTGCGGTCCAGCGGCATCGGAAATCGAGAGATTGGTAACGCCCGCCTGGACGGTGGCGGTGCGGTTGAAGAAATCCAGTTCGAGAATGGAAGACATCTTCGACAGGCCGATCACCACTGCATCTTCCTGCGGGATCGCGCCGCCGGAGAGCGACGTTCCTGCTCCTCGCGGCACCACGGGTATGTCATAGCGGTGACAGTATTTCAGGACGGCCGCGACCTGCGCCGTGGTCTTCGGTAGCGCGACCGCAAGCGGCAGGCGGCGATAGGAGACAAAGGCGTCGGTTTCAAATGGAACGAGCTCTCGCGGCTCATGCACAAGACAGTCCGGCGGAAGCAGGTCTGCGAGGTCGGAAACGATCCGATCCCGATTGGAAAGCACCCCGGCGCGCGGTTTCAAGAATTGAATGGATTGCGACATGGTCTGCTGATGCCTCCCTCATCCAGACAATCCTATGCGGCGTTTGCGCCTTGGTGGCAACCCTCGCAAATGCTAGAGATTGTTTCCAATCCGGAAAGAATAGTGGTGACCAATGACGAATCTTGGCGATCTCGAAGTCTTTGCCAGCGTCGCAGCCTCCGGCAGCATGTCAGTCGCAGCCAAGGAGTTGGGCTATTCTCCGGCCGTCATCTCCAAGCGAATCAAGCGGCTTGAGGAGAAGCTTGGTGCGCGTCTGTTTCAGCGCACGACAAGGCAAATCTCCCTGACCGAAGCGGGACAGGGGTTTCACCAGAGAATTCTTGCCGTGCTCGAGGGGCTGGAAGAGGCGGAGGATTTCGTTTCTGGCCGGTCGAACACGCTCACCGGAACGCTGAAGGTTTCCGCCTCCACTTCCTTTGGACGCATGCATGTCGCGCCGCATCTAAAAGGTTTCATGGACCAGCATCCGTCGCTCTCCATCAACCTGACGCTCAGCGACGACTTCATCGACATCGTTGCCGGTGGCTACGATCTCGCAATCCGCATCGCTGATCTCTCCGATTCGAGCCTCGTTGCGCGGCGGCTGGCGCCGGTCCGCCGCGTGCTGTGCGCGTCTAGGACCTATGTCGAAGCGCATGGGCTACCGCAAACGATCGAGGATCTGAAGAACCATCGCTGCCTGCCTGCACATAACAACGATCTCTGGCGCTTGGAAGGACCAGAGGGCGCGTTCAATCTACGGCCCGAAGGTCTGCTTGTGACCAACTCGTCAGAGGTGATCCGTGAAGCCGTGATTTCCGGGCTCGGCATTGCGCTGCGTTCCACCTGGGATATCGGGCCAGAATTGAAATCCGGCGCGCTGGTTCAGGTTCTGCCTGCCTATGAAGGATCGAAGAACGTCGCTCTTTCGGCAGTCTACTCCAGCCGCCGCTTCCTGCCCGCCAAGGTTCGCCTGTTCATCGATTACCTCGCGGGCCTTTATGGTCCGCTCCCCTATTGGGACAAGGACGCTCCCACTCTTTGAGTCGGTGCATCCTGCTGTAGACCTCAATGCGTGCCATCGGCATGGCGCTTGCGGATATTGCGCACGACCCACCAGACGCCGAGCACAGCCACCGGGACCGAGGCGCCCGTGACCACCGCCGGATCGATCGGCAGGAGGTCATGGGTGACCGCCTTGACGAGATATCCGATCAGTCCAACGACATAATAGGAAATGGCCGCAACCGAGAGACCCTCAACCGTCTGCTGCAGGCGCAACTGCATGGCGGCCCGCTTGTTCATGTTGTTCAAAAGCACGGTATTCTGCCGCTCCAGCTCGACATCGATCCAGCTTCGGACCAAAGCGGTGGCGCGGTAGAGCTTGCGCGACAGGTTTGCCTGACGCTCTTCCACCGACTGACAGGTACGCATGGCAGGGGCCAGTCGCCGCTCCAGAAAGGTCGCCATGGTTTCATGACTTTGGATAGGCGTTTCCGCCAGTGTGCGGATGCGCTCGCGCACGATCACGTCATAGGCGCGGCTCGCACCGAAGCGGTAGAGGCTGAGCGCCGCATTGGCTTCCAGTTCTGCGGCAAGGCGCGTCATTTCGGCCAGAAGCGCATCGGCCTCCTCGCGCGCACCGTTCTTCATCCGCTGCGTAATCGCCGTCAGACCGTCCTCGATCCGGCGGATTTCCGGAGAAAGAGTCTGTGCCAACGGAAGGCCGAGCATCGCCAGTGTGCGATAGGTTTCGATGTCCAGCAGACGCTGCACGATACCGCCGCGCCCCGAATCCGTCAGTCCACGATCGAGCAGAAGAAACTGCGTCAGCCCGTCGCGGTCCTGGCGAAAATCGGTGAGGATGGAAGCCTGCCCTTCGCGGACCGTCGAGTGACAGAGGCTGATCGGATCGAAATGACTTTCCGCATCGACCGTCTCCAACCCGTCGGGGCGGATTTCCAGCCTGACGGCCGAGATCAGCGAGCCGGGCGGCGAAAAGCCGTCGCCGAACGGATCACCAACGATATCGCCGCCGATCTTCTCCGGTGCCGGCCCATCCCAGAACCAGGTCGAGAATTCTGTGTGTCTCTCCCACCGAAGCGTTCCCAGCCCACAAGGCATTGTGTGGTGTCGTGCGTCACGTTCAGGTGGCGCGACACCGCGGCTACGCGACATTTCCGCAATCGCAGAGTGATGGACGGAGGCGCCGCCATCCATCATGAAGGCCAATTGGACGATGATGCGCGACGGACCGAGCAGCACGGTCGGCCTTGCATGAATTTCCCCTAGCGCCAGCGCCCTTTCAGGTGCGCTGGCAAATGCAAATCGTCCCCTGGCCATCCGGCATTCTCCGTCTCGATCATCCTTATTTATCAAATGACAAGATGCATTGGCAGGTGCCGAGTTGACGCAGGGCAACTGCTAAAACACCCACACACAAAGGCAGCGGCTTTGCACTCCCGCAGAAAGAAAAATCCCGATAGAGCAATTTTCCCGGGAACTTTATCAACTTCAATACGTTCTTGACGGGTTATTGGAAATTTCTACCAAGATGGGACGCGATGACTACCACGAGCGAAACTGAACGCTATCCAAGGATAGCACTCATATCGACGCATGGCTATGTAGCCGCACACCCGCCGCTTGGCGCAGCCGACACCGGAGGACAGGTGGTCTATGTCCTCGAACTTGCAAAGAAACTCGGCCAACTCGGTTACACGGTCGATTTGTACACCCGTCGCTTTGAGGATCAGCCGGAAATCGATGAGGTGGACGATCGCGTCCGCGTCGTTCGCATTCCTTGCGGCGGCAAGGAGTTTATTCCGAAGGAATATCTTCACCGCCATCTGCTGGAATGGTGCGAAAACGCGCTACGCTTCATCAAGAAAAACGACCTCACCTATTCCTTCATCAACAGTCATTACTGGGACGCCGGAGTTGCGGGACAGCGGCTCTCCGAAGCGCTGAAAATTCCCCACCTTCATACGCCCCATTCTCTCGGGATCTGGAAAAAGCGCCAGATGGAAACCGACTATCCGGAAAAGTCCGATACGTTCGAACTGGAATTCAACTTCAAGGAACGCATTCAGCACGAACTGATCATCTATCGCAGCTGCGATATGGTGATCGCCACGACGCCGGTGCAGCTTGATGTGCTGCTTGAAGATTATGGGCTGAAGCGCAAGCAGGTCCATATGATCCCGCCGGGATATGACGACAACCGCTTCTTCCCCGTGTCGGAGGCGTCGCGGCAAATGCTGCGTCAGCGTTTCGGTTTCGAAGGCAAGACCGTTCTTGCGCTTGGCCGCCTGGCCACCAACAAGGGCTACGACCTTCTGATCGACGGCTTTTCCGTGCTGGCTGAGCGCGAGCCCGAAGCGCGCCTGCATCTTGCCGTTGGCGGCGAGAATATGGATGCCCAGGAGACGACGATCCTCAACCAGCTTAAAGAGCGGGTGAGCGAGTTGGGTCTGGAAGACAAGGTGGTCTTCTCCGGTTACGTCTCGGATGAGGATCTGCCGGATATATACCGCGCCGCTGATCTTTTTGTCCTGTCCAGCCGTTATGAGCCCTTCGGCATGACGGCGATCGAGGCGATGGCAAGCGGCACGCCAACTGTCGTGACCATCCATGGCGGCCTTTTCCGTGCCGTGAGCTATGGACGTCATGCACTGTTTGCCGATCCTTTCGACAAGGAAGATCTTGGCATCACGATGATGAAGCCGTTCAAGCACGAGCGTCTCTATGGCCGGCTGTCACGCATGGGAGCCCATAAGGCGCGTAGCCTGTTTACCTGGACAGGCATTGCGCAACAACTTCTCTCCGTTGTCGAAGGCCGCACGATGATGCCCGTTCTGGAGGAATCCGATTGGGCCGAACCATGGAATGACGGCGATTGAAACCGGTTCGCCTTTTTTCCACGGATCTGGATGGCACCGTCGTCGGCAATGATGAGGCGACGGCGCGTTTCCGCGATTTCTGGAACGCGCTTCCGGAAGAAACACGCCCGCTCTTGGTCTTCAACAGCGGACGGCTGATCGACGATCAGCTCGAACTTCTGGATACCGTACCCCTGCCTCGCCCCGATTACATCATTGGCGGGGTGGGAACCATGCTGTCACGCCAGGACGAGCCAGGGCTTTCGAAGGCTTACGCCTCGCAGCTTGGCGCGGCCTTCGACGCCGACAGGATCGCCTCGGTGATGAAGGATGTGCCTGGCATCAGCCTTCAGCCGGAGCGATATCAACATGGTCTGAAATCCAGCTGGTACCTTCACAATGCCGATGAAGATGTGCTGGCCGATATCGAGCGGCGGCTGAACGACAATGGTGTTGACGCGCGTATCGTCTATTCCAGCGCACGCGACCTTGATGTTCTTCCCCGCGCGGCGGATAAGGGTGCGGCCATTCGCTGGCTCTGCGATCACCTGAGGGTCGGGCTCGATGAAATCGTCGTGGCGGGGGACACCGGCAACGACCGGGCCATGTTCGAGCTGCCTGATGTGCGTGGCGTGGTTGTCGCCAATGCGCTCGAAGAGCTGCGATCTTTCGCCAGCGATAAACACAATTTGTTCATCGCGCCCAAAGAAGAAGCAGACGGCGTAATATTGGGGCTGAAGCACTGGATCTCTTCTTCCGAGACCCAAAAATAGCCCAGAAATATTGGTGTAAGTGTGGGACATCTGCATTGACCCGCTTTCTTCATAAGCAGACAATGAAACACACCGAACACCTTGTGGTTCGGGCTTTCGCATACCTATACCCCGAAAGGAATATCTCGCGTTGAACCTTCTGAGCCGTCTGGCCAAAGACGTCAGCCTGATGCTGCGTCGTCCACCTCGTCAGCAATATGGTGCCATATGCCACCGCCGTAATAAGAAGAACGGCGATGTGGAAGTGCTGCTGCTGACCAGTCGGGATACAGGACGGTGGGTGATCCCCAAGGGTTGGCCGATGGAAGGCAAGAAGGCCCACGCAGTCGCAGAACAAGAGGCTTTCGAAGAGGCTGGTGTCCGGGGAACCGCGGAAAAGGAGCCCTTTGGCTTTTTCCACTACGAGAAAAAGCTGAAGAACGGCGTGAAGGTTACCTGTCTGGTGCAGGTTCACCTTTTGGAAGTGACGGAGTTGACCAAAAATTTCCCTGAGCGTGAGAGTCGTAAGCTGGAATGGGTTTCGCCCGAGGAAGCGGAAAAGCGGGTGAACGAGATCGAGTTGAAGCAGCTTTTCGTCGCTTTCAGAAAGCACATGGCTAGAACCGCGCCACCCTTGCCGCAAAAGGCCGCCCATTCGTCATAACGACGCCGTGTCGCGAATACGCCGGCCAAATGCAACCCTATGCCGTTACAGAGCGCTGCGCCTCCTATTAGACGCATAAAGGACGCTCTGTCTTGGCCTGGTCTATGCATCGTGCTTTCCGAAAACCGGTTCCGATTTTGGGGCCGATGCTGTAGAGCGTTTCCATGGCGCAATTACCCGAAAATCGCAAAAAGCCGACGCTCGACAAAGATCTCGACAAGATGACCCGCGTCGAGGAAGCGGTAAACCATCTCGGCCAGCGGTTCGTGGCGCCGGGCGCTGCACTTCTGTTTCTGGTGGTCACCGCTCTGGTCGCCAGCTCCTATGCAGGGGGAACGCCAGGCGCGGTGATCACACTCGCCGCAGCCATCATCGGCGCCTATATGGCGATGAATATCGGCGCCAAGGACGTTGCCAACAATGTCGGACCGGCCGTCGGCTCAAAGGCTCTGCCTCTCACGGCAGCACTGATCATTGCTGCAATCTGTGAAGTCTTCGGCGCCCTCATCACAGGCGGGAATGTCGTTGAGACAATTGCCAGCGGCATCGTTGATGTCAGGAAAGTGCCGGACCCGCATGTCTTTGCCTGGGCGATGCTCGGCGCCATCCTGGCGGCGGCTCTTCTTGTCAATCTTTCCAATCTGCTCAAGGCGCCGATTTCCACCACCCACAGCATCGTCGGTGCGGTCGCAGGCGCCGGCACCGCCGCTTTCGGCGTCGGCGCGGTGGACTGGGCGTCACTCATGGGCATCGCTTTGACATGGGTGCTTACGCCATTCATCAGCGCCTTCTTCGCGGTCGCTCTTCTCGCCTTTATCAAGGAATTCATCATCTATCGCGATGACAAGATCGCCGCCGCGCGCAAATGGGTGCCGGTGCTGCTGGGCGTGATGGGCGGAGTGATGACCTCTTATCTGATGCGCTTCGGTCTGCATCGGGTCATGAATGTTCCAGCGTGGGCGTCTCTGGCGGCGGGCCTGGCTGTCGGCCTCATCGGCTGGCGGCTCTGTATTCCACTGATCCGCAACCAGTCCGAAGGTTTGGAAAATCGCAACCAGTCGCTTCGCACGCTGTTTCAATGGCCGCTGATATTCGCGGCCGCCCTCATGTCTTTCGGCCACGGGGCCAATGATGTGTCCAATGCCATCGGGCCGGTGGTCGCCATCGTGCGTGCGGATTACGGCAACCTTACCGAGGTTTTTGCGCCAGCGCCGCAATGGGTCATGCTGATCGGCGCATTCGGCCTGTCTTGCGGCATACTGCTCTTCGGGCCGCGCCTGATCAGGCTCGTCGGCGAGCAGATCACAAAACTCAACCCCATGCGCGCTTTTTGCGTCTCCACCTCGACGGCGCTTACCGTTCTCACCGCATCGCATTTCGGCATGCCGGTCAGCACGACTCATACAGCAATCGGCGCCGTCTTCGGCGTCGGCTTCTTTCGCGAGTGGTACACGCAGCAGGGCCGAAAGCAGCAGGAAGCACTGCGCAAGAGTATCGCTTTAGCCGAAACTCCCAGTGACGAACCGGATGAAAACGCGTCGGAAACACGGCGGCGCTATCTCGTGCGCCGGTCGCACTTCATGACGATTATCGCCGCCTGGATCATTACGCTTCCGGCAAGCGCAGCACTTGCAGCTGTGCTCTACGCAATCATGCATCTTCTGTTTATATGAGCGGACAGATCACTAATCATCGAAGTACTCACATGCGTGCCAATTTCAGAATGCAACGGCTTTTCGTCAACCAGTCCCTGGGGGCAGGAGAGAGTGTCGAAGCCGACGGCGACCAGTTCAACTATCTCGCCAATGTCTTGCGCATGGGCGACGGCGCGGAAATCCTGCTCTTCAACGGGCGCGATGGTGAATGGAAGGCGAGCCTTTCCTTCCCGACACGCAAGAAGATCGTGCTGACGCCTGTAGAGCAGACACGCCCTCAACCGGAAAAGCCGGACCTGCACTATATCTTTGCACCGCTGAAGACCGGGCGCCTGGATTATCTGGTACAGAAGGCGGTGGAGATGGGGGCCGGCGTTCTGCGCCCGGTGCTGACCCAACATGTGCAGGGCAAGATCACCAATCTCGACAAGCTGAGGGCCAATGTCGTCGAAGCTGCGGAACAATGCGGTATTCTTGCCGTACCTGATGTCGACGAACCGGTGCGGCTGAAAGACATGCTGGAGAACTGGTCTCCTTCACGCCGTCTCATCTATTGCGACGAAGGCGACGCAGGACAGAACCCCCTGCCCGCGCTTCAAGCGATCAAGGAAAGGCAACTGGCTCTTCTTGTCGGACCGGAGGGTGGCTTTTCGGAGGAAGAACGACAGTTGCTGCGCAGCAAGGCCTTTGTGACACCCATCCCTCTGGGACCGCGCATCCTGCGAGCCGATACGGCAGCAGTTGCAGCGCTCGCCGTCATTCAGGCCAGCATCGGCGACTGGAAATAATTCAGCGTTTGATGTCGCGCTCGCGCAAATTCGCGGCACGAGTTCATGCTTAAAAGAAATTCATTTGCTTGCGCACGCACGGCACCCTATCAGCGATGACAATATGGCTGCGCAGGCAGCAACGACAACAAGGTAACTTCATGGCCCGCGACACCACCGACCAGACGCCAATTTCCTCCGTGCAGGAACTGACAGATTATCTGGCCGAAGGCTGCAAGCCGAAAGACAAGTTCAGGATCGGGACGGAGCACGAAAAGTTCGCCTTCTTCCGCGATGGCAACAAGCCGGTTCCCTACTTCGGTGAGGCCAGCATCTCTGCGCTGCTGAAGGGCATGCAGGAAAAGCTCGGCTGGGACCCGATCATGGACGGCGACAATATCATCGGCCTTGGCGAGCCGAGCGGTATGGGCGCGATTTCCATCGAGCCCGGCGGCCAGTTCGAGCTTTCCGGCGCACCTTTGGAAAACCTGCACGAGACCTGCCGCGAATCCAACCAGCACCTGGCGACGCTGCGCGAGATCGCCGAGCCCATGGGTATTCGTTTCCTCGGCATTGGTGGAAGCCCGCTCTGGACGCTTGAAGAAACGCCGCGGATGCCAAAGTCGCGCTATGCGATTATGACCAATTACATGCCCAAGGTCGGCACCAAGGGCCTGGACATGATGTACCGGACCTGCACGATCCAGGTTAATCTGGACTTCTCTTCCGAAGAAGACATGCGCCGCAAGATGCGCGTTTCAATGAAGCTGCAATCCCTTGCCACAGCCCTTTTTGCTTCCTCGCCCTTTACCGAAGGGAAGCCAAACGGGCTGCTGTCCTGGCGCGGCGATATCTGGCGCGATACCGACAATCAGCGTTCCGGCGTTCTTCCCTTCACCTTCAATCCGGATTTCGGTTTCAAGGATTATGTCGAATGGGCGCTCGATGTGCCGATGTACTTCATCGTGCGCGACGGCAAGTATCGCGACTGTACCAACATCACCTTCCGCCAGTTCATGGCGGGTGCTCTGAAGGGTGAGATTGCCGAGTGGGAGCCCAATCTCGGTGACTGGACCAACCATCTATCGACGCTCTTCCCCGACGTACGCCTTAAGCGCTTTTTGGAAATGCGCGGCGCCGATGGCGGTCCATGGCGGCGCATCTGTGCGCTACCAGCCTTCTGGGTGGGCCTGCTTTACGACGACGAAGCGCTGGCGGCAGCCGACCAGTTCACCGCCGACTGGACGGTGGAAGACGTGATGGCGCTTCGCGATGCGGTTCCGGTGCAAGGCTTGAAGGCGACGATCGCCGGTCGTGATCTGCTGGATGTCGCGCGTGACGTGGTGGCGATCTCCCGCAAGGGCTTGCAAAGCCGGGCGCGACTGAACCGTGATGGACAGGATGAGAGCGTGTTCCTCTCGCCGCTCGAAGAGGTTCTTGCCAAGAAGTCGACGCTCGCAGAAGACATGCTGGCGCTCTATCATGGCCGCTGGCAGCAATCGGTTCTGCCCGTATTCGAAGAGTACCAGTATTGATAGCGGCGGCGCCCCTAGAGCGTTTCCTTGTTAAATGGAAACGCTCTAGGGGCAGCAACTCAGCACCCATAATCTGAACGCAAAAAAGCCCGGTGCGGCTTAGGGCCTGACACCGGGCAAAGGCAGGGCTATTGGCAATCACCCTGCGGGGAAACTTGATGCTGGGCAAAAACCCAGTGGTCGAGATCAGCGGCTGCGAAGATGCGTGAAGCGGGATGCGGCACGCGTCTTGGCGGCGCGCGCCAGAAGCAGGCTCGGATCGTCGAGAAGACCGATCTCAAGCGCGTTCACAACATCGCTGCGCACCAGTCCTATATCGGCAAGCTGCTGATCGGTCATCTCCGTCAGCTTATTCACGGCCAGACGGTTCATGATGGAACGCGCGAATTTCGCCATGCGATTGAGAGCCATGGTCCAACGCGTCTCCATCGAGATCGCGGGGGCTACAATCTGCAGTTCCATTTTCCGTTCTGCCGTGCGCATGACAACGTCCTTCCTTTGAGGCACGTGAGGATATTGCTTCGCGCTTCCGCACGAAGACATTGGTGAGGTTGAGGCCGCTGCCCGAAAGCGTTGGCGGTGTTGATCGGATGTCTCGAGTGTCAAAATGTCGCAAGTCTATTGATCAGTCCAACGAATGTTTCTAATGTCAGATATCAATAGCTCTTATGGATGACCTACCATGTCCGCTCCGCTCGATATCGATCAGCTTCACACCTTCATCGCCATCGTTGATACGGGCAGCTTTACCAAGGCCGCAGACCGCGTGTTCAAGACGCAATCGGCCGTGTCGATGCAGATGCGCAGACTGGAAGAGCGCTTAGGCAAGCAGCTTTTCGCCAAGGACGGGCGCGGCAACAGGCTGACGGCTGAAGGCGAGAAGCTGATGCATTATGCCAGACGGATCATTCGCCTCAACAACGAAGCAGTTGCCGCCTTCGACGACAACCGGTTGGAAGGGACATTGCGCATCGGCACGCCCGATGATTATGCCGACCGGTATATGCCGGAGATCATCGGGCGCTTCGCCAAGACGCATCCGAATGTCGAGCTCTACATCGTTTGCGAACCCTCGATCAGCCTTGCGGAGAAGATGGGACGCGGCGAGCTGGACATCGCTCTCGTGACCCATAACCCACGGGCGCGCACCTCCGATATCGTACGCACCGAGCCGCTCTGCTGGGTCACCTCGGCAAACCACCCGTTGCGTGATGACGCGCCCGTGCCGCTCGCCGTCGGACGGCGTGACTGCCACTGGCGACAGCTTGCATGCTCGGCGCTCGATGCCGACGGTCGCGACTATCAGGTTCTTTTTACCAGCTGGTCCTCAACCGTGATTGCCGCTGCGGTTCTTGCCGGCATGGCCGTATCTGTCCTGCCGGAATCCACACTTCGAACAGGAATGCGGGTGCTGACGTCGGCAGACGGCTTCCCACCTCTGCCCCCGGTCCAGATCGGCCTGATGAAGCGTCCTGGCCTTTCTCCTTCCCTCGTCAATGCGATTACCGATCATATCACTGCCTGCCTCGACAATATCACGCTCAGCCCTCCCCCGGAGGAACTGGACTCGCGGGTGAAGATGCTGCCTGGCATGCAGAAGCTCAAAGCCAATTATATCGCTCCGGGCTGGTAATTCGCTCGGCCCGCTTCTAGCCGATAATTTCATCTTTCCGAGATGAGCCATCAGTGATAGGAAAAGCCTATCATGCTCACACTCCGACAGATGCGATATTTTGATGCCCTGGCCCGCACCCTGCATTTCGGCAAGGCTGCGGCAGAGGCCCATATCAGCCAGCCAGCACTTTCCGTGCAGATCATGGACATGGAGGAGCACCTCGGCGTCAAGCTTGTGGAGCGCAGCCGTGGCGACATCACCATCACACCCAAAGGCGAGGAAGTGTTGCAACATGTGCGCACGATTCTTCTAGAGGTCGAGCGGCTGGAAGAAGTCGCTCGCAAGACCTCGGGCGCGCTGGAAGGGCTGGTTCGGATCGGCATCATTCCCACCGTCGCGCCCTATCTCGTTCCAAAGCTCGTACCGCATCTGCGCGCCCACCATCCACTGATCGAGATCGAACTGAAGGAGACCGTGACCGACCGCCTCCTGGCCGATCTTGCAGCCCGCAAGTTGGATGCGGTAATTGCCGCAATCCCGGTGGAAGGCGAAGGGTTGGAGACGTGCCACCTGTTTACCGATCGCTTTTTCATGGCGACCGCCAAGAGCGACGACAAGGTGCTTGTCTCGCCTGTCAATGAAGGGCAAGTCGACATGGATCGACTGCTCCTTCTGGAAGAAGGGCATTGCCTTCGCGATCAGGCATTGGCAGTCTGCGATACGGCTGGCAAGCGTAGCCTCGTCAACTACGGTGCGACCTCGATGGCGACGCTTTTGCAGATGGTGTCCCACGACATGGGAATGACGCTGATCCCGGAGATCGCCATTCCGACAGAAACGATGCGCAACAATCTTCGCATTGTTCCTTTTGCCGATCCGGCCCCCGCAAGGGAGATCGGCCTTGTCTGGCGCATGGCGAGCGGCCGTAAAGGGGACATCGCCGCGCTTGCAGATGCCATCAGGCAGTGCATCCGTTAGTATCTGACGTTCCTATTCCAGCGCGAGCCAGATGAACAACCAACCCCACATCAAGACGAGCGCGACGAACCCCGTGATGAAGGCCGGGCCACGGTAGCGCAGCCGGTTGCTGGTCACGTGAATATAGGAATGGACAATCCTCGAGAGAACGAAAATCCAGCCGAGCACAATGGTGACGATATTGTCCGCATCGGTGATGTAGAGCAGTAGGCACGCCGCGTGGAAGAGCATCGGCAGTTCGAACTGGTTGGCGATGTTCCTGTTGACCAGCTTGCTCTCGGGCGCTTCTTCTCCCGCATCCCGAAAACGACGCACCGCATCGCTATCAAGGAACGTGTATTTTCGGCGGCGGTACGCCAGCAGTCCATACAGCCAAAAGACGAGGAAGGCATGGGCGATCATCGGCCAGAACATTGCACTCGTCGAGGACATGCTGCGTTTCTCCTTATTCCAAAAAGACGCTCCCCGAACGACGTTCGGAGAGCGTGAAATCATTTTTATCGTCTATTCGCAGGAAACGGAATATCAAACAGCGCCGGGATAGTTCGGGCTCTCGCGGGTAATCGTCACGTCGTGGGCGTGGCTTTCACGCAGGCCAGCACCAGAGATGCGAACGAAGGTGGCACGCTCCTGGAAATCCTTGATCGTTCCGCCACCAACGTAACCCATGGCAGCCTTCAGACCGCCGGCGAGCTGGTGCAGGACGCCGGAAACCGGACCCTTGTAGGGAACCTGCCCTTCGATGCCTTCAGGCACAAGCTTCAGCGTGTCGCGTACTTCCGCCTGGAAATAGCGGTCTGCCGAACCACGCGCCATGGCACCAACGGAGCCCATGCCGCGATAGGCCTTGAACGAGCGGCCCTGATAAAGGAACACTTCACCGGGGCTTTCATCCGTACCGGCCAGCAACGAGCCGATCATGACGGCGGATGCGCCGGCGGCAATCGCCTTGGCAAGGTCGCCGGAGAACTTGATGCCGCCATCGGCGATGACGGGAATATCTGCCGCCTGCGCCGCTTCGACAGCGGACATGATGGCAGCCAGCTGCGGAACGCCAACGCCTGCGACGATACGCGTCGTGCAGATCGAGCCCGGGCCGATACCAACCTTGACGGCATCCGCACCGGCGTCGATCAGCGCCTTCGTGCCAGCCGACGTCGCGACGTTACCGGCAATGACGCGAACCGAATTCGACATCTTCTTGACGTGGCTTACCGCATCGAGAACACGCTGCGAATGGCCGTGCGCGGTATCGACCACCAGAACGTCAACACCCACCTCGAGCAGACGCTCGGCACGCTCGATAGCATCGTCGCCCACGCTGATGGCAGCTGCGGCACGAAGGCGACCCTGCGCATCCTTCGTCGCGTTGGGGTTCAGCTGCGACTTCTCGATGTCCTTGACGGTGATGAGGCCAACGCAGTTGCCCTTGCCGTCCACCACGAGCAGCTTTTCGATGCGATGCTTGTGGAGAAGATGGCGGGCTTCCTGTTGATCGACGCTGCTTTCCTTGACGGTGACAAGGTTCTCGCGGGTCATCAGTTCGTAAATCTTCTGCGCCGGATCGGATGCAAAACGAACATCGCGGTTGGTCAGAATGCCGACGAGGCGACCGACTTTGTGACCGCCGCTGCCGCCATTTTCGACAACCGGAATGCCGGAAATGCCGTGCGCCTTCATCAGCGACTGGGCTTCGGCCAATGTGGCATCCGGTCCGATCGTAACCGGATTGACGACCATGCCGCTTTCGAACTTCTTGACCTGGCGAACCTCTTCGGCCTGCTCGATCGGTGTCAGATTGCGGTGAATGACACCAATGCCGCCAGCCTGCGCCATGGCAATTGCCAGACGGCTTTCAGTGACCGTGTCCATCGCGGAGGAGAGAATGGGGAGGTTGAGCTCGATATCACGCGCGATGCGGGTCGCGATGTTCGTCTGGCCGGGCATGACTTCGGAGTGCCCCGGCTGGAGGAGAACGTCGTCGAACGTCAGCGCGTCGAGACCAGTGGGAGTTTCAATGATGCGTGCCATGACCAAATTCCTTCAGTATGAAATGCATGGCCGATCCGGAACGAATGTTCACCCCGGCGGTCCTGCAAAGGATTGCTTGGAAGTTGGCGAGGGCTGGTAACACGGTTATGACGGGAAGGGAATAGAAAAAACCCCGAATGCTGTGCAATGCACCATGTTGCCGACAAGCCGCGGTCTTCTCGACCTCGACTTGCCGGTCTTGTGATGTGAAACTTCGGTCAGATATCGAACTGGTAGGATTTCGGCACGAACCTGTATCCGGTATCGAGCTTCTCGGCATAACCGACAGACGGGAAAGGCATGTGATAGCCGAGGAACGGAACGCGGTCGGTCGACACCATATCGAAGACCTTTTTGCGCGTTGCAGCCGCTGCCGCCTTGTCCATGTCGAAACGCACCTCCCAGTCCGGGCGCTGCAGCGACAGCACGAAGTGGTTTGCCGTATCGGCCGTCAGGATCAGCCGCTTGCCGCTGGACTCGACATTGAAGATCATATGACCAGGGGAGTGACCGAAAGCGGCCATCACATTGATCCCCGGCACGACCTCTGCACCATCACCAATGAAGGTCGCCTTTTCCGCCAGTGGCTTCACATTGGCAAGCACCGCCTTGTGACCATTCTCGGCGGGCGTGCCGACGCGCTTTTCGTCGGTCCAGAAATCGTACTCCTTCTGACCGAATACGTAGCGCGCCTTCGGAAAGGCCGGCTCGCCCTTCTCCATCAGGCCGCCAATATGATCGCCGTGCATATGGGTCAGAACCACGACGGTCACGTCGTCCGGCGTATATCCCGCAGCAGCCAACCCCTCGAGGAGCCGCCCATTGCCGGACTCACGGCCCTGCTCGCCGAAGCCGGTGTCGAACAACACCAAATCGGACCCGGTATTGATCAAGGCGGGTGAGAAGCTGTTGACGAATTGGTCGGTGGGCAAAAAGTTCTTCTGCAGCAACTCGCCGACGGCTTCCGGGCTCTGGTTCGTGCCGAATGTTTCACCCGGCTTGCCGGAGGGACGCGCACCGTCCTTGACGACCAGCACCTCGAAGTCTCCTAGCTTGAAACGATTGGTTTCGGGCGGCATTGCGTGGTTGATCTCCATGGACGTCTGGGGCTGGGTTGTCTGGGCCGTTGCTGTGCGGCTCAGCACAAAGGGAGCCACTGCTCCGGCGCCTGCCGTGCCGAGCAGCACGCGCCGGCTGATGTTCATCCTGTCCGTCATGAATATCTCCGCTTGTTGGGGTACCAAGGGGCTAAACGAGCATCTGCAGCATTCGGTTCATTAGCAAGTCGTCACAGCGTCGTGAGGTGAGAGACAGTTCCATTCTTGCCAAATGTTTAGTTGGCAAGTCCTGGATGCGGGAGTAGTAAGTGGTCCGAACTTTTCTCGATGCGGGGTGGGCCGCAGTCAAGCCATGAACAGAATTATTCCGCTTATCCTCGCCGTCGCCCTCTTTATGGAGCAGATGGACTCGACCGTCATCGCCACGGCTCTTCCGACAATCGCGAGGGATTTGAATGTCGGCCCCATCACCCTGAAGCTCGCGCTGACCGCCTATATGGTGTCGCTTGCCATCTTCATCCCGATCAGCGGCTGGATGGCAGACAAGTTCGGCGCGAAGAAGATTTTCCGCTTTGCCATCGCGGTCTTCGTCGTCGGCTCCATCTGCTGTGCGGTGTCCGGCTCGGTTGTGGAATTCGTCGTATCACGCTTCCTGCAGGGCATTGGCGGCGCGATGATGACGCCCGTCGGTCGCCTCGTTCTGCTTCGCACCACCAAGCGCACCGATCTCGTTTCCGCCATGGCGTTGCTGACAATTCCGGCCCTCGTCGGACCGCTGACAGGCCCACCCATCGGCGGCTTCATCACCACCTATTTTTCCTGGCACTGGATCTTCCTGATCAATGTCCCGATCGGAGTGATCGGCATCTGGCTCTCTACGATCTATCTTCCGGAGATCGAGACCACCAATCCACCGCCCATGGATTTTATCGGCTTCGTGCTGTCCGGGCTTGCCGCATCCGGCGTGGTCTTCGGCTTTTCGGTGGTCAGCCTGCCCGCTCTACCGCCCTTTGTCGGCATTGCCGCCATCATCATCGGCTTCATCTGTGGTGCACTTTATATCCGCCACGCAAAAATTCATCCGGCACCGATCCTGGATTTCAAGATTTTCCAGAATGCCACCTTCCGTACCGCTTCGATCAGCGGAACGGTGTTTCGCATCTCAACGGGCGCCATTCCTTTCCTGATGCCGTTGATGTTGCAGATCGGCTTTGGACTGAACCCGTTTCAATCGGGCATGATCACCTTTGCAGGGGCCATCGGGGCCATCACGACCAAGTTCATGGCGCGCCGTGTCTTTGCCGCAACCGGCTTCAAAGCGACTTTGATCAGCGCTGGCGTGGTCGGTGCCTGCACCACGGTCGCGAACAGCTTCTTCACGCCGGACACGCCCTATTCGCTGATCATGATATGCCTGGTTGTCGCCGGTTTTGCCCGGTCGTTCTTCTTCACCGGCACGAATGCGCTGAGCTATTCCGATATCGATGACCGTCAGGCGAGCCAGGCCACATCCATGGCCTCCGTGCTGCAGCAGATCAGCCTGGCGCTCGGCGTCGCCTTTGCGGCAACGGTGCTGGAGGTCAGCAGCTACTTTTCCGGAGGCCATCTCCAGCTTGCCGATTTCCATCTGGCCTTCGTGGTTGTGGCGTTGGTCTCGCTGTTCGCGACCCTGCCGCTGATTGGGATGGACAGGGCTGCTGGCGCTGCGGTTTCCGGCCACAGAGGCAAGGCCACGCAGCCAGCCGAATAATCCTATTCGGGGGTTCTATTCGTCCGCTGCTTCAGCCGGGGCTGCCTTGCGGCCCTTGAAGTGCTTGGCGAGCAGGAACATTTCCACCGATTCAGATCGCGACGAAGCGGGCTTGATGTGAATGACCTGCTTGAAGTTCTGCTTCAGCATATCGAGCAACTGCTTCTCCGTGCCGCCCTGGAAGGTCTTGGCAAGGAAGTGACCACCTTCTGCCAGAACCTGCACGGCAAAATCGGCTGCGACTTCGCACAGATGCATGGTGCGGATATGGTCGGTCTTCTGGTGCCCGGTCGTGGGTGCCGCCATATCGGAGAGAACGAGATCGGGCGTGCCGCCAACGGCTTCCATCAAAAGCTCAGGCGCCTTTGGATCGAGAAAATCGAGCTGCAGGATTTTCACGCCAGGGATCGGGTCGAGTTCGAGGAAGTCGATCGCCGCGACGCGGATATCGTCTTCGGTCGAATCCGTCACCTTGGCGGCAATCTGCGACCAGCTGCCGGGGGCGGCTCCAAGGTCGATGATGCGACGCGCATCTTTCAAAATCTGATGCTTGTCGTTGATTTCCAGAAGCTTGAAAGCCGCACGGGCGCGGTAACCTTCAAGCTTGGCGCGCTGCACGTAAGGGTCATTGATATGCCGCTCCAGCCAGCGGCGGGACGATGCCTTCAGCTTCGTCTTCTTCACCTTCTGGCCGATCTTGCGTCCGGTACGGTTGGTGCTCGTGGGCGCCTTGCTCATATCAACCCTTCCGCTCTATTTTGCCCTGTGTCTGGGCACGGCGTATCTTGTTGCGGCGCCATGCGCCATCATCTGCCATCATATCGGTCAACAGGCCTTCGCGCAGCCCACGGTCTGCCACGCGCATGCGCCTTGCGGGCCAGCGTCTGCGGATCGCTTCCAGAATGGCGCAACCGGCCAGAACCAGATCGGCGCGGTCCGGACCGATGCAGGCATTGGCGGCTCGCCCGGCAAAGTCCCAGGCCAGAAGCTTGTTCTGCATGGCCGTGACCTCGGCATCCGACAACCATAGCCCGTCGACCTTGCGGCGATCGTAGCGCGGCAAATCTAGGTGGACGCCCGCAAGTGTCGTCACCGTGCCGGAGGTACCGATCAGATGAAAATCATCAAGGGCCGATTGGTCCGATAGCGGCGGGCAATGGAATGCATCGAGCAGTCCTTCGACTTCCGTCACCATCGCCTCGAATATCTGCGGCGTCACATCACGGCCGCCGTGGCGCTCCGAGAGCGTCACGACGCCAACAGGCAGGGATGTCCAATGGGTGATGTGGTTGGCAAGCCGGTTTGAACGGTTCTCGTTCAGCCGAATGACGGCAATCTCCGACGAGCCTCCGCCGATATCGAAGAGCACGACGGAGCGTGCCTCGCGTCCCACCAAGGAAGAGCAACCGGAGACAGCAAGGCGCGCCTCGGTCTCACGGCTGATAATTTCAAGATGAAGGCCGGTCTCACGCGTGACGCGTTTGAGAAACTCTTCACCGTTGGCGGCCGCGCGGCAGGCTTCGGTCGCAATCAGCCGCATGCGGCGAATGGGCCGTCCGGCAAGCTTTGACGCGCAGACCTTCAACGCTTCGACAGCACGATCCATCGCGTCATCGGATAGTCGTCCGGTCGATACCAAACCCTCCCCAAGACGAACGATGCGCGAAAAGGCATCGACGACCCGGAACTGGCCGGGACGTGTGGGCTGCGCGATCAGAAGGCGGCAATTGTTGGTGCCAAGGTCCAGCGCCGCATACATGTCGGAACCGGGCTCGACAGCCTCCCGCCCACCAGCATGCCGCAAATGTGCAAAGCCTGCAGGCTCCACCACGACCGCTGCACCATTTGTTCCCTGGCCATTTTGCTTGGCGGCAGGCCGTGGCGCCTGGCTTGGCACCAAAGGTCTGCCTTGCGGATCGCGGTGCGGGCGCTTGCGCTTGCGCGCTTTTCTCTTGCTGGATGGGAGCTGCTCAGTACGCGCCGATAGATCAGGCTTCTGGCCTTCTGCCGCAATGCCTTGAGGTGTTTTTGGGGCACCCTGCCCGCCGGAACGCCTGCGGCGTTTGCGTTTGCGCGGCTCCGTTCCAAGCTCGATACCGCCTGTGGATGGAGGCTCCTGACGGGAGTCGGCAACAAGCAGTTGCGGCAAAGCAGGAGCGGAACGGTTCTTACCGCCTCGCTTGCCCTTACCACGACGGGAACGCTTCGCTTTCCCTTTTTCTGCCACCGACGCCCCTGGTTCCGACGGCTTTACGCCGTTGCCGGGGTCAATCACTGTTTTTTCCATTCCGCCGCGCAAAGGCCCGAAGGCATGCCGCTGGCGTTCATAAGGTTACGTTGGGGTGACCTTACCAGTATGTGACATTCTAGCCAACCGATTTTTGCCGGCGCGAGACATCGCGCGCGCCATTTCGGATGAGGGTAAGCAGGCCGTAGGGGGAGATCAAACAGAAAACTTCTCTTCTCCCCGCAAGTCGGTGTGACGAAATGACTGACGGGGAGAAGAGAATGGTACGGTTGAGTGGGGTCGAACCACCGACCTCAGGTGCCACAAACCTGCGCTCTAACCAACTGAGCTACAACCGCACAAGCGACGCTTTCGCGTCACGGGGGCTCACATACGGGGAGTTTTTCCCTTTTGCAAGTCCTTCTCTAATTTTTGCGAAAAAACATATAGAAAGCAAGCACGTTTTCGCACGTCCATCCAGTCCCGGGAACCGCGCGTTCCGGTCCACGTGATATTAACTCTATTTCCCAATTCCCTCAGGCGATTATGGACCCGGCGGCCCTGTGAAGTTATTTAAGATTCTGTTAACGTCACGCCGATGCAGGCTGTGTGGTGCCTCATGAGGAGGCCGTGCGGCAGCGAAGGTCACGTAGTGCCAAAGTAGGTTCCGACATGCCCGCCGTTCAATACCCGTTTATCGATATCGCCGTGCATGAGCGTGTTCGGGAAAAATTTGCCAGGGGTGAAGCACTGGCGCTTTTCTCCATGGACCTCAAAAGCGCACTCTGGGCAAATGGACGCGGTGCCGCTCTTTTCGGTACTCCGATGATTTATGATTTCATCGAGCATGGACCGAAGGCGCAGGATGTGACCTTCCGTCAGGTTGCGGGTGCGGCAAGCCGCCTGCACAATATCGGCGACCGCCAGCAATTCATGATCCGCGTTCTGTCCGGCTTCCGCAGCGTTGCGGTCTCCGCTTCACTCGAAGTGATCGAAGTCGAGCGGCAGCAACCGGTGCTGCTCTTTTCCGCGATGCTGGATCAATCCGGCCTGTCGCTGGAAGAACGCGCCTGGCGGATGATCGAAGGCTTCGACGATCCCGATATTCATATGGCCGTGATGGATGACAGCGGCGCGATTATCGCTGCATCGGCAAAATTTGCCGATCTCGCGATAGCGCCGCAGACCGCGAGAACGTTGATATCCATGGCGGCGCGTCATGCCAGCAAGCTGGTGAAGCGTCCTGTTCCGACCGGCAAGGGCTACCTTCCCGCCGCGACGGCGCAACTGACGCAAGAGCCCATCCTGAATCTCGTCTTCGTGGTCGAGACGGCACTCGGCAGACTCGACCCCTCCTCCGATTTCATCGAGGCCCGGCCCGATACTGAGGTCCCGGTCACCGAAGAAAAACCAGAGGCCGTACCCGCATCAATGCCGTCGCAACAACTGGCCTTCGAAAGCGTTCTCGACGCGGTCGCACAGATCGAAGAGACGGATGACGAGCAGCAAGAAGCGGACGGTAACGGCATTGCAGAGGCGATGTCGAATGAGGACCAGTCCGTTTTCCTAGCCTATAAGCAGGACACGGACGAAGAGCTCGAAACCGTTCAGGCGGTATCGCATGCGAACGATTCTCCTTTCGCAGAAGCAGAAGAAGAGCCGACAACGGCACGGGATGACCACACCAGCGATAGCGATCCGGACCGCAACACCGAAGACGCACAAAGCTTGGAAAACGATACGTCCGAAGCACAGGAGGCGCATTTCCCCGAGGGGACCGAGCCCGAGGCCCTGAAGACGGATACGCAAGAGCCCGCCGAAGAGCCAACAAAACCGTCCCGTTTCGTGTTCAATCCGAATGGCCGGGCAAGCCGCTTTGTCTGGAAGATCGACGCCGCAGGATGCTTCAGTTCAATTTCGCATGAATTTGCCGAAGCCGTCGGGCCTAAAGCGGCCGCTGTCGAAGGCATGAGCTTTTCCGACCTGGCGGCTCTCTTCAACCTCGATCCTGAAGGCAAGATCGCCGAACTCTTGAAGCGCCGCGACACCTGGTCAGGCAAGACCATTTACTGGCCTGTCGAAGGCACGTCTCTTGCCGTGCCGATCGATCTCGCAGCCCTTCCGACCTACACCCGGGCGCGTGAGTTCGATGGCTTCCGAGGCTTCGGTATCGTGCGGATCGCCGATGCGGTGGAAGACCCGCATGCGGCCGGTATAGCGCTGGCAGGCGAAAGCCATCCCGACGATGAGCTAGGGGTTGCGGAGGATCAACGGGATGACGCGGCGACAATAGAACCCGAGGTTTTGGCCGAGGCCAAGCCCGTCACCCCAGACGAGACCGTTCCGTTTTCCTTCGAGGATGAGGCAGAGAACGAGGTGGAGGAATTCGAAGCCGCTTCCACGCCAGAAGAGACCGGGCCGCAGCATTTTCATCAGCCGCCGGAGCATGAGGTTCCGGTGCTGAAGATCGCCGAAAAGCTTGTTCAATCCTATTCCGACAAGGTCGTACATATTGATGACCACCGCAATCGTCGCGACGGCCTGACGGCGAGCGAACAGGCGGCATTTCGTGAAATAGGCCGGACGTTGAAGCCGGCCGAAGACCAGGACGCAACGCCGGCTGTGTCTGAACCCACGTCGTCGGACGATGTCACAGACGAAATCTCGGTCGAGGCGGAAGCCGAGGACGCTGTCACGGCTGCAATTCAGACAAACGATGCCAAGGTCGAAGGCGAAGAGCTGGTTGTCCCCGCCACTACTGTCGATGCTGACCACGCGCCAGCACCGACCGATGACGACGCATTCCACGCCTATACGCGTGGTGACGAGCCGGTTGCCTTCACACATCCACCCATCGGAACCCGCATGGAAAGCGGCCATGACGAAAATGAGGTTGAGCACGACGCGGCTGCTGGCGAAGAACCGGCTGCCGAGAATGCGAATGGTCACAGCATCGACGATGAGCAGGCAACGCTTCTGCCTTCCACCCGCCTTTCGACGGGATTGTTGCCCGAAACCGTAGACCAGATGCCGGTTGCGCTTCTCATTCACAGCGGCGATCGTCTGATCCATGCGAACCCTGAGTTCCTGCGCCTGACCGGCTATGCCGATCTCGACGAGCTGGCAGCGCTTGGCGGTCTGGATGCGCTGTTGCAGCGCGAAGAACTGGAGAGTGTTTCTGAGCGCAGCGGCGGCATGGTCGCGGTCAGCGCCGAAAACGAACTCATTCCTGTGCGGGCAAAGCTTCAGTCGATTCGCTGGGAGGACTCAAGCGCCCTGATGCTGTCGCTTATCCCGACGGAACCGGCGCGTGATGCTGGCCCTGTTCACTTGGCTGATACCGCGAGTGAAGAGCCGGCCAATGAAGCCGCAGAAGACGCCGCACGGATGAAGGGCGAGATCGAGGAGTTGCACTCCATTCTGGAGACGGCCACCGACGGCGTGGTTCTGTTGGACGAGGACGGCAATATCCGTTCGCTCAACCGCTCGGCCAGCGCGCTTTTCAACTACGACAATGCCGAGATCGCCAACAAGCCCTTCGTGACGCTGTTTGCGCATGAGAGCCAGCGCGCCGTGCTGGATTATCTGTCGGGCCTGGCCAATAATGGCGTCGCGAGCGTTCTCAATGACGGGCGCGAGGTGATCGGTCGTGAAGCCTCGGGTGGCTTCCTGCCGCTGTTCATGACGATCGGTCGGTTGAAATCCACCAATGGTTATTGCGCCGTAATCCGCGACATCACGCAGTGGAAGCGCACCGAGGAAGATCTGCGCAATGCCAAGCGCGCGGCGGAGACTGCCAACGCTCACAAGACCGACTTCCTGGCCCGCGTCAGCCACGAAATCCGCACGCCGCTCAACGCCATCATCGGCTTTGCCGATATGATGGCGACGGAGCGCTTCGGGCCGATCGGGCACCCGCGCTACATCGAATATTCCAACGACATCGTCCGCTCCGGTCGCCATGTCCTCGATATCGTCAACGATCTTTTGGATATTTCCAAGATCGAAGCCGGCCAGATGGATGTGGATTTCAAGGCGGTGGCGCTGAACGAAACCATCGCTGAAGCGGTCTCGCTCGTGCAGCCGCAGGCGAACAACCAGCGGGTGATTATCCGCACCGCGCTGTCGCAATCGGTGCCGCCAGTCGTTGCGGATCTACGTTCGATCAAGCAGATCCTGCTCAACATCCTGTCCAACGCCATCAAGTTCACACCATCGGGCGGCCAGATCGTCGTATCGACCGCCTATGAGGCGAATGGCAGCGTGGTGCTGAGGGTACGGGATACCGGCATCGGCATGACGCGTTCGGAGCTGGAGCAGGCAATGAAGCCATTCCGCCAGGTCTCGGCTTCCAGCAGCCGGGTGCGTGGTGACGGGACTGGTCTCGGGCTACCATTGACGAAGGCGATGGTGGATGCGAACCGCGCCAACTTCTCCATCACCTCAACGCCGAATGAAGGAACGCTGGTCGAAATCAGCTTTCCATCGCAGCGGGTTCTTGCGAACTGATCGGCTCAGCTGTTAGCAACATCCGTGGCCGACACGTAACGGTCACGGAAGGATAAACGCCTTGCATCCAGCCGAACATCCAACCGCCGCATCAATGCGGGCAGGATCGCGCGTCAACCCGCTGACAATAGCGGCCATCCTGCTGTCCGCACTGGTCGCCATGCCGCTGATTGCGATCTTCGTCATCGCTCTGACGGGAGGCACAAATGGCTGGCAGCATCTTCTCGTCAATGTCCTGCCGCGGTCCGGCGCACAGACGCTGCTTCTGCTGGTTATGACCGGCGCCTTTACCACGATCACCGGTGTGACGACGGCTTGGCTTGTGACCATGTTCGAGTTTCCGTTCCGGCGGCTCCTGTCCTTTGCTCTGGTGCTGCCGCTGGCAATCCCATCCTATCTTGCAGCCTATGCTTTCGGCGAGTTTCTGGATTTTGCCGGCCCGGTGCAGAGCGCGTTACGCGCGCTCTTCGGCTACCAGACCATTCGCGATTACTGGTTTCCCGATATCCGTTCGCTTGGGGGAGCCGTGCTGGTTCTAGGCTCGGTTCTTTACCCTTACATCTATCTCTCCACCCGCGCGGCCTTTGGGTTGCAGGGGCGGTTTGCCACCGATGCAGCCAGGACGCTGGGCGTCGGCCCCCTTCGCCTGTTCCTCTCCGTCCAAATGCCGATGGCGCGTCCTGCAATCATCATCGGCCTTGCACTGGTGATGATGGAGACGCTGAACGATATCGGCGCGGTGGAGTATCTCGGCGTTCATACGCTGACCTTCACCATTTACGAGACATGGCTCAACCGCGGCAATCTTGCTGGCGCCACGCAGATCGCCGCTTGCCTCGTCCTCATCGTTGCGGCTCTGATCGTCATCGAGCGGAGAGCCCGCAGACGACAGCGCTTTGCCGTCGGTAAAGCAACGGCGATGCATCAGCGATCGGCGAGAGTGACGCTTTCCTCAGTGCGTGGATGGCTTGCTACGCTCGTCTGCACCCTCCCCTTTCTCTCCGGCTTTGCTATCCCCGTTCTCGTGCTTGGTAGCTACGCTCTCAAACGGCTGAATGGGCTTGCCGATCCAAAACTCTTCAAAGCGCTGCTCCACAGTCTCGAAGTGTCCCTTCCCGTCGCGCTTGTCACGCTACTCGGCGGCTTTCTGCTGGCCTATGCGCAGCGGGAGCGCCCCTCATGGCCGACACGTTTTGCGGTCAGGGTGGGATCACTCGGTTACGGTATTCCCGGCACGGTGCTTGCCATCGGCGTGTTGCTTCCGCTTGCCGGTCTCGACAATGCTGTCGACGGCGTGATGCGGACCCATCTTGGCCTCTCCACCGGGCTTCTTTTGTCAGGCACGGCCTTCGCGATCATCTATGCGCATAGCGTGCGCTTCATGACGCTCGCGGAAGGCACGGTCGATGCCGGCTTCCAGAAGCTGTCGCCCCATCTCGACATGGCCTCGCGCACACTTGGCCGAACCCGGCTTCAGACGCTGGTTGGCGTGTTGCTGCCCAATATCCGACCCGCCGCCATTACGGCATCGCTGCTGGTGTTCATCGAATCGCTGAAGGAACTTCCGGCCACGATCATGCTGCGGCCATTCAACTTCAATACGCTCTCAACGATGGTTTATGAAAGTGCGTCGCGCTCCCGCGTGCAGGATGCAGCACTTCCCGCGCTCGTCATCATTGCGGCGGGGCTGGTGCCGGTCATCCTCGTCTCCCACTCCTTGGACAGCAACGCATAAAAAAAGAGGCAGCTGACGCTGCCACTAAATTTGTGCTTTTAACGAGAGTAGGATCGAAAATACATCATGTCTTTTTGGAGCCACCGGCTCTCCATCCGGTCATTGAATGGACCCGCGTTGAATTCATTTTTGGACAATTCACTTTAAGAGAAGGTTAAAACCGCCTCCCACCTTTGACGGGCGACAATTCCTATAGGACATCACGCGATGGTGAATCGCAGGTGGGAATCATTGGCCTCATCCACGCTCGAAACCGTCAGTTCTGAAGCGCCGCCAGACGTTCGAAAAAGGCAAGAGCCTCCGGATTGGCCAGCGCCTCCTTGTTCTTGACCGCACGCCCATGCACGACATCGCGAACTGCAAGTTCAACGATCTTGCCGGATTTCGTTCGCGGGATATCGGCGACGGCGATGATTTTTGCCGGAACGTGGCGGGGCGATGCACCCCTGCGGATCCGGTCCTTGATGCGTGAGATCAGCGCATCATCCAGGCTCGCACCATCCTTCAGGCGCACGAACAGCACGACGCGCACATCGCCGTCCCAGTCCTGCCCGATGCAAAGCGCCTCCAGCACCTCGTCGATCGTCTCGACCTGGTTGTAAATCTCTGCCGTGCCGATGCGCACGCCGCCGGGGTTCAAGGTGGCATCCGAGCGCCCGTGAATGATCAGCCCGCCATGGGGCGTCCATTCGGCAAAATCGCCGTGGCACCAGACATTGTCGAAGCGACTGAAATAGGCGGCGCGATATTTTTCGCCATCCACATCGTTCCAGAACATGACCGGCTGGCACGGAAAGGGTGTCGTGCAGACAAGTTCGCCTTTCTCGCCGCGCACCGGCCTGCCTTCATCGTCCCATACGTCCACCGCAAGACCAAGACCCGGCCCCTGGATCTCGCCTTTCCAGACCGGCTTCACCGGATTGCCCAGCACGAAGCAGGAGACGATATCGGTTCCCCCCGAAATGGACGCCAGCTGGACATCGCTCTTGATGCCATCATAGACGAAGGAGAAGCCTTCCGGCGATAGCGGCGATCCGGTGGAGGTGACGAGCCTCAGCGCCGAGAGATTATGCGTCTTGCCCGGTTCCAGACCGGACTTGCGGACCGCATCGATATATTTGGCCGAGGTGCCGAAAATGGCGAAGCGTTCTTTTGCCGCATAGTCGAACAGCACATTGCCATCCGGCGCGAATGGCGACCCGTCATACAGGCAGAGCGTTGCGCCCGAAGCGAGGCCGGTCACCAGCCAGTTCCACATCATCCAGCCGCAGGTGGTGAAGTAGAAGAAGCGCTCGCCCTCTTTCAGCTCACAGTGAAAGCGATGCTCCTTCAGATGCTGAAGCAGCGTTCCGCCCGCCGAATGCACGATGCATTTCGGCACGCCGGTGGTGCCGGAGGAGAAGAGAATATAGAGCGGATGGCTGAATGGTTGACGGACATAATGCAGCGGTTTTTGCTGGAATGGCTGAATGAAATCATCGTAGTGAACGATGCCGGTTTCACTCTCCTGATCGGTTCCCCTGGTTCCCGCGTATGGCACCAGCAGCAGCGGAACGCCAAGCTTTTCGGCAACCGCCTTGGCCTTGTCCGCGACCTCCTGCCGCTTGCCATTGTACCAATAGCCATCGCAGGCGATGAAGAGTTTAGGCCCGATCTGCCCAAAACGGTCCAGTACGCCTTGTTCGCCAAAGTCCGGTGAACATGAGGACCAGACGGCACCGAGCGATGTGGCAGCCAGCATCAGTGCCAAGGTTTGCGGCATGTTCGGCATCATCGCAGCGATGCGGTCGCCAGGCTCGATGCCCCGCTCGGCAAAGGCCTGCTGCAAGCGAGAGACCTCCTCACGCAGCCGATCCCAGGACCAGCGCTCCTCCACCTTGTCTTCACCGCGGAAGATAATCGCATCATCCGGCCCGCTGCGGCTCAGCAGATTTTCGGCAAAATTCAACTCGGCATCTGGGAAGAACCGCGCATCGAGCATGTCATCACGGTCGATAAGAACGCGTTCCCCCGGCTCTCCGATCACGCCGCAATAGGTCCACACCGCACTCCAGAAGTCTTCGCGCGCATCCACCGACCAGCGGTGGAAGGCATCGTAATCGGAAAATGTTACGCCATAGCGGCTGGCGCACCAGTCGATGAAATGCGTCATCGGCGATTGCGCGACGCGCTCAGCCGACGGCGTCCAGAGCGGCTTGTTGTCAGTCACGGTGGCCTCCTCCTGCCCCGAATGTTTTTAGCCCTTGGCGGCCGCGTGCTCATCCCTCATGCGCTGAAGCTCTGTCCGCTTGGAGGTGATCGAGGCGCAAATCACGCCGATGGTCACCAATGCAATCAGAATGGTGCAGATCGCGTTGATCTCCGGCGTAACACCAAGACGCACCTGGGAATAGATCTTGATCGGCAGCGTGGTGGCGCCCGGTCCCGTGGTGAAGCTTGCGATCACCAGATCGTCCAGCGACAGCGAAAAGGCCAGCATCCAGCCTGCGACGACCGCTGGAAGAATCAAAGGTAATGTGATGCGGAAGAAGGTTTTGACCGGCGGGCAGCCGAGATCGAGCGCCGCCTCTTCCAGGCTGCGATCGAAGGTCAGCAGCCTGGACTGCACGACGATCGCTACATAGCACATGGTGAAGGTCGTATGGGCAATGACGACTGTCCAGAAGCCGCGGTCGACGCCGATAGAGACAAAGAGCAGTAGCAGCGACAGACCGGTGATGACTTCCGGCATGACCAGCGGTGCGTAGATCATCCCGGAAAACAGCATGCGTCCGGGGAAACGGGCAAAGCGTGTCAGTGACAGTGCTGCCAGCGTTCCGAGGATCGTGCCGATGGTGGCGCTCAGCACCGCAACGCGCACGGTGATCCAGGCCGCATCCATCAGTCCTTGGTTGGACCACATGGACTGATACCAGTGCAGTGAAAAGCCGCCCCAGACCGTGACCAGCTTGGAGGCGTTGAAGGAGTAGATCACCAGAATCAGGATCGGGATATAGAGAAATGCAAAGCAGATGGTGAGGATGGTCGTATCGAACTTGCCGCGTTTCATGGCTCACCCCACCTTTTTCTGCTGGTTCTGGAAGATGGCGATCGGCACCACCAGCAACAGCAAGAGCAGCACGGCAACAGCCGAGGCGAGCGGCCAGTCACGATTGCCGAAGAACTCGGTCCAAAGGGTTTTGCCGATCATCAGCGTCTGAGCGCCGCCGAGAAGATCGGGAATGACGAACTCGCCGGTGATCGGGATAAAGCAGATCATCGAGCCCGCAATGACACCCGGCAGCGACAGGGGGAAGGTGATTTTCCAGAAGGCCTTCCACGGCGGGCAGCCAAGATCGGCAGCAGCTTCCAGCAGCGTGTTGTCGAGCTTCTCCAGCGCCGAATAGAGTGGCAGCACCATGAAGGGAAGATAGGAGTAGACGATACCGATGAAGACGGAAATTTCGGTGCGGAAGATGTTCACCTGCTCGTCAGGCCCAAGAATGCCGAGTGACTGGAACAGCACGGTCAGCAGCCCCTCCGGCTTTAGAATACCGATCCAGGCGTAGACGCGGATGAGAAATGACGTCCAGAACGGCAGGATGACGAGCATCACCAAGGTCGGACGAATGTGGTTCGGCGCTCGCGCCATGGCCAGTGCCATCGGATATCCGATCAGAAGCAGCAGCAACGTGGAGATGAGGGCAATCCGCAGCGAAGAAAGATAAGCCTCGATGTAAAGCGGGTCTTCCGTCAGGAACAGGTAATTGTCGAAATCGAGCTGCGAGAAGAACTCACCGATCCGGCTGAAGCCCTCGAAGACCGGCACATAGGGCGGCATGGCGATCGCAGTATCGGAGAGCGATATCTTGACGATGATGAAGAAGGGTGCTGCGAAGAACAGCAGTAGCCAAAAGTAAGGAACGGCCACCACGAGCCATTGCAATGGATTTCGGCGGCTTTCAGGAGAAGGGATCGCCATCTGTCACTCTCCTATCGGGTGAGAACCAGGCCGGAATCGGCTTTCCAGGTGAGCCAGACCTTGTCATCGAAGGTGATGGGGCGATCGACCAGGCGCGAGACATTGGCCTGGGCGGCACGCATGATCCGACCGTCATCGAGCTTGACGATGAAGATGGAGAAATCCCCGAGATAGCCGATATCCCAAACCTCGCCATGGGCGACGTTCACCGTTCCATCGGCAGGCGCATCGAGCGAAATGCGGACCTTCTCCGGTCGAACGGCAAAGGCCACCTGGCTACCGATGGCGGCTTGGCATTCCTGCTCCACCGTCACCTTCAGTCCCTCGCAATCGAGCACAACTTGCGCAGGCTTGCCGTCAGCAGGCGTCTTGCTGTCGATCTTCGCTTCGAAGATGTTGATATCGCCGATGAAGTCGGCCACGTAACGGCTGTTCGGTGCTTCGTAGATTTCGGCAGGTGTTGCCACCTGCACGACGATGCCCCTGTCCATCACCGCAATGCGATCCGAAACGGTCATGGCCTCTTCCTGATCGTGGGTAACGATCAGGAAGGTGAGACCCAGCGTCTGTTGCAGATCCATGATTTCGAACTGGGTTTCTTCGCGCAGCTTCTTGTCGAGAGCACCGAGCGGCTCGTCCAGCAGGAGAACCTTGGGCCGCTTGGCAAGCGAACGGGCAAGCGCCACGCGCTGACGCTGACCACCGGAAAGCTGGCTTGGTTTGCGTTTGGCAAACTCGGTCAGCTTGACGAGGCGCAGCATCTCCGCGACGCGGTTTGCAATATCGGCTTTCGGCAGGCCGTCCTGCTCCAGACCAAAGGCGATGTTCTTCTCCACCGACATATGGGGGAACAGTGCGTAGGACTGGAACATCATATTGGTCGGACGCTTATAGGGCGGCACGCCGGAAATGTCTTTTCCCTGCAGCAGAATGCGGCCCGAGGTCGGCTCCTCGAAGCCTGCCAGCATGCGCATCAGCGTGGTCTTGCCACAGCCAGAGGGCCCGAGCAGCGAGAAGAACTCACGCTCATAGATATCCAGTGTGAGATTGTCGACGGCGGTGAAATCACCAAACCGCTTGGTAACGTTTTCGAACCGGATGAAGGGGACCGAGGATGGATCTGTCCAGGGAGAGAATGTGCGTTTTACCGGGCCGAGTGATTTCGCCATGACCTGCTCTGTTTGTTTGCGAAAGTGCCGAACGTAAAAGGGGCAGGTGTTTTGCCCGCCCCTTTTTAAAGCCCGATCAGCTGCCGGTTTTTATCTGGGTCCAGACGCGGTTCAGAACGCGCTGCTCACGCGGCCCATAGGGCGAGATGGTGAAGAGCTTCTTCATCGTCGCCTCATCGGGATAGACGGAAGGATTTTTCGCAACCGCCGGGTTCATCAGCGCCTGGGAAGCGAGATTGCCATTGGCGTATTGAACAAAATCGGAAGCCTTGGCGGCCACTTCCGGCTTCATCATGTAGTTGATGAAGGCATGTGCCTCATCGACATTCTTGGCGTCAGCCGGAATGGCAAAGGAGTCCATCCAGATATAGGTGCCTTCCTTCGGGATCACATAATTGACCTCGACGCCGTTCTTGGCTTCCTCGGCACGGGTCTTGGCCTGCAGCACGTCACCGGACCAGCCGATGGTGATGCAGCTGTCGCCATTGGCAAGCTCATCGATATAGGCGGAGGAATTGAACGTCTTCACATAGGGGCGGATGGCTTCGTAGACTTTGCCGCCAGCCTCAAGATCGGCTGTTTCCTTGCTGTCGGGGTTCTTGCCGACATAATTCATCGCAATTGCAAAGGTCTCGTCAGAGGCATCGAGAATATTGATGCCGCAAGACTGCAGCTTCTTGGCGTTTTCCGGCTTGAACAGAATGTCCCAGCTATCGACCTTCACGTCACCGAGTGCGGCTTTAACCTTGGCGACATTGTAGCCAATGCCGGTGGTTCCCCACATGTAATTGACGGCGTATTCATTGCCAGGGTCATATTGCGACAAACGCGTGGTGATTTCCGGCCACATGTTCTTCAGGTTGGGCAGTTTGGACTTGTCGAGCTTCTGATACACACCTGCCTTGATTTGGCGCGCAAGGAAGGGCGATGTGGGCGCAACCACGTCATAACCGGAATTCCCCGCCAAAAGCTTGGTTTCCAGAACTTCGTTGCCGTCATAAACGTCGTAGACAACCTTGATACCCGTTTCCTTGGTGAAGTCCTCAAGGATGGAGGGGTCAATATAGTCGGACCAGTTATAGACGTGGACGACCTTTTCCTGGGCAAAGGCAGCGCCGGCAGAGAGAACGGCCGTGGCAAAAGCCAGAGTGAAACGAAGCGATCGGTAACCCATGATTTCTCCTGATATGGCGCATGACGAGAAACTGCGCAAACCCCTTTGTTTTCGCAGAGACTAAGAAGGAAAATCGGCCTCCGCAAGCAGAAATGTGCAGTGCGAAAATTTCAGGCAGATGACATTTTGGCGAGGAGACGCGAGAGCTGTGCGAAACCCTGGTGACGCGAGATCTCCAAGCCAAACTATTGAAAATCGAAGACGCTGAGGCCTGTCACCATTTCATCAAGACCCAGCGGACGCGTCAGCGGCGCCTCCGCCCGCGACAGACAGCCCTGCCTTTCGCACAGTCGACAGGACGGGCCGATCGCAATCGCACTGGCCGAGCCAGTGAGCGCTTCGCCATAGACTATATCCTTCGCGTGGACCGCCTCAGTGACGATCATCAGGGCTGTACGGCGCACCCGTTCTCCGAACCCGGCCTGCGGTCCTTCCAGTGTACGTGAGATTGTGATGTAGGCGGCGCCATCCGGCATTTCGGCGCTCTCCACCAGCACCTGCCCGGGCTGAGCGAAGGCCGCGTGAATGTTGAGCCTTGGACAGAGCCCGCCGAACTTTGCCTGCGGGAAGCCTTGCGCGCCAGCCTTGCGAAAGCGGTTTCCGGCACTGTCTGTCTCCATCATGAAGAAAGGGACTGCGGACGATCCCGGCTTTGCCAGCGAAACGAGCCGATTGGCCGCCTGTTCGAAGGAGACGTTGAAGCGTGCGCGCAGCACATCGATATCGTAGCGTGCGCGCTGCGCCGCAGCCAGGTAAGCAGCATAGGGCATCATCAAAGCGTGGGCGGCATAGCGTGCAAGTTCAAAACGAGCGATGCGCTTTGCCTCTTCGTTTGAAAGCGCCAGCGCCTCCAGTTCCTGCGAGATTTCCGCGGTCAGCGCCAGTAATGAAACCTCCATGGCCAGTTCGCGAAGCTGATCATGCGTCGACAAACGCTCGGAGAGAAACAAGCGCATGGAGTGCCGGTCATAGCGGCGGCGAAGGTTTGGCATGGCATGGACCGGCAGACTACGGACGATGATGCCATGTTTTTTTTGCAGCCAGGATTTCAAGGCAGATGCCAGATCGTCGCTGGCTCCAAGTGCTGCATGGAAACTCTCTGCCGCGCTATCGAGAAGGGCGAAATGCGCTGGCCTGCTTTCGAACACCTGCCTAACCTCATCGATCGGCAGACGGGCCGCCGACAGGGTCGTCTGATGGCCCTCGCGTGCCAGAAGGTCGGACAGATCGCTAAGACGCTTGGCCTGTTCGCTATAGGCCCGGTAGAGCTTCACCACGCCCATAGCGGCGTTTGGTGCTGCTTCCGCCACCTCGACGAGTTCTTGCGGTGACGGAATCTCCCCTGCCAGCAATGGATCTGCGAAGACCTCCCGCAACTGGCTGGCCGTGCCACCACTTTCGCCCTGCAGGTCATCGAGATCGACCTTGTAGACGGAAGCGAGTTTCAGCAGCAGCTGAACCGTCAAAGGCCGCTGATTGCGCTCGATGAGATTGAGATAGGACGGCGAGATGGACAGCGCTTCCGCCATGGCGGTCTGCGTCAGGCCCAAGCCGTTTCGCACCCGGCGCACGCGCGGCCCTGCAAAGATCTTTGTTTCCGCCATCGCCCCTCCCCTTTGACAAAGGCTAACAAAATATGAGCACTTGCCACATTTACAAAATTTACATTTTTACAAGTTGGTTCTGTCAAAGACGATACAGCATAACCCGTTTCAAGTCACTGTTTTTCCTTTTTATCTAGCCATAGAAAATCGAGAAATGTAAATTCAGTCACATCAGATCGCTGCTACCGATCCAATTCAGAAGCAGCGGGAAGTGGCAGCACATAGACATGGGAGAGAGATGTGACTGATTTTTACAAGCTTGTTCCAAATGCTCCAAAGGGACGCTTCGACGGCATCGAGCGCACCTACACGGCAGAAGACGTTTTGAAGCTGCGCGGCTCGGTCGATATTCGCTATTCGCTTGCCGAAATGGGCGCCAACCGCCTGTGGCAGCTGATCAACGAAGAGAGCTTCGTCAATGCGCTGGGTGCGCTTTCCGGCAACCAGGCCATGCAGATGGTCCGGGCCGGTCTGAAGGCCATCTATCTGTCCGGATGGCAGGTTGCAGCCGATGCGAATACGGCGTCGGCCATGTATCCGGACCAGTCGCTCTATCCGGCAAATGCCGCACCCGAACTTGCCAAGCGCATCAATCGCACGCTTCAGCGCGCCGACCAGATCGAAACCGCCGAAGGCAATGGCCTTTCGGTCGACACATGGTTTGCCCCAATCGTTGCCGATGCCGAGGCTGGCTTCGGTGGTCCGCTGAACGCCTTCGAAATCATGAAGGCCTTCATCGAAGCGGGTGCTGCCGGCGTTCACTATGAGGATCAGCTGGCATCGGAAAAGAAGTGCGGCCACCTCGGCGGCAAGGTTCTGATCCCGACAGCGGCGCATATCCGCAACCTGACGGCAGCGCGCCTTGCAGCAGACGTCATGGGTGTTCCGACGCTGGTCATTGCCAGAACCGACGCGGAAGCGGCGAAGCTTCTGACATCCGATATCGACGAGCGGGATCGTCCGTTTGTCGATTACGATGCCGGTCGCACGGTCGAGGGCTTCTATCAGGTGAAGAACGGGCTTGAGCCCTGCATCGCCCGCGCCAATGCTTACGCGCCCTATTGCGATCTGATCTGGTGCGAAACATCCAAGCCGGATCTGGAGCAGGCCCGCAAATTTGCCGAAGGCGTCCACAAGGTTCATCCGGGCAAGAAGCTTGCATACAACTGCTCACCGTCCTTCAACTGGAAGAAGAACCTGGACGATGCGACGATTGCGAAGTTCCAGCGCGAGTTGGGCGCGATGGGCTACAAGTTCCAGTTCATCACGCTTGCCGGTTTCCACCAGTTGAATTACGGCATGTTCGAACTGGCACGCGGCTACAAGGATCGCCAGATGGCAGCCTATTCGGAGCTTCAGGAGGCGGAATTTGCAGCCGAGATCAATGGCTACACCGCAACCAAACACCAGCGCGAAGTCGGCACCGGCTATTTCGATGCGGTCTCCGTCGCAATTTCCGGCGGCACGTCGTCCACCACCGCCATGAGTGAATCGACCGAGCACGACCAGTTCCGCCCGGCCGCAGAGTAACATCTGAAGTGTGAGACGCATAAGGTACTTTTTTTAACGCATGTCGTTATTCGCAAACCACTCAACAGCTTTGCGCGGCATGATCTTTGAGGAGGAAAGACAATGGCTTCGATTTCGAGAGTAAGAGAACGGGCAGAAGAACAGTCCTCTGCCATGACGCAGGATCAACAGGCTGCCATCCGTATGCTGGCAAATGATCTGCACCGCCTCAACCAGGCGGTCATGAATGCGGTCGAGGCGGGAATCTCCGTCGAACTCGTCCGCTCCGCCCGCCATCATGGTGGCGACGGGAACTGGGGCGATCTGCTGATCCCGGTTATCGTCGCGCAGAGCAAGGCTGCGGCCTAACGTGCAGACGTCCGCCCCGCGTAAAGGTCGGCGTTCTGTTTGATGAGCTTGATCATTCGGTCTGCCACCGTCCGTATATCACGGCGGTGGCGGTCCTCGTTGTTCATCACCAGCCATTGCTGATGGCGAAGCTCACCGATCTCCATCCCTTCTCGCACGAGCCGCGCATCCGCATCGCCGATGAAACACGGTAGCACCGCTGTGCCTGCGCCAGAGAGAATGAGTTCCCGCAACGCTGACGGGCGGTTCACCGTCACCACTATCTTGTCTGGAGCAAGCTCATGCGGCCAGCGCAGATAGGCGGAGATCGCATTTTCCTTGTCGATCGCAATCCAGCGGTCGGCGACGGATTGAGGCGCATTGCGCAACCGGTAAGCCGCGTAAGCAACATCGCCGGTTTTGACCGCTGCCAGATTGCGTTCTTCAGGCTCGAAAGCGCGGATGCCGATATCGTTTTCGCGATGCGCCAGCGTCGCTCTTTGTTCGGCGATGAAGAGGTCGATGCGGAAACTGTCGCGTTCGCTGCAAATGGCTGAGAAATTGCTCATCATCAACTGCGCATTCCATGTGCCTAGCGCGATCCGGACCAGAGATGTGGTGACGCTTGATTTTCGCCAGCCATCAATCGTTCCGGCGGCCTCTTCCATCGCACGAAGGTTATCGAAGAGGGTACGACCGTCAGCCGTCAGCGCGTATCCGGTCTGGCTTCTGACAAAGAGTGCCTTACCAAGCTTTTGCTCCAGTTCCAGCATTTTACGACCGATCGTAGCCGGGCTGAGGCGCGTGGTGCCTGCCGCACCCGTGAGCCCTCCGCCTCTGGCGACGTCGAGAAAAAGCTGAAAGGCATCCCATCCGATGTTTTTCATGATTGAAAAACGTAAGGCATTCCTGGATGCAGATAAAGCAAAAACAGGTGTGCAGGATGGTGACACTCAACAAAGGGGAGTTCACCATGCATGAGATTTACACAGCCTTCGGCTTCATAAGGGTGCCAGCTCCTGAAGGCCCGAGGGCGAGGCGGGAAGCAGAGGAAAAATTTTACGCTGAAGCCTGCGCACCAGGCATCATGCGGCGCGCTTTTGCGGCACTGAGGCGCGGGCTTCCAAACTTAAAGCGCGATAGCGAGCAAAGCCGCGAGAGCACCGGCAGCAATCAGGCTCAGGCGAAAGGCAAAAAGGAGGTTGTCATTGCGTGTGCGGGCAATAGCGACGGCGCGAGCGCGATTTCTGGACATCATCATGAGCGGCTTCCAACGAAAAACATAACCGTCCAATGCCGGGTTCCGGCGTCCAGCGAGACCTCATGTTCCAACTCGCGTTGTGCTGGCATAGAGGTCAGCATGACTCCGGCCCCTTAACAAGATGTTAAAGCCCCGCCGCGCTGCAGCATTTCCAGTGAAACTGTTTCAGCCTTGCATCCGAAACGCGTGAGAGCGAGGCATTAGCGGAATTTCAGTGGGCACATCTTTATCGGAATTGCACTAAACGGATTCTCCGGCAGCATAACCGGATGCCCAGGCCCATTGAAAATTATAGCCGCCGAGCCAGCCTGTGACATCCACGCCCTCGCCAATGAAATAGAGCCCTGGCACCGACTTTGCCTGCATGGTTTTTGAGTCCAAATGAGTGGTATCGACACCGCCTAGCGTGACTTCGGCGGTGCGATATCCTTCCGAACCGGACGGCTTGATCTGCCAGTCCTGCGCGCTGGCCGCAAGCGCCGCTAATGCCTTGTCCGACAGATCGGCAAGATGGCTGGTGAGACCTGATTGCTCCACCAGATATTGCGCAAGCCGCTTCGGCAAGATTTCGCCCAACGCCGTCTGGGCAGACTGCTTGCCATTGGCCTTTTTGGCGGCCTTCAGCTTCTCGGCAATATCGAGATCCGGCTCAAGCTTCAGACGAATGGAATCGCTTTCCCGCCAATAGGATGAGATCTGCAAAATGGACGGGCCGCTCAAGCCGCGATGGGTAAAAAGCAGCGCTTCGCGAAACGTCGTTTTACCGTGCGAGACATCGGCCGGAACTGCAACGCCAGCGAGAGGCGACAGTCGCTCCAACTGCGCCGGATCGAGCGTTAGCGGCACGAGACCAGGGCGCGGCTCGACCAAAGAGAGCCCGAATTGCTCGGCAAGTTTGTAAGCGAAGCCGGTGGAGCCCATCTTGGGGATCGACTTTCCGCCGGTGGCAATCACCAGGCTCTTTGCCTCGATAGACCCTTGCGACGTCGCCACGCGAAAGCCGCCCGTTGCCATGCCTTCGACCGACGTAATCTCCGTCTGTAGCCGCAGCTTGGCACCCACCGCCTGCATCTCCGTCAGCAGCATGCGGATGATGTCCTTGGCGCTGTCGTCGCAGAAGAGTTGGCCGAGCGTCTTTTCGTGCCAGGCAATCTTGTGCTTCTCGACCAGATCGAGAAAGTCGCGCGGCGTGTAGCGGGCAAGTGCAGACTTGGCGAAATGCGGGTTTTGCGAGAGATAGTTCTTCGGCCCGGCATAGATGTTGGTAAAGTTGCAGCGCCCGCCACCGGAGATGCGGATTTTCTCGCCCGGCGCTTTGGCATGGTCGAGAATGATGACGGAGCGAGCACGCTGACCGGCACGGATGGCGCACATCATGCCTGCGGCCCCGGCACCCAAAATCAGCACATCACATTTTTCCGTCATGGATTTTCCTTATCCTTGTTGCACTTCCTCTTTTCGAAGTCCGGCTTCTTGTCAATGCGCATTCCCCTCTCGCCAATTGTCAAAGTCTGACTATTATGGCCCCAGTCGAAACACACCCCGGTGATTTATGCCCCCGAAGAAAACCATGCTCCGCCCGAAAAAACCGGCAACCATGGCGAAGAAACCACCCGTTGAACTCTCCTCTACCCGCGGCGTCTCCACCTGGCGCGAAGCGGCTCAATGGTTGAAGGCACGCGGGATCGAAGACATCGAATGCATCACTCCCGATCTGGCAGGCGTTCCCCGCGGCAAGATGATGCCGACGGCGAAGTTTACCGGCGATACCTCGCTGGCGCTGCCCTCTGCACTCTATCGTCATACGATTTCCGGCGATTATCCGGATGAGACCGCGAATTTCCGCTATGAACCCCGCGACAGCGACCTGAAGCTGGTCCCTGATCTTTCGACACTTTCCGTCGTACCGTGGGAAAGCGACCCGACCGCGCAAGTCATTTGCGATGTCGTGGATCAAGAAGGCAAACCCGTCTCCTATACGCCTCGCAACGTTTTGAAGAACGTGCTCTCTCTTTATAGGGAAAAGGGCTGGAAGCCGGTCGTGGCGCCCGAAATCGAGTTCTATCTCGTGGCGATGAACGACGACCCCGATTACCCTCTGCATCCGCCGAAGGGTCGTTCAGGGCGCTCCATTGTCGGTGGCCAGAGCTATTCGATTGCCGGCATCAACGAGTTCGACGAGTTGATCGACGACATCTACCACTTCTCGGAAAAGCAGGGTCTCGAGATCGACACCCTTATCCATGAAGAAGGCCCCGCGCAGCTCGAAATCAATCTCCGCCATGGGGATCCGGTCGAGCTTGCCGATCAGGTGTTCCTCTTCAAGCGCACTATTCGCGAAGCTGCGCTGAAACACGGCATCTACGCCACCTTCATGGCAAAGCCCATGCAGGCCCAACCGGGTTCGGCGATGCACATTCACCAGTCCGTCATCGATATCGAGACCGGCGAGAACGTGTTTTCCAACAAGGATGGGAGCCCGTCGAAGGAGTTCTTCTCCTTCGTTGGTGGCATGCAGCGCTATGTACCGAACGCGCTCGTCATGCTTGCACCCTATGTGAATTCCTATCGCCGCCTGACGCCGGATATGGCCTGCCCGGTCAACAATGCCTGGGGCTATGACAACCGCACCACGGCCTTTCGCGTGCCGATTTCAGGCCCGCAGGCGCGGCGCGTGGAAAACCGCCTGCCGAGCTCCGATGCCAATCCGTATCTCGCGCTTGCCGCGTCGCTCGGCTGTGGCTGGCTCGGCATCATGAACAATATCGAGCCGACCGAACCGACCTATGAGACGGCCAATGAAGGCTCGATAGAGCTTCCACGCGGCCTGCTGGAGGCAGTCGCGCTTCTGGAGCAGGAGCAGCAGTTCGAACGCATCTTCGGCAACGAATTCGTCGGCCTTTATGCTGGCCTGAAACGGGGCGAATTCGAAACCTTCATGCAGGTGATCAGCCCCTGGGAGCGCGAGTTCCTCCTGCTGAACGTGTGAGGTAAATATATGACATGGCAGAGCCCGATTGCGCCGGGTATTTCCTGGTATCAGGATACGGTTGCCGACAGGCCCGACTATCCGGCGATGGATGGGTCGCGGACTTCCGACGTCGCCATTATCGGCGGCGGCTTTACCGGCTTGCAGGCGGCCTGCAATCTGGCGCGCGCGGGCATTTCCGTCACCCTCATCGAGGCGCATCGCTTTGGCGATGGCGCTTCGGGACGCAATGGCGGGCAATTCGGCACGGGCCAGCGCGCCTGGCCGGATGAGCTTGAAGAGAAGATCGGCTTCGAACGCTCCAAGGCGCTTTTCGACCTTGCGGAAAATGCCAAGCACTATGTGCTCGACTTTGCCCGAGACAATCAGATCGACATGGAGTTCCAGCCCGGGCAGTTGAACGTCTCGCACAAGCGCGCTTATGAGAAGAGTTATCGAGACAGCGTCGACGCCATGGTCGGCCGCTATGGCTATGAGCAAATCTCCTTCATGGAGAAGGACGAAACCGCTGATCGCTTGGGGTCGTCTCACTATCATTGCGGCGTGCGCGATACCGGCACCGGCCACATTCATCCACTGAAACTGCTGGTCGGGCTGGCGAAAGCAGCGAAAACGGCGGGCGCCGATATCTTCGAGATGACGCCCGCCAAGTCGATCCGTCAGTCCGGCGGTAAGACGCTGATCGAAACGCCCTCGGGCACGATCACTGCCAACCGTGCGCTGATTGCGACCAATGCCTATATCGGCAATCTGGAGCCTGTCACCGCGGCGCATGTGATGCCGATCCGCTCCTTCATCGGGGCGACGGCACCGCTTGATCAGTTTCCATCGATCATTCCGGACAAGGAAGCCGTGGCGGATTCGCGCTTCGTCGTGCGCTATTTCCGCAAGACACTGGATAACCGCCTGCTGTTTGGCGGGCGAGAAGCCTACACGGCGGATTCGCCACGCGACATTTCCAAGCACATCCGCAAGCAGATTTCGGAAATCTACCCCGCGCTTGCCAATGTCGAGATGACGCATGCGTGGGGCGGCTCTGTCGGTATTACGCTGACCCGCCAGCCATTCGTGCGTGAAGTCATGCCGGGGGTGATTTCCATCGGTGGTTATTCCGGCCACGGTGTGATGCTGTCCAACTATTGTGGCAAGCTTTATGCGGATATGGTGATCAATAAGGACAAGGCGCTCGATCAGTTTGCCGCACTCGACGTGCCATCCTTCCCGGGCGGGACATCGCTGCGGGCGCCGCTCCTGTTCCTGGCGCTGACATGGTATGCTCTACGGGACAGGTTTTGAAGGAGCCTGCCTTCGCATTACGCAAAAGCAGCGATTGGACCCCTCGCTGGCATGACCGGCCAGCAGCAAAATTCATTATTTCTTACATCAACTCTGGCATTTTTAAATCGATTAGATTATGGATGCCCCTAACGTGTAGAGATCGAGAGAATCGACATGAGCAGTCAAATTATTCCCGTTGACCCCTTTGATTGCGTCGTCTTTGGCGGCACAGGCGATCTGGCAGAACGCAAGCTTCTGCCCGCCCTTTACCACCGTCAGGTGGAAGGCCAGTTGACCGAACCGACCCGCATCATCGGCGCTTCCCGCTCTGTCATGACGCATGAGGAATATCGGAAGTTTGCCCAGGATGCCCTGAAGGAGCATCTGAAGGCGGGCGAATATGACGAGGAGCAGGTCGCCAAGTTTTGTGCGCGCCTCTTCTACGTTCCTGTCGATGCCAAGTCCGACGATGGTTGGGACAAGCTGAAGAAACTTCTCGACGAAGGCAAGGATCGCATCCGCGCTTTCTACCTTGCCGTTGCGCCTGGAATTTTTGGCGACATCGCCTCGAAGATCCGTGACCACAAGCTGATCACCAAATCCACCCGCATCGTGGTGGAAAAGCCGATCGGCCGTGACTTGGCTTCCGCGCTGGAGCTGAACGACACGCTTGGTAACGTCTTCAAGGAAGAGCAGATCTTCCGTATCGACCACTATCTGGGCAAGGAGACGGTTCAGAACCTCATGGTTCTGCGCTTTGCCAACGCGCTCTACGAGCCGCTGTGGAATTCCACCCATATCGACCACGTGCAGATCACCGTTGCCGAGTCCGTCGGACTAGAGGGCCGCGCAGGTTACTACGACAAGGCGGGCGCGCTTCGCGATATGGTGCAGAACCATATTCTCCAGTTGCTTTGCCTCGTCGCGATGGAGCCTCCATCGTCGATGAACGCCGAAGCGGTGCGCGACGAGAAGTTGAAAGTGCTGCGCGCGCTGAAGCCGATCACGCAATCCAATGTCGAGAAGAACACCGTGCGCGGACAATACCGCGCTGGTGCTTCGGCAGGCGGCCCGGTCAAGGGTTATCTGGAAGAGCTGGAAGGCGGCGTTTCCAACACGGAAACCTTCGTCGCCCTCAAGGCGGAAATCGGCAACTGGCGCTGGGCGGGCGTACCTTTCTACATCCGTACCGGCAAGCGCCTTGCCACGCGCGTTTCGGAAATCGTCGTCACCTTCAAGCAGATCCCGCATTCGATCTTCGATGACGCTGCCGGCAAGATCGAAGCCAACAAGCTGGTGATCCGCCTGCAGCCGGATGAAGGCGTCAAGCAGTCTCTGCTCATCAAGGATCCGGGCCCGGGCGGCATGCGTCTTCGTCAGGTATCGCTCGATATGAGTTTTGCCGAGGCCTTCAACGTGCGCAACCCGGATGCCTATGAGCGTCTGTTGATGGATACGATCCGCTCGAACCAGACGCTTTTCATGCGCCGCGACGAAGTGGAAGCGGCGTGGAACTGGGTCGATCCGATCCTGAAAAGCTGGGAAGCCGTCGGTCAGGGCGTGCAGGGTTACACCTCCGGCACCTGGGGACCAAGTGGCGCAATCGCGCTGATCGAGCGAGACGGTCGTACCTGGCACGAAGCCGACTAAGGAAGATGCGGATGGAACCGAACATGCACATCTTCAAGGACGGTCCAGAACTGGCCGAGAAGCTCGCAGACGATGTTGCGGCGCATCTGAAAGCAGCCATAGACGAGCGTGGGGCGGCCAGCATGGCCGTCTCCGGTGGCTCTACGCCAAAGCTGTTCTTCCAGACGCTGTCCAAGCGTGAGCTGGAATGGCCGCGCGTCAGCATCACTTTGGTGGACGAACGTTTCGTCCCGCCGGACAATGATCGCTCCAACCACAAGCTGGTGGCCGAGAACCTTCTGCAGAACGAGGCGAAGGCTGCCTATTTCGTGCCGCTATATCAGTCTGCCGCCTCACCTGAAGATGCGGCAACGCTGGCAACAGCAAGAACCGCTGACATCTGCGACCCGTTCGATATCGTCATTCTAGGCATGGGGACCGACGGACATACGGCGTCCTTCTTCCCCGGCGGGGACAACCTCGAAGAAGCGCTCGATCTCGATGAGCCGCGCTCCGTGCTGACCATGGCTGCGGAAAATGCCGGCGAGGAAAGGCTGACCTTCAACCTCGCCGCCCTTCACGACGCACGTTTCCTGGTGCTGCACATCGAAGGTGCGGCGAAGAAGGAGACGCTGGAGAAAGCGCAGTCCGACCTCGACGAGGATGAGATGCCGATCCGCTCCGTCCTGAACCGTGCGGATTCGACGGTGAATATCTACTGGGCGCCATGACGATCCGCATTCACGCGGCGGCGGTGCCCGGCATTTGAATGAAACATGATCGTCGGCCCGGTCTCCTGAGCCTGTGGCCGACGCTCAACAGAAGGACAGGATGAACCATGGCTGCCGACTCACGCGTTCAAGAGATTACTGCCCGCATCGTTGAACGTTCGAAACCCTATCGCGAGATCTATCTTGAGCGGCTGCAGCTGCAGGTCTCCAAGGGCGTTCATCGCTCCACCCTTTCCTGCGGCAACCTCGCCCATGGCTTTGCCGTCTGTTCCCCCGCCGACAAGGATATCCTTGCCGGCGACCGGGTTCCCAATCTCGGGATCATCACCGCCTACAACGATATGCTTTCCGCCCACCAGCCTTACGAGGTCTTCCCGCAGATCATTCGCGATGCGGCGAGGGAAGCCGGTGGCATTGCGCAGGTGGCAGGTGCGGTGCCTGCGATGTGCGACGGCGTCACGCAGGGCCAGCCCGGCATGGAGCTCTCGCTCTTTTCCCGCGATGCGATCGCGATGGCAGCCGGCATCGGCCTGTCGCACAACATGTTCGATGCGGCCGTCTATCTCGGTGTCTGCGACAAGATCGTACCCGGCCTGGTGATCGCAGCCCTGACCTTCGGCCATCTGCCGGCCGTCTTCATTCCAGCCGGGCCGATGACGACGGGTCTGCCGAATGACGAGAAGTCGCGCATCCGCCAGCTTTATGCGGAAGGCAAGGTCGGTCGTGCGGAGCTGCTGGAAGCGGAATCCAAGTCCTATCACGGCCCCGGCACCTGCACTTTCTACGGCACCGCCAACTCCAATCAGATGCTGATGGAGATCATGGGCTTCCATATGCCTGGCTCCTCCTTCATCAATCCGAATACGCCGCTGCGTGATGCGCTGACCAGAGAAGCTGTGAAGCGCGCATTGGCGATCACCGCACAGGGCAACGAGTTTACGCCTGCGGGCGAGATGATCGACGAGCGTTCCGTGGTCAATGGCGTGGTTGGCTTGCATGCGACGGGCGGCTCCACCAACCACACCATGCACCTGATCGCCATGGCGCGAGCCGCAGGCATCATTCTCACCTGGCAGGATATCTCCGATCTCTCCGACATCGTGCCGCTTCTGGCACGCGTCTATCCAAATGGTCTTGCAGATGTGAACCATTTCCACGCCGCCGGCGGCATGGGCTTCCTCATCAAGCAGCTCCTGAAGCAGGGCTTCGTGCATGATGACGTCCGCACCGTCTTCGGTCACGGGCTTGAGGCCTATACGATCGATGCCAAGCTTGGCGAGAACGGCGGCATTCAGCGTGACGCGGCCCCCGAAGAGAGCCACGATCCGAAGGTTCTCTCCCGCATCGAAACGCCGTTCCAGCCGACAGGCGGCCTGAAGATGCTAACCGGCAATCTCGGCAAATCCGTCATCAAGATTTCTGCTGTGAAGCCGGAGCGGCACATCATCGAGGCGCCTGCCATCGTCTTCCACGACCAGCAGGAACTTCAGGATGCCTTCAAGGATGGCAAGCTGAACCGCGACTTCGTCGCCGTCGTGCGCTTCCAGGGACCGAAGGCGAACGGCATGCCGGAACTGCACCGGCTGACCCCGCCGCTCGGCGTGCTTCAGGATCGCGGCTTCAAGGTGGCGCTCGTGACCGACGGACGCATGTCCGGCGCATCCGGCAAGGTACCTGCCGCCATTCACGTGACGCCGGAAGCCTCCGACTGCGGGCCGATCTCGCTCATTCGCGATGGCGATATCATTCGTCTCGACGCGATCTCCGGCACGCTGGAAGTTCTCGTCTCGGCAGCGGAGCTTTCCAAGCGCGAGCCAGCGCAGGCCGATCTCTCTGCCAATGAATGGGGAATGGGCCGTGAGCTTTTCGCCCCCTTCCGCCGCAATGCCGGAACCGCCGACCAGGGCGCCAGCGTCTTCCACTGACCTGTCCCATCGTCGTCCAGCCAGAGCATCCACGATGCTCTGGCATCATGCCTTGACATCCACTCCCTCCTCCTTCCCTATTGTTGCTTGAAGCGCTGTGCGTTCTATGTGGACGCACAAATGACGCTTTCTCTTTTTGACAAGGCGCATCGTGCTTTCCGAAAATCGAGTGCGATTTTCGGGCCGATGCTGTGGACAAGCGCCGCTCCTGTCATGCGACTGTGATGAGCGCCCTATAGGGCCTGTTCAGCCAGCCGCGGGGGGCGAGTGGCATAGTCTGAAGTGACGGGGCCAATATGATGATTTTCTCACGCACACGCCGTAATTTACTGAAGCTCATGGCCGGAACTGCCATGCTGCCATTGCTGCATTTACCGGCAGAAGCCGACCAGCAAACCCCACTCCACGCCATCGTCATTTCGGACCTGCACTCCGCCTATGAGCGTCTCGGGCAGCTTCTGGCAGAAATCGAAACCCGCATTTCCGCCGAAAGAGGCCCGCACATCATTCTCCTGAATGGCGACCTCTTCGAAAGCGGCAATACGGTCGCGATGCGGTCTCAGGGTGAAATCGAGTGGAGCTTCCTCACCGCACTTTCCAAACTCGCACCCACAGTGGTGAATATCGGCAACCACGAGCCGGACATCGATAACGACCTTGCCCATTTCGTCAGCCGCGCTCAAGGGCTTGGGATCACCGTTCTTTCCAACATCATCGACAAACGCAGCGGTGTTCCTTACGCGCCCGCGACCAAGACATTCGAGATTGGCGGACAAAAGGTCGTCGTGGTTGGTCTCGCCACCAATGCCATCAATACCTATCCGAAGGCGGCGCGTGATGCGCTGACCATTCCCCAGCCGGTGGAATGGGCGAAGGCCAACCTTCCAGAGATCCTGAAACCGGATGCCATCAACATCGTGATGAGCCATGCCGGTGTGGTGGCGGACCGCGATATACTCCCTCTGCTACCAGACGGAACGCTGATCGTGGGTGGCCACGACCACCTGAACTTCGTGCATGAAGCCGGTGCCATCCGCTATGTCCATACCGGCTCTTGGGGCACATCGATGGCAGTTGCAAGCATCCCAGGCATGCGCCAAGCCGCAACCATAGAGACGGTGGCGATCGATCGCAGCGCCAAACCTTCCCCGGCGCTGGGCGCGCTGATCGACAAGACACTCGCTCAGCATCTGACACCGGAGGAACGGGAAACCGTCGCCAAAATACCGAACGCCATGACCGTCGACGAAGCAGGTCGCCACGTGGCCGAGCTTATTGCGGTCAAGTCCGGTGCGGATGTCGGCTTCATCGGCCACACCTCTTTCGGTGCCGGTCTGCCGGAAGGCGATATACGCCGCTACGACTTCAATGCATGCCTGCGCTTCGAGGGCAAGTTGATGGTCACAGAAGTCGATGGCGAGGCACTGAGACAGATTCTGAGCCGCTGCAATCAGGATGGCGACATTCCGCTCGCCAGACGCACCGGCGATTATCTTTATGCGATGCCGGAAACTCCAGCCCCGAAGGACCGTTACAAGCTCGTCTGTAACGACTGGTCAGCCACCAACCAGAAATCCTATTTCGGCCGTGACGATCTTACCTTCACCGAAGTGGAGAATGTAAAGCTCAAACAGACTGTTCTCGAAGGACTGGCCTGATCGCAAAAGCACACCGTTGTTCGATCGAAACGCTTCGGAGGTTCGTCAGAACGAGCGCAGATCGAGTGTTCTGTTGCGATGCGCAGGATGCGTGCTGAAAACGAAGATCCGGTCCATTTCCTTCTGGTTCAACAGGCGAAGAAAGCGCACCTGGACGGTCTTGTTGGGATGGGTCTTGATCAGCACACAGCCGATCTTGGTGATACGGGCGTCGGGTATATCGAGGTAGAACTGGCTCGGCAGATTTTGATCGATGATGAATGCCAGAATGGCTTCGGACTGGGAAATCCTGATGACGTCACAGCGGCGGGACGCCATGTTCATCACCCCCTTCTCCGTATATTCAATACGGGCAGCATTCATCGTATCTTCCATTTTGAAACGACCTTCGCGGTCGTACATGAAAGATTCTTCCTTGCTCAAATAGGTGGGTTTATCGAGATCAGCCCGCACATTCACGGCGACGTTCCTTTTGAAGTCTTTGACAGAAAGACTAAGCGGAACAGTTTAAGATTTTCTCACGCTGTCCCGATCTGGCACAGAGCAACGCGGCGCCTGAGGAGAAGCGGGCGACGCGCATCCCCAACAAAACAATGACCTATATAATTTTGTGAAATCGTAAAATTTTCAACCAGAAGCGGCTTCGGCGGTATCGAAACGGCTTGTTACCATGCTGAACAAGCCGTTTCATCGGTGAACCTATCGACGGTAGGTTTTGCCAAGCGCATCGAACAGGTGAAGCTTTTCCGATGGAGCGGAGAAGCGCAACGTCTCACCTTTTTTGACCTGAGCAATGCCGGGAATCTTGACGACGATCGGCTCTTCGCCAGCTGGCGCCTCGAGATAGAGCAACGTCACCTCGCCGAGTGCTTCGACAATCGATACCTTGCCCTCGAAGAGGTAATCATCACTTGTCGCGATGAACAGATCTTCCGGACGAACACCAAAGGAGGCTTGCTTGCCCTGCTCGCTGGCAGCGGTCGGAATCGGAACCGAAAGCGTTTTGCCAGCGGCAAGCTCGAGCACTGTCGTTTCGCCCGTGTTCTTCACCGTCGCGGCGATGATGTTCATGGCCGGCGAGCCGATGAAGCGGGCGACGAAGAGGTTGGCGGGGTTCTCGTAAAGCTCCAGCGGTTCGCCCACCTGCTCCACGCGACCGCCATTCAGCACCACGATCCGATCCGCCAGCGTCATGGCTTCCACCTGATCGTGCGTCACGTAGATCATGGTGGTGTCGGCCATCTTTTCGCTGAGCTTGGCAATCTCGATGCGCGTCGCGACGCGAAGTGCTGCATCGAGGTTGGAGAGCGGCTCGTCGAAGAGGAAGACCTTGGGGTTGCGGCAGATGGCGCGGCCAATGGCGACGCGCTGGCGCTGGCCGCCAGAAAGCGCCTTCGGCAGGCGCTCCAGATACTGGGTGAGCTGCAGAATTTCGGCAGCAGCGCGAACGCGGCGATCGATCTCCTGCTTGCTTTCCTTGGCGATCTTCATGCCGAAGGCCATGTTGTCGTAGACCGTCATATGCGGATAGAGCGCATAGGACTGGAACACCATGGCGATGCCGCGCCGAGATGGCGGGATTTCGTTCACCAACTGGCCGTCGATATACATTTCACCGCCGGTGATTTCCTCCAGACCGGCGATCATGCGCAGAAGCGTGGACTTGCCGCAGCCGGATGGGCCGACGAAAACGATGAATTCGCCCTGCTTGATGTCGAGATCGATCCCATGCAGGACCTTCACCTCACCATAGGATTTACGGATGCCCTTGAGAATAAGACCAGTCATGCGGTGCTCCTCCCTATCGTGTTACGCGTGGCGGGCGAAAAACGCGCCCCATGCCGGAAGTTCTACGGTTGTGCCATTCAGTTCAGCCGAAAAGCCGTGACCTTCCAGCACCTCCCAATCGCCCTCCGGCAGTCTTGCCGTTGCCGGGACTGCGGAGAGGTTGAAGAGGCAGAGCACTGTCTCGTTGCCCAGCGTTCGGGTGTAGCTCGAGACAGTCGCATCCGCGTCCTGAAACTCGATCTTGCCCTTGGCGAAAGCCGGATGCTGCCTGCGGAACGCCAGGAAGCGGCGGTAATGCTCAAGAACGGATCCCTCGTTGCCCTGCTGGGCGCTGACTGCGCGCATCTTGTGTTCCGTCGGAATGGGAAGCCATGTCTTATCCGAGGTGGAGAAGCCCGCCTGTGCGTGACCGGCATCCCAGACCATCGGCGTGCGGCATCCGTCGCGTCCTTTGAATTCCGGCCAGAACTGAATGCCGTAGGGGTCCTGCAAATCCTCAAAGGCGATGTCGGCTTCCGTCAAGCCAAGCTCTTCGCCCTCATAGATGCAGACTGAGCCGCGCTGCGTCATGAGCAGTGCCGACAGCACCTTGGCCAAAGCATCCTTGTCTTCAACCGCCTCACCCCACCGGCTGACATGGCGCACCACGTCGTGGTTGGAGAAGGCCCAGCAGGCCCAGCCTTCTGGTGCGGCCTTGGCAAAGGCTGCCTGAACTTCCGCTACGCGGGCGGGAGTCAGCGCATCCGGCGCCAGGAATTCGAAGGCGTAGCACATCTGCATCTTGTCATCGCCGGACGTATATTCACCGACGATCTCCAGGCCACGCTGGCTGTCGCCAACTTCACCAACGGCTGCGATATCCGGGAACTCGTCAAGAACGGCGCGGAAGCGCTTGAGGAATTCCAGGTTTTCCGGGCGGTTCTTGTCGTAGATATGTTCCTGGAAATTATACGGGTTCACGGCAGGTGCGGTCGAAGCATTGCGGCGTTCTGGCGCAAGTGCCGGGTTGTCGCGCAGTTCCTTGTCGTGGAAGTAGAAATTGATCGTATCGAGACGGAAACCATCGACGCCGCGCTTCAGCCAGAAACGGGTGATGTTCAGCAACTCTTCCTGAACGTCCGGATTATGCAGGTTGAGGTCCGGCTGCGACGTCAGGAAGTTGTGCATGTAGTATTGCATGCGGGTGGGGTCCCACTGCCAGCCGGAGCCGCCGAAGATCGACAGCCAGTTGTTGGGCGGCGTGCCATCCGGCTTGCTGTCGCTCCACACATACCAGTCGGCGCGCGGATTGCTGCGGCTGGAGCGGCTTTCGACGAACCAGGGATGCTGGTCGGAGGTGTGCGAAAGGACGAGATCGATCATCACACGGATGCCGAGACGATGGGCCTCGGTGATCAGGCCATCGAAATCCGCAAGCGTGCCGAACATCGGATCGACATCGACATAGTTGGAGACGTCGTAGCCGAAGTCCCTCATGGGCGAGGTGAAGAAGGGCGAAATCCAGATCGCATCCGCGCCGAGGTTGGCGATGTGCTCGAGCCTGGAGGTGATGCCCTTCAGATCGCCAATGCCATCGCCGTTGGAGTCCTGATAGGAGCGCGGATAGATCTGGTAGATCACAGCGCCGCGCCACCAATCCTTGTCGGGAGTCAGGGCGGAAGAAACGGTCGCGGTCATGGTCGTGTCCTGTTGATTGAAAGCATTCATGGGTTCGATCAGCCTCCCTTGACGGAGCCAGCCAAGAGGCCGCGGACAAGGTAACGTTGGAGCGCAAAGAAGACGCAGAGCGGCACGATGATGGTCACAAAAGCCGACGCGGTGAGGATTTCCCAGTTGCCGCCGCGCGAACCGAGCAGCGCGTTCAGCGCGCCGGTCAGCACCAGCTCATCCTTCTGCGTGCCGAGGAAGACCATGGCGACGAGAAGGTCGTTCCACGTCCAGAGAAACTGGAAGATGGCAAAGGAGGCAAGCGCCGGGAAGGAAAGTGGCAGCACGATCTTGACGAAGATTTCGAAATCGCTGGCGCCATCGACGCGGGCACTCTCGATGATTTCCTTCGGCAGACCGGAGATATAGTTGCGCAGCAGATAGATGGCGAGCGGCAGACCGAAGGCGGTATGTGCCAGCCAGATGCCGGCATAGGTCTTGGACGGTATGCCGAAGATGTTGCCGATGGAGTTATAGAGTTGAAGCAGCGGAATGAGCGACATCTGCAACGGCACGACGATCAGACCGACGACCAGTGCTATCATCAAGGACCGACCTCTGAAGCGCATCCATGACAGAGCGTAAGCCGCAAATGCAGCAATCAGGATCGGGATGATGGTTGCAGGAATGGCGACCGTCAGAGAATTGACGAAGGACTGGCCGATGCCTTCGGAGAGGAGGACGGTGCGATAGTTGTCGAGCGTGAAGATCGGCGGGGTAGAAACCACGACATAGACGCGTTTTGCGCGCGATCCTTCGAAGCTGGCATTCTTGCTGTATTGATAGCTGCCGTCCTCGTTGAGCTGAAGCGTTTCGCCATCACCGAGATCGGCAGACGTACCGGACTTGAAGGCTGCCGGTTCCTGAACGCGCACGCCGAAGGCCGAGACATGGCCGCTCTTGCCTTCACCGAAGACGTTGCCGGCAATGACGAAGCGATCGCCCTGCTGGGTCTGTGTCGATGGATCGCCAAGGCGCAGCGCCTGCGTCTGGTTGGAGCTGGAGAAGGCCGTCCACCAGCCGGAAACGACGATCTGGTCCTTGTCCCGCAGCGAGCTGACGAGAATGCCGAGCGTCGGCAAAAGCCACAGCAGGGCGATGAAAAGAACGCTGGCGTGAACGATAAGACGTGGGAGGCCGATACGGCGCAGACGCGTTGTGATGGTCATATCAGCGGCCCTCCATCTCGCGGTTCGCCTGGCGAATGTTCCAGATCATGATCGGCGTGACGGCTGCCATGATGACGAGCGCGATAACCGCGCTTCTCCCGCTGTCGCCACCGCCACGGAACATCCAATCGAACATGAGATTGGCAAGAACCATGGTGTTCCACTGACCGTTGGTCATGGTCAGGACGATGTCGAAGACCTTGAGGACGAGAATGGTGATGGTGGTCCAGACGACCGCGATCGTTCCCCAGATCTGCGGCACCATGATCTTCCAGAAAATCTGCCAGCCATTGGCGCCATCGATCACGGCCGCCTCAATGGTTTCCTCCGGGATGCCGCGAAGCGCCGCTGACAGAATGACCATGGCAAAGCCGGTCTGGATCCAGATCAGGATGACCATCAGGAAGAAGTTGTTCCAGAAAGGCATGGAAATCCACACCTGCGGATTCCCGCCGAAGAATTCCACCAGCGCGTTTAGGAGGCCGATCTGCGTCTGGCCCTCGCCGCGATATTCGTAGATGAACTTCCAGATCACGGACGCGCCGACGAAGGAGATCGCCATCGGCATGAAGACGATGGATTTGGCGACGTTGCCCCACCAGATGCGGTCGGTCATGACGGCGATGACGAGACCCAAAAAGGTGCATGCGGCCGGTACGACAGCGAGCCAGAGAATGTTGTTGAAGATCGACTGGCGGAAACCGGCGTCGTAAAAGGCCCAGACATAATTGGCAGAGCCGACGTAATTGGTACCCGTCCGATCGTAAAAGGATAGGATAAACGTCGCAACGACCGGGTAGACGAGATAGACGGCAAGCAGCAGCAAGGCCGGACCGACAAAGAGCCAGGGACGAATGGCAGCGCGTCTATTGAGGTTGCGCGAGGCGTGAATGACGTCGCCGTCTTTCACCGGAAAGATAAACTGCAATGCTTTGTCCGACAGCCAGTAATAGGCTGCGCAGGCAAAGACTCCGACGATAACGACGCCCAGCGCGGATACGATCTGCGTAATCATCATTCCCTCCCCGATCTTACTTGTATTCAGCCCGTGTGTCCGTGCCGTTTTCGTCATAACAGCCCGGCAGCGATAACTGCCGGGCTGAATCTGAGGCTTACTTCAGGCCGTCCCAGGCCTTCTGGATATCGTTGGCGACCTGTTCGGCAGACTTGCCACCGACGAAATCGACCATACCGGTCCAGAACGCGCCAGCACCGATCTTGCCGGGCATGAGGTCGGAGCCGTCGAAGCCAAAGGTGGTGGCCGTCGTCAGAATCTCGCCCTGACGCTTCACCTGATCATTGGCATAGGCATCCTTGTTGACGCCCTTGAACGGCGTGAGGAAGCCAGACTGCGCCATCCAGACTTCATGGGCGATCGGCGTCTTCAGGAACTCCACGAGGGCGCGAGCCGCCTTGGAATCCTTGGTGATGGTGAACAGCGTTCCAGCACCCAGAACAGGCTTGCCGAGATCGGCCTTGGAGGCGAAAGTCGGCATGTAGAAGAAGTCGACATCCGTTCCGACCTTCGTTCCCTCAGGGAAGAAGGATGGGATGAAGGAAGCCTGACGGTGCAGATAGCACTTCGGCGGAATGTCGAAGAGGCCCTTCGGGCTGTCACGGAAGTCGGTCGAGGCGACAGCGGCAACACCGCCCGAGACATATTTGTCGTTCTTGGCGAACTTGCCGAATTCCTCGATGGCGGCCACGACACGCGGATCGTTGAACTTCACCTCATTCGTCGTCCACTTCTGGTAGACATCGAGCGGCTGCGTGCGCAGCATGAAGTCTTCAACCCAGTCCGTTGCCGGCCAGCCGGTTGCGCCACCGGAGCCGAGACCGATGCACCATGGGGTACCGCCATCGGCAACGATCTGATCGCTGAGCTTGACCAGATCTTCCATGGTTTCCGGCACCTTGTAACCGGCTTCCTCGAAGTTCTCAGGAACGTACCAGACCAGCGACTTGACGTCGGCCTTGAACGGGAAGGCGAAATAGGCCTTGTTGCCGTCCTTGTTCTTGTACATGCCAAGATCTACCCAGGACTGGCCTGCGCCGTAATTTTCCTTCACCCAGTTTGCCGTCTCGTCGCCGAGCGGAGCAAGAAGCCCCTTGGCGGCCAAGTCAGCCAGAAGGCCAGGCTGCGGCAGGATCGCAATGTTGGGCGGAGACCCTGCCTGCGTATCGATGACGATCTGCTGCTCGTAATTTTCAGACGACGAGTAACGGACATTGACGCCGGTTGCATCGGCAAAATAGGCCAGGACGGACTGGAACAGCGCTTCGTCCTCGCCACGCCATGGTCCGAAGATCGTCAGCGTCTCGCCCTTCAGGCTGGCATTTGCAGCCTTGAAGTCTTCGTAGCTCTTCCAGTTGAATTTGCTGTCTTCACCCGGCTTGAATTTGAGTTCGGCGGCAAAGGATGCTCCCGACAGAAGCGTGGCTATGGCAACTGTCGTCAAAAATATCTTTCTCATGTGATCTACCTCCCATCACATTAATCGGCTTCGGCGTATCTTTTCAAAGCGCTTTGGCTGCGTATTCATCTCATTGAGAATTGGTCAGAGTCAAGAGGGTTGATGATGATCCCAAATTTAGTCCTGTTTTGCTGTGCGGGAGACTGTATTTGCGCTGCAGCAGAGTTTTTTGAATTGTATAGCGCCCAAACACTTGATAGCTTTCAAAGCGGTTTGGAGACGGTGGAGGAGCTGTCTCTTTCCAAAGTCCGCGGGCTTGAGCAGCAGAGGGAGGCTGGGCATGAATCTGAAACAATTATCGCAGTTGCTTGGCATCTCCCAGACGACGATCAGCCGCGCCCTGAATGGCTATCCCGAAGTCAATGCCGAGACACGCCGGAAGATCATCGAGGCGGCGCGGCAAAACGGATATCGACCCAACGCAGCAGCGCAACGACTGGCGACCGGCAAGGTTGGCTCCATCGGCCTTGTCATGCCCACGGGTGCAGAACATCAATCCGACGTTCACTTCGGGGAGTTCCTCAACGGGCTTGGGGAAGTCTCGGCCAAAAACGGATTTCACCTCGTCATCATGCCGACCGATCCGCGCGATGAGGATGAAGCGCTGAAGGACCTTGCGGCCAATGGCACTGTCGACGGGATCTATCTCGCCTATATGAAGAAGAATGACCGACGGATCGCGATGATGAAAAGCCTGTCGATCCCCTTCATGGTGCATGGCAGGTCCTGGGGGATAGAGCCGGATTACCCTTATCTCGACGTCGACAACGAGGGCGCCTTCCATGATGCGGCATCACTGCTGCTCCAACTTGGCCATAAGGACATCGCGCTGATCAATGGGCCGGAGGGTTATGACTTTACGTTCCGGCGCTATCGCGGTGTCGAAGCCGCATTGGCGGTTCATGGCCATTCGCTTGATCCCGACAAGGTCAGCCACAGCGTGATGACGGACGAGGCCGGCTTCCTGATGATGGAACGCCTTCTAGACCAGCCGCAACAGCCCACCGCCGTTCTCTGTGCCTCCACGGCACTGGCGCTCGGTGCCATCCGCTCGCTCAACCAGCGGGGCCTGCGTCCCGGGCGGGATATTTCCCTCATCGCCCATGACGACGTCCTGCCTCTCCTGAAGCCGGTCAATTTTTCCGTGCCATTGACCACCACACGGTCTTCGCTCAGAGCCGCAGGCATGCGTGTCGCCGAACGGCTGATCGCCCAGATCAAGACGGGGCGAAACGAGCCTTTCCACGAGCTTTGGAAGGCGGAACTGGTTGTGCGCGCCTCGACCGGCGCTGCACCTCGATAGTTCGCTCAGAAGCTTGGCGCTTCGTTGCCCAATGCACGATGTGCGGCGATCACTGTGTTGGCCATCAGCATCGCAATCGTCATCGGACCAACGCCGCCTGGGACTGGCGTAATGGCGGCGGCAACGGTGCTTGCTTCTTCAAATGCCACATCGCCGACGAGCTTCGACTTGCCCTCGCCCTTCTCGGGTGCGGGAATACGGTTGATACCCACATCGATGACAGTCGCTCCGGGCTTCACCCAATCGGCCTTCACCATTTGCGCCCGGCCGACCGCGGCAACCAGAATGTCGGCAGACTTGCAGACGGAAGCCAGATCCTTGGTGCGCGAATGCGCCATCGTCACCGTTGCGTTGGCGTTGAGGAGCAATTGACCCATCGGCTTGCCGAACAGGTTGGAACGACCGATCACCACCGCGTTCAGGCCCGAAAGATCTTGCCCGTGGATGCTGCGAACCAGAAGCATGGCGCCCGCCGGGGTGCAGGAAAGAAGCCCTGTCTTCAGATCGCCGACAGCAAGCTTTCCGGCATTCAAGACGCTCAGACCATCGACATCCTTCTCAGGAAGGATCGACTGGATGATCGGATCGGAATCGAGATGCTTCGGCAGCGGGAGCTGGACGAGAATGCCGTGGATCGATGCGTCGGCATTCAACTTGGCGACCAGCGCCGCGAGTTCCTGCTGTGTCGTTTCTTCCGGCAGCGTGTGCTGGACCGAGTTGAAACCGCACTGCTTGGCCATCTTGCTTTTGGAGTTCACATAGGCATGGCTTGCAGGATCATCGCCGACGATGACGACAGCGAGACCCGGTTTCTTGCCGGTCTCCTTTTCAAGACGCTCCGCCGCGTCCCGCACAGCATCCGTCACGGATGCCGCCTTGGCCTTGCCGTCGATCACAACCACCATATGCCTGCCTCCTGAGAACCCGCAAACCAGCCTTGAGGGGTGAGACCCCTAATGCTGCGGGAGGCTACAGATTGCAAGGGGAAATCAGTGGATCAGCCGCGACGCCGCATGTCGTCTTCGACAAAGCCGTTCAATCTTTGCCTGAGCAGGGCAAGTTCCTGGCGAAGCGCTCGTATCTCGTCCGTTTCGGCCTGCGCATGATCTGCCTTGCCCTCCAGTGCGGCGGCCAGCAAAGGCGGCAAACGGAAGCCATCCTGCTCTTGCGCCGGTTCCGCATAGCGGACGCGGTTGGCAAGCAATACCTGGCGGACACGCTCATCGAGCGGGATATCGTTGGCAGGCTCGTCGTGGAGATCGTATTCCCACGTATCGTCCCCGGTCACATCGTCATGCGCGCTGGCGTAAACGGGCTCGACATCGTCCTCAACCAGATCGTGGAAAATATCCGGCTCGATGTCGAACCGATCGTTATGCGCTTCAGCCTTTGCAGGAGCGGCCTCGACGGCCGCCTCCGCCTCTATTGCCATCTGAATGGCGGGGCCGACCCGGTCTTCCGTTTCCGTGCGGCGGAAGCTCATGAGGAAGAGGGCGAGCAGGACGCCAACCAGCGCGCCTCCGGCTGCCATCAAGCCGAGCATCATCTGCGGGAAAATACCCTCTTCCTGAAGGACTGCGGGTGACGCGGATTTGACGATCGCCGCCGTCACGGTGGGTGCTGCGAAAGGACCGGCCTTTTCGCTTGCCGCCAGATAATCGCGACGCGCCGTCTCAAGAGCCTTTTCCAGCTTGGCAAGCTCTTCCGGTGCGTCACCCATGGCGCGCAATTGCTCTTCAACGGCGGCCTTCTCGCGGGTCTCAGCGCCAAGCGTGGCGGCAACGTCCTTCAACTCTGCCTTCGCGCCGTCCAGCGCACGACGCAGAGCGGGCATGGCAGCTGATCTTGCAGCATCGACAGCCCCTTGGGCTGCAATGGTGCGCGGGTGTTTCGGCCCGTGATCGACATTGACGTCGTCAAGCGCGAGCTTCGCGGTGGTGTAGGTGTCTCTGACAGGTGCGAGGGCTTCGAAAACGGGAAGCGGCGGCAATGCTTTCGTCAGCACGTCGTTCGTCTTCATCGCCGAGACTTTGGTGACAGCCTGGGCGAGGTCGTGTTCCTTCTCGCTCAAAGCCGCAATCCTGGCGTCCGCCTCGTGAAGTGACTGTTGCAGGCCCTGGATGCGCGAGACGATATCGTTGCCGTGGCGCATCTGAAATCCGGTCAATGCACCTTCTGCCGCGTCGAGCGCGGTGCGGGCTTTTTCGACCGCCTGCAAGGCGGGTTCGGCATGATCCCCGCCAACGCCCTTGACAACCTGGCGAGCGAGATAATCGACGATCCGCTCAGCGGCCTTCGGCGTTGCTGCGGTCACACCGACGTCGATGTCCGTCTTCGATGCCGAGGTAATCTTGACGGACTGACGAAGCGCGTCCTCGATGGCGTTAACGGGGGTCGTTGGCTGCACGTCGCCCAGAAGGAGGTTCGCCAGCATGGCAAGGCGTCCCTCCCCAGCAATGCCTGTCACATCGCCAGCCTTGAGCTTCAGCTCGGAGATGGCAAGGGTCAGGGATACCGGGGACAGCAGGCTTTGCTGCATGGAAGCAGCCACCCGGCCAGTATCGACGGGGTTCCCGCTAGATGCCGAGACTCTGACGACAGCGTGCGAGACGTACCCTGTATACGGCGCAGGAATGAAGGCGGAAGGCAAGAGGGCGCCAACGCCCGCAAAGGTCACCACGAAGGCTGCCGACACGCCGAAACGCCGCCATTTGCCAGTCGCAGGCTGCTGCGTAACCGAACCGACATGTCTTTCTGTGTGAAGAGCCATTGCAAACCCGCAGGGATGTAAGAACCGTCCGTCTGGCGGAAATATCAACGAAATCTAAAGGGCCATGGCAAACAAATGGTTAATGCCCGGGCGATTTATGGCGTGGCGCCCGCAATACCAGCGTCCGACCCGCGGGTAAGTCCCGCGCAAGATTGTGGGTCTAGACCGAGGGCAGATTAAACACGGAGAATTGTCATGCAGCCCATTCAGCTGTTTGCGCTGGCCTCCCGGCAGGCCGAGTGGCTCTCAATCCGTCAGGAAGTTGTCGCCACGAACATCGCCAATGCGAGCACGCCGCAATATCGCGCCAAGGAAGTCGTTCCGTTCGAAACCGAACTGAAGACGGCCGGCATGCAGATGGCGCGTACGAACCCGGGGCATATGGAAATGGCAGTCACGGGTGCTGGCAAGATCGGTCTTAGGGATGCCCCGTTGAACAATGAAATCGGTGTGCAGATATCCGGCAACACCGTTTCTCTTTCCACGGAAATGGCAAAGACCGGCGAAATCAAGCGGCAGTTCGAACTGAACACGCAGCTCGTTCGCACCTTCCACTCCATGATGATGACCGCGGTGGGCAAGTAAGATGGACTCACTATCAACCTCGCTGAAGATCGCAGGCAGCGGAATGGAAGCGCAGGCAACGCGTCTGCGCATCGTTTCGGAAAACATCGCCAACTCCCGTACCACGGGTGATGGGCCGGGGGCCGATCCCTATCGACGCAAGACGATTACCTTTGCCAATGAGCTGGATCGCGCATCAGGCACCAACCTCGTCGAGGTCAAGAAGCTTGGTTACGACCGCTCCAACTTCATCGAGGAATACGATCCGGACAGCCCGGCGGCCGATGAAAAAGGCATGGTGAAGCTGCCGAACGTCAACATGCTGATCGAGATGGCCGACCTTCGTGAAGCCAACCGCAGCTACGAAGCCAATCTCCAGGTCATCAAGCAGACGCGTGATCTGATTTCCTCAACTATCGACCTATTGAAGGCTCAGTGATGATCGAATCTATCAGCCACGTCAAATCGCTGACCAACAACTCCGCGACAGACAGCATCAAGGGCATTGCCAGCGGCCTGACCTCACTTGCGGGCGCCGCCGTCACCACGGCCGCAACCGCGACCGTTGGCCCGACATTCGCCAGCGTTCTTGGCGGGGTTGCGCAGGACGCGGTCGACTCGCTCAAGAACAGCGAAGCCATGTCCTTCGCCGGTATGCAGGGCAAGGCCAATACCCGAGAAGTCGTCGATGCCGTCATGCAGGCCGACCAGACCCTAAGAACCGCTGTCGCGCTCAGAGACCGGCTCGTTTCGGCCTATCTCGATGTCGTTAAAATGCAGATTTGACCCGTGAGGACCTAAGAAATGAGAGCTCTAGCCATCGCAGCAACGGGCATGGATGCCCAGCAGACGAACCTTGAGGTCATCGCGAACAACATCGCGAACATCAACACCACCGGCTTCAAGCGCGGCCGTGCCGAATTTACCGACTTGCTCTACCAGACCGAGCGCGCACAGGGCGTGATGAACCGTGCCAACCAGGCCATGGTACCGGAAGGCGCGAACATCGGCCTCGGCGTACAGACCTCTGCCGTGCGCAAGCTGCACATCCAGGGACCTGTTTCCCAGACCGGCAACGCGCTCGATCTTGCCATCGTCGGCAAGGGCTGGTTCCGCGTGCAGGGTCCGGACGGCACTCCGCTCTATACCCGTGCTGGCGCGTTCAACATGGACTCGACAGGCCGCCTGGTGACGACCGATGGTTATCCGGTGCTGCCGGCGATCACCATCCCGACGGATTCGACCGAAACCAAGATCACCGACGACGGCATCGTGTCGGTGCGTATCGGCCAGTCGAACCAGATGACCGAAGTCGGTCAGCTGACGATGAGCAACTTCGCCAACGAAGCCGGTCTGCGTCCATTGGGCGATAACCTCTTTGCTCAGACGGATGCCTCGGGTGCAGCCGTCGATGGAACACCCCAATCGATCGGCTTCGGCTACGTGAAGCAGAGCTACCTGGAAGGCTCCAACGTCGATTCGGTCAAGGAAATCACCGACATGATTTCCGCCCAGCGTGCGTATGAGATGAACTCCAAGGTCATCACCACCGCCGACCAGATGGCTCAGATCGTCAGTCAGAACCTGAAATAAGTGGAAGGTAGGGTAACATGAAGTTCCGCCCGAAAATCATGCCTGTTCAAGGTCGCAAGGTCACGTTTGCGCTGGCACTCGCGTCTGCGGTGTTTTCTCCGCACGGTGCCATGTCGCAGCAGAAGTTTGCTGTCGTCCCCACGGTCACGATTCTTTCGGGCGAAATCATTACCCAGGGCCGTGTGACGGAAGTTCCCGTCACAAACCCCAACATCGCTCCCGGCTACTCGCAATCGATGGAGGAAGTGGTGGGCAAGGTTTCCAAAAAGACCTTGGTTGCCGGACGGACCATTCCGCTCGGCGATCTGCGCGATCCTTACGCGGTGGAACGCGGTGCCGCAGTGCGCATAACCTACAACAACAACGGCATGAACCTTTCGGCCTCCGGCATTGCTATCGAAGACGGCATGGCCGGCGACATCATTCGCGTGCGCAACAAGGACACCGGGGTGACGGTGACCGGAACGGCGAAGCTCGACGGGACCGTGGAGGTCTTCCAAAAATGAGTTTTCGTCCGCGTTTTTTCGCCGCGGCACTTGCGGCAATCGCTTTTCTCGCAGCGGCCCCGGAAGGCTTTGCCCAGACGATGGCGCGCGTGAAAGATATTGCGTCACTTCAGTCCGGACGTGAAAACCAGTTGATCGGCTATGGTCTTGTCGTCGGCCTCCAGGGGTCCGGCGACAATATGCGTTCCTCGCCTTTTACCGAACAGTCGATGCGCGCGATGCTGCAAAATCTCGGCATCTCGATGCAGGGCAACCAGACCTCTTCCAAGAATGTCGCGGCCGTCATGGTGACCGCCAACCTGCCGCCTTTCGCAAGCCCGGGAAGCAGGCTGGACGTCAATATCAGCTCGCTTGGCGACGCCTCGTCATTGCGCGGCGGCACGCTGATCATGACCTCCATGTCCGGCGCCGACGGCCAGATCTACGCTGTCGCTCAAGGCTCCGTCATCGTCTCCGGCTTCAATGCAGAGGGCCAGGCGGCCCAGGTGACACAGGGCGTGACGACAGCCGGTCGCGTGCCGGGTGGCGCGATCATCGAGCGGGAACTGCCCTCGCAGTTCAAGGATTCCGTCAGCCTCGTGCTGCAATTGAGAAACCCGGACTTTTCGACCGCCATTCGCATTGCAGATACGATCAACGGCTTTGCCCGTACCTCCTACAACGAGCCGATTGCCGAGGCGCGCGATTCCCAGGTCGTCTACATCCAGAAGCCACGCACCGCCGATCTTACCCGCCTTATGGCGAGCATCGAGAACCTTTCGGTGGAAACCGATACGCCAGCGAAGGTCGTCATCAACGAACGGACAGGCACGATCATCATCGGTGCAGATGTGCGTGTTTCGAGGGTTGCGGTGAGCTACGGCACGCTGACGGTCCAGGTAACCGAAATGCCGCAGGTCGTACAGCCCGCACCCTTCTCGCGCGGACAAACCGCCGTGCAGCAACAGACGGATATCCAGGCTGAAAAGACCGGCGGCCCGGTCGCCATTCTCGAAGGTCCGAGCCTCCGGTCGCTGGTGGCGGGTCTCAACAATATCGGCGTCAAACCGGACGGCATCATCGCCATCCTTCAAGGCATCAAGTCCGCAGGTGCGCTCCAGGCAGAATTGGTACTACAATGACAATCGCCGTTTCCAAGATTTTCACGCCTCAACGCGTTCTTCTCGCCCTCTTCGTCGTCGCTGGTTCGCTTCCTTCGGCGCGCGCGCAGGAACAGGTGCGCGTCACCACCGGCGAGACCAGCGGACAGGAAATCCAGCAATACTGCACCAACATCGTCGATCAGGCGCGCGACCAGCGCTATCTGATGCAGAAGCAGGATCTCGAGAAGCTTCAGGAAGACATTAACGAGCGCGTCGCCATCCTCGAAGCCCGCAAGGCCGAGTATGAAGACTGGCTGAAACGCCGTAACGATTTTCTGAAGCAGGCGGAGAGCAACCTCGTCGAAGTTTACAAGACGATGAAGGCGGATGCCGCTGCTCCCCAGCTTCAGGAACTCGATCCGGGAATGGCTGCGGCCATCATCATGAAACTGCCACCGCGCCAGTCCGGGCTGATCCTCAGCGAAATGAACGCGAAAAAGGCGGCGACCGTCGCTTCGATCATGGCCAGCGCGACCGATAAAACCACATCAAGAGATCCGTCATGAACAAAGCGCTCATTCTCGCCCTTTCAGCCGCGAGCATCCTCACGGGGTGCCAGAGCGTCACGGAAAACCAGACACTCAAAGAAATCGGCAACGCGCCGGCAATGAGCCCGATCGGCAGCGGCCTGCAATTCAACCAGGCACCGCAGCTGGCGTCCTATCCGAAGCAGCCGCTTCACGCGGCAAGCGGCTATTCGCTTTGGAGCGACAGCAAGGCAGCGCTTTTTAAAGATTCTCGCGCGCTCAATATCGGCGACATTCTCACGGTCAACATCCAGATCAACGACAAGGCGTCGTTTGACAACAAGACGGACCGCAGTCGCAAAAACAACCGAAAGACGGGCTGGAAGGCCGACGCGGAGATTCTTGGCTGGAAGCCGAAGGCGGACTCTTCTCTCAGCTTCGACAATGACAGCGAAGCCAATGGCAAGGGGTCCATCAACCGCGCGGAAAAGCTGACCCTCCTCGTCGCAGCGGTCGTCACCGGCATTCTGGAAAACGGCAACCTGCTGATCAGCGGTTCGCAGGAAGTGCGCGTCAACCACGAAATCCGCATTCTCAATGTCGCGGGCATCGTCAGGCCACAGGACGTGAATTCGGAAAATACCGTATCCTACGAAAAGATCGCGGAAGCGCGCATTTCCTATGGTGGTCGCGGACGCATCATGGAAGTGCAGCAGCCACCGGTAGGGCAGCAGGTCGTCGACCTCTTCTCGCCGATCTGACTTTGGGAAGGCAGGAACTGAAGCGCGAAATACAGTCCTGACCGAGCGTCGGTGGAGACGCTCGACATGGCGGATAAGGTTTTCACGTCCGGCCAGGCACTAACTTTGAAACAGGCAACAGACCTATGACCGACCAGTTGGCACTTGAAGGACCGGCACCGAAGAAGAGCTCGCCTATTCCGGCCATCGGAGTGATTGCGGTTCTGTGTCTTCTGGGTCTCGGCGGCGGCTGGTTTGTCGGCAAGATGCTTTTCGTGCCCACCCCACCCGCTGCATCCACGCCAGCGGCGGCACCTGCGCACGAGGCTCCAGCGGAAGTTGCGGCAGCGGGGGAGCACGGCGAAGCCCCCAAGGCAGAGGCTCATGGCGAACCTGCCAAGGATGGCCATGGTGCGCCTGCCGGCCCAAGCCTGGTGTCGCTGGACCCGATCATCACCAATCTCGGTTATCCTGCCGAGAATTGGATCAGGCTTGAACTTGCACTGCAATTCAATGGTCCTTCGGACCCGGCCGTGGTTCAGGAACTCCATCAGGAGATCATGGCTTACGTCAGAACCGTGCCTCTCCAGCAAATTCAGGGCCCACGCGGCTTTCAATATCTTAGGGATGACCTGAGAGAGATCGTTGACCTCAGGACGAAAGGGCGCGTATCCAAGGTTTTATTCAAAACCTTCGTGATAGAATGATTCGCACCCTTATCTGCCTGATTGCTTTCGCCCTGATCCCGGGGATTGCTTTTGCGCAGCAGTCACCGGCCGATTTGTTAAATCTGCCTGTCGACGGCTCCGCTGCGGCGTGGATCATTCGTACCTTCGGATTGCTGACGATCCTTTCGATCGCGCCCGGCATCCTGATCATGGTCACGAGCTTTCCCCGCTTCATCATCGCCTTTTCCATCCTGCGTTCCGGCATGGGGCTTGGCACGACGCCATCCAACATGATCCTGACGAGCATGGCGATGTTCATGACATTCTACGTGATGGCGCCAACCTTCGAGCGTTCGTGGAACGATGGCATCCAGCCGATGATGCAGAACCAGATCACCGAAGCACAGGCGATCGAGAGGGCGGCAGAACCCTTCCGGACCTTCATGCTTGCCAATACGCGTCCAAAGGATCTGGCCCTCTTCGTCGATCTGGCGAGCGAACGTGGCCAGGAAACGATGAACGGCACGCAGCCGCAATATCGCATCCTCGTTCCAGCCTTCATGCTGTCTGAAATCCGCCGCGGCTTCGAAATCGGCTTTCTCGTCATCCTGCCCTTCCTCGTCATCGACATGGTGGTGGCAACGATCACCATGGCCATGGGCATGATGATGCTGCCCCCGACTTCGATCTCACTTCCGTTCAAGATCTTGTTCTTCGTGCTGATCGATGGCTGGAACCTGCTGGTCGGCTCGCTGGTGCGATCGTTTTACTGAAGCTCAAGCGCCCAGAGTGTTTCAGCGGCGGGATCGATTTTCATAAAGCACGATGCGTTTCTGCAAGACGTGAAAACGCCGCGCGTCCAAAAGGATGCACGGCGTCCAACAAGCAATCGGACCGGTTCACGTAGACATAAGGTTAGGCAGCTCGTGTCGCGTTGCGCATGCCATAGGTTGACGAACCCTCGCCAATTCTGAAACCACGCATGGCTTGCCGCAACTTGTTGGCTTCTTGAGCCAGGAGGCTTGCAGCAGCGTTGCTTTCTTCCACCATCGCCGCATTCTGCTGTGTCGCATGGTCCATCTGGTTGACGGCCGTGTTGACCTGAGAAATGCCGGCGGCCTGTTCGCTCGACGAAACGGCAATCGCTTCCATATGGTCATTGATCGTTGCGATATCGTGTTCGATCGTGTGCAGGGCCTCGCCGGTCTCGGCAACCAGTTTGACGCCTTCGCCGATTTCCTGATTGGAACGCTGGATCAGGTCGCGGATTTCCTTCGAGGCCGAGGCAGATCGCTGCGCGAGTTCACGCACCTCCTGCGCCACAACCGCAAAACCCTTGCCGGCTTCACCGGCGCGAGCCGCCTCAACGCCTGCATTCAAGGCAAGAAGGTTGGTCTGGAACGCAATCTCGTCGATGACGGTGATAATGTTGCGGACCTTTGCCGAGGCTTCCTCGATGCGGCGCATGGCGGCCACAGCTTCGGCAACGACCGAACCGGACTTGGTGGCGTTGGAGACCGCGTTCACTGCAACCGTGCGGGCCTCGGAGGATCGTCCTGCGGAGCTGCCGACATTGGCGGTAATCTCTTCGAGGGCCGCGGCCGTCTGTTCCAGTGCAGCGGCCTGCTGTTCCGTGCGGCGTGCCAGGCTGTCGGTCGATTGGCTGATTTCCTGGACGCCATCCGTCACGGCATTGGCGCTTTCCAGCACCGCCGAGAGCGCAGCTTCAAGGCGCCCGATCGCACCATTGAAGTTCTCCTGGATGGTCAAGAATGCAGGATCGGAATTCTTGTCGATCCTTGTGGAAAGATCACCAAGCGCCAAGCGCTCCAGACCAGTGGCAAGCGTGCCGAGGAAGGCCTTCTGGCTTGCACCAGCGGCTTCGAAGGCCGCTTGCGTTTCACGTAGCTTCCTGTCCAGCTCCTGCTGGAACTGACGGGCTTTCTCCTCCAGTTCCATCCGGGCGATCGCATTTTGCTTGAACACAGCGACGGCGCCCGCCAGCTCAGCCATTTCATCGCGGCGGGTAAAGGCGGGAATGTCAACCGCCACATCATTTTTGGCGAGGCGTCTCACAGCATCCGTCATCAGCTCAAGCGGATTGAAGAGTCTGCCCTTCATAACCAAGTAGCCAAGACCCCAGAGCGCCAGGACCGCGAGCCCAACCACACCCGAAATAGCCGCGGTTCTAAATGCGCCGTATTGGGCGTTTTCGGCAATGATATTCGCTTGGTCCATGGACACGATTGCCACATTGGTGATCGTATTGATCGCAACGATCAGCTTTGGCAGCCATACCGAGAATTCCATCTGCGGCATCTTGCCGGCCTGAACATCGGCGACGATGCTTTGGCGAAGCGTGCCGAAGCTGCCTTCGAAATATTCAGAGCGCGCCTGATCGACGGCTGCCCTCACTGGGGCAGGAATTGTGCTGGACTTTGACATGGACTGCAGCAACTCCCAATAGGAGCGGGTGCTTCCTTCGATCGTATCAAGCTTCTTGATGAGCGCGGGGGTCAGTACTGGACCACCGGTATAGGGACCATGGGCGACTTCCCAGACCGAGCCGCCGACATTGCGAACCTGCCAGGCGATACGCTTGATGGCACCGAGATCACCAAGAACCGGCTCGCTCTCCGCCATGGCGGTTTCCAGCATTTGTGCGAGATTGATGGCACGCTCCATCAAGACGTTCCCCGCACGGCCAATGGCTTCACCCGCGGAGCTTTCCTGCGGCTTGGCGCTTGAAAGCGCGGTATCGATCGCGGAACGAGCCTGCAGAAAATCGGTCATGGCAGACTTTACGTCCCCATAGGCTTTCAGCACGGAAGGATCGCTGGCATCGGCCATCAGAGCGTCGGCTGCCTGATACCCCTTGTCGACCGTCTGCCGATTCTCAGCCATGCTGGCGCGCGCCTTGGCCAAGGCGTCGCCGCTCATTCGCAGCACGTTGGGACTATCGGCTTTTTCCGACAGTAGACCCATCTGCAGGACGAGAAGATTGCGGTCAACAGCAGCGTAAAGCCGAGCAGTGTTAGACTCAATTGAAGCGGAACTCGCCTGCCAGAAAGAAATAATCGCAAAGACGGTTGCGACGAGGCCTATCGAAAAAATCAACGCACTTAACGTGGCACGAATAGACAGACGGGAGATCATAATCAACTACATCCTTCAGTATATGTCTCCTTTAAATTTTTAGAATATAATAGTTAAAACATTATATAATATTTCATTGAAAGTATTGCGCTGCAGCAAATATGCCATCGATGTTTTCGCGCTTTCGGAAGATAAATGTAGTTACAACACGAAAACATTCCACTATTTCAATCGGCGCGATCTTTTTCTTCTGTACGATGCACGGAAAACGTGTGAATGGAGAGCTGAAACGGTAACCGGCGGCCCATTAGACGTTGTCAGCAGCGTCGATGGCCATTGCGCGCCTGTGGAGCGCCTGAAACATTCCGGACCCAAAACCGACCAGAGGGCACTGAGCTACTTTGCCTGACAGCCGCGCTTTGCGTCGGCTTGCCGAACCGGAGCATATTGCGTCCTCTTGGTTGCAAAAGGACGCTTTATTTCCTTTAAGCCTACGCATCGCGCTTTCCGAAAACCGCGTCGGGTTTCGGGCCGATGCTGTAGGTCAGCGACGCGACCGTGCTAATGCGATGGAGTAGCGGCCGCCTTCGGCGGCTCGGGATCGGTGTTGATCACGATCTTCTGCGGCTTGCGGGTGGAGTCCCTTGCGTCAAGGATTTCCTTGGTAATGTAATCCAACTGCTGGATCATCACATCGCGGACAAGCGGCTTTTCCATGCGGGCATTGATGCCGTCTTTGATCTTGGTCTTGAAACCCGCCACATCGAACTTGCCGACCTCCTTGACGTCGAGGATCTGGTCGCCAACCAGCAGGCCGAAAAGCTCGTCCGTCATATAGGCCGTCATCGGTGCCTTGATGTCCTTCATGATGACGGAGTCGACCAGAAGCGTCGAGCGTATCAGGAAATAGCCGGAGACGGCGCCGTTGCTGAGGACAGGCAGCGTCATGAGATCGCCCTGCACATATTGCGGCGGCGGCGGCGCATCGACCTTGTGATCGTCCGCGGGGGGCTGGCCGAATTTCACAGCGGCGAAGACCCCGCCAAGGGTCATTACCAGCACCAGGACCCCCGTGGCAATCAGCTTTATCATTGCGCCTCACGAGCGAACTGTTGCAGCGAATAGGTGCCATCGTCTTCGGCATTCTTCTGTGCGTCTTTCAACAGATCGACCACCGCCTTGACGGCCTTGAGGCTCGCCTCGACCCGGCGGGTATTCACAGCGAGCTTTTCCTTGATGTCGAGGATCTGCTGACGATGTGCCTCGGCGATCTTCGGGCTTTCGACGTCGCGGATCAGCATGGTCAGTTCGTAGAGGCAGCGGCTCTTATGGGCGTTCGACAGCTTGAAATCGAAATCAGGCTCTTTGCCGATCCGGGCGTTCTCGTTGTCGATGACCGCTTCGAGACGACCAAGCACAGCCTGAACTCTGTAATCATTATTGACAATTTCCATGGTGCTTCAGCGCTCCGCCTTACTCAGCTATTGGTTTTCTTGGTTTCGGTGTCGGAGAAGATGCGTCGCTGGAAGTCGGTGACCATGCTCATGGCGATCTTCTTGTCGTCTTCATTGACGGCAGAGACAGGAGCGGCATTGCGCTGGCGCTGCAGCGCCTGCGAGTAGACTTGCTCGGCAATGCCGATCCCGCCCTTCTTGGACATCTGGTCGGCCATCTGCTCGGACATCATGCTTTTCCAGAACTCGCCGGCCGAGCCCTTGCCGTAAACCTCTTCGGTGTCGGATGGCATCATGTTCTGGATGAATGTGTTTAGAACGCTCGCCTCGAACTTGCGGTAGGTTTCAGGAATCTTCTCGTGATGCTCCTGCCTGTGGATGTTTCCCAGCCCCGCGCGGCTCTCCGGCGTCTCGATGCTGTTGATCGCAGAGGCAAAGCCGGCATTGCTGGCAGTCAGCACCGAAGCTTCCCGCGTCGCGCTCACCGCCCGCAGCTTTTCACGGGCAGCGGAGACCTGCATCGGGTCGGCCGCATTGACCACATCAAGCACAAGATCGCTTGGAGGAGAAATCGCCACGTCGTCTTCCTTTCCGTTTTGATCGGATGACGATAGGCGCCTAACCTTGCTGGAGGCTGGAGGCCTTCATGCTGATCTGCAGATCGACCAACTCATAGATGCTGTTGTCGTCCCGCGCCCTCGCCTCGTCCTCGCGGGCGCTGTCACGCTTGTCTTCCAGCTTCTCGCCCTTCTTGGTTTCCTTCAGAAGTTGCGTTTCCTGCGCTTCCTGAATGGATTCAAGACGGACATCGCGGGCCATCAACCGGCTGTGTCGCATCACATAATGCTTCAGCATGTCCTGATGCAGCGGATCATAGGAGGTCAGATAGCCGGACAGTGTTTCGATCTTCTCTGCAAGCTCGGCGCGCTCACGCGTGGTGATGGCGAGTTCGTTCTCGACCATTTTCTTCAGGTGCCCCTGCACCTTCACCAGCCTGTCGAGTTTTTTGGATTTGGAAAGATCCGCCATCTCACTCACATGTTCGAGAAAACGAGGAAGAAACCATCGACGAACTGATTCACCACCGCGGCAATACCGAAGTAGAGAAGCAACAGGCCGCCAGCCAGAGCATAGGGCGTGGAGATGAAGTAAACCGGAATTTGCGGTGCAAGTTTGTTGATCAGGCCGATCGCCACGTTGAACAGAAAGCCGAAGAGGATGAAGGGGCTCGCCACCCGGATTGCAACATTCATCGAGGCCACGAGCGTATCGGTGAGCGTAATCAGCATGCGCTGGGCGGAGATCGGTCCGCCGAGCGGGATCGACGAATAGGATTCCACCAGCGCTTTGAAGATGACGTGGTGAAAATCCAAAATGAACAGCACGAGCAACACGCCGAATGTCAGCATGGCCGCAAGCTGGCTTTCGGAGGTATCTTCCAGCACGTCCTGCGCGGGCGGGCCGGTAAAGGAAATGGCCGTGCCCATAACGGTTGCGGCAAACTGCATCCCCAGCAGATAGAGATGGGCGATCAAGCCGAACATCGTGCCGATGAAAGTTTCGTAAAGCATCGCACGGAAGAACGTCACCGTGTTGCCCTGCGTGACGGGATAAATGACATCCCAAAGAAGCGGCAGTAAAGCGACGGAAAGCGTTAGCGCAAGGAAGAGCCTGATCTGGACCGGAAGCCTGGCAGAGGAAAAGCCCGGCATCGCCATAAGGCAGGAACCGATCCGGCAAAAGGCCAGGAACAGCGCCATGATGGTTCCCTGCGGGTCAGTTATCATGAAATGGAGCCGAGGATCTTGATTTCCGTACCCTTTGCCAGTTCGACATGGGACAGCACCGGCAAGGTGCTGAAGAGTCGTTCCGTAATCATTCTTACATATGCGCGTGTTTCAGGCAGCGTGACAAGCACGAATGGCAGACCGACATCCATGTATTCACGGATTACTTGGGTCGCTTCGTTGGAGAACTCTTCCACCTGGCGCGGATCGATATCGAATTCGATGACATCACCCTTCGGATCGCGCTTCAGCGCCTGCTGGAAGATGACGTCCCACTTGGTGCCGAGACGCAGAACGCGCAGAACACCGTTGTCGGAAAGGTCGCCGCAAATCTGCTGCGCCATGCGAATACGGACATGCTCGACGATCTGCTCGGTCTTGCGCAGATGCGGCGCGAGTTCCGCCACCGCTTCAAGAATGAGGTGCAGGTTGCGGATGGAAACCCGTTCCGCCAGCAGAAGCTTCAAGATCGCCTGAAGGCCGGAATAGGACATGTGCGACGAGCAAATCTCGTCGGCGAGCTTCTTGTATTCCGGATCGAGCCGGTCGATCAGGACCTTGACGTCCTTGTAAGAGAGGAGCATCGGCAAGTTGTTGCGGATGACTTCGCTGACATGAGTGAGAAGCGCGGAAATGTTGTCGATCGGGTGGAAGCCTTCGCGCCGCAGATCGTCGACGAAATGCTCCAGCACCGAGACCGCCGGCATGCCGAAAGCGGGTTCTCTGACATCGTCCCCCGGAACTGAAGGACGCCTGCCCTTGCCGGTGATGACCAGCACTTCGCCGACACGCAGCGTATTGGCCGCGACTGTCGTGCCGTGGATGCGGATCTGGTAAGATTTGTCGGGGATGGCGATATCGTCCGTGACCTTGATTTCCGGCACGACGAAGCCGTATTGCGCCGCAAACTTCTTGCGCATCTTGCCCACGCGGAAACCCAGTTCCTGGTGAGCGCCGAGAAGGCGGGGCGAGACCTGCTTGCCAAGTGCCAACTCGATTTCGGTGGTGCGCAGAACGCTCTTGACCGTCTCGCTTTCGGCCTGCGTGGCGTCGGCCGCCTTCTGATCTTCTTCCGCACGCGCAACATCCTGTTCACGCTGCAACTGGCGAGGAATGAACCAGGCACCCAGTGCCAAGAGGCCACTGAGAAACATGAAGGGAAGGAAGGGCAGCCCAGGAACGAGGGCAAGAATGAACATCAAGCCGGCAGCAACGGAAAGCGCCTTCGGATAACCGCTCAACTGGTTGATGACGGCTGTGTCGGTGGAGCCGAGCGTGCCGCCGCGCGTGACGATAAGACCGGCTGCGAGCGAAACGATCAGCGCCGGAACCTGCGAGACGATACCGTCACCGACGGACAGCTTGACGAAAACATCCGCCGCTTCGCTGACCGGCATGCCGTGACGGAAGACACCGATGATGATGCCGCCGCAGATGTTGATCATGGTGATGAGCAGGCCGGCAACGGCGTCACCACGGACGAATTTCGACGCACCGTCCATCGCGCCGTAGAAGGAGCTTTCTTCTTCCAGTTCGCGACGGCGAAGCTGGGCTTCCTTCTCATTGATGATGCCGGCGGACAAATCCGCATCGATCGACATCTGCTTGCCTGGGATGGCATCCAAGGTGAAGCGGGCGCCAACTTCCGCGATGCGCGTGGCACCCTTGGTGATGACGATGAAGTTCACCACGATGAGGATGAGGAAGACGATCAGACCGATGACGAAGTCGCCGGACATGACGAGGCTGGAAAAGCCCGCAATGACACCGCCAGCGGCATCATGACCCTGGTGACCATGGGACAGGATCACGCGCGTCGTCGCAATGTTGAGCGCGAGGCGGATCATGGTGGAAATCAGCAGGATCGTCGGGAAGGAGGAGAAGTCGAGCGGACGGTGAATCCACAACGATACCATCAGGATCAGAACGGAAAAGGCAATCGAGAAAGCCAATCCCATGTCGATAATGAATGGCGGGATCGGCAGGAACAGGATGCACAAAATGGCAACGATGCCCGCAGCAAACCCAATGTCGCGCCCTCGGGGGGCGACTTTCGGAAGTGGCATTACGCTGGGCGGGGTAGCCATTCTAACTCCATCTCATCATGAGAACCGGCAGGACGTCCAGAACCTCTCCATCATGAAAAGGCCTTGCCGACCCGTTGGACGCAGATCAACGACCGAGGCTTAATGGGTCAAGCTTGTGCGAGAATGGAGTTTTGGGCTCGGAAAGAGCTCTTCGTTTGTGGCCTCTGTCCAGTTGTAGCTTGGGCCTCATGGCCATGACACAGTTGCATTTTTTAGCTTTGGGCCGCTTCTGTTTTGTGGTACGGTGCATTTCGGTATAGGCGCCATGAAAGCGTGCAAGTCGGCCATGATACGGTCTTCCAAGAAGCAAGGCTCGTTATGGTTTCCGCTCTGTCCAGCTATGTAAGCTATTTAAACGTTAATCGTGACCTCAAGACTTCGTTGTCAAAAGTCAGCGAGCAGTCCGTTGTGAAACGCGAAACAGACTATTACGAAGCCAATATCGACAACGTTAAAACGGTCGACGAGTTTCTGGACAATTATCGGCTCTATTCCTACGCGATGAAGGCTTACGGCCTTGAAGAGATGACCTTCGGCAAAGGCTTCATGCGCAAAGTCCTTGAAAGCGATCTCAACGACCAGACGAGTTTTGCCAATACGCTTGCAGACAAGCGATATTTGCAGTTCGCGCAGGCGTTCAACTTCGCTGGGGATACTAAAGTTGCCCAGAACACGGCGCAGGCCGACAAGCTCGCTGAAGCTTATCAAGCGTCGTTTCCGGCAGAAGAGAGCAGGATCAAACAGGAGTCAGCCTACTTTTCAAGTCAAATTGGCTCGGTTACGAATGTTGACGACCTGGTCAACAACGCCAAGCTCCGTACCTACATGCTGAATGCCGCCGGCCTGGATCCAACGTTTACCTCAAGAGACTATCTTAAGCAGGTTTTGACAAGCGACCTGAACGATCCGAACAGTGTGGCCAACAAAGCGAGTAACACAGCATGGAAGCAGCTTACACGGGCCTTCAACTTCAATTCGGACGGCACGATCAATGGTCAGGTTCAGACGGCGGATCAGACTGAAGACCTGAAGCTCGACTATGTTGCGAAGATGTCGACCTTCCAATCGAACACGCTGTTGAGTGCCAACCAGCGATATTGGGAAAAACATATCTCTCAGGTTACGAGTGCACAGGATCTGGTAAAGGACAGCCGCCTTCTCAGCTATGTCAAGACCGCATTTAGCCTTCCCACATCCATTCAGGCCAGCAGCGTTGCTAGCCTTATGTCGAGCGAATCCTTTGCGACAGTCTATGGCAACACCAAGCTCCTTTCGTTCTTTAACTTCGAAAACGATGGCTCCGTCACGCCAGGAAAAACGCCGCAAACCACTGACCAGGTTTCGAAGCTTGCGACACAGTATAGTGATATATTCGTCAAAGAGCGTAGTGCTTCGATCGACAAAGCCGCCGCGAATTATGAGTCGCGTATCGCGAAAGTAACGAAACTCGACGACTTTTTTGTTTCCAACAAAAAGGACGATGACGCAAACAATGATCAGGTCACGGAAATCTGGAACGTGGCTCTGCGTGCTTATGGGATCGACCCTGACGAGGTTTCGACGACGAAGTTAAAGAGGATCCTGACAAGCGACACTGATAACAAGAAAAGTTATGTCAACACATTAAAAGACGATCGCTTCGTCCAACTTGCAAAAGCTTTCAATTTTTCCTCCGATGGCACTACCGAATCTCCGCTGACCGCGCAGTCGCAGAGCATGGTCCAGCAGCTGACGACCGAATATAAAACTACGAAACTAAGGTCTTTGACGGGCGCAGCGCTGACGACCGCAACGAAGGCGGCCGATAAAGAAATTGACTACTACAAGACGAAGATGATGGAGATCACATCCTCCGATCAGTTGATCGCCGATACGCGACTGACCAGCTTCATTTTTGAAGCGAATGGCATAGATCCTAAAAGCGTCAATGCATCCGACCTTCGTAGAATGTTCAAATCGGATCTTTCCGATCCGAAAAGCTTTGTGAATCTCCAGAGCGATAGCAAGTTCGCCCAAATCGTGGCGTCATTCAACTTCAACACCCAAGGCAAGCTAGACCCAACGGCGAAGAAGGGCATTCAGCAACGCGGTGCCATTTTGGACACGACGACACAATATGTACGACAGACGCTCGAAGAACAACAGGGCGACCAAAACGCTGCCGTGCGCCTGGCGCTTTACTTCAAGCGGAAAGCGCCAGATATTACGAGTGCCTACACGATCCTCGCCGACAAGGCTCTGTTCGAATTCTTCAAGACCACGTTCAGCCTGCCTGCCGCTATTGGCAATATGGATGTCGACAAGCAGGTTGCTGTCGTGAAGAAATTCATGGACGTCACCAAGCTGAATGACACCACTTATGTAGATGGATTGGTGAAGCGCTTTACAGCGCTGTACGACGCACAGAACCAGTCCACCACCGATACGTCTCTTCTCATTCTAGGTAGGTAGAGGTGCCGGTCAAACGTCAAGGCGTCTTCTTGGTTCAGTGAACCCCTCGATGAGACGCGCTTACAGCGTTCGCCCGGATTCGGAAGGATTTTTGTATAAGCACGATGCGCAGGTTCAAAAAGTTGGCGCGCCGCGCGTCCCGCTGAACGAACTGCGCCTCTAATAGTCGCTATCGTTATCGGTGCGGCGCTGCTTGTCGGCGAGTTCCTCGTCATCGGCGACGGGAATGGCGTAAGAGCCGTTCAGCCAACGGGATAGATCGAGCGAGCGGCAACGATCGGAACAGAAGGGATAATCTTCGCGGGTCGATGGCCTGCCGCATTCGGGGCATGGCTGTGCCTTGCGTAGGGGCGTGACCTTGGGATCGGACGTCATGCTTCTCAGCCTTCCTGCCAGCCCGACGTGACTTCGAAGCCCTCGCCTGCCAGAAGCGCCGCCGTCTCATAAAGCGGCAGTCCCACCACATTGGTGTAGGATCCCGTCAGCTTCTGCACGAAGCAGCCGGCAATGCCCTGGATGGCATAGGCGCCAGCCTTGCCACGCCATTGGCCGGACGCGATGTAGTTTTCAATTTCGAACTGCGACAAACGCTTGAAGCGGACCTTGGTTTCGGCCACCTTCTGACGCACCTTGCCGTTCGGGGTAATCAGGCAAATGCCCGTATAGACCCAGTGGCTTCTGCCTGAGAGAAGATGGAGAGCCGCCGAAGCGTCCTCGATATATTCCGCCTTGCCGACGATCCTGCGACCGACGGCGACGACCGTATCCGAACCAAGAATATAGGCATCCCGCCAAGCGAGTTCGCCCTTGACCGCTTTGTGAGCGGCCTGTGCCTTCTGCAAAGACAGGCGACGGCAGAGTGTGCGGGGATGTTCGAGGCGCGCGGGAGTTTCGTCGATGTCCATCGGCATCAGGCGCGTGGGTTCGATACCCACCTGATGCAGGAGCTCAAGACGGCGTGGCGATCCGGAAGCCAGAATCAGCTTTTGTTTTGGGTCTGTCATGCTCTGCCAGCCGTCCGATCTATCGGGCGATTACTTGAAACGGTAGGTGATACGGCCTTTGGTGAGGTCATAAGGGGTCATTTCGACCAGGACCTTGTCGCCAGCGAGAACGCGGATACGGTTCTTGCGCATGCGTCCTGCCGTGTGAGCAATGATCTCATGCTCGTTTTCCAGCTTCACACGAAACGTCGCATTGGGCAGGAGTTCGGTCACGACGCCCGGGAATTCAAGGACTTCTTCTTTTGTCATATAGGTTTGTTTCTTCCTGTTGATGATACCAGGCGTAAAGTGCCCGGGAAAATTGCGCGGAAACTACACAATCGCCGCACATTTGTGAACCTAAATTGTCGTCCGCTTTAAAGCGTTTCCGAAAATGGCTGTGCGCGTTGCGGCAGGCGCTCGGAAATGAGCTTTTTCAGGTGATCTCGAACCTCGCGGTAGGCTTCCAGTCTCTGCTCTCTGGAGCCGGTTTCGACCGTCGGATCCATGGTCGGCCAGTAGACCACGTCAAGCGCATTGTACCGCGTCAACTCAAGTGCGGCGTGATGGGCCTCGGGTGTTAAGGTGATGATCAGATCGAAGAAGTCGTCCTCGATCTCATCCATCGTGCGCGGCTTGTGCTTGCCAAGTGTGAGACCGGACTCGTCCAGAACCGCATCGACGAAGGGATCGCGTTCACCTGCCCTGACGCCAGCGGACTGGATATAGATGCCGGGAGCGACGATCTGCTTGGCGATGACCTCTGCCATGGGGGAACGGATGGAGTTCATGCCGCACATGAATAATATGGCGCGCGGGGCCTTCTCTTTCAAGTCTGGAGCGGCCGGACCTTCCATCCCTAGCCTCGCCAATACAGGACACAGACGAGGGTAAAGAGGCGGCGTGCCGTATCGAAATCCACCTTGATCTTGCCCGCAAGACGATCCATCAGCGTTTGCGATCCATCATTGTGAATGCCGCGCCTGCCCATATCGATCGCCTCGATCTGGCTCGGCGTCGAGGACCGGATCGCCTCGTAGTAACTTTCGCAAATCAGGAAGTAATCCTTGATGATGCGGCGAAACGGCGTCAGCGACAGAATGTGGATGGCGACATCTTGTCCATACTCCGTGGTGATGGCGAAGACGAGCTTTGCATCCACTAGCGATATGTTCAGCCGGTACGGTCCGCCCTCGTGCCCAATCGGCTCGAAGCTGTTTTCCTCGATCAGGTCGAAAATCGCGACGGCGCGCTCATGCTCCACGTCAGGCGTGGACCGGCCGATACTCTCGTCCAGCACCACGTCGCAGAGTCTGAAGTCGCCTGCCGCCATCTGCTACCCTTCCGGATTGAGGCGAATGCCGACCGACCGTGCATGCGCATCCAGCCCTTCGGAGGTGGCAAGCGTGATGGCAGCCTGTGCCAGCTGGCGCAACTGTTCCGGGCCGAGCCTCAGGATCGACGTGCGCTTGACGAAATCCAGGACCGAAAGACCCGACGAGAAGCGTGCCGAGCGAGCGGTGGGCAGGACGTGATTCGATCCGCCGACATAATCGCCGATGACTTCCGGCGTATGGCGACCGACGAAGATGGCGCCCGCATTGCGAATGCCCGCCACCAGCGCATCGGGATCATCGACGGCAAGCTCCAGGTGCTCCGCAGCGATGCGGTTCGCAAGCGGGATCGAGGCGGCAAGATCATCCACCAGGATAATCGCGCCGAAATCGCGCCAGCTGGCGGTTGCAGTCTGCGCACGGGAAAGCTGTTTCAGTTGACGCTCGACAGCCTTTTCGACTGCGCGGCCAAGCTCCGCATCATCGGTAATCAGAATGGATTGCGCGCCCGGATCGTGTTCAGCCTGTGCCAGAAGATCGGCGGCAAGCCAATCCGGATCGTTATGTTTGTCGGCAATCACTAAGACTTCGGACGGTCCGGCGATCATGTCGATGCCCACGGTGCCGAATACATGGCGCTTGGCGGCAGCCACATAGGCATTGCCCGGTCCGACGATCTTGGCCACGGGGGCAATGGTCTGAGTACCATAGGCAAGGGCGGCAATAGCCTGCGCGCCACCAATGCGATAGATTTCCTCCACCCCTGCGATACGCGCTGCAGCCAGCACTGCCGGGTTGATCTTGCCGGCATTGGCGGGAACGACCATGACGATACGCTCAACGCCTGCGACTTTGGCCGGAACGGCATTCATCAGCACCGAGCTCGGATAGCTAGCGGTACCGCCTGGTACATAGAGGCCAACAGCCTCGATCGCCGTCCATCTGGACCCAAGGCCCACACCGATATCGTCTTCGTAGATATCGTCCTTCGGCATCTGCCGCGCGTGGTGCTTTTCGATACGCTGGGCTGCGAACTTCAGGGCGTCGAGAACGGCGCGATCGACCTCGGCCACTGCGGCGTCGATTTCCGCTTCGGTGACGCGCATGGAGATTTTAGAGAAGTCCAGCCCGTCGAATTTCAGCGAGTAATGGGCCAAGGCCTCATCGCCGCGCTTTCGGACCTCCTCGATGATGTCACGAACGACCGCGTTCACATCCTCCGAAACCTCGCGCTTCGTCGTCAGGAACGCGGCGAAAGCCTGTTCGAAATCAGAAGAGGATTGCTCCAGCCAGATTGCCACTTCACGTCACCCTTTTCGAGAGCCTCGCGATGCATGCGAAGCGAAATTCTCCGCCGCCTCAACGATGAGACGGCACATGGGTATGTGGCATAAATCGAAACATGCGGGCAAGGCAATTCCCTGCCCCGGCTTTGTCGCTTGAGAATTAGTCTGCCGGATGGAAGGGCCGGGATTCGGTTTCCCATGCACCGCTGACATCGGTCAGTTGGGCTTCGATGCATTCCACGTCGAGCGCGATCGCACCGCCGCCGGAGAGCGTCAGCTCGATGGTTCCGTCAGGACCCTCGCCCTTCTGGATGAAGCGGATGGCGAGAAGGGAGTGAACCTGCTCCTTGTCTGCGCGGTTGATGCCGCTGGAGCGGACGGCCGATACGCGTTTGAGAACCAGACCAGAGCGGCAACGTTCTGGCGGATGGTTCTTCTTGACCCCATGTTCCCAGACAAAACGGTTGGCAGAAAGAACGAACTGGCCAGGTCTCGGCTCGAATGACACGTCTTTCAGCTTGAAGACACTGTCCTGCATGTGGGTAGAAATGATGGCAAGGTCTTCGCCATCCAGCGCCATGAGTTTAAGGCCGCTCATCGTTTCTTGGTCCTCATCTCGCGGACAAGTCCGCACTCTCGCGTTCAACATGTGTGAAACACGACGCGTGCCGCATGCGCGTTTGCGTCGTTGTTCAAGTGGTTGATCTGGAGATAGGCAGTCGGGGTCGGTTCTTCAACGGACGCGGCCCCGTCAATGGAGGATCAGTCGCTGACGCGCTCGACTTTCGCGCCGCAACGGTTCAGCTTTTCTTCGAGACGTTCAAAGCCGCGATCCAGGTGATAGACGCGCGACACCATGGTTTCGCCTTCGGCAACAAGTCCGGCAATGACGAGCGAGACCGAGGCGCGAAGGTCGGTCGCCATCACAGGCGCGCCGCGCAAGCGAGAGACGCCTTCGATGCGCGCCATCTGGCCCGACAGGGAAATCTTGGCGCCGAGGCGGGCAAGTTCCTGCACGTGCATGAAGCGGTTTTCGAAAATGGTTTCGGTGATATGCGACACGCCATCGGCGCGCGTCATCAGCGCCATGAATTGCGCCTGCAAGTCCGTCGGGAAACCGGGGAATGGTTCGGTGACGACATCGACGGGGCGGATGCCGTTGCCGTTGCGCACGACGCGCAGGCCGCTCTCCGTTTCGGTGATGGTTGCGCCGGCAAGCTGCAGCGTATCGATGGCGTTGTCGAGCAGCGAGGCGCGCGTGCCTTCCAGAAGAACGTCACCGCCTGTCATGGCAACGGCCATGGCGTAGGTTCCCGTTTCGATGCGATCCGGGAGAACGCGGTGGCGGGCGCCGGACAGCGAAGTCACACCTTCGATGGTGATGGTGGAGGTGCCGGCACCCTCGATCTTCGCACCCATGGCGGATAGGCACTCGGCAAGATCCACGACTTCGGGCTCACGAGCCGCATTGTGAATGATCGTCGTGCCACGAGCAAGCGTTGCTGCCATCAGCATGACATGCGTTGCGCCGACCGAGACTTTCGGGAAGGTATAGGTCGCGCCGATCAGACCACCGGCGGGTGCGGTTGCGTTGATATAACCGCCATCGATTTCCATGGTCGCGCCAAGCGCTTCCAGTCCTTCGATGAAGAGGTCGACGGGACGCGTACCGATGGCGCAGCCGCCGGGGAGCGAAACGCGCGCCCTTCCCTCACGGGCAAGAAGCGGGCCGATGACCCAGAAGCTCGCACGCATCTTGGAGACCAGTTCGTAAGGCGCGGTCGTATCGACGATCGTCCGGCAGGTGAAATGCACCGTACGGGAATAGCTTTCGCCCTGGCTTTCACGACGGCCGTTGACGGAGATGTCGACGCCGTGGTTGCCGAGAATGCGGATCAGCTGTTCGACATCGGCAAGATGCGGGACATTCTCCAGCGTCAGCGTGTCGCTGGTCAGCAGCGATGCAATCATCAGCGGCAGTGCGGCATTCTTGGCGCCGGAAATCGGGATGATGCCGTTCAGCTCATTCCCGCCTGTGATTCTGATACGATCCATTCGTCCCTTACGAGCCTTGCGCTCGCCTTTCCTTGATGCCGTTCAGGCATGTGTTGGTGCCGGCATGCCGGCAAGCGACAGCACAGCTAAAAAGATTTGATGCCGCCCACTCAGACGAGAGTTGGCGCGAAAGATGAAACCCCTGTCCGTTTCAATTGTCCCCGGCTAAAGCGTGTCGCGATCTTTCAGTTTCGCTCATACGCTTTAGCTCCGTGTTGTCGCATGTCGTTATCGCAAAACCGCTGCTGCACACTTTTGCGCGACATGCTTTCGTTCTTGTCAGCACGATTCGTTCGTTTTTGCGGCAGGAAGTCCGATTGTATCGTCTTCATCGCCCGCACGACGGGCGCGCAGCTGCTGCTTGCGGCGGGCAAGGTTTTCACGCAGCTTTTTTGCAGCTCGTGCCTTGCGTTCCGCTTCTCGCTGCTTTGCCTTTTCGCCGGGGCCGCTTTGCCCGGATGCAAGCGGCTTTTGCGGGGTTTCGTCCTGATGTTCGTCCATAGGCGGTGTCATAAACGAATTTCGCGCCGTTCAACAGTGTCCGTCGCTTTTTTCAGAAAGGTATGGTGAAGTCGCACTTTGACGCTTGCGCTCATCAAAAACCTATGGCAATAGGCGCCCACTTGATGTCGAGGCAGCGCTTCGGCGACAGATGCTGCGGTAGCTCAGTGGTAGAGCACTCCCTTGGTAAGGGAGAGGTCGAGAGTTCAATCCTCTTTCGCAGCACCATCTATTTCTCCCACAAGATCGAAGTTTTTTGCTCGATTGAGCACCGCGTTCAACGGACCTGATTGTCTTTTACGTCAAGCAGCACATGGTTCATCGCGATTTTTCCTATGGCTGAAGAAACCGTCTCGGCTTGGCACCTCTTCGGTCAATCGCCTGTTTGCCAAGCCCCCTCCACGATCAGTAACCTGGCTCAACTGGCCAGGACCACGTGCAACGGTTTTGCACGACACTTCGATGGCTGACTATTTACAAAATGGGAACGACAATACGGACGCGAATGAACGCCGCCACTTGGTCAAGCCAAGTCTTTGAAGAAGCTTGACAAGAGGATCCGATCAGAAGCCGGACTGGATGCGGGAGAAAACCAGATTGGTGAAGAGCGAGATTTGCGAGCCAACGAAGGGCGCTGAAAAGGCAATCGCCACCATGACGGCGATGATCTTCGGCACGAAGGTCAGCGTCATTTCCTGAATCTGGGTCAGGGCCTGCACGAATGCGATGATGATGCCGACTGCCATTGCGGCAAGGACGGCAGGTCCCGATGCCACCAGCACGGTCCATATGGCATTTTGCATGATATCGAGAGCGTCTGCCTCGTTCATCTCGATCCGCTCGTCTCATTCGGCCAAAGGATGCCGTACCTGAAACGGTGGGCATGGCCGCGTGATACGACCACGGGAGACGCTATATGATTCGACAGAAGGCGTTAAGACGCCGTCTGCGAGATTTTGATGCCCTGGCCGATCGCGATCGTCGATCCTGCCACCGTGGTTGCGGAGAGACCCTCGGCGGTGACTTCGACGGACTTCACGACGCCGCTGGTCTGGCCGTCGGCGCTGGTGATCGTCTTGCCGATATAGGAGGACGCGTTCGACAGCGACGATGCCGAGATCAGGCTTTCCAGATTGGTGTTCATCTTGATCGACTGCTCGACCTGAGAGAACGTGGCCAACTGGGCGACCTGCTGGCTCGGGTCCATTGGATTCGTCGGATCCTGGTTCTTCATCTGGGTGATCAAGAGCTTGAGGAAGTTGTCGTAATCCAACGACGCCTTCTTGGCGTCGGTCTTCGATGCCGAGGTTGTCTGCGTCGATGTCGCACCCGTTACGGCGTCTACCATGGTGCGATTTCCCTTCGCAGTTCGTTGACGACAGCCGGCGTGATTTCCTGACTGCTGAGAATGGTCTCTTCCTTGGCGTAGAGACCGCGAATAGTCTTCAGTGCGTCGAAAGGACGGCCTGACGAAACGGTGGCATCGATACGCTTCAGCTCAGAACGGATCTCTTCGTTCTTGAAAGTCGCAAGCAGCATCGTGATCGACTTGCGGAAGAGGGTCAGAGACTGCTCCTTGCCTTCCGGATTGATCAGCATCATCTGTACGATGAAGTACAGCTGCCGCAGAGGTGTCGTCGTATCCTCAAGCTGCAAGACATGGTTCTCAAGGAGAAACGTCACATCGTTGAGGAATTCCAGGGAAACCTTCCTGTCGACACGAAGAACTGCGCCGTTGATGAAGATCTTTTCCCCAGACTTCAAGGAAATCCGCAGTGTACTTTTCATTTAAGTCCATCCTTGATGATGGTTGTCACGTCAATAATGCCTTGGTAGTTCGTCGAGTCGCGCTTGCGTATTTCTTCGCACTCTTTCAAAATCCAAATTGCGATGGAGATAAGGTTGGCTTTCAGCTCGACTGGCAGTTCGTTCTCGGGCTGCTGCAGATCGTCGATGAAACGGGTCCATACCTGTCGGGTGTAAAAGATCGCTTCTATCCCGTCCTTGCCATATCGCCCCTGGTTCTTGGCAATTTCCAAGAGCTCAATGGAGCGCTCCAAGACCTGTCTTTCCCTATTGCGAGCGACATGTGGGTCATCCTCCATTATCTCCGCATATGAAAACTGGAACATTTATCTTTCCTTCATGGCCCAATGTACCGCCCCTCATCGGCGTATAAGTCCCTCTAGATGAAATTGACGAGGCTAAGTCCTTGGATTTTCCCAGTTATTTTGTAAGATGTCTCAACCTGGTTCATCAGGGTCGTGAGGCGCGTGGATGCCTCATATGTGTCGATGCCAACCAGGCCGGTAAGCTGCGTGTCGATAATGGTCTTCTGAGCACCCATGTAGCTGTTCGCCTTTTCGACCCGCTCCTGTGACAGACCGATATTCGCACGCTGCGTGTCGATACCGGCAATCGCGGCGCCAGCAAGTTTGGTAGTGGTGTCGTTCACCGCAGCAAGCGCCCCAGGTCCTAGACCGGAGCCAACCAATTGCGAGGATATGACGCTGGCAAGTACGAGATTTCTGAACCCTTCAGAGGCGGCGCTAGCAGATGTCGACACGGTTTCCGACGTGCTGATACGGCTGCTCATCGTCGTTTCCGACGCGTTCGTCCAGCTGCCCCAATCAAAACCAGCCTGATAGTTCTGCAGGAAGTTCGCTACATCTGACGCCGTTGCTGTAGATGGATCAGGAAACTCCGCGTCGAACCTGGCCTTGAAATCAGTGGTGACACTGTTGATGAAACCGTCATTGAGAGTTTGGGCGTCGGTGTTGATGCCGGAAAAAAGATACTCGCCGTTCACAGCTGTGTTGGCATAGCTGGTAAAATTCTCAAGCACCGACGTAGCAGTCTTCGCAGCGACGCCGATGCTGCTCGAGTCGGAACTGCCACCCAAAGCCACAATCGAATTGAGAAGCGTTTGAGCTGACTCGGACATGTTTTTCATCGCGAGCTGAGAAGCATCCATTCTCTGCTGCGCGACCGAGTTGGATTCGATGATGGACTGAAGCCGTTTGCTTTCGCGCGTGTAGTCGAGACTCGTCGATGTCCGCGCTCCTAGCTCCAAACCGACATCCGCGTAAGTGCCCGTAACGGCTTCCTTCTGCAGCTTGCTGATTTCTGCTTGCGCATTGGACACCGTCAAATGCATGGCCGTGCTAACACTTTGGGATGAGATTGAGGTGGTTTTCATATCAGTTCGCCGCCGCCAACAATGTCTTCAGAAGGTCATCCACAGTCGTCATCAGCTTTGCTGCAGCCTTGTAGGACTGCTCGATATCGAGAAGCTGGATCAACTCTTCATCGAGATTGACGCCTGTCGCGTTCGAGTAGGCTTCCTTCGACTTCGTCAACATGGCCGATGTGTTGTCGGCCGCCGACGCGGCATTGCTGCGATACTGCTCCGCAAAGCCAACCGAGTCCGTTGCGAAACTCAGCAGGGTCGTGTTCCTGGAGATGCCCGCAGCGGGATCGAAATCCCTCTGCGTGTTCATCTCCTTCGCGTATCCGTAAAGCACGGTGGAATAACCACTCGATCCGGCTGTGTTAGGACTGACGCCGGCGATGTTGCCGTCACGCAGTTTCGTGGGGGTTGCGACCGCATCGGCAGAGACCGAAATCAAGCCGGCGAGGCCTGGTATCTTCGCCGGGGTTTCGAAGTCGACTGTTGAGCCATCGCGCGTTGTGAACAGACCGGCAATCGGATTTCCTGCGCCATCTTTTTCGGCGAAGGATCCCATCAAGCTGCGCGCGATCTCGTCAAGCTGAGCCTGATAGGTCGGGTAAACTTCATCACGTAACTGAAGAAGTGCCGGCAGGCTTCCCTTGGCCGTGGTATTGCTACCGGAGCCAGTCTTGACCATCACGCCATCTATGAAGATCGGCGAACCGTTTGTGCTCGCATCATACGCGGCCTTCGCGTCAAATGACACTTTCCTCGGCGTCGTCTCAAACAGCGTCGTGCCATCGGTCGTATAGATCGCAATATCGTTGCCGGGGCGCGTTGCCGTGGAGATACCGATGATACCGGAAATTTCCTTGAGCAGGCTTTCGCGCTTGTCGAGAGCATTATTGGGGTCCCGCCCGACGAGAGTAGCGTATTTGACCTGATCATTGGCTTGGCCGAAATCGGTCAGCAACTGGTTCAATCGCGCGATCGACGTATCGATTTCGCTGTCGGCATCTGCCCTAAGTTGCTGAACTGCCTTAGTGGAAGTGTTCAGCGCATTGGTCGTATCGGTAGCGGCACTGACGACGGCAGAGGCCAGCGTGATGTCCGTCGGAGACGCGGCATAGGTATTCAGCGCGTTTTGCAGGGACGCGAGATAGGTGGACGGGGCGGCGGTATACTGATCACCTCCCATCACCACGCTCAACGACTTCATGCCCGCCAGAAACTTCTGTTTGCCCGCATCATCTGAGGCGGCAGAAAGATATTGCTTGAGGAGAGCACCATCTTCGGCACGCTCGATCTTGACGGTGATAGCGCCTGTCAGCGTATTGACCGTGGTGATCGCAGCGCGGCGGTTATAGTCGCCTGAGCTTGCATTCGAAATATTATTCGAAACGACGGCACTTGAGAGTGACGTGTTACCCAGAGTGGCCTTGGCTGTATTAAGTGTCGAACTGAGCGCCATTCACCCGCCTCCAGAAGCTGTTATCGTGCCAGATTGATGAGGACGTCCATCATATCCGAACCTGTTTGGAAGACTTTCGAGTTCGCGGTGTAGCTGCGCTGGGCCTGGATCATTTCCGTCAGTTCGTTGGCGATATCGACGTTCGACTGTTCCAGCTGCTTGGACGCAATCGAGCCATAGCCTGTCTGACCCGCGAAGCCCAAGGTGACCACACCCGATTCCGCAGTCGTCTGGAAGGCATTGCCGGAGAGGACCTTCAGATTGTCCGGGCTTGCCACATCGGCGAGCGGAACGCGGTAAAGCGGCCGCGGCGAGGACTTGGCATAGGTCGCATAGACCGTGCCGTCGGCCGTGATGGAGATCGACTGAACCGCTTCAGCCGCATTACCATTGACGCCACCCTTGGAAATCGTCGATGTGTCTGCTCCGAGCTGAGACATGGCGGAGAGATCGAATTTCACGTCCATGCCATTAGTGAGATCGTCGACCGTGATAGTGGGCGGATTGTTCTGCAGTTTTCCAGCATCGTATGTCAATGTTTCGTTCAGCAATGCAGCCCGGGTATACGGGAACCCACCCGTGGAGGACGCGAACTTGGCGTCGTACACGGAGACTTCCCACTCGTTGGCTGCAGTCTTCGTGAAGTAGAAATCGTACTTGACCGAGTTGCCAAGCGGATCGTAGCCGGTGACGGACGTCTTTAACGTGCTGACCTGATCGACGACAACCGTGCTGTTGTTCGCGCGGGGGCGGTTGCCAGCAGCCACGATCGGCGCGGAAGAAGACAAGTTGCCCGTTAACGAACCGAGCGTCGATACAGTTGCCTGCATGCCGTCGGCCGATGCATTGACGGGCACGAGACCGTCATAGCTGTTAATCACGGTGGTTGGCGTGGTGCCATCATACTTGTAGCCCAAGAGCTTGAAGCCGGAGGCATTGACGAGGAAGCCGTCATCGTCGGGCACAAACTGGCCTGCGCGAGTCAGGAAAACGTTACCGCTCGGGTCCTTTACCACGAAGAAGCCATCGCCCTGGATGGCAATATCGGTCGGAGATTGCGTAGACTGTAAAGGTCCGTTCTGGGTGATGGAGTAGTTAACCTTCGTCATCACGCCGCCGGAATTATAGGTGCCGCCGTTTGCGCCGAGCACGAGGGTGGAAAAGGATGTCGATGCACTCTTGTAGCCAGTGGTGCTGGCATTGGCGATGTTGTCACCGACGGTCCCGAGCTTGTTGGCCTGGGCGCCCATGCCGGATACAGCAGTTTTCATCGTTCCAAAAAGGCTCATGTCGAATCCTCTATTCCTGTTCCTGATGACGTTAGGATGCGGGCCTTGCGTGAGGCTGTCTGTTTTCTCCACCATGGAAATTTTCAGCGCCAAAGCCATCGAGGAGTGGAGACGTCCAGAAACGAAAAAGACCGGCACTCGGGCCGGTCTTTAGGAATGAGGGTGCTGAAATGAATAAACAAATATCGCGGGCTTCTCGAACCCGCGATGACGTTCAGGACCAGTCGATGCAGTAACCGAGGAACCGCTTCGAGTCGATTGGATCGAAGCCAAGCTTCCTGCGAAGCTTTTTGCGAAGCTTGCTGATGTGGCTTTCGACCACGTTCTCTTCGACTTCCTCATCGAAGATGCCGTAGATCGCGTTGAAGATCTGCGCCTTGGAAACGCGGCGACCGCGGTTGGCGATTAAATATTCCAGAATGCGCCGCTCACGACGCGGAAGCGGGAACACTTCGCCATTCACTTCCGGATCACGACCATCGGAGAAAACCCGGATTGGTCCGACATCGATAAACTGCGTGATGACGTTAAGCCTGCGGCGAATGGCTGCCGCTCGTGCCAAGATCTCACGGGGATGTACAGGCTTGCGCACGACATCGTCGACGCCACAATCGAACAATGCCAGTGTTGCATCGAGGGAATGTTGATCGCTGACCGCAATGACAGGGGCCTGCGAACGATCACGGATCGTTCTTGGCAGTTCATGCGTTGTATCAGCCTGACCGATTAAAAATGCTTCAATCGCAGCGATGTCTGAATCCGCTGCGGTGTTCACCCATTCGCCAAATTCTGCTGGATCAAATCCAGTTGAGGGTATCCCCTCTCGTCCAAACAGGGCTGTATACCCTTCTTTAACGAGCTTGCGCTCATCAACTACCACGATCATTCGTCCGCCTCCGAATCAGTGTAGCTCACCTACGTCCTAGGGTGTACGAATCGGGGGAATCTCTAACAATTACAGGAAAATACAGGTAATTATTAATAGTTGATTAACCATATTGTGCCGATTTGGACTATATCTAGTATGCGTTAACCAAAAATGGGATATTTTTTCCTGGGATAAACATGTGGAAGATAATAGGGGGATTGACTCAATGAATTTGGCCCATTCTTGCCGTATTTCAAAAATGGGCAAAAACGGAGTCGATGGATACAACTTAAGATTGGTTAAGCCTGGCAAAATTTGCGGGCGTTGACGGTCCACTGACCATAGCCTGTTGCGACCAGATTGCTGATGACACGGCAGACATAGCGCTGTTGCGCGGGGTCATTATTGGGGCCGGCATGGTATCTTGCGACAGCCATCGTCCAGGTCTCATGCCGATCGTGGAGCTGCTTTAGGAAGCGCGCAGCATAGGCCACATTCTTCGCAGGCTCGAACATTTCGCCGATCGATCTGAACTCCGCGCCGTGAAAATAGACGTTGATCTGCATGCATCCGACATCGATCAGCTTCGCACCACGTGCCCGCGCCTCCTCCACCAGACGATAGGCTTCCATCCTGCTTTCAGGAAAAAAAGCCTTGCCTTCGATGTTGATCGCGTAGGGGCTGAGCGAACCCTTGCGTCCGGTTTCCGTCAGACCCACCGAATATAATATTCCTTCCGGAATGTTATATTGGCCTGCGGCATCATGGATCTGCTGCTCACACTCCACCGCAGCTACGGGCTGGGAGGCCTCACAGGTAGACGTGGTCAGGACGAGCGCTGGTATCGCGAGGAAGTGTTTCAGGCTGAGCCGAAATATCATTGCCATTGACCTCTTCGGGCGCGTTGGGGCGCGTCTGCCGATAGAACTGCTCCTGCGATCGATCCTCGTTGCCACGCTGGCCGCCCTGCTGCGCACCTTGCTGGTTCAGATCGTTCGGCTGGCGGTTGTTGCTTGTGTTGTCCTGACGGTCGGATGCGGAAGAAAGCGAGACTGTTACCTGATCCACGCTGAAGCCTTGCGACTTCAAAGCATCCAGGATGGCGGAACTGTCTTTCTGCAGTTCCGCATAGCCTTTCAGCGTATGGGCGGTCAGGTGGACACTCAGCTCATCACCCACCAGCTTCATGGCGGCCGTCACATGACCGAGTTCGACAGGGCTCATCTGGATCTTCAGCGTGTGAACGACCTGCCCAGTGGTGGTCACCAGAGGCGCTCCACTGGTCTTGGCCGCCATTGCCGTTGCCCATTCCGGGTCGGATGCCATCGACGCTGTGACGTTGGCGGCGTTTGAAGTTGGAGCAAGAGCGAGATAACGTCTGCTATCGAGTACCTGCACCACGTCAACGTTTGGAGCCGACGACAGCGATGCATCGACCTTCAACGATCCATCCTCATGCGATGCAATGTGAAGATCGATCGCCGGAGCATCCGCCTTGGCGAGCCTTACCACTGTCGCGGGCAAGGCCTGATCGTCACCTGATGATGGACCCACAGGAAGCAGAGTTGCGCCATCGGTCGGCTTTGCCTTTGCATCGGCGTGCGCTGGCGTTACCGGCTGCTCTTTCGGCATGGTCGTGGCGGCGAGAAGCGACATAAGGTCGGCACTCGTGCTCGGAACGTCGGTCACATCAGTCTCGTCTGCAGACTTATCGCCTTTATCGCCCTCAACCGGCCCTTCGGTCGTGTTTGTCGCCTTGGTCAGCGTCTCGATGAATTTCACCAGATCTGCGAGCGAAGCTGCAGGCTCTTCGACCACCGCCGGCGCTTCCTGCGCCGCAGGCGTCACCGGCGCGGTCTGAACGCTCAGGCTCGGGTCGACAAGCTTCAAAAGAAGCGAAGGTTTGCTTTCCGACGCTTCATCGGTGACATCGTCCTTAGCGGCTGGTTGCTTACCGTCAGCGTTTGCGGCACGGGTTGGCGCATCATCCTGAGGCTTACTCGCAGGCCGGTCGCGTAAGGTTTGCTTGGTGTCGGTCGACACAGTGCTTGACGATGTGCTCTGGGCTCTATCGCTATCTTGCGCCTTGGACCTGGCGTTGGCATTGTTTGCTGGCGCAGGTTGCCGGCCGTTGCGATCGCCCGCGGCGCCGAGCGCGTCGGAGAAGCCGGATGCGCCTTGCTTGGACGATCCGCCACGGTCCCGACTGTTTGTAACCTTTACGGCCTCGGTATGGCTCGGCACCAAGTTGCTCAGGACGTTCATGTTATCCCCCTTCCTGCTTCAGCATGGAGTCGATCTCGTTCAATCGAGCGCGGTTCTTATCGAAAAATGTCTTCAATGGTGCGGCATCGGCTGCATGGGATGCAGCCTCCTCGGTCTGACCAGCATGTGCTGGAGCGTCGTCAACACCTCCAGCCGCGTGGCTGCTGCCACTCGAAGCAGGCGGCGCGGCCGGCTGCATGATCTGCTTCGCAATGGTATTCGCCGCATCACGCAGCGCCAGATCGCGCGGCGACAGCTCCGCTTCCGGTATGCTGGCTAGCTTTTTCTGTGCGCCAAGAACATCCTGTCCCGATATGTCGGTCAGTCCCGAATAGAGCTTGGAGAGAGGCTCGCGGGTCGTGTCACCCGTGTCCTCTGCTATTCTGTTGGCTTTCTCCGCCGCGAACTGGGCAAGCTCGGTCTTACCTTGCAAGGATGCCTGTCGGGCGATGCGCAGATAGATTTCCTGAGCCCTCTCCGGATCCATCAGCTCGGCGATCTCACCAATGTCCTTCGTCGTCACGGGGCCAAAGCTATCGACGGCAAGGCTGACAAAGAGATCGGCAAACTGCGATGCATAGGGTGAATGCAGAAACCGGACTGCGTATTTTCGGGCGTAGAGCATTCCCTTTTGAGGCTGCTTCAACTGCATCGTCGCCATGATGGAACGGCGCAGCGCCGCCTCCTCGATAATCGTCCCCGGTGCACTCAACCGAGCATCATCGAAGAATGGCAGTGCTGCAGCCGCATCTCTCGTATAGGCGATGTTGCCCGCAATCAGCATGAGGTAAGGGCCCAGGCGGTTGTTACGATATTCCGGGATCAGATCGGAAACGACCTTATCCACCAGACCGCCACGGCCGCTCAGATATTTTTGCAAGACATTGACCACACGGGAATCGAAGTATCCCTGCACGTCCTTGGCCACGAGGTAGTTGAGCGTCGCGGGATTGCCGCCGCTCATGATGTAGATCAGCGCCGCATCGGCATTCTTCGCATCGGAGAACACCGACATGTCCGACGTCCGTAACGTGGTGTCGAAAGTACCCAGCAGAAATTTTTGCATGTCGCGCGCGGAATGGTCGCCCATGACAACCGAATCCTGCACGAACTGCAGCGACCGCAAGATCTTGGCGGGCGGCAGGTCGCTCTGGGCCTGGCTCTGGCCAGCCACCAGAAGCCAGGATACCCCCATCAACAATCCAGCAATATGAGTGGCTCTCATCATCCGCTGGCCTCAACCGTCCTCGAGCAATATCTCGATACGGCGGTTCGCGCCGTTCATCGGGTCATCCGTGCTTTGCAAGCGACGGTCGGCAAAACCGGAGAGCTGTTTGATCCGCCCTTCATCCAGTCCGCCGCGCACCAGCATGTAATAGGCCGCATGGGCGCGATCCATCGACAGCGTCCAGTTATCCTTGCCGCCGCTATTATAGGCTCTGCCATCGGTATGGCCACGAATGACGACAGCACCCTTTTGCTTGCTGAGAACCTCGCCGATCTTTCCCATTGCCAGGACCAGATCGCGCTGGGGGACGGCAGAGCCCACGCTGAACATCGCACTGCTCGCCTTTTCCGAGATGGTAATCAGCGTGCCGCCTTCGGCAGGGGTCACAACGATGCCCTCGGCAAGCTTGCCGGCCACGCCGGAGACCTCCTGCGAGATCTCCGCGCGCAACGCGTCAGCGGCCTTTTCACTCGTCTGCGATACCTTGACGGGCGTGGCGGGTTCGCTGTCAGCGTCCTGCTTCGTCTGCGCATCCTGTTTTGCCGATTGTTTGCCGGAAACCTGATTGGGCTTTGGACTGGGGACCGGAATAGCCACTGCGACTTCGGTTGGCTTCTCCGCTTCCGCATCCAGATCGTCCGCCGCAACCTGCTCAACCTTGGCCGCTTTGGGGTCGGGGGGCGTTCCGAGATCGTTCGGGTCGCCGATAATGCCCGCAACATCCTCCTTGGGTGGCGTTTGCTTCACGCTTTCAGGTTTCTGCTCCTTTTCCGGAAGCTTTGTGTCCTGGACCACAACAGAAGGGTTCTGCTGAGCGGGGTCGATCTGCTTGCTCCAGAAATCCGGATCGAAGGGATCGCGGTAAGCTTCGCCACCGGATGCGCCGGTCGAGGGGCCGGACTCGCTTGCGCCACCCTCACCCTTGGCGCTGACATTGGCCTGCTGCCCGACCTCCTGGGCAATCTCTGCGAGAACCGCATAGGGATTTTGGAAGAAGGCGGCTTCGGAGAAATTGACATTCTGACCGGATGTCGTGGTCGAGTCCTCGCCGCTTGCGGCAGCGCTGCCCTCCGTCGACTTGGTCGTCTTGGTTTCGGATTTCGCGCTGGTCTCTTCCCCTTGCTCTTTCTTGGCAGGCTGCTTCAATCCACGTTCGGCTGGCTGTTCGTCCGTCAACTTGATCGGGTTGAAATAGCTGGCGACCGAGGCTGTCGTCTTTTCGTTGGACGCGTTGACGAGCCACATGACGAGGAAGAAGGCCATCATCGCAGTCATGAAGTCGGCAAAGGCAATCTTCCAGGCACCACCATGCGCACCGTCATGCCCACCCTTGTGCCGCTTGACGATGATGATTTCATTCTTGCCGTGATGGTGATTTTCGCTCTCACTCATCAGACAAGCCCCTCAAGCCTTGGAAGAACTCCGACAATCTCGTCATTAAAATTGAATTATCCATGTGAACCTGAATATCGATGTCGTCCGACATCTCGTAGTCGATGGGGTGATCAACACCCTCCAGTTCCCTACGCATCTTGGAAAGGAGTTCCTCCGGCCCGCTGATCTTGACCGTGCCAGCATAGCCATCCTGTATCTCTCGACGGATCTGCGCCGAAAGTTCGGCCGCCGTCTTCTGTGCGAGCTCCTGTTCGACAAACTGGCTGAGAACCTTGAGACAAGCAGCCTCGACGTGCTCATTCATCACCTGCTTCATGGTGATGACCGAAGTCGCGAGGTGACCGGCGATTTCTTCCTCAAACCGGACACGTTGGGCCTCCAGCTCCTCCTCATGGCGCAGCTTCAAGGCGTCGAGTTCGGCCTGGTGGTTCTCCTGGAGGCTCTGTCTTGCGGATTGCTCACCATCCTCGAACGCCTTCCGCTTCTCCTCTTCGAAATCGAGCAAAGGCTCGGGAGCTGACGCCCATTCATTCTCGAAGGTCACCGCCGGCATTTCGAGATCGATCGCCACGGGTTCTTCAACCGGTACGAACTGGCTGAAATCCTTCAAGTATTTTGTCAGCGCTGCACTCATCGACGCACCTGGCGACAGACATGACATCTGTCTTTTCAATCCGGGAAGCCTTACCGCGTTTATTCGCGCAAGGTGTTCGCAGCTGCATCGTCTGTCCTGCGGGAGAACTGGAGAGGGCAGCTTTTCAAAAACGGAGAGTAAAGAGCCAAACTTGTGCGAGGATGAACCTATCCGCCGTTAGCCGAAGAGATCGTTGAGACTCCTGCGGAAGCTATTGGCCATGGAAACCATTTCCACCGCTAGCTCTCGTTGAGATTTGTATGCGGCAAGCTTTGTGGACTCCTCGGTCATGTCAGCATCAATGAGGCGGCTGACGCTTAGGTCGAGAGAATCTCCCATGCCCTTGACGAAGGAGGTTTGCTGATTGATACGGCTGGACATCGTGCCGAGCGAGCTTCCCAGTCCCTGCACTTTCCGAGATAGGTCACTGACTACAGAGATCATGTCGTCGAGCTGCTCTTGCGTGGTATCGGCCGAGACCTTGATCTCAGTGCCTGCAGGGGCCGTCGTCCCATCAATATGCAAAAGGTAATAATCTCTTGGGGTCGCTGTCCCTTGGGGATTCAGCTGGGCCGCGTCGACAGCACTTGTGAGTACACCACGCCGGGGGTCGCTCGAATCGACCAACGTCGTCTCCGAAGTTTTGATGGTGAGATACTGCAGTGTAATAGCTCCATCCGCTCCTTTTTTATAGGAATAAGGGATGGATTTGCTTTCTACCAGCTGCTCATTGTTGTTGTAGAGCCAGTTGTCTCCCGAAAAGCTTGCCGACTTGGCAACCGACTCGAGATTGCTTTTGAGCGATGAAAGGGATGCGTTGATCGAATCGCGATCGGCGCTGGGCTCTTTGGCAGTCGTCAGCTGCGTTTTTATCTTGTCGAGAAGCTCAATCATTGACGATACGCTTTCATAGGTCGTGTCTACTTTCGCCGCACCTAGAGTCAGCGCGTCTCCGACGCTGGTCAAAACCTTACCCTCGGATTTCAGCTTCTGAGAGGTCGACCAATATCCGGCATTGTCTGCGGCTTCCGCGACTTTGAGACCGGAGCTTGCCCGCAGCTGCGTTTTTTGCAGATTGTCCGCGCTGAAGAGAAGCGTCTGTAGTGCGCTCTGCACATAGCTCGAGGAAAGAATCTTGGTCATGCCATTCGTCTCAAGAAGAGTGGAGTACATGCCATTTCTGGCGAATGCGCCTCTCTTCATGAAGAGGCTGAAAAGCCGGACACCGCGTTCATCAAACTCTGCGAATCACCGCGACACGAAATACACGAAGAAACCATGGTCAAGCTTGCGTGAGGCTGGAGATCGCTCAATGGATCGAAGGGCGCCTTAATGAAGAAAGCCGCGTCTTTGGAAAAACGCGGCCCTTTGCTTTATGATCTCTCCAAGTCCTACTGGCGGAAGAGCGAGAGCAGCTGCTGCGAGCCGGAATTTGCGATGGAGAGAGACTGGACGGCCAACTGTTGCTGCGTCTGCAGCGCAGAAAGCTTCGCGGATTCTTCTTCCATGTTGGCATCTACCAAGCGGCTGATACCGGATTTCTGGGCATCGCTGAGCTTCTTGGAGAAGCTGTCCTGCATGTCGATGCGGGTCTTCAGAGCGCCGACGGCGGCAGCACCCTTCACCATTTTCTTCAGTGCGGTTTCAACGGTATTCAGATAAGAGTCGATGTTGGTTTGGCTCGTCGTCGATGTGAGCTTGATCTTCATCACAGATCCGAGAATGCCACCGGTACCGATGCCCGTTGCAGTGGCGATTGCCGAGAACATCGCATAGCTGCCGGCTTCGTAGGTCGCAGTGGTGATCTTGACGGTGCCGTCGCTGTTGCGGATGAAGCCGTCAACGACAGACGAGCTGGAACCGGCGGCCTTGACGACCCAGTTTTCACCGTTGAAGGATGCGGACTGAGCGATCGACGACAGCTGTTGCTGCAGCTTGGTGATTTCCAGCTGAACCTGCGTCTTGTCTACTGAGCTTTCACTCGCCGTCGACAGCTTGGCCTTAATTTCATTGACAACATCCTTGGCGCTGTCCATCGCAGCGTAAGCCGTGTCTACCTTCGCTGCACCAACGCCCAGAGCATCGGCAGCAGCGTTGAGGGCTTTGTTGTCGGACCGCATGGTCGTGGAGATCGACCAATAGGCAACGTTGTCTGATGCCTTTGCAACGCGATAGCCTGACGACACACGCTCTTGGGTGCTCGAAAGGCTGTTGTTGACGTTGCGGAGTGACTGCAATGCGGACATTGCAGAGGTGTTGGTCAAAATACTGGTCATCTCATTAGCCCCTTTGGCCTAAGTATAAGAAGGGACATTCCGGTCATACCGGGAAACGCGGCGGGCAGCTTCATGCTTACCGACCTTATGGTTCGGCGCGCCGTTTCGATGAGCGAATAAGACAATGTTATGGTTAACAAAGATTTAAGTGCAGGAAAGTTTTTACCTACATGAATAACAGGTTAATCGAGAGGGAAATATAAATTCTCATAAGTTATTGTAATATCTAATTTTTTATTTTCCACAAATGAAAGAAGCCGCACGATGCGGCCGTCTGACTGCCGACAAACCCCTAGCGTGAGCTGGGGGTTTACGATTCGTTGGGACGTATTAAGAAACCTGCTCCTGAACAGACAACTCTCGAGATAGTGACGCTCGATAGCTTGGTCCCGAAAGATCACCTGCTTCGCAAGATCAACGCGGTGATCGACTTCTCCTTCATTCATGATTGTGTTGCGAGCCGCTACTGCGCCGACAGTGGTCGTCCGCCACTCGACCCGACCTTGATGTTCAAGGCGCTGTTTATCGGCTAACTGTTCGGTGCGCGCTCGGAGCGGCAGTTGGTACGTGAGATCGAGGTGAACGTCGCTTATCGCTGGTTCCTGCGCATGAAGCTGACTGCCCCTGTCTTCGATGCCTCGACGCTATCACAAAGCCGCCCCATGTATGGGCCGATGCGGGCGGGCGTACGTACGCTCACCGAAAGACGGCACGGGGCAAAGCTTTCTACAAGCGGCGCAAGGAAACGGTAGAGCGATCCTTTGCCGATGCCAAACAGCTTGCACTGGCACTGCTATGCCCGCTTCCGCGGCCTGACAAAGGTCAGATGGCAGTGTCTGCTCGCCGCGGCTGCAGAAAACATCAAGAAGATCGCAATGGCGGTGACGAAAGCACCCAGACCCGCCTGGGGACGAGGACATCAGCCTCATCGTGTCTACCCTTCAGCATCAACAAACTTCACCATCCCGAAACAGAAAAACCCGCCGAAAAATCGACGGGTTTGTCGGTGGTCTAAGCCTGACCTCAGGCGCGGCTTAAAGGGTGCGATTACGCTGTTAACCGCGGAAAAGCGAAAGGAGCTGCTGCGAGCTGGAGTTGGCAATCGAGAGAGACTGAACAGCCAACTGCTGCTGCGTCTGCAATGCCGACAACTTAGCAGATTCTTCTTCCATGTTCGCGTCAACCAAGCGGCTGATGCCCGACTTCTGGGCGTCGCTCAGCTTCTTGGAGAACGCGTCCTGCAATTCAATACGCTTGGAAAGCGCGCCAACAGCGGCTGCACCCTTCGTCAGCTTCTTCAGAGCCGTTTCAACGGTCGTCAGGTAGCCATCGATCGCACCCTGGGTCGTTGTGGAGGTGAGCTTGATCGACATCACCGAGCCCAGAACGCCGCCCGTGCCGACGCCAGCGCCGGTGACCGACGCAAACATCGCATAGCTGCCGGCTTCGAAGGTTGCCGTCGTGACCTTGACCGTACCGTCACTCTTTCGAATGAAGCCGTCGACAACGGTCGTGGAAGAAGCGGCGGCTTTGACAACCCAGTTTTCGCCGTTGAACGACGCGGCCTGACCGATTGCGGAAAGCTGCTGCTGCAGCTTACTGATTTCGAGCTGTACTTGAGTCTTGTCTACGGAGGTCTCGCTTGCCGTTGAGAGCTTGGCCTTGATCTCGTTGACGACGTCCTTGGCGCTGTCCATCGCGGCATAGGCCGTGTCGACCTTGGCGGCACCGACGCCGAGAGCGTCGCTAGCAGCCGTGAGGGCCTTGTTGTCGGACTTCATGGTCGTAGAGATAGACCAGTAAGCCACGTTGTCTGCGGCTTTGCCGACCTTGAGACCGCTCGAAACCGCGGCCTGGGTGGTCGAAAGGTTGCTGTTAACGCTGCGAAGAGACTGCAGCGCAGCCATTGCAGATGTGTTGGTCAGAATGCTTGACATAGTAAAACTGCCCCTAGGCGTATAAACAATTAAAAGGGACATTCCGCTTTTATCGGAAAGCGGCATATGGCCTCATGCCCGCCGAAAGTATTATTTAACTTTTCAGCCGCCGCTTTGATAAACTCAGTTAAATCCATTAAGGTTAAACAAACAATAATACGAGCTTAGAATAAGCTAAAATTATAAAAAAAATTAACAATACTTTTTTAATTAATATTAACAAAAAACAAAAAGGCCAGATCAAAAGATCCGGCCTCTTAGTACTTCTTTTAGGAATAGCCTTAACGGAAGAGCGACAGGATGCTCTGCGAGCTGGAGTTAGCAATCGAGAGAGACTGAACAGCCAACTGCTGCTGCGTCTGCAATGCCGACAGCCTGGCAGACTCTTCTTCCATGTTCGCGTCTACCAGACGGCTGATACCGGCCTTCTGCGCGTCGGAGATCTTGCTTGCGAACTGATCTTGAAGATCGATGCGCTTGGAGAGCGCGCCGAGTGCTGCTGCACCCTTCGTCAGCTTCTTCAGAGCCGTTTCAACGGTCGTCAGGTAGGTATCGATTTTACCCTGGGTCGTCGTGGAAGTGAGCTTGATCGACATAACTGAGCCCAGAACGCCGCCCGTGCCGACGCCAGCGCCGGTGACCGACGAAAAGATAGCGTAGCTGCCGGCTTCGAAGGTTGCCGTCGTGACCTTGACCGTACCGTCACTCTTTCGAATGAAGCCGTCGACAACGGTCGTGGAAGAAGCGGCAGCTTTGACAACCCAGTTTTCGCCGTTGAAGGACGCGGCCTGACCGATTGCAGAGAGCTGCTGCTGCAACTTACCGATTTCGAGCTGGACCTGATCCTTGTCGACAGAGCTTTCGCTTGCGGTCGAGAGCTTGGCCTTGATCTCGTTGACGACGTCCTTGGCGCTGTCCATCGCGGCATAGGCCGTGTCGACCTTGGCGGCACCGATGCCGAGAGAGTCGGTTGCAGCGCTCAGAGCCTTGTTGTCAGACTTCATGGTCGTGGCGATCGACCAGTATGCCGCGTTGTCCGACGCCTTGGATACCTTGAGGCCCGAAGAGATAATGTTTTGCGACTTTGCCAGGTTGCCGTTGACGTTACGCAGGTTCTGAAGAGCGGTTGTGGCGCTGGAATTGAAGTTGATGCTAGACATGATTGCCCCTTTTTTACGAGATACTTTGGGAGGGACATGCCGTATTTCACCGGCGTAAACGGTTCGGCTTCATGCCACTCGGTTCCGTTCTTGTAGGGAAACCAAACCCGTCACGTGAGGATGAAAATGCCTGCCAAGCATTTCCAACTTCTTAATTTGACCGGTCGAATCCATCGTTCCCGAGCTTAAAGTTAACATTCGGTTAACACCCGGAGGGACTGAACAAAGAGCTGAAACATCCCGCTTCGAGCAAGGTTCATCCGATAGGCTCGGACGAATTTTCTATAGCCCCAGCCGACGTGACCACACGGGGATATGGCGAGCAAAAGGATGCGACAGGTCGATGTTAAATGAAATCAGCTACTCGGTAGCCTCGAAACACTTCAAGGCAGGCAGATACACCGAAGCACTGGCCGCGTTGAACGAGTTAATCGATGCCAAGAAAGATGCGCGAACCTACGCGCTGCTTGCAAGAACGCTGCGGCAGGTCGGCCTAGCCGACCAAGCCGCTACTGCATATGAGCTTGCTTATCAGCAGGGCGGAATGGACGCGGAAGCGCATCTGGTGAACAGCATCAAGCTTTTCTACGAGTGCAAGCAGAACGACAAGGCACTCGCGCTCTCCAACAAGCTCATCAACCGCTTTCACAAGCATCCCGATATCGCTTTCATCGTCGGAAAGCTGCTGCTCGAGCGTGGCGAGAACCGCATTGCCCGGACGTTGAAAAACATCCTGATGAAGAGCGATAATATCGATCACATCCTGTTGGGCGCACGCATAGCGATCACCACATGGGATGTCTTCGATCCGAGCGACCTCGAAACGGCGCGCGTGCTGCTCTCGAGACTGCCGCGCGAAAATGCAGTGCGTCTGATGTTTCTCGTCTTCAGCCGGGAAAACAGCAGGTTCGACAATATAGAGATCCACCAACCCATTATCGATGCAGCAATCGCATCGGGCGATACGTCTTTCGTCGCCGATGACGGAACGTTCTTCAACCTCCACTGGACGGGCGACGAGCACCTCAACCAACTCGCGCGCAGTAATACGCCGTTCTTCACACCTGAAATGACAGCGCGGCGGCGAGCCCTGCCACATATGTGGGGTGACAAGATCCGGATCGGATACATGTCGTCGGACTTCTTTGATATACACGCGACCATGAAACTGATCCGCCGCGTACTGGAGTTACACGACCGTGACCGTTTCGAAATCATCCTATTCTGCCATACCGATCCCGTTCATCTTCAGATGAACGAGGCCGATCGCAGCCAATGGGGTGATGTTGTCACGATCTACGACATGAGTGACGAGGAGGCCTGCGATGAAATCAGGGCGCGCAATATTGACATATTGGTCGATCTGAAGGGTCATACTGCCAACAACCGTACATCCATCCTAAACCTCGGCGCAGCTCCTCTCCAGGTCGCCTGGATCGGCTTTCCCGGCTCGACGGTCAATGTCGATCTCGATTATGCGATCGGAGACCCCTACGTCCTCCAGGACAGTTCTAAGCCCTTTTACTATGAAAAGTTCGTTCGATTGCCGGAATGCTACCAGCCGAACGACTCAGTCAACCGCCCACTCGCGCAAAAAGTCACCCGCGCGCAAGTCGGTCTGCCTGAGGACGCGTTCGTTTTCGCGTCCTTCAATGCCAACCGCAAGATCACACCGAAGGTCATGGACATGTGGTGCGAGATCTTGAAAAAGACGCCAAACAGCGTGATCTGGATCATGCAGAGCAGCCCCTACAGCTCGGCCAACATCCTTAAGAAATTCAACGCCAAAGGCATTCACTCGCGGCGTGTCTTCATCACAGGCAAGCTCGATTACGAACTTCACCTCAACCGCATCACCGCAGCGGATCTCGGTCTCGACACCTTCCCGGTCAACGGCCATACGACGACATCCGAGCAGCTTTGGGCAGGACTGCCGGTGCTTACCGTCAAGGGAACGAATTTCGCTTCCCGCGTCAGCGAGAGCCTGCTGAACGCTATCGGCACGCCGGAACTCGTGGCGGAAGACGACAAAGACTATGTGCGGCAGGCCGTGTTCTACGCGCAAAATCCGGATCGCCTGAAAGACGTCCGCGACCGCATCGACGCGAACCGCTTCGTCACACCGCTCTTCGATGCCGAGCGCTTCTGCCGTCACCTCGAAACTGCCTATGAGATGATGGTCGAGCGCGCCAAGCAGGGAGCCGAACCGGATCATTTCGATGTTCCGGCACTCCCGAAGCGCGACGGCCCCTTTCTCGAACGGTAATGCCTCGATCGTTTCCTTGTTAAATGGATAGGTTCCAGACACGAAAATGGCCGCTTCGAAAGAAGCGGCCATTTTCGTGTCTGGCGTCGAGCAACGGGGCTTGCTCTTCTTAAAGGCATGATGATGGACTGAGTTCAACTGGACTGGATCAGGCCTCGCGTGACATCACACCGCGGATTTACTCCGAGTAGAGCTCGCCGGCCGAGGTCACGATCTTCCACCGTCCGTCCACCTTGGTCATGGAGAGAAGCTTGCTTTCGTCCGGCAGGACCGACCCGATCTGAACCAGGAACATGCCGGACTTGTCCTCGATCAGTGCCCGTCCGTTTGAGACATGCAGCAGCTTGAAGTTTGCGCCACCCGGGAAGGGCTGTTGGGGCATTGGACCGTCTGAGTTGACATTCTTGTCGTTGGCAGGGACCGTCGCGGTTATGACGTTGTCGACGATGGCATCCTTGGACTGGCTGGCAGCGGCGGAATTATCATCATGCGGCATAACCGCATCCCCACCACCACCGCCGCGTTGCGGGACATTCATCAAAGCCTCCCAACCGCGACCGCTCATGCCGAACTTCTCCGGGTTGAGGAAGACATACCAAGGCAGCGCCGCTGCCGCTGCGGCCACCCCGATCAGGCCGCCTGTCAGCCAACGATCAAATTGCCTGGCGGCATCGGCCGTCGTGACGGTCTTGTTGCGCTTTTTGAACTTCATGGTCATGGTCCCCGTCGCTGTGCAGTCGCAGACTGGTTGTTTACGGGCGCATTTCGCAGTGCATTTGCCAGTTCTGCGTAGGCATCGATTACCGTCGGATCGCCCGGCGACTGCTTGAGAACTTCGTAAACAAAGGGCACCTGCTTCACCGCCATGTCGAGCTCGGCATCGACGCCCGGCCGATAACCACCGATCAGGCGCAGATCCTTCGTTTCCTCGAAATTGTGAATGAGTGATTTCAACCGCGAGACCAGCTTCTGCTGATCGGGTGTCCAAGCCTTGTGGGAGAGACGCGAGATGGATGCCAGCGGATTGATCGGAGGATAACGGCCTTCATCGGCGAGCGATCGATCGAGCACGATGTGGCCGTCAAGAATGCCGCGTGTGGAGTCCGCGATCGGATCGTTGTGATTGTCACCATCGACAAGGATCGAGATGATGGCGGTGACGGTACCCGTCCCCTCCTTGCCCGGCCCGGCGCGCTCCAGAAGCTTTGGAAGTTCCGTAAAGACCGAAGCCGGATATCCGCGCGCGATTGGCGGCTCGCCGGCGGCAATCGCCACTTCGCGGATCGCATGGGCAAAGCGGGTGATGCTGTCTGCGATGAAGAGAACATTTTCGCCTTTGTCGCGGAAGTGTTCGGCAATGGTCATTGCGACCAGCGGCGCCATCTTTCGCAACATCGGGCTTTCATCGCTTGTCGCGACAACGGCAATCGACTTCCTCATATTGTCGCCGAGCGTGTCTTCGATGAATTCGCGAACTTCGCGACCGCGTTCGCCCACCAGCGCGATGACCACCTTGTCGAAGGCATCCGCCTTGGCGAGCATGGATAGCAAGGTGGATTTACCGACACCCGACCCGGCAAAGACACCGAGACGCTGACCCAGACACAGGGGTGTAAAAATGTCGATGGCCTTCACCCCTGTCCTAAAGCCGGTAATGACGCGGCTTCGGCTCATGGATGGTGGGGGCAAGGCCATGACGGAGCGTTTCCGTGCACCTTTCAGAAGTGGGCCTTTGCCATCGATCGGTTTGCACAATGAATTAATCGTCCGGCCGCACCAGCTATCGTCGGGCTGAACACGAAATTCGCCCTCTCGCAGCACGATATCGTTGACGCCGATCGGCTCGCCAGGTTCGATGGGGCAGACATAGATGAGGTCCGGCTCGACACGCACCACTTCACCCAGGTGCAGGCCGGTCGCGCTTTTATGGACGACGAACTCGCCAAGCCGAACATGTTCCGACAGGCCACTGACCGTATAGTGGCCGGCAGCGATGGTGCGCACACGCCCACCGCGCGACACTGGCGCGCCCGAGACCAGTTGAGCAGCCGCGATCTGGGCCAGGGCATCCAGTTTATGAAACGGCGAAGGCTGCGGTTGGCTATCCATCTTGGTTCATGCCGATTACTGACCGCCACCCAGCGTGCGGAGCGCTTGGGAGAGATTGTCCTCCGTCGACTTCATCATCGACGAAATGCCTTCAAAGGCCCGGTTGACCTGGATAAGCTGCGTCATCTGCGAGACGCCGTTGATGTTGGAAGATTCGAGATAGCCCTGCACTACACCGGCTCGATCTGCATCCACCACCGGCTGTGGCGGCTGGGCAAAGATCACGCCGCTGTTCTCATAGCGAACGAAGCCCTTCTTCGCATCGGCAGTGAACAATCCGATCTGGCCCATCGTCCGACCGTTCTGACTAATGCGACCATCGGCACCAACGGTTGGCTCCCCCGCAGCAAGGTTGAGCTGGATCGGCGCGCCGCCCGGATCAAGAACTGGATAGCCCTTGGTCGAGATCAATTCGCCAGTCGTCGACATGGAAAAGCGGCCATCGCGCGTCAGAACCTGGCCTGACGGAGTGTTGATGGCAAACCATGCATCGCCCTTGACGGCGAAATCGAAGGGGTTTCCAGTCCGCTCAAGTTCGCCATTGACCGTCGAAAGATAGTCGTTGCCCTGGGTCACGAAGGCGATGTTGGCACGCAGATCGTTCTTCGTCTGGGCCATCACCTGGTTAAATTTCACCTCGGTGCCACGAAAGCCGACCGTATTCATGTTGGCAATGTTGTCCGCGATGGTCGTGAGGCGACGTTCCAAGGCGATCTGGGACGAAATACCAACATAGATACCAGATTGCATGTCGTTCTCCTGTTCGGACTTCCAGCCAAGGACGTGCGCCCAAACCCGGCGCATCATGGCTTCAAAGACCTAGAGGGGTTTGCTTGCGCGAAACTTTTGGTCGCCTCTCCGCGATCAACCTTGCTAAGACCTAGCTGCATCAGACGATGCCAGGGTTCGGGCAAACATGCCCGTCGCGACCATCAAGAAGGTGCGGCGCCAGTAGCGAAGCTCCCTAAGCCAGCCTCGCGCAAGGCATGATGCCTAACCATTCAGGAGAAAAATTGGCTGCAGGTGTGAGCGTCAGATGAATATCGTTATTGGACTGGTTATTACTTTCGGCTGTATTCTCGGCGGCTTCATGGCCATGGGCGGACACTTGGACGTCCTTATTCAGCCCTTCGAGCTCGTGATCATCGGCGGCGCAGGCCTTGGCGGCTTCATCATGTCCAACCCTATGAAAGTGGTGAAGGACTCCGGCAAAGCGCTTGGCGAAGCATTCAAGTTCGCGGTGCCGAAAGAGCGTCACTATCTCGATGTGCTCGGTGTTCTCTACTCTCTGATGCGCGACCTGCGCACCAAATCGCGAAACGAGATCGAAGCCCATATCGATAATCCGGAGGAATCCTCCATCTTCCAGACTGCACCTTCGGTCCTGAAGAACAAGGAACTGACATCCTTCATCTGCGACTATGTCCGCCTGATCATCATCGGCAATGCGCGCAGCCATGAAATCGAAGCGCTGATGGACGAGGAAATCGAAACGATCCTCTACGACAAGCTGAAGCCTTACAACGCCATTACCGCAATGGGCGACTCCTTCCCGGCGATCGGTATCGTCGCCGCCGTTCTCGGTGTTATCAAGGCCATGGGTAAGATCAACGAACCACCTGCGGTTCTCGGTGGTCTTATCGGTGCTGCGCTCGTCGGCACCATGCTTGGCATTCTTCTTTCCTACTCGATCTGTAACCCGCTCGCCTCCCAGGTCAAAATCGTCCGCTCGAAGCAACACAGACTGTATGTCATCGTGAAGCAAACGCTGATCGCCTATATGAACGGCTCGGTTCCCCAGGTTGCGCTGGAATACGGACGAAAGACGATTTCCGGCTATGAGCGTCCTTCGATCGACGCCGTGGAGCAGGAAATGATGAACCCTGGCGGCGACCAGAAGGCGGCTTGATATGGCGATTGCTGCGGACCATAGCTCTTCCCTTGGAATGGAACCCTCACTGCTCGCCAAGCTCACCGGTGGGCTTGGGGACAGCAAGACCGTCGCCAAGATCGGCAACGAGATCGGCCAAGTCTATGGCACCTTCCTTCCCGACGTCTTCCACAGTCAAACCAGCATCACCATCGAGGTTGATTATGAGGCTTGCGAATCCGGCCTGATGACCGATCTCATTGCGAAGCTCGGCAAGGATTACGCTGTCGCGGATTGTTCGCTTCGCAACTGGTGCAACAATTTCATGATCGGTGTCGGCAACGCATTCGTCATGGCGTTGATGGAACGCATGCTGGGTGCTGCACCCGACACGATCATGGAACCGGAAGTCCGGCCCCTGTCGCCGATCGAGCTCGATCTTGCGGCTTTGATCCTCGACCGAATCGCTGGCGTGTTGCGCTCGGCGGTCAACGCCTCCGGCGGCTTCGAAGTGACGATCGAGCCGCCCTTCAATGCAACCGGAAAGAGCGCTTACGAAGAGGCCATGTTCGGCCAATTCGGCATGCTGATCCGGATGAAGATCGCAATCGGCAAGATTGCTTCCGAATTTGCGCTGATTATTCCTCAGCGCACGCTTCTCAAGACCACGATCGTCACGCCGAAGCCTTCGGCCGGGGCCGTTAAGAAGCAAGAAGAGTGGATGGAGATGATTTCCGAACAGGTCAAGCGTTCCCAGGTAACGCTTGAAGCGAAAATCAGACTTCAGACACTGACACTGAAGACCATCTCACGCCTCGTGGAAGGAGACGTTATTCCTTTCCGGGACGCGAAGCAGGATGATATCTGCGTCGAAGTAAGCGCAAACGGAGCAAAGATGTATAATTGCGAGTTTGGGCGAGCCGGGGACCGCTACACGGTTCGGGTCAAGAACAACGTCTCCACGGATGACGAAATCCTAAGACACCTGATGGGTTGAGATCGCTCAATACTACCTTAGGTTTTAGGCAGGCTGACGCAAGTTTCAAAAGGAATAATTATCGCATGGCTACGAAAAAGACCCCTGTAACCGACGACGACCTGATGCCTTCGCTCGATGATACGGGCGAACTGGATCAAGCTATCGGTGGGCTGCGCGACGTCTTGAAAAGCGACGCGGAGGGTTCGCTCTCCAGCTTCGGGGACTTCGGCGACTTTGATGGCGCCGCTGCAAGCCCGCTGGGCGATGACCTCGACGCGTTTGGCTTTGATGCGGGCACACCACCTTCCGCAGCACCGCTTGGCAGCGGCCTGTCGGACAACTTGGACCTGATCATGGACATCCCGATTGATGTCCAGATCGTTTTGGGAACCAGCCGCATGCTGGTATCGGGCCTGATGGGCCTGGAAGAGGGAGCAACAATTGCGCTCGATCGACGAATCGGCGAACCTGTTGAGATCATGGTGAACGGTCGTTGCATTGCACGCGGCGAAATTACCGTTCTGGAAAACGACGATACACGTTTCGGTGTGAAGCTGATCGAAGTGCTGAGTACTAAGAAGACCTAATCCCTGTGGGGACGGAGAGGAAAGACCATGATGGACTTTGAGGATTTCGGTAACCCGATCTTAGGGAAACCGTTGTCTCAGGCTGAAAAGGCTGCCGCCGTGCTCCTGGCAATGGGCAAGGGCGTCGCTGGAAAACTGTTGAAGTTTTTTACCCAGGCCGAGCTTCAGACCATCATCAACTCCGCTCAGACTCTTCGTGTCATCCCACCAGACGAACTTGCCCAGATCGTCGCCGAGTTCGAGGACCTCTTCACCGAGGGTACCGGCCTCATGGACAATGCTAAGGCTATCGAAGCCATCCTCGAAGAAGGCCTCACCCCTGAAGAAGTGGATGGCCTTCTTGGCCGTCGTGCGACCTTCCAGGCCTTCGAGACTTCCATCTGGGACCAGTTGCAGGATTCCGATCCGCAGTTCATCGGCAAATATGTGATGCGCGAGCATCCTCAGACGATCGCCTACATCCTTTCGATGCTGCCATCTTCCTTCGGCGCCAAGGTTCTGCTGACAATCCCCGACGAACAGCGGGCGGATATCATGAACCGTACGGTGAACATGAAGGAAGTCAGCCCGACTGCCGCGCAGATCATCGAAAAGCGCGTCTTGGCACTGATCGCCGAAGTCGAGGCAGAACGCAACGCAACCGGCTCCATCAAGGTCGCAGACCTGATGAACGAGCTGGAGAAGCCCCAGGTCGATACGCTTCTCAGCTCGCTCGAAACCCTCAGCCGGGAATCGGCAAACAAGGTCAAACCGAAGATCTTCCTCTTCGAAGACCTCTTGTATATGCCGCAGCGCAGCCGTGTTACGCTCCTCAGCGATATTACCGGCGATGTCATCACCATGGCGCTGCGTGGCGCCACGGCGGAAATCAAGGAATGTGTGCTGTCCAGCATCAGCCCACGCCAGCGCCGCATGATCGAGTCCGATCTTTCTGCGGGCGGCACGAATATCAACACCCGCGAAGTGGCCGTAGCGCGACGTGCAGTGGCACAGGAAGCCATTCGCATGGCCAATTCCGGCCAGATCGTCCTCAAGGAAGCCGCCCCAGCAGAGGGCGAACCGGCAGCGGCATAGCACCTTCCCGGTTGATAACACCTGCAGCCAACCCCTGCCATCTTGCAGGTCGCCCACCAAGACTGTACCTTCTTTCGCGGACCTGCCAGGAAAAGGCGGGTTTTTTCAGTTTTAGCGTCCCGCGATCCTTGTGTTCGCGCTCGGCGTCTAAGTCTTTGTCTTAACGCACTCCGTTATCGCAAAACCGCTGAAGATTAGCGTGACATGCCTTAGGGAGGTCTTGCCTTGGCTGACGAAGACAAAGACAGTAAAACAGAAGAACCATCAGAGAAAAAACTTCGCGACGCGGTCGAGAAAGGTAACATACCTGCCTCTACCGAAGCGTCTCTCTTTGCGTCTTCACTGGCTTTTTACGTCTATCTCGTTTTTTTCGCACCGGACGGTGTGAGGCGACTTGGCGAAACACTGAAGGATGTGATCGAGCGTCCCGAACAATGGCGCCTGAATACGGCAGGCGATCTGCTGTCTCTTGGCCTGCACCTCACAAAGGAAGCAAGCGCGCTGTTATTACCAGCGGCGATCATGTTCATCATCTTCGGTCTGGGCCAGTCCTTTGCGCAGAACCTTCCGCAGTTCGTTCTCGACCGAATCACACCCAAGGCCGAACGCATCTCGCCAATCAAAGGCTTCAAGCGCATCTATAGCGTCGACGGTCTGATCAATTTCGGGAAATCGCTGTTCAAGGTCGTCATCGTCGCCATCATCATGGCGATGGTGCTGAAGGGCGATTATTTCAGGCTGCTGAGCGCGCTCAATACCGATCCGCAGATGATCGTTCCGACCGGCTACGAAGCGTTGAAGAAGATGATGATCGTCATTCTGTTTTCGACGGGCATCCTCGCGGTCGCCGACTATTTCTGGACCAATCATCGCTGGTACAGCAACCTGAGAATGACCAAGCAGGAAGTCAAGGACGAACACAAGCAGTCGCAGGGTGACCCGGTCGTCAAGGCCCGCCAGCGCTCGATTGCGCGCGATCGCGCCCGTCGCCGCATGATGGACAGCGTTCCAAGAGCCACCCTCATCATCACCAACCCAACCCACTTTGCAGTTGCGTTGCGCTATGTAAAGGAAGAGAGCGATGCGCCGATCGTCGTCGCCAAGGGGCAGGATCTGATTGCGCTGCGCATCAGAGAGATTGCCACAGAGCACAACATCCCGATTTTTGAAGATCCGCCACTCGCCCGCTCCATGTTTGCGCAAGTCTCGGTCGATAGCGTCATTCCGTCAGTATTTTATAAGGCTGTGGCGGAACTCATTCATAAGGTTTACGCCGCACGTCAGAACAAAAGACGGGTAAACTGATTGACATGAAAAAATGCCCATATTCGGCTCAACGAGAAGAGATAGTTGCACGCGCAATCGGTCCCGTAGCGGCCGAGCTTCGTCTGATTGACGCTGCTGATCTGATATCTCTTTTAAAGTTTGAATATTACAAAAGCTTGTCGGATCTCGTGGATTCGGCAGCCGAACTATACTTCCACCCGGGAACTGTTCATTTCGGAATTGGGGGAGATTACACGCTCGATTGGGACACCTATCCTTCGATCACGCTCGATCTTGAGATCAAGCCGAAGGGCGTCACGATCTACGCGCAATTGATGCTCGGCAAGGATCATGCCGGCGTCAATATCAACTACATCAATTTCCAAAACCCATCGAACGACCCGAACGAAAACACCGCTTTTCTGGCGGATAGCCTGCGCTATGCCACCTTCTACAAGAACGTGGACTCCGCTGCGATGAATGCAGCGCGCTAAAATCCTGACCGTTTCACCCGCATGAACATTTATCCTTAGACGACAAAAGAGGCGCATGGGACGATGCGCCTCTTTTGTATTGTCCATTGAACTCAGACCGGAAGCGCCTGCTGCGGGACGGCGTTCAATGCGTTTTTGCCGCATTGTCCCACGCCGAAGCGATCACGCCTCCGCTGGGAATGCTCTCGCCGGTGCCGGCTGCATCACGCCGACTTTTTCAATATGTAGTCCGACAGTCTTTCCGCGGCATCGGTAATCTGTGCTGGATCGCGCAGGAAGCAGGCACGCAGGAAGAGCTCTCCGCCTGCGCCGAATGCCATGCCTGGCGCCAGTCCAACGCCGACCTTATCTACAATATCGAAAGCCGCCGCGCGCGTGTCCGTAACGCCATCGATCTTTAGAAATGCGTAGAGAGCTCCATCCGGCTTCAAGGTCTCGACGCGGTTGGTAGCAATCAAGGCATCGCAGAGAATGTCGCGAGAGCGTGCCGCGCGGGCGAAATTCTGCGCTATGAAATCATCACCGTGATCCAGGGCCGCAATCGCACCACGCTGCATGAATTGCGCGACACCGGAGGTCGAATACTGGATCAGATTTTCGATCACCTGCCCGATTTCCGGCGGCGCGACCAGCCAGCCAACACGCCAGCCCGTCATCGACCAGTTCTTGGAGAAGGAGTTGGCGAAAACGATCCGATCACCCTGCTCCATGATATCGAGGAAAGAGGGAGCGCGGGCGCCTGCATAGTGATAGAGCGCGTAGATTTCGTCGGCGACAATCCAGAGACCGTGCTTTCTTGCCAGTGCCAGAATGTCACGCAGATTATCCTGGCTTGCCGTCCAGCCGGTGGGGTTGGAAGGCGTATTGATAAAGAGCGCCTTGGTCTTTGGTGTAATGGCGCTTTCGAGCTTGCCGATATCGATGTTCCATTTGCCCTGGGTAAAATCGATCCCAACGGGCACGGCCGTCGCGCCGGCAATGCCGATGGCAGCGACAATATTGGGCCATGTCGGGGTCAGGTAGATCATCTCATCGCCGGGCGACGTCAGTGCCTGGACGGCGAGCACGATGGCCTGCATGCCGGAACCGGTGACGTAGAAGTGCTCAGGCGACAGCGAAGCACCGAAATGCCGCTGATAGTAACGGCCAAGTGCATCGCGAAGCTCAGGGATGCCGCGCTGCCAGGTGTAGAAGGTTTCACCGGCGTTCAATGCGTCGGCCGCAGCCTTGGAAATAAAATCCGGCGTTGGCAGGTCACCCTCACCAACCCACAATGGCAAAAGATTTTCGCGGGCGTGGGCGTATTTCTTCACCTCGACGATACCGCTTTCAGGCGCTGCAAGAGAGCGGACACTGAGACTGTTCAAAACCGACATAGAAGGCACTCCATTCGAGTGCCTTCTTAGCGCATCGCTTGCGCGGTTTGCATGATATTCCGTGAAGAAACCACGGATTTTGCTGATGGGTGGAGGTTAGAGTGCAGCCCGATATTTCGGGTCGCTCCCTCCGCTTGAGGGCTTTGGTTTACCGTACGTCGTTATCGCAAAACCGCTTCCCATCTTTGCGTGGCCCGAATTTTAGCGCGTCTTCAGAAGGTCGCGAATCTCGGTGAGCAACTTGACGTCTTCCGGCGGCGGGGCTGGCGCCTTCTGCTCTTCCACCTTCTCACGCTCGACCGACGCGCGGATCTTGTTCACACCCTTGACCATAAGGAAGATGATCCAGGCCAGGATGAGGAAGTTGATGACGATGGTAATAAAATTACCGTAGGCGATAACCGCACCCTGCTCGCGCGCGGCGGCCAAAGATGTGGCGGTCACACTGGAGCTCAGGGGAATGAAATAGTTCGAGAAGTCGAAACCACCGAAAATCGCGCCAACGATCGGCATGATCAGATCGTTAACGACCGAATCGACGATCTTGCTGAAAGCCGCTCCGATGATGACGCCGACAGCCAGGTCCATGACGTTGCCGCGCGCAATGAATGTCTTGAATTCGTTGAGCATGAAGATGTCCCTCTTTTAAGCCCTCTTAATCTGCCGGGACGAAACGCCACCGACGTGTAAGCACTAGCACTCCATTTGCTATTGTGCAGGTCCTAAAGCCTGTTGCGATCTTTCAGATTCGCTCATGCGCTTTCGCTCTTTGTTTTATCGCATGTCGTTATCGCAAAACCGCCCCACACTTTTGCGTGGACCATGCGTTATGACGCGCAATCCGTGTGTTTCGTTCCACACATCCTTCGGTTGATGTACGACCAGGTGCTTGTCTGTTGGACTTTATGCCAATGCGGCGCCAATTCTCATTTTACTGGAAGTGTCATAAGCTTCTACGGAATGAGTGGAGGGGACACTGCATTGCTGCCCGGGTGGATCATATTCGTCTCGGCCTTCGCCTATATTCTGTTGCTCTTTGCAGTAGCGAGTTACGGCGATCGAAAGAGCCGAAGCAGGACCGCTCCCCACAAGGGGCGGCCGGTGGTCTATGCGCTCAGCCTTGCGATCTACTGCACCTCCTGGACCTATTTCGGTGGCGTTGGCCTTGCCTCCGAACGTGGGCTTGAATTTCTCGGGATTTACACCGGCCCGATCCTCGCTTTCACGCTGGGAATGCCCATCATCCGGCGCATCGTGGAACTGGCGAAAGCCGAGAAACTCACATCTGTGGCAGACTTTATCGCCGCACGCTACGGCAAGAACCCGACCGTTGCCATGATCGTTTCGATCATCGCCCTGGTGGGTGCTATTCCTTACATCGCGCTGCAATTGAAGGCGGTTTCCAGTTCGGTCGCGACGATGGTCGATCCGCGCGATTACGGCATTGGCAGCGGCAATCTCCACTTCCTCGATCTTCCGCTCATCGTCACGGTGGTGATGGCAGGCTTTGCTATCATGTTCGGTACGCGCCATACGGATGCGACGGAACATCAGGACGGGTTGATCCTCGCCATTTCGATGGAGTCGGTCGTCAAGCTGGTGGCGATGTGCACCGCAGGCATCTATGTCGTCTTCTTCCTCTTCGATGGGCCGTCGGCGCTTTGGCGCGTCGCTTCTGAAAACGCCCAAGTGATGGAAGCGGTCTCCTACCAGACGCCGATCAGCCGCTGGATCGTTCTGACGCTTCTCTCCGGCTTTGCCATCATCCTCTTGCCGCGGCAATTCCATGTCACGGTCGTGGAAAACCGAACACCGAAGGAACTGCGCACCGCAGGTCTTTTGCTGCCGCTCTATTTGATTGCTATCAATATTTTCGTGCTGCCGATTGCCGTCGCTGGTCTTCTGACGATCGGCAACAATGGCGATGCCGACCTCTATGTGCTGCAGCTACCGCTGTTTAACGGCGTGCCGCTCGTGTCGCTGATCACCTTCATCGGCGGCTTCTCCGCTGCAACGGCGATGGTGATCGTCGCTTCGGTGGCGCTGTCGATCATGGTCTCCAACGATATCTTGATCCCCATTTTCCTGCGACAGAAACTGCTGACCCGCTCGCCCCATAGCGACGACTTCGCCAAGACGCTCCTCAACATTCGCCGCACGGCGATCTTCATCGTCCTGCTGCTTGGCTATTTCTACTATCGGGCGGCAGACAGCACATCGGGTCTGGCCTCCATTGGATTGCTGGCCTTTGCCGCCATCGCGCAGATGGCCCCGTCGCTTTTCGGCGGATTGTTGTGGCGGCGGGCCAATGCGCGCGGCGCGATCGCAGGCCTGAGCTCGGGCTTCCTCGTCTGGGCCTATCTTCTCTTTCTGCCGAGCCTCGGTGGCCCCGACTATTCCTATGTCGCGGCAGGCGTTTTGAGCTTCATTTTTCCCGGAACGGAGATGTTCAGCGGGCCGGGCGCCGATCCGCTCGTCAATGCAGTGACACTGAGCCTGCTTATCAATTCGCTCGCCATCGTGCTCGGCTCGCTTTCGCGCAATCCACGTCCGGTGGAGCGCATCCAATCCGGCATCTTCGTCAAGCGCCATTCAAAATCGCAATTCGCCACACGCGGGTGGAAGACGCGTGTCAGCGTCGGGGACTTGAAAAGCGCGGTCGCCCGGTACCTTGGCGAAGAGCGCATGCTTCGCTCGCTCTCGGCCTACGAGAAAACCGCAGGACGAAGGCTAGAGGATGAGCAGCCTGCCGATATGGCGCTGATCCATTTCTCCGAACAACTGTTGGGGAGCGCCATTGGCTCCTCCTCTGCCCGACTGGTGCTGTCCCTCATCCTGCAAAAGGCGGAAGACACCAGCGCCGATACCGCCTGGTTGTTGGACCAGGCCAGCGAGGCACTACAATATAATCAGGATATGCTGCAAACGGCTCTGGCACAGATGGATCAGGGGATCGCAGTCTTCGACGCCTCGCAGCGGCTGACGATCTGGAACAGACGCTTCCGCACCCTCCTCGATCTGCCGGAGCATTTCGGCCGCGTTGGTCTGCCGCTCGCCGAGATCGTCGCGCTGTTGGACGAGCGCGGCGATATAGAGCCTGGCGATCATGGCGAACGGATCAACCAGTTTCTGACGATGGATCGTCCCTTCTCCCTTGTGCTCAGCGGCGGTGCGCGCATTATCGAGGTACGCTCCAATGCCATGCCGGACAAGGGTGTGGTCGCAACCTTCACAGACATCACACAACGCGTGGCGAGCGACCAAGCCTTGAAACAGGCCAACGAGACGCTGGAGCAACGCGTGGCAGAACGCACCGGCGAACTCACGCGGGTCAATCGCGAGCTGGCAGAGGCGCGCGCAGCTGCCGATGAGGCCAATATTGGCAAGACCCGGTTCTTCGCCGCAGCCGGTCACGATATCCTGCAACCGCTCAACGCCGCACGTCTCTATTCTTCTGCACTGGTTGAGCGTATCGGCCATTCGGAAAATACCAATCTCGTGCAGAATATCGACTCCGCGCTGGAATCGGTCGAAACGATCCTTGGCGCGGTGCTGGATATTTCTCGCCTTGATACCGGCTCGATGAAGCCGCGTATGGCGGCAGTGCCACTCAACGACCTCCTGAAGCGCATCGAAACCGATTTCGCGCCCATGGCGCGAGAGAAGAACCTCGAATTCGTGGTAATGCCGACATCCTTGACGGTGCGCTCCGACATCAATCTCCTGCGGCGGCTGATCCAGAACCTGGTTTCCAATGCCATCAAATACACCATGTCGGGCAAGGTCCTGGTCGGCGCACGTCGACGCGGTGGCGATGTCGTGATCCAGGTGATGGACTCCGGCATGGGCATTCCTGCCTCGAAGTTCCGGACGATCTTCAAGGAATTCACCCGGCTTGATGGAGGCATGAAGGCTGCGGCGGGCCTCGGTCTTGGCCTTTCGATCGTCGATCGTCTTTCGCGGGTGCTGCACCACCCTGTCCAGCTGTCATCCGTGGTCGGCAAAGGCACGTCGTTCCAAGTCCAGTTGCCGCGCGAAGCACAGAGTGACAGGCATGGCAAAGAGGCAGGACGCGCTACCCCCTCCTCTCAGCAGACCCGGCTATCCGGCTTTCATATCCTCTGTATCGATAATGAGCCAAAGATTCTGGAAGGAATGTCTGTGCTGCTGACCGGCTGGGGCTGCGAGGTCTCGCAAGCGGCCTCAGCTCATGATCTCGATGCCGTTCTCGGCAAAGTCAACATTCCCGATCTCATCGTCGCAGACTACCACCTTGCTGAAGGTACAGGTATCGATCTCATTCTATATCTGCGCGAAAGGCTGACATCGCAGATCCCGGCCCTGCTGATTACGGCCGACCGCACTCCTGAGGTCCGCGCCGAGGCCGAGAAGCACGGTATCGGGGTTCAGCACAAGCCGGTGCGCCCCGCGGCGCTGCGTGCTTACGTCACGCAAGTTTTCAACACCAGACGCGCCGCTGCGGAGTAATCTTCTCAAGTGAATGAAGGATGCCTTGCGCCTGCACGACAAAAGCCGCCCTTCAGACAAAGGGCGGCTTTTGTCATTACATCGTTCGGTTTTCTCAGGCTGCCCGGCCATACTGGCTGCGCCGCATGGCTCCGGCCTGCGACTGTTCCATGCGGAAACGCTGGAGAAGACCGAGCAACGCGTCGACCTCATCGGCGAGCATCTGGCTCGCCGCACTCGACTCTTCGGCCATGGCGGCGTTCTGTTGGGTCATCTGATCCATCTGGTTGACGGAGCTGTTGACCTCCTGCAACGCAGAGGCCTGATCATGGGTAGCAGTGGCAATGGTCTCGACATGCTTGCTCACGGTAACAATCTGCTGGCTGATCGAGGAGAGAACCTGACCGGCTTCCTGTACGAGAAGCGAACCCGAATTCACCTCCCGCGTCGACTGGTTGATCAGCGCCTTGATTTCGTGGGCAGCATCGGCTGAACGCTGGGCAAGTTCACGCACTTCCTGCGCGACAACGGCAAAGCCCTTGCCCGCTTCGCCTGCACGCGCGGCTTCGATACCGGCATTCAACGCGAGAAGATTGGTCTGGAAGGCGATGTCGTCGATGACTTCGATAATCTGCTCGATCTTCTGCGACGCTTCCTCGATGCGACCCATGGCGTCGACAGCGTTCTTGACCACCGTGCCGGAGCTGTCGGCGCTTTCCTGCGTGATAAGAACAGCCCTGTTGGCTTCGCGCGCACGTTCAGCGGAGGATTTGACCGTGACCGTGATTTCTTCGACGGCGGCAGCGGTCTGCTCCAGTGAAGCGGCTTGCGATTCGGTGCGGCGGGACAGATCGTTGGATGATTTGCGCATCTCGACGCCATTGTTCTGAATGACGAAGGTCCGTTCCCGCACTTGATGGAGCACATCCTTCAGGTTGGCAAGCGAGGTGTTGAAGTCCACCCGGAGCTGTTCGAGACGGCCAGAGAAGGGCACGTCGAGCGTCTGAGTGAGATCGCCGTCGGAAAGCCGCGCAAGACCGGCTGCGAGCTGGCCCACAGCGAATTCGATTTGACGATCGGTGTTGAGCTTGTCGGCGTCGTTGCGGGCGCGTTCGGCTTCCGACTGAGCGCGCTCTTCGGCGCTTTGACTTTCGATGCGAAGTTTCTCGCGTGCATTGTCGCGGAAAACCTCCAAAGCCCGAGCGATATCGCCGAACTCATTTTTCCGCTCCATATAGGGAATTTCAGTCTCGAGATTACCCTGGGACAGGGATTTGATCGCGTCCGTCAGATGACCGAGGGGACGCATGCTGCGTTTGATGAGGACGTAGCCGAGAATACCGAAAGCGAGCATGACCGCCGCGCCGACCACAAGGATCATGTTGCGCAAGCCGTCAATATGTCCCTGATAGAAGTTCATGGGTACGCCGACGAAGAGGATGCCGACGGGTGCTCCTTTTTTGGACAGAACCGGCATATAGCCAGCCATGTAATCCCTACCGAACAGCGTGGCGGGGCCGTAGTAAGATTCGCCCTTTGTGATCGCTGCAAATGCTGGGCTTTCCGGCAAAAGCTTCGTTCCGACGGCGCGCTCGCCTTTTTCGTTTTTCAGGCTGGTCGAGATGCGAAGGAAATCCGTACCCTGCGCCTGGAAAACGGTCGCCACGCCCCCATTGGCCATGCCGACGCGATCCACCAGGTCGAAGTCGAGCAAGGTGCCGATGCTGGGGCGGCTGACCGATTTCAGCTCTCCGTTTTCGATTGCGACAGTCGTGCCGCCGACTTTCATTTCATAAAGAATTGCCATGCTGCGGACGGCGCGCTCTGTGTCCATGAGAGCCGTCTGCAACACGTCTTCTTTCAACCGTACATAGGTCGAAACACCGACGGCAACGATACCAAGGAAAATGAGACCGATGGTCAGACATACGATCTGAAACACGATGGATCTCGAAACGAAACGCCCCATTGCTAAACCCCACTCCTACCAAGTTTAGGCAATTTGAAGTAAAAGGATTAATATTCAGGGAATTCTACAATAGGCTGAACTAACCCATCTCGCTTTCGGATCAACTCTAAGGCGCTGATTTCACGTCGCAATGTCTCCGAGAGCTATAACGACCGGGTGGGAAAAGAATGACTTTTATCAAAAAACTATAATTCCGAGCGGTGCGCGTCCGTCATATAAAGCCTGTCACCAGCGCGCTTTTCAAGCCACGCCGTGCATAAGCGTCGGGCGCTTCTGCTCACTGTACCGGCGGGGCGACTTAGAGGCGCCAAAGGCGGGACAGAACATCGCGGCGCGTGTCAGTGGATAAAACCAAGCCGGATAGCTTTGGCGATCGCCTGGATGCGATTAACGGAATCGAGCTTGATCGTGGCGGAGCCGAGATAAGCATTGACCGTATGAACCGACAGACCAAGCTTGGCTGCGATTTCTTCGCTGATCCGGCCATCTCCTGCCAATTGCAGGCATGCGACTTCGCGCTCGCTGAGTGCCTCCGACGGCGAGACGCGACGCTCATCCATGGCAAGGAGATCGATCATGATCTGCGTGGATTTAACGTGTTGCTCCAGCATCAGCTCATTATCGAGCAGCAGGTTTCCACCGCAGAAGATGACGAAGCCGTTGCCCATGGTCCCAAGTCTCACGGGGAAACCGACGCCGGAATAGCCGAGAACGGTGTTGTCCAGGCGAATAAGAAGGGCTGGAACATCTGGCAGGTCCGCAAAGCCCGATTCTTGCTCGCTCATCCATACGACGGGTAGCAAGGATGATTCGAGATGATCGAGGAGACGTTCTCCGAGAACCTGAACCAGTTGAGCGCTATGTTCGCCGGCGGCCAGACCCAGATTTTCAAGTTCACAGGAGAGCTTCCGCTTGTTGGGAAATCCGGCTGCGACGGCCCGCAGAACGATGAAGTTTTTGGCGCCTAAGCTTCTCTGCATCGCAACCAGTTTGGGAAACAGGTCGGAGCGAGTCACCGGGGGAACGGTTTTCGGCGTTATCGGGTGACCCGATCCCTCATTGCTCAAATCCTTGACAAAACCCATGATGCGCCCTTCAGACAAGGTTGTTGCGGACCGCGTAGGCAATGGCCTCCGAACGGGTCTTGGTTGCTGTCTTGCGCATGACGCTGGTGATGTAGTTGTTGATGGTATTGCGGGAGATGCCGAGGATCATGGCCATTTCATCGCTGGTCTTGCCTTCGGCAATCCAGAAGAGGCATTCAAGCTCTCTTTCGGTCAGATCGATATCGCGCTCGGTCTTGGTGCCCTCAACGATGCCGAAGCTTGCAAAGTAACCGGCCAGCATTCCAGCTTCACGAAGACGATCCTCTGCCGGCAGAACGCCTTCGGCAAACATCAAAAGCAACGAGAAGCGGATTCGTCCAACGCAGAAGGTAATCGTCCAGTACTGGCGGTCGATCCCTGCCGGCGCAACCGCATCGTCGGGAAGCGACAGCAGACGCGGCCTGAGCAAGGACAGGCACTTCTCCATTTCGCTGGAGCGGCTCTGTGTCCCGGTCAATTCATTGGCGAGCTTGCGCACCAGATCGAAGGGCCAGTCGGAGGTGACGATGAAGCTGAGGCTTGCCTCCTGCAGGAGGTCTTCACGGGCGAGGAGATAATGCGAAGCGCCGACATAGGATGTCAGATGCTCCATCGCAGCGACGATGTCACTTTCCGCCGCTGCGGCTGCAATCTTGCGAATGAGTTGGTTGCGGGGCAAGGGCCTCGCAATCGTTTCAGTTGGCGCAGCAGACAGCCTGCGAATATCGACATCCACTTTCAATAGCCTACGCCCTCTCGTTCCCCTGGCGGGGATGCCTAAACGGGATGGAACTCATTTCCATTCAGAAGCGCCGTTTTTGACGAACACTCCTGGTGACCGAATCGTTATACTCTAGGAGACGCTTGAAGAAATGTACCCGTCTGTAACGACCTATCCACTCTTTTTCGCGTGCACTACAACCCTGAACATATACCCGTTCGTATTTGCGCACATCCGCCTTTTCAACATCCCCCACTGAAATCGGCGATTTGATGAACAAATACTAAATTACATATGCCAACCATCTACAGCAAGAATTTTAGAATAAACGAAAAAGGCCGGAGTTGATCCAGCCTTTTTCCATCATGCAGCTTTTTCCACGGCCCATTTGCGGAGGATTTTTGCAGCGCGTTCTTCGCTGATTTCCACCATGCGCGAAAGCCTGCGTTCCGGCCCTTCGCGGACCCTGCGGTTGAAGTCGCCCTCGCCCGTGTCGCCACCAAGAAGATCGTCGGTGCTGTCGAAGCCGAAGTCCGCCCCGAAGCCTTCCATGAGACCTCCGGGAGCGCCGCCTCCCATCGCCGGAGAGAAGTCCGGCAGTTCGAGCCCAGCCGAATCCTGCGCCAGTTCCGCGGAAGTAGAGGCGCCACCTGCCGACATGGAGCGGACCACCGGTCGAATACCGAGCCAGACGACCAGGAAGGCGACCGCGACGAAGGCCAGCGAGTTGATGATGCCGGCAGAGTTGCGGCTCAGCACTTCGGTGATACCAGGGCCAGCGACGGCCTCGTCGAGAAGCTGTGTTTCGAGGAAGTCCATGGCGGTGATGGTTACCACGTCACCGCGCTCGGTCGAGGTGCCCGCAGCGGAGGTGACGATCTTTTGCATTTCCGCGAGATAGGCGTCGATCTTGGCCTGGTCGGCCGGATCGCCGATCATCTTTGCAAGGCGGCCTTTGTTGACCACGACGGCAACGGAAATCTTGTCGATCGAGTAGCCGTTGCGAACGGTCGCCACGGTCTTGGAGTTGATTTCGTAGTTGGTCTGCTCTTCCTTCTTCGCCGTCTCGTCGGACGACTTCGGACCGCCGCCACCGCTCTGCGGTGCAGCCTGCGGCACGTTCTGCTCGACCGTGGCTGCAGAATCCTGCTGGGTTTCCTGGGACTTCTGGTCTTCCTTGGTCGAGCGAACCGAACGCTCGACACGGGAGTTCGGATCGTAGACGGTTTCCTGGATCTGCTGGCTGTCGGTGTTGAGCGATGCGGTCACGCTCGAACGGAAGTTGTCCATGCCGAGGAAGGGCGCAAGCGCCTTGTCGATCTTCGCCTCAAGTTCCTGCTGCACGTTCTGCGCCAGCGTCAGGGACCGGCTCATCGCGCCATTGCTGACATCGTCGCCCGACGCCAGAAGCTGGCCCGTAGAGTCAAGAAGGGTCACGTCATCGACTTCGAGGCCGGGCACTGCGGATGCAACAAGGTGACGAATGGAAGCAGAGGCCTTTCGGCCCGCGGACGCGCTCGCCCGGATCATGACGGAGGCAGTGGGCTTCTGTTCCCCCCGCCGGAAGTTGCCGACCTCTGGCATCACGATGTGAACTCGGGCTGCCGCAATCCCGTCGATCTGCTGGATCGAGCGGCCGATCTCGCCTTCGAGAGCGCGCACCCGCGTCACTTCCTGCATGAAGGAGGTCAGACCGAGAGAGCCGACATGGTCGAACAGCTCGTAGCCGGCATTGGCGCTATCGGGCAGGCCGCGCTCGGCCAACAGCAGACGCGCCTTGCTGGTCATGCCAACTGGAACCTGAATGCTCGTTCCATCCGAGCCAACCTGAAAATCGACATTGGACTCAGCAAGCGCAATACTGATCTTGTTCAGATCCATGGTTTCCAGGCCAACATACAGCGTTTCGTAGGCCGGTTTGTTCACATAAAGAGCTGCCGCGAGAATAATTGCCATGGACAGAACGCCCACACCACCCAGCACCAAAAGCCGCGTCTGGCCAAGGGCCGCGAAGTTTTTAAAAACCTGAGGGAGTTGATTTAACAGATTCATTCTGTTCCGCACCGTCATTCATGGGTTCGAGACCTTCTGGTCCCGATGCCACCCTAGAAGACGAAGCTTGCGCGAGGATTTCCCATAGAACGGCCTGCGTCCTGTTGGACGCGCAAAGGACGCTCTATCTCCTTAATCTGCTCATCATGCTTTCCGAAAATCGCCTCCGATTTTCGGGCCGATGCTGTCGCTGACGCCGCCCTCCGGGCGGAGGGCGGGAGTACAACCGCTGAAAGTTCACTTTACGCGGCCAAGTAGGTGGAGATGACGGCTGCGACCTGATCGGATGTCAGCGCGCGCATGTGGGTGTTGAGAAGCGCCGTGACCTGGGCACTGGAGAGGCTGACCAGTGTTTCAGTGGAGAGCCCGGTGACGCCGCTGGAACTGAAAGCGGCAATGTCCTCGGTCGAAAACTTGGCAATATTCTCCTTGGAAAGCGAAGCGACCTGCGAGGCGGTCAAAGCCCCGACTTGCGCAGGCGTCAAAGCCTCGCTCTGGCTGGTGGTCAGGGACGAGATTGCGCCGGTCGTGAGACCTGAGACAGCGCCACTGCTCAAGGCGACGATCTCCTCGGTCGAGAAAAGGGCGATGTCGTCGGTACCAAGCGCTGCGGCCTGAACTGCATTGAGACCGCCAATCTGTGCGGTTGTCAGCGCAGCAATCTGGGCGGTGCCCAGTGCCACGATCTGGTTATAGCCGAAGTTGCCGATCTGGCTTGGGCTGAGAACTGCGATATCGGCGCTGGTCAGGGATGAGATAAGCGCGGTGGAGAGACCGCGGATCGCAGCTGTGCTGATCGCCGCGATATCGGTCGTCGAGAACGTCGCCATAGCCGCGGAGGAAATGCCTGCGAGGCCATCTGCGCTCAGCGCCGCAATCTGACCCGTCGAGAGGGCGTCGATCTGATCGGGCGCCATGGCAGCGATCTGTTTGCTCGTCAGCCCGGCGATGGCAGCCGTCGCGAGGCCTGCGACTTCGCCGGTCGACAGCGCCGCGATGAAGCCGGTGGACAGGCCTGCAATGGCGGAGGCGTTGATCGCAGACAGCCTCTCAGGCGTAAAGGTGTCGAGCATCTGCGATGTCAATCCCGCGATGGCGCCAGAGGTCAGCGCGTTGATCTGCGCTGTTGACAGCGCATGCACCTGCTCGAGGCTCAGCGCCCCGACCTGCTCACTGGTCAGCCCCGGAATGCTGCCGGTGCTGAATGCAAGAATCTGGGCGGTCGAAAACGCTGACAGATCGGCCGTCTTCAAGCTGGCGATCTGCTTCGAAGACAAAGCGCCGATCTGGCCGGTGGAAAGAGTAACGAGGTGATCGTGAGAGAATGCCGAAAGCTGCGTGGTGGAGAGACCGGAAATGCCAAGCGTGCTGAGCGCAGCAATTGTCTCTGCGGACAGCGATGCAATCGTTTCCGTCGACAGACCGGCAATACCCGTGGCGCTGATTGCGCCAATATCCGCCGTCGAGAAGGAGCGCAATTGGGTCGCGCTGAGCGCTCCAATCTGTCTCGATCCCAGAGCCATGACCTGGGTCGGCGTAAAAGCCTCGACCTGATCGACACTCATGGCTTTGATCTGAAGCGTCGTCAGTCCGGCAATCCCGCCAGCGCTAAAAGCGCCAACCCTGTCTGGCGATAGAAGGGCAATGGCGTCGGTCGATAATCCCGATATGGCGCTCGACGTCAGCGCCGCAAGGTCTTCAGTCGAGAAGCGGGCGATATCATCCGTCCCCATCGCCGCGATCTGCGTGAAGGTCAAGGCGCCAACCTGTGCAGGATTAAGCGCTTCGACCTGATCGGCAGACAGCGCCATGATGGACGCCGAAGAGAGCCCCGCGATGGCCGCAGTGCTCAATGCGCCAATCTGCTCGCGAGAGAGTGCGCCAATGCTTGCGGTGCCGAGAACGGCAATTTGTCGTGAGCCGAGAGCGCCTATCTGAGCCGTGGTGAGAGCTTCCAGTTGCTCTTTCTTCAAGACTGCTATCTGAGTGGTCGAAAGGCCAGCGATGCTCGCCGTTCCGAGTGTCGCGATGCGGTCCGCGGAAAGGCTGGTAAGTGTGTCGGTGGACAGGCCGGCAACCGCTGACGATGTCAACGCCGCCAGTTCCACGGTCGAGAAGGTGCCAAGATCGTCGGTACCGAGCGCGCTGACCTGAAGGGAGGTGAGGGCTGCGACCTGGGCGGTGTTGAACGCCTCGACCTGGCTCGTGTTCAAGGCCGCAATTTGATCAGAAGACAGGCCTGCAATGCCGGCGGCGCTGAGAGCGGCAATCTGTGCTGTCGTCAGGGCTGGCATGTTGGCTGTGGAGATGGCGGCCACCTGTCTGGAGCCGAGCGAGGCGATCTGCGCTGTCGTCAAGCCAACAAGCTGCGCGCTGGTCAGTGATGCCATCTGGCCTGTGGAAAGGCCTTGGATGCCACCCGTCGTTCCTAAAACGGCAATACGGTCGGCGGAGAGGCTGGCGAGTGCCGTGGTCGACAGGCCCAAGATCGCACTTGAACTCAGCGCCGCAAGCTCTGCGGTCGAGAGGACCGCCAAGTCATCCGTTCCAAGTGCGGCAACCTGCGTCGAGCTCAACAGGGCGACCTGCGACGTCTTGAGCGCTTCGATTTGCAACGTGCTCAAGCTCGAGATTTGCGCTGCGCTGAGACCCGGAATGCTGGCATCGCTCATCGCGGCAATCTGCGATGTGCTGAGAGTTGCGACGGCAGCCGTACCCAGAACGCCGATTTGGCGCGATCCGAGAGCGCCGACCTGCGACGTCGTCAGGCTACCCACCTGCGCCACGCTCAGCGCCGCAACCTGGGCGGTCGTCAAGCCGGATACCCCGGCGGTGGACAAAGCCGCGATTGCTTCCGTCGGCAGCGCGGCCAGCGTTGCAGTCGGAAGACCCGCAATCGCGCCTGAGGTGAAGGCTGCGAGATCCTTCGACGAAAACAATTTGATCTGATCGGCCGATAGCGCTGCCACCTGTAAGGAGGTCAGCGCGCCAACCTGGTCGCTGGTCAGCGCTTCTGCCTGAAGCGTGGTCAGCTTTGACACTTGAGCCGCAGAGAGACCAAGGACAGCATCCTTGCTCAAGGACGCGATCTGTTGGGTATCGAGTGTCGCGATACCTGCTGTGCCCAACGCGGCGATCTGCCGGGACGAGAGTGCGGCTACCTGTTTCGCCGTCAGTGATTTCAGCTGGTCGGCGCTCAGGACAGCGATCTGACCGGTCGTCAGTCCAGCAATTCCGGCCGGGCTGATCGCAGCCAGGTCTTCAGTGATCATTTTCGACACTGTTTCGGTGGACAGGCCGGCAACCGCCGATCCACTGATCGCGCCGAGCGCGGCCGCTGACAATGCGCTGAGATCGTCCGTTCCGAGAGCCGCGACCTGTTGGGACGTCAATGCAGCCACCTGCCTCGTCGACAAGGCAGCGATCTGGCCGGTGGTCAGCGCGGTCACCTGTCCTGTGGTAAGAGCAGCCACTGCTGCGGTCCCGAGAGCTGCGATCTGGCCGGTACTCAAGGCTGCGATCGTCTCGGTCGGCAAGGCGCCGATCATGGCAGGAGCGATGGCACCGATATCGGCCGTAGAGAATGTAGCGATGTTCTCCTTGCCGAGGACGGCAATTTGCGCCGAGGTGAGAGCGCCAACCTGAACAGCGGTCAGCGCTTCTGCCTGAAGCGTGGTGAGCTTGGCCATCTGGGTGGCCGTCAACCCCGAGACACCGTTGGTGCTGAACGCCGCCACCTGTGCTGTCGAGAGCGACGCAATGTGCCCCGTACCAAGCACCTTGACCTGATCGGCCGAGAGCGCTGCAATCTGTTTCGTTGTCAGCGAGCCGATCTGGACAGTCGACAGGACAGAAACCTGCTTTGTCGCCAAATTGCCGACTGCGCTGGCGTTCAACGCCGCGAGCTGAGCGGTGGTGAGCGCTGCCACGGCAGCGGTGGAGAGACCGCCGATCGCGCTCGATCCGATGGCGGCTATATCGCCTGTCGAAAACAAAGCAATGTCATCCGTACCGAAAGCCTCAAGCTGGTCGGCAGAAAGGGACGCGACCTGACGGGATGTCAACGCTTCTACCTGCTCCGTCTTCAGAGCGGCGACCTGTCTTGCGGAGAGGGCGGCGATCGCAGCCGTGCTGATCGCTGCGATCTGGCCTGTCGAAAGTGATGCGACTTGCGCCGTTCCCAAGGCGGCGATGTGGGACGAGGTGAAGGCAGCGATTTGGGATGTCGACAGGACGGCCAGCTGAGCAGTCGTCAAGGCAGAGATATGGTCGGCAGGAAGATTGGTGACGGCGCTCGTTTTCAACGCTGCAATCTGATCGGCGGAAAGCGCTGCCAGACCAGATGAACTAAGTGCAGCAGTCTGCATGGAATTCAGCGCTGCAACCTGTTTCGCCGTCAGCGCAGCCAGCTGGTTCGTCTTGAGTGCTTCGACCTGATCCGCCGTCAGGGCCGCGATAGCGCCAGTCGACAAGGCGGCGATCTTCTCGCTTGTCAGCGATGCTATCACAGCAGTCGACAGCCCGGAAAGGCCAGCCGCCGACAAAGCGGCTATATCATCCGTCGAAAATGTCGCGATATCCTCAAGTCCCAAAGCCGCAGTCTGCGCGGAACCGAGGGCGGAAATCTGCCTCGTGGTCAAGACGTCCACCTGAGCGGTCGAGAGTGCAGCCACTTGCTCCGCCGTCAATGTCGCTATGGCCCCGGTGCTCAGTACCGCAAGCTTGTCCGAGGACAAGGCAGCGATGACCTCTTTCGAGAGGCCCGCAACTGCCCCTGTCGCAAAAGCCTGTATGGCTGCAGTCGAAATAACGGCGATGTCTTCGGTACCAAGGCCCGCCAGTTGAGTGGATGTGAGCGCAGCAATCTGCCCCGGTGACAGCGCAGACACCTGCTCTGTCGACCACGCGCCGACCTGCTCAGAACTCAGGCCCTTCAGTGCTGTGCCAGTCAATGATTTAATCTGGTCGGTCGTCAGCTTGGCGATGGATGCCGTCGTCAAAGCTCCGACCTGAATCGAACCCAGGGCGCTGACCTGCTCTTTAGAAAGAGCGGCGATTTGGACGCTCGACAGGCTGGTCATTTGCTCAGACGTCAGTTTTGCAACAGCGCTGGGGTTGAGGCCCGCCAGCTGCCTCGTGGTCAGCGCTGCCATCAAACCCGTCGACAGACCGGGCACCGCCTTGGTGCTCAAGGCTGCAAGGGCGGCTGTCGAGAGGCCTGCGATCTGAACGGGTTTTTCAGTTCCTTCGGCGGGCAACCAGACATCTTTGACCTGATCCGGTTTTAGCGCCTCGACTTGTGCGGAGCTCATGACCGCAACTTGAGATGACGAGAGGCGAAACAACTGCGTCGACGAGAGTGCCTCGACCTGTTCCGTCGTCAACGCAGCCACTGCGGCGGTTGCCAAAGCGGCCACGCGATCCGGCGTCAGCAGGGCAATGACATCGGCGCTCAGTCCGACGACGGTCCGGGCGCTGATCGCATTGATATCTGCCGTAGAGAAAGAATTGATATCCGCGCCATCGAGAACCGAAAGCTGGGCAGAGGTCATAGCCCTGACCTGAACGGAGGTCAGAGCCTCCAGCTGCGATGGCTTTAAATTGTCAACTTGGGCCGTCGTCAGATTTGCAACGGCTTCGGTGCTGAGCGCGGCGATTTGCTCATTTGTCAAAGCAGCGATGTCTTCAGCCGCAAGCGACTTGATCTGAGCAGCCTTCAAGGCATTGAGCTGGATGGTCGTGATCGATTTGAGCTGGTCTGACGTCAAAGCCTTGAGCTGGTCGGTGGAGAGGGCCGAAAAGGCGGCGGTCGACAATTTTGCGATTTGGTTCGTGGTTAGACCTTCGATCGCTGCGGTGCTGACGCCCAGGATCCCTCTTGTCGAGATGGCGGCAATTTCATCCTCAGTAAACGTCGCGATGTCGTCGGCGTGGAGCGCCGTCATCTGGCTGGAACTGAGGACTTTGATCTGCGAGGCGGTCAAGGCTTCGACCTGGTCTACCGAAAGTGCGCCGATCTGCTCGACGCTCAGTCGTGATATAATCGCCGTGCTCAGGCCTTTCACCTGATCGGTCGTAAAGGCCTTAATGACTTCGATGCTGAGGCCCGGCATCGCCTTGGCGGAGAGCGAGCCGATCGCCGATGTGTTGAGCGCCTGGATCTTCTCTGAGCCCAGCACCGCAACCTGAGTGGATGAGAGTGCCGCGACCTGGCTGCTGGTGATTGCGCCTAGCTGCGCTGAAGTCAGCGCATCGATCTGGTCGGTGCTAAGCTTCGAAAATGCCGCACTACTCAGCGCTGCAATATTCGTTGTCGTCAGCGTCTCCAGGATGGCCGTGCTAAGGCCAGCCGCCGCGGCGCTGGTGATAGCGGCGATATCGGCAGTCGAGAAGGTGGCGATCTGCGCCGATGTGAGCGCAGCGACCTGATTGGAGTTCAACGCCTTAACCTGCAACGGCACGAAAGCCTCGACCTGGGCAGTTGAAAGCTTCTCAAGCTGTTCGGCGGTCAGGCCGGTGATCGCTCGGGAGGAGAGTGCTGGAATCTGTCCAGTGGTGAAGGCGGCGATGGAGTCCGTGCTCAAGGCTGCCACCTGGGCCGAGGTCAGAGCCTTGACTTGTGCCGAGGTTAAAGCGGTCAGTTGCGCGGTGGAGAACGCGCTGATTTGCTCCGTCGACAGCGACGCGACTGCGGTCGTAGATAGCCCTTGGATCGCACCGGCCGTCAGATTGCCGATGTCCTCTGCATCGAATGCCGCAAGCTGTGTGGGCTTCAGCGCCCCCAACTGCAGCGACGTCAGAGCCTTCACCTGAGTTGCACTCAGGGCTTCGAGTTGAGCCGTTGTCAGACGGGGTATCGCCTTCGGACTGATTGCCGCAATCTTCTCGGACGATAACGCCGCGAGCAATTCAGGCGTCAGCCCCGGGATAGCACGGCTGGAGATTGCCGCAATATCTTCCGTGGAGAATGTCTTGATGTCTTCCGGGCTCATCATCGCCAGTTGATCGGAGGTCATCGATGCGACTTGGGACGACGTCAAAGCTTCGGCCTGCGCGCTTGTCAGTCCCTCTACCTGTTCGGCCGTCAAGGCACCGACCTGTCTGCCGGTGAGGCTTGAAATCGAGATACTGTCCAGGACCGCCAGTTGAGCAAGCGTCAGCCCAATGATGGCGTTGGTAGACACTGCGCTGAGTTGGCTTGGGTTGAAGGCCTTGACGTCCTCGGTATCCAGCGCGGCCACTTGATCGGAAGAGAGGGCTTTGATCTGCTGCGAGGTGAGAAAAGAGATGTCCTCGGTGCTCCAGGCAGCGACCTGATCTGGCGTGAGACTTCTGATCTGGTTGATGCTCAGCGAAGATACGATCGATGTCATTGATAAACCTGACCAAAGCTCAGACGGGCAGTGTGCCCCTCTATTCTACCTCGGATACATCCCATCGACGGAATACGTCCGGCTATAACAATCCTAGGTGTAGTTGCTTGTGCGAAACTGTCAGCTTTCGGAAGGACCGCCTCTATCACAGTGGAGGGTTGAGAAAGGCCGGCATGCGTTGTTGCTTGTTGCGGATGGACAGAAACAGTCGCGCGGTATCCAGCGCCTCTCGGATGGTCACATCCATGTCGAGATATCGGTACGTGCCCAGTCGTCCCACAAAGCTGATGCTGTCTTCGGCGTTCGCAAGAGCGACATAGTCGGCCAGCTGTTCTTTTTCCTTCACCAGTCTGATGGGGTAATATGGTGTGTCGTCGGGACCGCATTCGCGGGCGAATTCGCGGTAGCAGACCGATCCTTCATGCTTCTCCCACGGCGAAAAATGCTTGTGTTCGGTGATGCGGGTATAGGGAATAGACGTTTCGCCGTAATTCATCACCGCGCAGCCCTGATAGTCGCCCTCATAGGTGAAACGTTCGAAATCCAGGGGTGCGATAGCCGAGACGGCCTTTCGCGTAGTCGAAGTATCCGTCCAGCGCACCCGAATAGAAGGTGTGGTCGTAGTTGTCCTTGTCCGCCCGTTCGAAACCGGTCTTCAGCCGGATCGTGATGCCCGGATGATCGAGGATGCCGTCCACCATTTCGGTGTAGCCGTTTTCCGGCATGCCTTGATATTTGTGGAAGAAATAGTCGTCGTCATAGTTGAAGCGGACCGGCAGGCGCTTGAGGATGGAGGCTGGCAGATCCTTCGGCGAGCAGCCCCACTGCTTTTGCGTGTAGCCCTCGAAGAACGCCTCATAGAGGCCGCGTCCGACAAAGCGCAGCGCCTGTTCCTCGAAGGTCTGCGGATCGGTAATAGACGTATCGGCCTGCTCTTCGATGAAGGCTTTCGCCTCATCCGGGCGCAGGGTCTTGCCAAAGAACTGATTGATCGTATGCAGATTGACCGGCAGGGAAAAAACCTGGCCGCGGCTCGTCGTCTTCACCCGGTTTTTGTAGGGTTTGAAGGTCTGGAAGCGGTTGACGTAATCCCAGACTTCCGCATCGTCGGTGTGGAAGATATGCGGGCCGTAGACATGCACCATGACGCCGGTCTCAGTGTCGCGCTCGGTATGGCAGTTACCCGCAACATGCTCCCGCCGGTCGAAAATGACGACCTCGTGACCGGCTTCCGCCAATTCACGGCCGATCACCGCACCGGAGAGCCCGGCGCCTACGATTGCAATTTTCTGTCGGGACACGGCGGCTCTGCCTTTGTTCAAGGGGTGGCGGATGCTTGCGTCGTCCACAAGCGGTTGTCATGATAGAGGGGCGAGAAGCCGTTCCAGTCCCGCAGCTTTTGAACATAACGATCGCGGTAGGTTGCCTCATCGACGTATTCGAGGTTCTCCGAGACAAGCTCGCTGCCGATCTCGTAATAGACATCGAGATTGCGAAGATCGGGGACAGGCGTTTCACCCCGTTCGGCTTCGCCCTGCATCTGCCAGTATAGATCTTCGAGCCTTCGCGCGGTGCCAGGAATATCGCGCAGGACACTCGTCTCCCGTTCCGCTTCCAGCTTCTTCCTTACGGCCTTCAGGCTTGCAGGCGTCTTTGCAAAAGCAATCGCCTTGGCGACATAGTCCTCGGGGCCGGCGCAGATAAGCTCCGAACAACCCGTTGCGGCAACGACGCTGCTGCAGAAGCGCGCAGGGAAGGACTTGCCCGGGAATGTCAGAACCGGAAGACCGACAGTTAACGCATCCGCTGCGGTCGAGTGGGCGCCATAGGGGAACGTATCGAGGAAAAGATCTGCCACCGCGATGCGGGCAAGGTGCATGGCGTTTGCAGCTTTCGGCGCGAAGAGAAGCCGCTCCGGCGCAATCCCAGCCGCCTCTGCCAGATCGCGCAGGCGCTGATCGGTCTTGTCGCCACCGGTCAGGAGCCAAAGGATGCTGCCCGGGGTCTCGTTCAAAATGCCCATCCACTGCGTGAAGGTGGAGGGCGTGATCTTCTGCATGCCATTGAAGCAGGCAAAGACGAAAGCGTCTTCCGGCAAGCCAGCCTCCTGGCGCGACGGGCGCTCCGCGATGACGCGCTTGCGGTCAAGCGGCTGATTGCAGGCAATCCGCAGCACCTTTTCCGTATAATAGATTTCGCTTTCCTCCGGCACGATGACCTCGTCGGCAATCATGTACTGGTGGAAAGGCGTCGCCATTGAGCCCGGATAGCCGCAGAAATTGACGATGACGGGTGCGGGACGATAGGCGAAAATCTTAGTGCGGGCGTGCTTGGTGTAGCCGTTCACATCGATCAGAATGTCGATCTCGTCGCTGGCGATCTGCCGGGCGGCGGCTTCATCGGAGAGCTTGGCGACGTCGCGCCAGCAATCGACGACCGCTTTCATCCGCGCCTGTGTCGGATCGTTCGCGACCGCTTCGCCGCAGTAATAGGCGTAGATTTCGACACGCGCCTTGTCATGTAGTTCCAGCACTTCCCTCAGTGCAAAGCCAACGGCGTGATCGCGCAGGTCCGACGACACGTAACCGACACGCAGCCTTTGGCCGGTTCCCGTTTTCTGCCGGACGGTGGGCCGGGGGAAATCTCTGATATCCGGTCGCCCGACGAGCGTCTTGCCATATTGATGAGCGTTGGCCAGTTGGAAGATCGGATCGTCGGCATAGCAGCCAAGCGTCAGCGGCGGCATGGCATCGATCATCTGCCGCTGGGTGACGTGAATGGAGGGCGTGAGGACCGGCCACTTGCATTGCCGCTGGCGCAGAGCGCTCCAATGCTGTCCCGATTCCAGTTTGTGCGGGCGAAGCTCCATGGCTTGCCAAAGAGCTGCCTCCGCCTCTTCCATCAGTCCGGCATTTTCCATCACGCGACCGATGTGCTGCAGCGCCAGATGGCGATAGAGAAGCTGGTCCGGCGTCGTCTCAGATGTTTTCTCCGCAAAGCCTTGCCACTGCTGAATGGCAAGCGTCGCCATCCCGGCATCCTCATAGGCAAGGCCGAGATTGATATGGGCGGGACCGAACATCGGATCGTGTTTCAACGCCGCCTGCATGGCGGTGATGGCGCCTGCAACATCGTCCATCTGCCGCAACAGAACGGAGAAATTGAAGCAGACCATATGCTGGGCAGGATGCGGCTCATTGAAGGCGAGCCAGGTCTTGTAGAGTTCTGCCGCCTCTTGGCGATTGCCTTGCGCCGTCAGCGTTTCCGCGAATTTCAGCAGGTCTACCAGCGAAAGGCGCTGGGTTCTTGCAAGCTCCAGCAAAGTCGGGAGGAGCGAATTCTGGGCCGTGCCGCCAATCGATGCATTCATTGCATTCAGAACCTTCAAACCGGCCGCACCGCCGGAGGCGGCACCATGGCCGTGATAGACTGGAGATCAATTATACAATGAAGCTTGTGCCGCGCTTTACGCCTGGATGGCGGAAGATACAGCCTTCGCGCCGGAGAAGCGCCCAATGCGCGATGTCATTGGCGAGGCTTTTAATCACTGGATTTGCCTGGAATTTCACACGGAAAACGCATCAAATGACGATGGCCGCGCCGCCCCAGGAAGCTCTCACAACTCATCGAGGCTATCGTTCAGCGTCTCTATCTTGCGCAAGCGTTTGCGTCCAGAAAGGCCGGCTTTTTCAAGACAACGCGTGATCAGCAAATGGCAGAGCGCCATGACAGCCGTGTGGTTGAACAGCGGGCCCGGCGCGAGTGTCTGGCATCGGAAATGCCAGGTGGCGCCGCTATGGCCGGGAGCCCCTTCGTCGGTCACATAGATGAGCTTGGCCTCCGACGCCCTGACATGGTCAAGGATGATATCGATCTGGGCCACGCGACGTCGCATGGCAAACATCACGACGATATCGGATTCCTGCATACTGGCGAAATATTCACCGAGTGTCTGGCCGGGGCCGGGTATGACAACGATATGTTCAATGACCTGCGTCAGTTGCCATTGCAAATAGGCAGCGAAAGGCTGGCTGCTGCGAAATCCGATCACCCAGACTTTACGCGCCTGAAGCAGACAATCGGCGGCACTCTCTATCTGTCGGTCAGATATGGCGAGAAATGTCGCCTCGATATTTGCAATGTCTTGCGCAGCATGCGCTTGAACCGACTGCATCGTTTCACTGTCGTCGGAGCGTTCTAGGAAGAGGCGCGAGCCGGTCTGCTTCTCCTCGCGCGCATGACGCCGCGCCTCCTCATAATTGTCGTATCCAAGCCGTTGGATAAACCGCGTGACGGTCGCTTTCGAGACGTGCGCCAAGGCAGCAAGCTCTTGGGCGGAATAGCTGGCAAGCTCGCCGGGGAAATCGCAAATGAATTCGCCAATGCGTTTTTCAGCGGGATGAAGATCCGGAAGCGCTTGCCTCACTCGAAACAGAAACGATTTTTCCTTTACCACAGCGTGCTCCGGCAAACGGGCGATGGGTGACTTTCCGCTGCCCGCACGAAGCTTGCAACAAAAAACGACGCGCCGATAAAGACGCTCGAGAGGCAGCCTCAACCATGGACGGTCGATGACTGCCCTTCAGGAAGCGCTCGAACCATCCACTCCACCGCCGACCTGATCGGCGCGATGACTGGAGCGGGAAAGATGCGCTGCAACTCTTCCGCTGCCTGTCCGAGAGGTCCCCCGCCAATAATCACAGCCTCAGCCCCATCCTCTTCGAAACATTGACGCACGGCGACTTCCAGCGCTGCAAGCAATGCGTCGGGTGTGGAGGCGAGCTGCTGCGGATCACCTGCCGTCAGCCTCGTTCCGGTAAACAGAGATGCGACGCCAAGAGCCTTTGTCTTGGCAAAGAAACTTTCCACGAGGTCCGGCGTGACTGTGGCAATGCCGAAACGCCGCCCGTGAGCGGACGCTTCCATCATGCTTGCCTGACATATGCCAACACATGGCAAGCCAGACATCTCGGCAAGCCGCTCCAGCCCCGGATCGCCGAACGCGCAGACAATGAGGCCATCACAGCGACCGGCAAGCTCCAATCCCATGGAAATCACGCCGTCTTCGGCAGCCGCGAGCTCTTCCTCATCAAGGATCATCGATACCCCTCGCCTTGCCGTCAGACCTTCAATAACAAAGCCGCCTGGCAGGTAGAGACGCGCAATATCCGTCATCATCGCAGTCGTTGCCTGCGATGTGTTGGGGTTGATCAATCCTATGCGTTTCATGATTTTCGAGGTGCCGCCGAGACACCCGCCCTTCTCAATCCGGTCTGTTTTTGAGCCAGCATCCCCATGCAGAGACGATCAATGTGCGAGAACACAGGCCACTTGCGTATCGGCAGATAGCGGAACAAGCGGAGGAACGCGCGAACGACACTTTTCCCGCACCAACTCGCAGCGCGGCGCGAAGGCGCATCCCGGCGGCATGGCTGCAAGATCCGGCGGCGCGCCGGGAATGGTGATCAGCCGGTCGCGACCTTCGGCCAGTTCAACGCGCGCGCCCAGCAAGCCCTTGGTATAGGGATGGTGCGGATTTCGGATAAGATCGCCGACACGTCCTTCCTCGACGATACGTCCGGCATACATTACGGCAATGCGGTCTGCGACTTCCGCCGCAACGCCGATATCATGCGTCACGAAGATGACCGATAGGCCATATTCCTTCTGCAACTCGCGGATCAGCAGCAAGATCTGAATCTGTACCGTCGCATCGAGCGCCGTGGTCGGCTCGTCTGCCAACAGCACCTTCGGATTGCAGGCAAGCGCCATGGCAATCATCGCACGCTGCAACATGCCGCCCGACATTTCATGCGGATAATTGGCAAGGCGCCGCTCCGGCGAAGGAATGCGAACCTTCTGAAACAGAGCAAGGGCGCGTTGCTTGGCGACAGCGTGCGAGACGTTCTCATGGCGCATGATTGTCTCTTCGATCTGGCTGCCCACCGTATAGACCGGATCGAGCGCCAGACGCGGTTCCTGAAACACCATGGAGACCATGGCGCCCCTCATATCGGACAGGGCGCGGCTGGAAAGCCCCATAATGTCGCGCCCATCGACCGACATGGCGCCCTCGATAAGGGTTCCCTTGGGATGAAGCCGCAAAAGCGAGCGCATCGTCACGCTCTTGCCTGAGCCGGATTCCCCCAGCAGGGCCACCACCTCGCCTGGCTTGACGACCAAGTTGACGCCGTTGACGGCCTTGACGGATTTGCCGCCACGCCGAAACGTGACCGACAGGTTGCGAATATCAATCATATTGTCGTTCTGCATCGTCATGCCTCCGTCAGCACTGGTGCGCGGCTGTGGCCGGAACCGGGTTTTGCCATCAGGCAGGCGGCTGCCTGACTCGGCGACATCTCTGTCAGCGGCGGCACTGAGCGTTGACAGACATCCTCAGCAAAGCTGCAGCGGGTGTGGAAGCGACAGCCGGAAGGCGGATCGATGGGGTTGGGCGGATCACCCGTGAGCGGCGGCGCTTCCGTGCGTTCTGCGGGGTCGATTTTCGGCATTGAGGCCAGAAGCGCTGCCGAATAGGGGTGACCGGTATTGTCGTATATGGCGTCACGGCTTCCGACTTCCGCCACCTTGCCGAGATACATGACCATGACCCTATCGCACATGAAGCGAACGACATTGAGGTCGTGGGAGATGAACAGATAGGTCAGGCCGAAATCGCGCTTGAGGTCGAGCAACAGGTTGAGCACCTGCGCTTCCACCGATTTGTCGAGGGCCGAGACCGCTTCATCCAGGATGACGAGGCGCGGCTTGAGCGCCAGAGCGCGGGCGATGTTGACACGCTGGCGCTGACCGCCGGAAAGCTCATGCGGATAGCGCCCGGCAAAACGCGATGGCTCGAGACCGACGCGGTGCAACAGATCATGGGCTGTGGCAATCGCCTTTGTGGCCGGTGTGCCATGAACCTGCGGTGCGAAGGCGATGGATTCCTCGATCGTCAGTCTAGGATTGAGCGAGGCGTAACTGTCCTGAAATACCATCTGCACCTGACGGCGGTAGGCGGAAAGCGGCAAGGCGCCGCCGACCGTTTCGCCGTCGAAGAGGATTTCACCCTGGTCGGGTACGATCAGTTGCATGAGAAGCCGTGCCGTCGTCGATTTGCCGCAACCGCTTTCACCGACAACGCCCAGTGTCTCGCCTTTCAGGATATCGAAATCCACACCATCGACGGCGCGCACCACCTTCTTCGGCTTGAGGAAACCGCTTCCTTTGACGGGAAAGTGCTTCAGAAGCCCACGGGCGGAAATCAGCGGCTGAACCGGGCCGCCCCTTTCTCCGATGGGCAGTTCAAGGCTTGGTGTTCCAACGACTTTCATCATGCCTTCACGTCCATGGCTGTGCGCAGCCCGTCTGAGAAAAGGTTGAAGCAGATCGAGGTGATAAAGATCATCACGCCGGGCAATGCCGCAACGAGTGGGTTTGTATAGATGGCCGTGCGCAGCGTGTTCAGCATCAGCCCCCATTCGGCATCGGGCGGACGCACGCCAAGCCCGAGGAAGGAGAGACCCGACGCAAGGATCATCGATACGGAAATCAGGCTCGTTGCGAAGACGAAGATCGGTCCGAGCACGTTGCCAAGAATATGGACCCTGACGATGGTGAAGGCGGGAGCCCCGGAAGCGCGGGCGGCATCCACATAGTCCAGCTTGCGGACCTGGGTGGTGACGCTTTCTGCGACACGGGCGATCTGCGGGATGAAAACGACCGTGAGGGAAACGAGCGCATTGGTCAGGCCGGAGCCAAGCGCGCCGGACAGTGCAACCGCCAGCAGCACCGAAGGGAAGGCGTAGAACACGTCGATGGTCCGCATGATCAGCGTGTTGGTCACCCCGCCCGCGTAGCCGGCGATAATGCCGATCGCCGAACCGATGACAAAGGCGATGGGTACGGGGATGACGCCCATGAGAAGCGACAGCCGCGCGCCGTAGATGAGGCGTGAAAGCATGTCACGTCCAAGCTCGTCGGTGCCGAGGATATAGCCGGGTGTTCCGATGGGCTTGAGTCTGCGGATCACGCTGCCCTTCGCCGGATCGTAGGGCGCCAGATAAGGCGCGAAAATGGCCATGAGGATGAGAAGGACGAGGATCGCAAGCGCCACCATGGCAACGGGATCACGACGAAGGCGTGTGAGAACGCCGTTCCAGAAGCCGGGGGACTTGGCGATTTTCTCGACGGGAATTGCGGATGCTTCGGCTATTGCGGCCATTGTCAGCTCCTCTGGATGCGCGGATCGATGGCGCTTTGCAACACGTCGACAATGAGGTTGAGAACGACGAAGAACATGGCAAGCACGAGGATGGTGCCTTGCAGGATCGGCAGGTCACGCGTGAAGATCGCGCCGTTCAGCAGGAACCCGGTACCCGGCCATGAAAATACGGTTTCGATGAGGATCGAGCCACCGAGAAGGTAACCCAGTTGCAGCCCCATGACAGAGAGAGCGGTTGGGGCGGCATTGCGCACCACATGGCGCAGGATACGCCCGCTCATCAGACCCTTGGCAGCCAGTGCCAGCGTAAAGTCTTGCGCATATATATCTGCCACCAGCGAGCGAATGGTGCGGGCGATGATGCCCATGGGAATGACGGACATGGTGACCGCCGGCAGGACGAGATACTGGATGTAATCCCAGCTGAAACTGCGGCCGGCAGACCCACCCGGCCCGCCTCCCATCGCCGGAAGCCAACCAAGCGTCACGGAAAAGGCGATGACCAGCACCATGCCGAGCCAGTAGTGCGGCACGCTGACGCCAAGCATCGAGATGCCGGAGGCGATGCGATCGACCCATCCGCCGCGAAACACGCCGGCGAGAAAGCCGAGGGTCGCTCCACCCACAAACCCGATCACCGCCGCAGACACGGCGAGAATGATCGAATTGATGGATGCGTCGATGATCTCGCCGAGAACAGGCCGTCCCGTAGCGATCGAGGTGCCGAGATCGCCATGCAGCGCATGCCACATCCAGATCGCGTATTGTAAAGCCAGGGGACGGTCCAGACCGTAGAAAGCGCGCATTTGCGCCTGCATCTCAGCCGAAGCATCCGACGGAAGAATGGCGGCCAGCGGATCTCCGGGAGCGATATGGATGAGCATGAAACAAACCATGCTGACGCCAATCGCCACCGGGATGACGTGCAGCAGTCGCTTGAGCGCGTAGAGAAGCATGAAATCCTCTTGGTATTCGTGGCAAAGATCGGAAACGGCAGGCCGGGCAACAACCCGGCCTGCTATCGCTTTGGATCAGGGATCGACGGTGACCGGCGAGAAGTCCTGGAACCAGTTCTGTGCCTGCACGAAGCCCTTCACCTTTTTCGACATTGCGCGTGGGTTGACGTCATGCGTGACCATCAGGAACAGCGCTTCATTGACGTATTTTTCGTGGATCTTCCTCAGCACCTTGTCCTGTTCCGCTGCGTCGAAGGTGTTGCGCACTTCGGCGAACAGCGCATCCATTTCGGGGTCGCAGTAATAGCCCCAGTTCGTGCCATTCGGCGGAGCAAGGTTGCACTGCGATTGACGGATCAGCGCCGTGAAGGGGTCCTGAATGAAGTAGCTGTAGTTGACGGCGGTGGCGCCCTTCGCGCTCGGATCCTTGGCTCCCGCGCGCCAGATGTTGATGACCGTATTCCAGTCCGCAACCTCATATTCGACGTTGATGCCGATTTCCGCCAGCGTCTGCTGGATATATTCGTTCATGGCCAGCGGCAGCATCTGCCCAGAACCCGATGAGGAGATGACGACCTTGGTGTTGATCGGCTTGTCTGGACCGTAACCGGCCTCGGCCATCAATTTCTTGGCCTCCTCGATATTGTACTCCAGCTTGAATGTCGGATTGCCGAACCACTGATGGCCGGGGGGCAGGTATCCCTGTGCCGGGACGGAAAGACCGCCGAGCAGCTCGTTGATCCCCTCGCGGTCCACGGCAAGATTGGCGGCCTTGCGAACGCGCACGTCGTTCCAGGGCGAGCCTTCGACACGCGACAGGTGCCAGGTCCAGTTATGTGGATAGGAATTGGTGACGATGTTGAAGCCCGCTTCCTTCAAAGATTTGACGGAATCGGGCGCTGGCGCCTCGATCCAGTCGACCTGACCGGAGCGCAGGGCGGCCACACGGGTATTGGGTTCGGGAAGAGGCACGAGAACCAGCTTGTCCAGCTTCGGCACGCGCGCCTTGTCCCAGTAGTCCTTGTTCGGTGTCAATTCTGCACGCTCACGCGGCGTAAAACCGTTTTCCAGCTTCCATGGTCCGGTACCGGATGGCTTCTGGGCGACGGCATCCCAGTTCTTACCCTGTGCTTCCCAGTTCGCGGGCGAGGACATGAGGATCCAGCTCAGCTGATAGGGCAGTGTCGCATCGGGCGTTTTGGTGGTGATTTCAACCGTCAGCGGATCGATGACCTTGTAAGAGGCCACGGCGGGAATACGCGATTTGCCCTGCGCCGACTGGCGCTTGTCGAACTGCGGTGAATCCGGCACGAGAATCTTGTCGAGGTTCCAGACGACAGACGCCGCATCGAAATTGCTTCCATCGTGGAACTTCACGCCTTCGCGCAGTTTGAATGTCCACTTGGTCTTGTCAACGGGGTCCACGGACCAGGATGTGGCAAGGGATGGAATGAGGGTCGATGGTTTGTCGGCGCTCGACAGGTCCCATTCGATCAGAGCGTTGTAGAGCGTGTAACCCATGAAACGCTGGCCCTCGCCGCCCTGATCGGTCTGCCCGGTGGTCAGGGGTATATCGGAAGCCGTCATGCCAATGCGGAGCGTCCCTTCGGCCAAAGTTTCGCTTGCGGTCATGGCCAGAAACGCCAATGCAGCAGAGCCCATCAACCGGGCGCGGCGCAATTTCTCGATAATGCCTGCAGCTCCGGGTGCTTTTCTGAAATCGTGTGTCATGCGTTCCCTCTCGTTCGATACGCTGAGTATGTCTCAGTCGGGATACGCAATGCAGGTTTCGTGCCAGATTATATGAAACTGTAGTTTCATATGTTTTTCAAAAAGTTACGTTTCCGCTGCATTCCCACGAATGCTCAGCGTCCAAAAAACCTGCTGTCATCGAATGCGGCGGGAAGAAAGAATGCCTAAAAATGGCTTCTTAGACAAAGAAGCTCAGACATCTGTCACAGGCGCGGATTTTACGACGCTCGGGATTGTGCAAGCCGCTTCCGGCTTAGTGACGGATAACGCATCGTGAGTTATGCGATGTGGCTCAGCGGCTGGCTTCGATCGAGGAAAGACATTGTTTTCCTGCGCAACGGCATCGCCCCGAAAATCGGAATCGATTGTCGGAAAAGAACGATGCGTCCTTTCAAAAGCAAGAGGCGTCCTTGTGCTTCAAAAGCATGCACGCCGCTCTAAAACAGATCGAAATCGCCGGATGCCTTATCGATCGGCTGAGAGTGTCCATGACGCAGGCCAGCGCCAAGCGCCTTCTGCATTTCGGCGAGCTTGACGAGGCTGAGAGCCGTCGTCACGTCCACGGCCCATTCGGCCGGAATGGAGCCCGTGATCGTATCGATGAACTCTGCAAGTCCTCGGGCCTTCTGGACGGCAAGATCGATGCCCTGCAAGAGCTTCAATCCGTCATCGGTGACCGCACCATTGGTGGCCTCCAGAAGCTGCGGCTCGATGCGCTCAATCAGATAGGCAACATCATGCAGTTCTGAGACGACCCGCATCAGGATCGTGGGCAAAGCCTCTTCAAACATTTCAGGTCCAGCACGCTCAGCGATATGCATAGGCAACTCCGTTGTCAAAAAAACTCGATATCGCTTGCCGCCGGCTTTGCAGCCGGAACCGGACGGGTTTCCATCGCGACGGTCTTCTGGGTTTCGGCACCACTCAACGGGTGCTGGCGCGCTCTGCCCGAAACCGGCCAGAACTCCACCTTTCGGCCAAGGTCTCCGCCCGTGGAGCTGCCGACCACCCGAATGCCTTCATCCTTCAAGAACTGCATCGCGAAGATTGCGTTCTGCTCCCCCACATTGGAGAAGCTTGCAATGGTCTTGGCGCCACCAAAGACCTTTGCTTCCAGACGATCACGGCGTGCCCCCTGCTTGAGCAAGCCGTTGATCAGAAGTTCCATGAGATGCACCCCGTAACGGGTCGCATCTCCACCCCCCATACCCCCTGTACCCGGCAGCAGAAAGTGATTCATGCCGCCGACGCCCGCAACAGGGTCTCTGAGACACGCAGCCACGCACGAGCCGAGGATGGTCGACAGGACCACATCGGGATCATTGGCGATCTTATACTCGCCCTGAATTATGTGTACGCGCTTGGCTGCGGTTTCGATCATTTCAGCGATCCAAATACGGCTTCAATCGCCGCCCTCATCTTGTCGATCGAAAATGGCTTGGCCAGCACGTTGTTGGCGCCAAGCTGGGCAGCCTTCTGCACCAGAGCGCGGTCTCCCTGCGCGGTCAGAATGATGAAAGCGGCCTTCTTCGTCGACGGATTCGTGCGAACCGCCTGAAGGAAACCGAGGCCATCCATCTTCGGCATGTTGAAGTCGGAGATTACCAGATGGTGCGGCTGCTGCTCCATGATCTTCATGCCCTGCTCACCGTCACCGGCGGCAGTGATTTGCTTGAAGCCAAGCTGCGTGAGCGCGTCACTCAGCAACAGGCGGCTGGTGACCTGATCGTCAACGATCAACACTTTTATCTTTTCTGCGAGAGACATTAGTCAGAACCTTCTTTTCGGGCAGCAGTTAGTTTCAGAATTTCTTCGCCGATGGCGTTCAGCGGAAGTTGATGTTCGACAGCGCCAAGCTCGTAAGCCACGCGCGGCATTCCATAGACGACACAGGTTTTCTCGTTCTGGCCGACGGTGCGGGCACCGGCATGACGCATCTTCAAGAGGCCTGCAGCACCGTCGCGTCCCATTCCGGTCAGGATGGCACCGACAGCGTTGCGACCGGCCAGTTCGGCCACTGAATCGAACAGAACGTCTACCGATGGCCGATGGCCATTCACAGGCTCCCGTTCGATCAGTCTGCAGCATGGCGCGGCATGATTAACAACCTGCAAATGGCGGTCACCGCCAGGGGCGAGATAGACCTTACCGGTCTGAAGCCGCGCGCCATCCGTCGCCTCTTCCACCACGGGTGCGCAGAGCCGGTTCAAGCGCTCGGCAAAGCTCTTAGTGAAGGTCGGCGGCATATGCTGGGTAATCACCGTCGGCGGGCAATTGACCGGAAACTTCTGCAAGACGGCGATCAGCGCTTCGACGCCGCCGGTGGAGGAGCCTATGGCAACGATCTTGCGACCGACGCTGTAATTGGTGACCGCAGCCGGTGGTGATGCGGCCGGCCTCTCGGCGGCGACGCTGCGATAGGTACGGTGCTGCGAGCGGGCGGCTGCCTTCACCTTGTCAGCAAGATCCGGAAAGGGCAGGGCATCGCCCGGCACCGGCTTGCCGACACAATCGAAAGCGCCAATTTCAAGCGCTGCCAGAGAGGCGTCCGCGCCGCGATGGGTGAGCGTGGAAACCATGATGACCGGCATGGGGCGCAGGCGCATGATCTTGTCGAGAAACTCAAGCCCGTTCATTTCAGGCATCTCGATATCCAGCGTCACGACGTCCGGATTGAGTTCCTTGATGGCAGCACGCGCTTCCATGGCGTTGCCAGCCTGACCGATGACCTCGACATCGGGGTCAGAGTCGAGGACGGCGGAGATCAAGCCACGCATGGTGGGAGAATCATCGACGACGAGAACGCGGGCGGGCGTGCTCATGCTCGCCTCCCGGCAGACTTACCGATGAATTTGTAAGTCGTGATGCCAGTATTGTCGAACAGCTCCTTGGCTTCGCCGGAAACGCGTTCAGAATGACCGATATAGAGATGACCGCCTTGCGGCAGCAAACCGGCAAAACGCGACCAGATCTTCACCTGCGTCGGCTCATCGAAATAGATGACGACGTTGCGGCAGAAAATCACGTCGAAGCCGCCCTTGAACGGCCATTGCGCCATCAGGTTCAGTTCGTTGAAGGTAATGAGACGCTTGACCTTGTCGCTGATCTGATGCTTGCGCCGTCCGGTAGCATCCACTTCCTGGAACCATTGCTTGCGCATGGCGGGCGTTACGGTTTCCAGTGCACCGTCGTCGTAAAGGCCAGCCCTCGCCTGGGCGAGAATCTTGGGATCGATATCGGTTGCCAGAATTTTGAAGTCGTAATCGGCAGCATTCGGGAAGAGCCCGAGTACCGTCAGGGCGATCGAATAGGGTTCCTGGCCATCCGAGCAGGCAGCGGACCAGATGCGCACGCGTCCGCCGCTCTTTGCCCGTGCGATGAGGCCCGGCAGAACCTCGTCGCGTAGGTGATCGAAATGGTGGTTCTCGCGGAAGAAGCGGGTGAAGTTGGTGGTGAGATGCGACAGCATCTCCCGGCGAGCCGCGGCACCCTGCTCCGAAGAGACCAGTGCGCAATAGTCCTTGAAGCCGGAAAGGCCGAGATTGCGGATATGCTTGGACAGGCGCGAATAGACGAGCGACGCCTTGGTATCATTGAGATAGATACCGGCATCCGCGTAGATCATTGCGGCGATATCCGCCAGGTCGCGACGCGTCAGCGGGAATTCGCCGCTGACGAGCACATCATCCTGTGGTCCACGCTGTTCGTTGAACTTAAGCGCTGTCATTCATCACCAACTTTTCAGCCTGTTGCCGCGAGCGACATTTCTTGTTTCAGGGACTGGCCGCGCGAGGCGCCGACAACGGCATCCACGTCGAGGATCAGGGCGACGCGGCCATCACCAAGGATGGTTGCGGCAGCGATGCCCGGAACATGGGTGTAGTTGGCTTCAAGCGACTTGATGACCACCTGACGCTGCCCCTGGATGGCATCGACCATCAGGGCGCGCTGGCCGCCACCTTCGGATTCCACCAGAAGCGCCACGCCATCGACCGGGTTGGCCTGTGTGGCACGGAAGTTCAGGATCCGGCCGACATCCACCAGCGGGCAGAAGGAGTTGCGGATCGAGATCAGCCGCTGATTGGAGCCGAAGGAATGGATATTCTGCGCTTCCGGCTGAAGCGTCTCGACGATCGCCGTCAAAGGCACGACCAGCGTCTGGCCCGCAACCGTGACCACCATGCCGTCGAGAACGGCCAGTGTCAGCGGCAGGCTCATAGTGAAGGTGGAGCCGAGACCGGGACGGGACGAAATGCTGATGCGGCCACCGAGTGCCTGGATCGAACGCTTGACCACGTCCATGCCGACGCCACGTCCGGAAATGTCCGAAATCTTGTCGGCGGTGGAGAAGCCCGGTGCGAAGATGAGGTTATCGATTTCCTCATCCGTGAGGTTTGCATCTGCCGAAATCAAATCGTTGTCGATCGCCTTCTGGCGCACACGCTCACGGTTGATGCCGGCGCCATCGTCCTGCAACTCGATCAGGATGCGGCCCGAACGATGCTTGGCGGTCAGCTTTACGGTGCCTTCCGGGTTCTTTCCGGCGGCCTCGCGCTTTTCCGGCGTCTCAATGCCGTGATCGACGGCGTTGCGGATCATGTGGGTTAGAGGCTCGGCCAGCTTGTCGATGACCGTCTTGTCCACTTCGGTGTTTTCACCTTCGGTGATCAGGCGGATCTGCTTGCCGATCATGTCGGCAACTTCGCGGACGATACGCGACATGCGCTGGAAGACCGGCTTCACCGGCTGTGCGCGGATCGCCATGACGCTGTCCTGGATTTCGCGCGTCAGTTGCTGAAGCTCTTCCAGACCCATGTTGACGGCAGATGTACCCGTCGTGTCGTTTTCGATGACGCTCTGCGACAGCATCGCCTGGTTGATGACGAGCTCGCCGACGAGGTTGATCAGGCGGTCGACGCGGTCGAGATCGACGCGGATCGTCTGGCCAGCGCTCGCATTGTTGGCAGCGTTGGCGGCATTTGCCGCAGCAGCGGGCGACGCCGCCTCGCGCTTTTCGACGGCAGCGGCAACAGCCTGGGTCACTTCCGTTGCAGCCGATGCGGTGGCGACAGCCTTGGCAACGACCGGCTCGTCTATCGAGGCTGGCTGAACCGCAGGCTCCTCATGGACCTCTTCTTCCAGAACGGAAAGATCGAAGGGCACCGGGATCATCGGCAGTTCTTCATCGGCCGCCACTTCGTCTTCGGCCATCACGATGTCGAGTTCGCAATCCCACTCGGCAAATTCGAAGACGGAGCGGATGCCCTCTTCGCCCTTGTCGGTCTTGATTGTGATCTTCCAGAAGAAGTAGGCACCCTCCGGATTGATGTCATCGAGCGATGGCAGCGTGCTCATATCGCAATTGACGCTCATCTCGCCGATGCGGGCGAGATCGCGCAAAAGCAGGGCCGATTCATTGCCCTTGGAATAGAGGGCTGCCGACGGCTTGAACGTGACATTGAAGGTCGGCGTTTCCATCAGCGGAATGGCCGCATCCTCGAAATCGCCGAAGGAGAAGGCGATCGGCTGGAAGCCGCTCTCATCTGTCGGAGCAGGTGCTGTTGCCGGCGGGGGCACGACGGCTGCTTTCGCTGCCGGCTTGGGAGCGGCCGGTTCAGCTGCAGATGGCGTGATCGTCTCACCGTTGGCCAGAGCCTCCAGTTCCTTGACGAGGCCGCGGGTACGGCTTTCCTCGACGCTGCCGCCGTCGCGGGCAGCGTTTGTCAAATCGGCGAGAACATCCGCCGATTTCAGCATCACTTTCAGGACATCCTGATTAGGATCGAGCTTGTTGGAACGAACGCAATCGAGCGTGGTTTCGAAGACGTGCGCGAAAGCCACCAGTTCATCGAGACCGAAAGCACCGGCTCCACCCTTGATGGAATGAACGGCACGAAAGACGGCATTTACGGTTTCCGGATCCCGGTCGCCGTCATTCAGTTTAAGAAGTCCCGATTCCAGTTCTGCGAGCTGTTCCTCGCATTCCTGGAAGAAGATTTCTTTGATTTCGTTCATATCCATCGTGAATGATCCCGTATCAGGCAGTTACACGTTCAATGGCATCGATCAGTTTTACGGGGTCGAAGGGCTTGACGATCCAACCGGTCGCGCCAGCCTGACGGGCACGGTTCTTCTTCTCGGCATCGCTTTCGGTGGTCAGAACGAGGATTGGAACCGCACGGTACTTTTCGTTGCGGCGAACGCCCTCGATGAAACCGAAACCATCAAGGCGCGGCATGTTGATATCCGTGACGATGACGTCCGGATTGCAACCTTCCAGAACTTCCAGACCTTCGACGCCGTCTTCGGCCTGAATGGTCTCGAAACCGGCATTGTTGAGCGTGACCAGCAGCATGTTGCGGATCGTGCGGGAGTCGTCGACTGTGAGAACTTTTTTCTTCATGACTATATCTCCTTCGGGAGCATATGATCGATATCGACACCGATCAGTTTAAGGGTTTTATCAAAGGCTTCAGAGGCCTTTGAAAATGTGAATTGCTTGCCATCAGCCTCCCAGGCCTTGATGCCAGCCATTAATATCTGGACGCATTGTGCGCCGACACGCTCGACCTCGGAGGCATCGACCGTAACCGGCTTGCCCCTGAGTTCTTTCAATTTTCCGTGCAAGACGGATGCTTGATTGAGGTCCAGCACAGGTGACAATTTCAGTGTCGAATGCGCTGCTGTCCTGCCTGCCATCAAATGACTCCTTGGCGTTTGTATTGATGCTGCGCATGGCCGTAATCCATGCGCTCGGGGCGCATGACGGTCGCATTGGTTCTTCTCGGCTCCGGCGCGATAGCCTCGTCGGCGTAGGCCTGGCGGGCGATACGGAACTCACGCACCGTGCGGCCGAGTTCGAGAATGACTGTGTGAAGATCATCGGCTTCCGCAGCCGATGAGGACAGGCGATCGGCGGCGCGATGTGCGTCCGTGCCAATGGCGTCCAGTTCGATGGACACATGGTTGAGATGACCGGAATGCTCGCCCGTGCGGCGCGCGACATCGCCGATCATGTCGCTGATACCGGAAACCTGACGCACCACGCCTTCAATGGCTTCCTGGGTGCGATGAACCATGCGCACACCTTCGTCGACCTGTGTCTTCGTGCCGTTGACAAGGTTCTTGATTTCGCGCGCAGCTTCAGCAGATCGCTGCGCCAGTGCCCGGACTTCCTGCGCGACGACGGCAAAGCCGCGGCCGCTTTCCCCCGCGCGTGCGGCTTCGATGCCGGCATTCAGCGCCAGGAGATTGGTCTGGAAGGCGATTTCGTCAATAGAGCCGATGATGCGGCCGATCTGCTCTGCCGATTGCTCAATGTCCGACATGGCGCTAATCGCTTCGCCGACGGCCATGCCACTTTCGGTGGCGGCATTGCGTGCCTGCGAAACTGCCGATTCCGCAGCTGAAATACGGTCACTGCTGTCACGGACATCGTGGATCACCACACCGAGGCGCTGTGAGGCATCGGTGAGGCGGCGCGACTGTTCCGTCGATACAGTTGCGAGACCGGCATTTTCCCGCGACATCCGCTCGGTAACCGTCTGCGCTTTGTGAACGCTTTCGCGGGTGGCGGCCATCGAGTGACCGATCCGCTCCATCGCCGCGTTGAACGCTTCGGCGATCTCGCGATAGGCCTCTGGCAATTCGCCGCCGATGCGGGCCGTCAGATCGCCAGCGGCAAAGGCATTGAGTGCGTCGCCAAATACCGTAACAACCTCGGCCTGATCGCTCTCACGCTGACGGGCAAGCTCTTGCGTGTGGCGGATGCGCAATTCGTTGAAACGGAGGGAGACGGCGATCTCGGTATCGACCATGACCAGCCGGATGACGGATTTCACCGCCTCGGCCAATTCCTGGTGGCGCTTGCGTGCGCCGGGCAGCAGCGAGCGCGGCGGATGCTGCGCAATCAAGCCTGCCAGCAGATTTTCCAGCACGACAGCGCGACCTGCGACGCTCCAGCGTGGATCAAGACCCATGCGGCTCTCGGTATCGGAGAGAACCTTGACGCGTTCGGCATAGAGCGCGTCGAAGCGTGCATCGGTCAGCACCGACCAGTGCGCCGTCTGCATGTCGTGCAGACGTTCGATCTGATTGTCGCTCTCGAAGGATGGCGAACAGTCCGGCAGGGACTGGAAGCGCACCATCAGGTCACGAAGTCCCGCCTTCAGATGCGGTTCGAGCATGGTGCGGTAACGGCGCAGCAGATCGCACTGGTCCTGATCAAGACCAGCAAAACGCAATCGGCCAGCCAGGCTGCCGCCCGTTGCCCTTCGCGAATGATCTGTTGGCAGGTCCTGCCCCAAATGACGTCCCCAATGGTTCACCGGCTAGACCGGCAGATGACGGTTAAGAGAACGCCAGTATCCTTGAGGGATGTTCACGACATGGGCATCCGTTAACGGACGCCTCACAAGCGTTAGCTGAGCCTTCTGCAACCAAACGGAATACCGGATCAACCCGGTACGGCAGTGCGGCATCATGCCTGAAAGGAGAGTCGCTCCCCATTTCGCCGTGAAATACGAGTAATCTTTATGGTTAATTCCTTGCCTGAAGGTTAAGAATCTTAATTTCAGAGCATGATTGTTAAAATATGTCATTGATTTTGGGGGCGGGTCGGCGAGCGGAAAGTTTGGTTTCCAGCGTTCGCGATATCTCGCCGGTTTTTTATCTTTTTCGCCCTCGCGCGCTGGACAAGCCTTGCGCCATTACCCTAAGATAATCAATATGATATTTGCTTAGACGTGATGGCTTTACGCGTGTTACCCAACACTTTTGGGCGGTATTGCGGTGACATCACGCAGTGAAACACGGCGCTGGAGCATATCTGAAAGATCGCGACACGATTTAGCTGAGGCGACACACGTAGGAGGTAACGATTTTGCCATGGATGGGACGACATCGCGGTCTTCCGCACCATCCTGTCAGGTTGATGAACCTCCTCGTCGCGGGCATGCTGGTTTTCTTCGGCGTCCCAGCCTTGGCAAGCTCAAGCTCCGCCCTCAAGCTTCAACGTCTGGAACGTTCCTGTGTCTCCGGTGAAGACCGAGGTTTCTCGTCTCTGGAGCAGCCTCTCGCGCAGCCTGGATTGATCCCTTGCCGCTACACCGGCAGTTTTCCCGTTCACGATTTTGTTGACGCATTTTTATCCGCTCCAGGGGTGGTAACGGCATACATCAAAACCCAGATTGGGTTCGACCCGGCGCGATCGATTTTGTGTCCGGTTCACCACGTCCGTGTGACTTCACCGCGCGGGCCTCCCGTAAAAGACCTGTCCTAGTCCGCCGGACTGCCGTTTCTTTGTTGGAAGGATTGGCATCTCTGGCGGAAACAACCGCGGAATGTTTTAACACCAGAGAAAATTGCCATACTGTATGAGACTTGACGTCATCCTTCCCATTTTGATCGCCCTTCCCTTTATTGGCAGCATCGCCACTGCCATGATGCCGCGCAGTGGTGCGGCCCGTGGGCCAGCAGCCGTTGCAGGCGGTATCGCGCTTTTCGGTCTCATCTCCACGATTTTTCTCTACACCAGTGTCACCAACGGCCAGGTGCTCAAATATGATGTGGAATGGCTGCCGCAGCTTGGCCTGAACTTCACGCTTCGACTGGATGGCTTTGCATGGATGTTCATGGGGCTGATCACCGGCATCGGTTTTCTCGTGGTGCTCTACGCCCGCTACTACATGTCGGCAGAAGATCCCATCCCGCGTTTCTTCGCCTTTCTTCTGGCTTTCATGGGGTCGATGCTTGGCATCGTTTTGTCGGGCAACGTCATTATCCTGTCGATCTTCTGGGAGATGACCAGCATCTTCTCCTTCCTTCTGATCGGTTATTGGCACAACAATGCCACGGCGCGTGACGGCGCGCGTATGGCTTTGACGGTTACGGGTATTGGCGGCTTCTGCCTTCTCGCTGGTCTGCTGGTCCTGGGGCACATTGCGGGAAGCTACGATCTCGATGCGATTATCGCCAAGGCCGCAGACGTTAAAGCACACCCGCTCTATCTGACGGCCCTTGTTTTGATCCTGATCGGCGCTCTGACCAAGAGCGCGCAGTTTCCCTTCCACTTCTGGCTGCCCAATGCCATGGCGGCGCCGACACCTGTTTCAGCCTATCTGCATTCTGCGACCATGGTGAAGGCCGGTGTCTTCCTGCTGGCAAGGCTCTGGCCGGTTCTTGCTGGCACGCAGGAGTGGTTCTGGCTCGTGGGCTTTGCCGGCATTACCACGCTTCTGCTCGGCGCCTATTTCGCCATGTTCCAGCAGGACCTGAAGGGGTTGCTCGCCTATTCCACCATCAGCCATCTCGGCCTGATCACCACGCTTTTGAGCCTTGGAAGTCCGCTGGCAGCCGTTGCGGCGATCTTCCACATGGCAAACCACGCTACTTTCAAAGCGTCGCTCTTCATGGCGGCCGGCATTATCGACCATGAGACGGGCACGCGCGACATGCGCAGATTGAGCGGGCTCTATCGCTATCTGCCGGCGACTGCCACCCTTGCCATGGCCGCAAGTGCTGCCATGGCAGGTGTCCCGCTTTTCAACGGCTTCCTCTCCAAGGAAATGTTCTTTGCCGAAGCCATCGAGACCCATGCGGACTCGCTGCTCGACAAGGCGCTTCCCTATGTCGCGACCCTTTCCGGCGCCTTTGCGGTGGCCTACTCGCTGCGCTTCATCCACACCGTGTTCTTCGGGCCGCCGCCCAGCGACATTCCCAATCCTAACCCTCACGAACCCCCACGCTGGATGCGTTTTCCGGTCGAGTTCCTTGTGCTTGCCTGCCTGATCGTCGGCGTGGTGCCAAGCCTTTCCGTCGGGCCATTCCTGCATACGGCTGTTTTGTCGGTCCTCGGACCCCAGACTCCGACCTATAGCCTTGCGATCTGGCATGGTTTCAACCTGCCACTGATCATGAGTATCGTTGCCCTAATCGGCGGTGTCGCGATTTATGCCCTTCTTGGGGATTACTTTTCCAAATGCGATGACGGTCCGCCGATCTTCCGGCACCTGAAAGGTCAGCGCATCTTCGAGCGCATCATCGTCACCGTTTCGTGGAAGTGGGCGCGTTGGCTGGAAAGCACGCTTGGCACGAGGCGGCTGCAGCCACAGTTGCGTATCCTCGTGTTCGTCGCGCTCGTTGCCGGTTTCTCGCCGCTGGTCTCGTCGCAGTTTTCGCTCACCCTTCCGAGGGTTACGTCCTTCGACCCGATCTTTGCGGTTCTTTGGGGCATCGGCATGATTGCGGCCATGGGTGCTGCCTGGCAGGCGAAGTATCATCGCCTTGCCGCACTCGTGATGCTCGGTGTTTCCGGTCTCGTCACCTGCCTGACCTTTGTCTGGTTGTCCGCTCCCGACCTCGCCATCACGCAACTGCTCGTCGAAATCGTCACGCTGGTGCTGATCCTGCTCGGTCTTCGCTGGCTGCCGAAGCGCGTCGTGAAGGTTGATAACAACAACGAACTGCCCGCGCAGCTTCGTCGCGGTCGCGACTTCCTGCTGGCCGTCTTCTGCGGCATCGGCATGACGGTGATTGCCTATGCGGTGATGACACTGCCCGTGCCGAACACCATTGCCAACTACTTCCTTGAGAGGGCCTATAGCGAAGGCGGCGGTACCAATGTGGTCAACGTCATCCTCGTCGATTTCCGCGGCTTCGATACGATGGGCGAGATCGCTGTTCTGGCGATTGTCGGTCTGACCGTCTTTGCTCTGCTCCGTCGTTTCCGTCCGGCGCAGGACAGTGTCGGCCTGCCTGAGCAGCAGCTGATCCAGAACGCCTTCGATGCCGAAAGTCCCGAGCGCAGCAAAGGCGATACGGTGCGCGACTATCTGCTGGTGCCTTCGGTCATCATGCAGTGGATGTTCCCGGTCGTCATCACCTTCTCGATCTTCCTCTTCATGCGCGGTCATGACCTTCCAGGCGGCGGGTTTGCGGCGGGCATCACCATGGCGATTGCCTTCCTGCTGCAATATCTGGCAGGCGGCACCCGCTGGGCGGAAGACCGCATCCGCATCCTGCCGCTGCGCTGGATGGGCTTCGGTCTGTTGATGGCGGCATCGACCGGCATGGGATCGTGGTACTTCGGCTATCCGTTCCTGACGTCCTATTTCCAGTATACGGAAATCCCCTACATCGCGAAAATGCCGACAGCGTCCGCCCTGCTCTTCGATCTTGGGGTCTTCTCGCTCGTGGTCGGCTCCACGGTTCTGATTTTGATAGCACTGGCGCACCAATCATTGCGTAACTACAAGGTACGCACACCCGACGCCGCCAAAGCGGAGGATGTGTAATGGAGCTCATTCTAGCCATCGGCATCGGCGTGATGACGGGATCGGGCGTCTGGCTCATCCTGCGTCCACGCACCTATCAGGTCATTGTCGGCCTCTCGCTGCTGTCCTATGCCGTCAACCTGTTCATTTTCGGGGTGGGTGGCATCAAGACGAATGCGCCGCCGGTTCTGCTTGACGGGGTTTCCGTCTCGCAGCTCGCCGACCCCGTGCCGCAGGCGCTGGTTTTGACGGCGATCGTCATCGGCTTTGCCACGACGGCCCTCTTTCTCGTCGTGCTTCTTGCAGCGCGTGGCCTGACAGGCACTGACCATGTGGACGGGAGGGAGAGCAAGTGAACTCATTCCCATCCCACATCGTGATCGCACCCATTCTGGTGCCTTTGATCACCGGGGCAATCCTGCTCTTCATCGATGAGCGCAAGCGCAAGACGAAGGCCGCGATCAGCTTCATTTCCACCCTGGTGCTGCTCGCCGTTTCCATTGGCCTTTTCATCGAAGTCAATTCGACGGTGAACACCGAAATCGCGGCGATCATCTCCACCGGCGTCTATCTTCTCGGCAACTGGCCTGCCCCTTTCGGCATCGTGCTGGTGGCGGATCGGCTCTCGGGGCTGATGGTGCTTCTGGTGTCGCTATTGGCGATCCCGTCGCTCGTCTATTCACTGGCCAAATGGCACAAGTCCGGCGCCCATTTTCATTCGCTCTTCCATCTGATGCTGATGGGCGTGAATGGTGCCTTTCTGACGGGCGACCTCTTCAACCTCTTCGTCTTCTTCGAAGTGATGCTTGCGGCGTCCTACGGTCTGCTGCTGCATGGCTCCGGTCAGTTGAGGGTGAAGGCCGGCCTGCATTACGTCGCGATCAACCTCGTTGCCGCGCTCTTCTTCCTGATCGGCGTCAGCTTGATCTATGGTGTGACTGGCACGCTCAACATGGGCGATCTGGCGCAGAGGATTGCCGGTCTCAATCCTGACCAGCGCATGCTACTGGAGACCGGGGCCGCCGTGCTTGGCATTGCCTTCCTCGTCAAGGCCGGCATGTGGCCGTTGAACTTCTGGCTGCCTTCGGCCTATGGCGCTGCCTCTGCTCCTGTCGGCGGCATCTTCGCGATCATGAGCAAGGTGGGCATCTATGTCATTGCACGGCTGTCCTTCCTGCTCTTCGGCCAGACGGCGGGGGATTCTGCCGGCTTCGGCCACGACGCACTGCTGATCGGCGGCATTGCCACGATCGTCTTCGGTACGATCGGCGTGCTGGCCTCCCAGGCCCTTGGTCGTCTTGCCGGCTTTTCGGTGCTCGTCTCTTCGGGAACGCTGCTTGCAGCCATGGGCACGGGTAATCCGATGGTGGCGGCCGGTGCGCTCTACTATCTGGTTAGCTCCACCCTCACCATCAGCGCTTTCTTCATGCTGATCGAACTGGTGGAACGCGGCCAGGATGCGGGCGCAAACGTTCTTGCTGTAACCATGGAAGCCTATGGCGATGGTGAGGAGGAGGAAGAGCAAGAGGAGGTCGGGGTGACGATGCCCGGCACCATGGCGGTGCTCGGCATCTGCTTTGCCGCCTGCGGCATTCTGCTTGCCGGCTTGCCGCCCCTCTCCGGCTTCATCGCCAAATTTTCCATGCTCTCCGCCATCCTCAATCCGCAAGGCATGGGCGCCGATAGCGAAATCTCGACGCTCTCCTGGTGGATCGTGTTCCTCATCGTGTTCTCCGGCCTTGCGGCTCTGATCTCGATGACGCGCGCCGGCATCCGCACCTTCTGGGGCTCTCTCGAAGGCACGGTTCCGCGCGTCTTCGTCATCGAAATTGCACCCGTCATGCTGCTTCTTGGCCTGACACTTGCCATGACCGTGCAGGCCGGTCCGATCATGCGTTACATGCAGGAGACCGCACGCATTCTCGACCTGCCGGAAAGCTATATCCAAGGTGTTATGACGGCACCGCGGGCGGGTGATGCCGGGGAGGCTGCGCAATGATCCGCTATATTCTCCCCTACCCGCTGTTGACGCTATCGCTGATCATCTTCTGGATGACGATCAACAGCTTTTCGCCTGGGCATCTTGTGCTCGGAACAGCGGTGGCGCTGATCGCTTCGTGGTCGATGGCGTCTCTTCGACCCGCCAAACCGAGGATCCGCAGCTGGAGCGCGGTGGTGAAGCTGGCCTTCATCGTGCTTTACGATATCATCCGGTCGAACATCGCCGTCGCAACGCTGATCCTGTTCGGGCGCAAGAGGAGCAGCAAGTCCGGCTTCCTCACCATCCCGCTCGATATTCGCGATCCGCTGGGTCTTGCGCTTCTGGCGATCATCCTGACGGCAACGCCGGGCAGCGCGTGGCTGGAATACAACTCGTCACAAGGCACGCTATTGATCCATGTGCTCGACAATGTCAGCGAAACCACCTGGATCAACCTCATCAAGAACCGATATGAAAAAATGCTGATGGAGATATTCGAATGAGTTCGATTATCCTTTTCTGGTCATTCTCCGTGGCCCAAATCTTCCTGGCAATTGCCATGTCGATATCCGTCTATCGCATCGCGATCGGCCCACGCGCGCAGGATCGTGTGCTCGGTGTCGACACGCTTTATGTCAGCTCCATGCTGCTTTTGATGACCTTCGGATTGCGCACCGGCAACGATATCTATTTCGAGGCTGCACTTCTGATGTCGATCCTCGGCTTCGTCTCGACGGTAGCCCTATCCAAATTCCTGATGCGTGGGGAGGTGATCGAATGATCGATGCTGGCGAATTCCCGCTTTGGGCAGCCATTCTCGTTGCCTTCTTCGTCCTGCTCGGCTCATCGCTGACGCTGATCGGCACGATCGGCTTTGCCAAGCTGCAGAGCTTCTATGAAAGGCTGCATGCCCCCACGCTCGGCACCAGCTGGGGAACGGGCGGTATAGCCATGGCCTCCATCATCTATTTCTCGGTGTCCGGCGGACGCTTCGTCTTCCACGAAATCTTCATCGGCATTTTCATGACGATCACGACGCCGGTCTCGCTGATGCTCCTCGGCCGCGCAGCACTTTATCGCGACCGCGCCGAACAGAACCCGAGCAAGCCGGACAAGCTGTAAAGAAACAGAACGGGCTTGGACGCGGCAGCTGGCCCGCCCTGATGTCCCCGTCAGACGCCGCTTGCCGGAATTCCGGAGCGCTGCACCTTGCGCGGTGCAGTCAGTTCCTTCCAGGTGGAGAGCGCTTTTGCCGGCGCCGTCAGCGGCGGGCGGGAAACGAAGCGGCCATGGCCTTCCCGGCTTTTCATCGCGCCTTCCTCGACGGCAACCTGACCGCATGTGAGCGTAAAGCGCGGCAGACCCATAACCTCCTTACCCTCGAAGACATTGTAGTCGATCGCCGATTGCTGGCTTGCAGCGGTGATCGTCTTGCCGCGGTTTGGATCCCAAACCACGAGGTCGGCATCCGCGCCGACGAGGATTGCCCCCTTCTTCGGATAGATGTTGAGGATCTTGGCTATATTGGTTGAGGTGACCGCGACGAACTCGTTCATGGTCAGTCGCCCGGTGCTGACGCCATACGTCCACAGCATCGGCAGCCGATCTTCCAATCCGCCGGTACCGTTCGGGATCTTGCGGAAATCACCAAGGCCTGTGCGTTTCTGCTGCGTGGTGAAGGCGCAATGGTCCGTCGCCACGCATTGCAGCGAGCCTGCAGCAAGCCCGGCCCAGAGGCTGTCCTGATGCGCCTTGCTGCGGAAGGGTGGAGACATGACGCGGCGAGCGGCATGGTCCCAATCCTTGTCGAAATACTCGCTTTCATCCAGCGTCAGATGCTGGATCAGTGGCTCGCCATAGACGCGCATGCCCTTCTGCCGTGCGCGGCGGATGGCTTCGTGGCTCTCCTCGCAGGAGGTATGGACGATATAAACGGGGCAGCCCGCCATATCGGCGATCATGATCACACGATTGGTGGCCTCGCCTTCCACCTCCGGCGGGCGGGAATAGGCATGTGCCTCCGGGCCGTCGTTACCCTCAGCCATCAACTTGGCCTGCATCTGCGCGACCACATCGCCGTTCTCGGCGTGGACCAGAGGAAGCGCCCCGAGCTCGGCGCAGCGCTGGAACGACGAGAACATCTCATCATCATCCACCATCAAGGCACCCTTATAGGCCATGAAGTGTTTGAAGGTGTTGATGCCCTTGTCGCGAACGATCGTCTCCATCTCGTTGAAGACCTGCTCGCCCCACCAGGTGATCGCCATGTGAAAGGAGTAGTCGCAGGCCGCACGCGAGGTCTTGTTGTCCCACATGGTCAATGCCTCAAGCATGGACTGTCCGGGGTTTGGCAGAGCGAAGTCCACGACCATGGTGGTGCCGCCGGCCAGCGCCGCACGCGTGCCGCTATCGAAATCATCGGCCGAATAAGTGCCCATAAAGGGCATTTCCAGATGCGTGTGCGGATCGATACCGCCCGGCATCACGTAGCAGCCTGTTGCATCGAGTTCCTCGCCGCCCTTCAGGTTCGGTCCGATCTCGGCAATTATTCCGTTCTCGATGCGGATGTCGGCCTTATAGGTGAGATCGGCGGTAACGATGGTGCCGTTCTTGATGATGGTCATGATTGCTCCCCTTATTGCGAAGTCCGGCTGCCTGTTGCTCTATTCCACAAGCCCCGCGGTCTCCAGGACAGCATGAAACAGCACATCGCAGCCAGCCGCTGCCCAGTCTTTGGAAATTTCTTCTGCCTCATTGTGCGACAGGCCGCCAACGCAGGGGCACATGATCATGGTGGCGGGCGCGACCTTCGCCGCCCAGCAGGCATCGTGTCCGGCACCGGAGATGATATCGAGGTGCGAATATCCCAGCTTTTCCGCCGAGCGGCGCACCGTATCGACCAGCACAGGATCGAAAGTCACAGGGTCGAAATGACCGACGACCTCAACCGAGCAGCCGACGCCGATCGCTTGGCATATCTCAGCGGCTTCCGCCTCGATGCGCTCGCGCATGCGGTTCAGCTTGGCGAGGTCGGGTGTACGGATATCGACGGTGAAGACGACTTGACCGGGCAAGACATTGCGGGAATTGGGCGAAAAGATCACCTGGCCGACACCGCCGACCGCACCGGGCTGGCTCTCCATTGCCACTGTCTGTACCATCTCGATGATGCGCGACATCGCAAGACCCGCATTGACACGCATGGTCATGGGCGTGGAACCGGTATGGGCCTCCTTGCCGGTCAGCGTGAACTCCAGCCACCACAGCCCCTGGCAATGGGTGACGACGCCGATCGTCTTGTTTTCGGCCTCCAGGATCGGTCCCTGCTCGATATGATATTCGAGATAGGCGTGCATCTTGCGTGCACCCACCTCTTCCTCGCCCAGCCAGCCGATGCGCTTCAGTTCGTCGCCGTAGGTATTGCCTTCAGTATCCTTGCGCGAATAGGCATGCTCCAGCGTATGGACACCGGCAAAGACGCCGGAGGCGAGCATGGCGGGCGCGAAGCGGGCGCCCTCCTCATTGGCCCAATTGGTGACGACGATCGGGTGCTTTGTGCGAATGCCGAGATCATTCATGGTCCGCACGACCTCGAGGCCCGCCAGCACGCCCAGGACTCCATCGAACTTGCCGCCGGTTGGCTGGGTATCGAGATGGGAACCGACATAGACCGGCAGCGCCTCAGGGTCTTCGCCGGCGCGTGTCGCAAACATCGTCCCCATCTTGTCGACACCCATGGTGAGCCCTGCGGCCTCGCACCATGATTGGAAAAGAGCACGGCCTTCAGCATCCGCATCGGTCAGCGTCTGGCGGTTGTTGCCGCCAGCAATGCCGGGACCGATCTTCGCCATATCCATCAACATGTCCCAGAGCCTGTCGGCATTCACGCGCATGTTTTCGCCGGGCGCAGCCATAGCGTCTTCCTTCCAATGCTTGCGCATGTAGCGGTCCCTTGGAACCAGTACCGTGCGTCGTTCCCATCTTTGACCGACTGGTGCGGACGGTTATCCGTTCCCGCACCGTGACCTGTTTTTGTTGGTGTGCGTCTCACGCAAAATCGCGATTCGCCATCACTGAAAGTTACATGATGTTGTCGCGGTGAAAAGCTTCCCTCTCTTGCATCGGCTATCGGACTTCAAGCGTGCCATGCAAAGCGTTCGCTCTTTGGCTTAACGCATGTCGAAGATGGCAGCAGCCACGGCGACTTCGGTTCCCGCAAGACCGACCGAGCAGAACAGAGTGGTCTGATCCGAGGATGTCCGGCTCGCGATGCGACCTGCGACAATATCCGACAACTCGACCATGCGTTGCTCCTGGCCAGACCCCTCAAGGAAGAAGGGCGCGCCGTATGAGCGCGTCTGTTCGGAAGAGTCCGTTGCAATGATGCTAGCGACATCGGCAATACTCAATCCCAATTCATGCGCTTCAATCGTCTTGGGACCGACAGTGTTGACATGTGCGCCGGGCTTCAGATCGGATATATCGACGACGGGCTGTGAGCTGGATGTCGCGCAAATCACGATATCTGCATCGCGAACAGCATCCTTTACGCGCGCCACAGGTTCGACGTCGACGCCGAGTTCAATCTGCATTTCACTGGTGAAGGCGATGCGGTTCTTCGCATCACGACTATAGACATAGGCCTTCGAGATTGAGCGCACGCATGATGCGGCTGCCAACTGCATTCTTGCTTGAGCCCCGCTCCCTATCACGCCGATGACGCTGGCCTGTGGGGAACTGAGGTGGTGGATCGCCACACCGCCTATGGCACCGGTCCTGATCGCGCCCAGGCGCTCACCGACAACAATGCCCTTTAGTCGAGCATCATCAGCCGACCAGACGGCCACGAGCTGGGCGTGCGCATCTCCGTTGAACGTGTCGTAGACACGAAAGCCTGCAAGCGGTCTGTCGCCGGTGAGGCCTCCCACGGTAAAAACCAGATCTCCATGATCCCCAAACGCAACGTGGTGGCGAGGCGGCGAGACCGCTTTGCCCAAGGCACGGGCCAACAAGAATCCTTCGACGGATTCGATCGCTACTTTCATCAAGGTATAGCCTGCCAGATCGTCGTCATTCAGAACTATCGCCATTGGGTGGCCACTCCTGTCCGTTTGGATGACGTTGCGACCTCAAGGGCGGTTGAGGTCAAGAGTGTTTTTCGAATGCGCTCTTTCGATCTCTCGTCGTCGGGGCCTGGGACGTAGGCGTGCTGGCAGCAGGTCGCCCCGACGCTTCGGCCTGCCACCCATCTTTATGTTTTCCTTATGCTGGTACTCCATCTTCCCAATCGAAATCTGACGAAGATAAGGATCATCATGCGCTCCTGACATAACAGGAGAACACCATGCCCGATGTCCTTTTTCTGGCGCTCGGCTTCGGCACGCTGATCGTGCTGGCGCTTTATGCGCGCGCCCTCAACCGGTTTTGAGAGGCTGCGCCATGCTGGAACCCATCTTCGGCCTCGTCGTGGCGATTGCGCTCGGCGTCTACCTCATCATCACCCTGCTGCGTCCGGAACGCTTCTAATTTTCCTGGAGAAATCCCATGACAATTCTCGGGTGGCTGCAGATCAGCCTCCTTTTCATCGCCGTGCTTCTGGTTATCAAACCGCTCGGCCTTTACATGGCGCATGTGTTCAATGGTGAGCGGACCTGGTTGACGCCGATCCTCGCTCCCATCGAACGCGGTCTTTACGCCGCGGCAGGCGTTGACCTCAAGAAGGAGCAGAGCTGGCTTGGCTACACGCTGTCCATGCTCGCCTTCTCCATTGCCAGCTTTCTCGCACTCTATGGCATCCTGCGGCTCCAGGCTTTCCTCCCTTTCAATCCGCAGGGTTTTGGCAATGTGGAGCCGGGCCTTGCCTTCAACACTGCCGTCAGCTTCGTGACCAACACCAACTGGCAGAACTATGCCGGCGAGGCGACGATGAGCAACTTCAGCCAGATGGCTGGATTGACGGTGCAGAACTTCCTTTCTGCTGCGGTCGGTATGGCCCTTGCCATTGCTTTTACTCGCGCCTTCGTCCGCTCGCAGGCCAGCACGCTCGGCAATTTCTGGGTCGATATGACACGCGCCACGCTCTATGTGCTGCTGCCGATTGCGGTCATCGTCGCGCTCGCCTTCGTGGCGATGGGCTTGCCGCAGACGATGGATGCCAGCGTCACGGCGACCACGCTTGAGGGAAGCCAGCAGGTCATCTCGCTCGGGCCCGTTGCCAGCCAGGAAGCGATCAAGCAGCTCGGCACCAATGGTGGCGGCTTCTTCAACGCCAATGCCGCCCATCCCTTCGAGAACCCGACAGCGCTTGCCAACTATCTCAACATATTCGCGATGCTCGCCATTTCAGCGGCCTTTATCTACACCTTCGGCCAGATGGTCGGCAGCCGCCGCCAGGGCTGGGTGTTGCTCTCCGCAATGGCCGTTCTGCTGATCGCGGGCGTTGCTACCGTCTACTGGGCCGAAAGTGCCGGCAATCCAATCCTGACCTCCATCGGCGTCGATGCCGCACAGGGCAATATGGAGGGCAAGGAAGTCCGCTTCGGCCAGGCCATGACCGCACTTTATGCGGCTGTTACCACAGGTCTCTCGGATGGCGGCGTCAACGGCATGCTCGGTTCCTTCACCGGGCTTGGCGGCTTGGCTCCGATGTTCCTTATCCAGCTTGGCGAGGTTCTGCCGGGCGGCGTCGGTTCCGGTCTCTATGGCATGCTCGTTTTTGCGCTTCTGTCCGTCTTCGTCGCGGGTCTGATGGTCGGTCGCACACCAGAATTCCTCGGCAAGAAGATCGAGGGTCGCGAGATGAAATTCGCCATGCTGGCGGTTCTCATCCTCCCCACCGTCATTCTCGGTTTCACCGCCGTTTCCGCCATGCTGCCTTTTGCCGTTGCCAGCATCGGCACCGCCGGTCCACACGGGCTTTCGGAAATCCTCTATGCCTTCACCTCTGCGGCCGGCAATAACGGTTCAGCTTTCGGTGGACTTTCCGGCAATACCGGCTGGTACAACACCACGCTCGGCATCTCGATGCTGCTTGGCCGCTTCGCCTATGTCGTACCGGTCATGGCGATTGCCGGATCGCTTGCCGCCAAAGTCCGAGTTCCGGCCTCCAGCGGTACCTTTCCAACGGACGGCCCTCTGTTTGTCGGCCTTCTCATCGGCATCATCCTCATTCTCGGCGGGCTGCAATTCTTCCCCGCACTCGCACTCGGCCCCATCGTCGAACATTTCGCGATGCTTGCCGGCCAGACTTTCTAGAAAGTAAAAAGATGTCCGCACATCCACATTCATCGGCTCCAGCAAGACCGGGTCTCTTCGACCCAACCATCGTCGGACCGGCCATCAAAAACGCCTTCATCAAGCTTGATCCCAGGCAGTTGATGCGCAATCCGGTGATCTTCGTTACCGAGATCGTCGCGGCGGTCGTGACCATCTTCTTCATCCGCGATCTTCTTGCCCAGAACGGCACGGCCGTCTTTTCCGGCCAGATCGCAGCCTGGCTCTGGTTCACCGTGCTGTTCGCCACCTTCGCCGAAGCCGTGGCGGAAGGACGCGGCCGTGCCCAGGCCGACAGCCTCAAGCGTACCCGCTCGGACCTCTCCGCCCGCCGCCTCAGCGCAGATGGCAAAGAGGAAAGCATCGCGGCCACGATGCTCAAGGTCGGCGACATCGTCATCGTCGATGCGGGCGAACTCATTCCCGGCGATGGTGAAGTCATCGAAGGCGTGGCCTCGGTTAATGAAAGCGCGATCACAGGGGAATCGGCTCCCGTCATCCGGGAATCCGGCGGCGACCGCTCGGCTGTTACCGGTGGCACGCAGGTTCTCTCCGACCAGTTGAAAATCCGCATCACCACGCCGCCCGGCGCAAGCTTCGTCGATCGCATGATTGCCCTGATCGAAGGTGCGGAGCGCCAGAAGACGCCAAACGAGATTGCGCTTTCGATCCTGCTTTCTGGACTAACGCTTGTCTTCCTGATCGTCGTCGTCACTGTCTGGGGGCTTGCCGGATATTCCGGCACGCTGGTGTCCGTTACCGTCCTGGCAGCGCTTCTCGTCACGCTGATCCCGACCACCATCGGCGGTTTGCTCTCGGCCATCGGCATTGCCGGCATGGATCGTCTCGTGCGCTTCAACGTGATTGCCACCTCAGGCCGCGCGGTGGAAGCCGCAGGCGATGTCGATACGCTTCTGCTCGACAAGACCGGCACCATCACCTTCGGCAATCGCATGGCGACGGATTTCATTCCCGTGCCGGGCGTGCCGGCTGAACAGGTGGCGGAAGCGGCTCTCCTCGCCAGCCTTTCAGACGAAACACCGGAGGGTCGCTCCATCGCAGCACTTGCGACGGGCGAGTTCGGCATTGCCTCGCCCAAGGTGACCGTCGATGCCGTCATCCCCTTCTCGGCGCAGACGCGTCTGTCCGGCGTCGACACAAACGGCAAGTCTTTCCGCAAGGGCGCCATTGACGCGATCCTGAAGTTCGCCGATGCCGCCGATGGCAAAGCGCCGGCCGAATTTCACCAGGCCGTGGACCGTATCGCCCGCACAGGCGGCACGCCCCTCGGCGTTGCCGAGGGCAACCGCCTGCTTGGTGTGATCCATCTGAAGGATGTGGTCAAACCCGGCATCAAGGAGCGTTTTGCCGCGCTGCGCGCCATGGGTATCCGAACCGTCATGGTCACGGGTGACAACCCCGTTACCGCAGCGGCGATTGCCTCCGAAGCGGGTGTGGACGACTTTCTGGCGGAAGCGACGCCGGAAGACAAGCTCGACTACATCCGCCGCGAACAGAAGGGCGGCCGGTTGATTGCCATGTGCGGCGATGGCACCAACGATGCACCAGCACTGGCGCAAGCCGATGTCGGCGTTGCCATGCAGACCGGGACGCAGGCTGCACGCGAAGCTGCCAACATGGTGGATCTCGATTCCAGCCCGACCAAGCTCATCGAGATCGTCGAAATCGGCAAGCAGCTGCTGATGACGCGCGGTTCGCTGACGACGTTTTCAATTGCCAACGACGTGGCGAAGTATTTCGCAATTATCCCGGCGCTTTTCGTCACGACCTATCCGGCGCTCGGTATCCTCAACATCATGGCGCTGGCCTCACCGCAATCGGCCATCCTCTCGGCGGTCATTTTCAACGCGCTGATCATCATTGCGCTGATCCCGCTGGCGCTGAAGGGTGTGGCTTATCGCCCCGCCGCGGCAGCGTCGCTTCTGCGCCGCAACCTGCTTGTCTACGGCCTCGGCGGTCTGCTGCTGCCCTTTGCCGGTATCAAGGTCATCGATATCGCGGTCTCCGCACTTCATCTGGTGTAATCATGCTGAACCAAATTCGTCCCGCCATTGTCATCCTGGCCTTCTTCATCGCGCTGACTGGTCTCGGTTATCCGCTGGCGATTACCGGCATCGCGCAAGCGCTGATGCCCGCGCAGGCCAACGGGTCGCTGATCCGCAATGGCGATACCGTCATCGGCTCCAGCCTGATTGGCCAGACCTTTACCTCCGATCGCTACTTCTGGCCGCGTCCATCCGCGACCAGCCCAGATGCCTACAACGCCGCCGCTTCCTCTGGCTCCAATCTTGGTACCACATCTGCCAAGCTGAAGGACCGGGTTGCTGGCGACGTTGTACGGCTGAACGGTGCGGGTATCGCTTCGCCGGTTCCAGCCGACGCGGTGACCACCTCTGGATCGGGTCTGGACCCGCATATCACGCCGGATTTCGCTGCCGCCCAGGTGGAGCGGATTGCCAAGGCACGCGGCCTGCCTCCTGAAGCCGTGAAAGCGCTGGTCGAACAAAAAACCGAAGGGCGGCTCCTGGGGATTATCGGCGAACCCCGTGTGAATGTGCTAGAGTTGAACCTTGCGCTCGATGCGCTGAAGAGCTGAGACGAATGGCGTCACATGACCGTGAGGGCTTGAACAGGCCCGATCCCGATGCATTGCTTGCCCTGGCGGAGAAAGACCGCCGGGGCAAGCTCACTCTATTTTTAGGCGCTGCCCCGGGCGTCGGTAAGACTTACACTATGCTCGCGCGCGCGCGCCGGCTGAAAGCCGATGGCATGGAGGTCATGGTCGGCCTTGTCGAGACCCATGCACGGGCGGAGACTTCCGCGCTGCTTGAAGGTCTCGACGTTCTGCCCAGGCTTGAAATCGATTATCGCGGGAAGACGCTCAAGGAATTTGATCTGGATGCAGCGCTTGCCCGCAAGCCTGGCGTCATCATCGTTGATGAACTCGCTCATTCCAACCCGGACGGATTCCGCCATCCCAAGCGCTATCAGGATATCGAAGAACTGATTGCGGCGGGTATCGATGTCTGGACGGCGCTTAATATCCAACATCTCGAAAGTCTCTCCGATCTCGTTTCGCAGATCACCGGCGTTACCATTCGCGAACGGGTGCCGGACACGGTTTTGAAGCGCGCGGACGATGTGGTGCTGGTGGATCTTCCGCCGGGAGAACTCATCCAGCGACTGAAGGAAGGTAAGGTCTATCTGCCGGAGAGCGCCACACGTGCTACCGATCGCTTTTTCCGGCTTGGCAATCTGACGGCGCTCCGCGAGCTCGCTCTTCGCCGCACGGCAGACCGGGTGGACGATCAGATGGTCGACTATCTGCGTCAGAACGCCATCGAAGGCCCTTGGGCGACAGGCGAGAGGCTGTTGGTTTGTATTGGACCGGATGCGCTGTCCGACAAGGTGGTGCGCGTGGCGAGCCGTCTTGCCTCAGGGCTCAACGCGCCCTGGACCGTGGTCAGCATGGCGCGGGACGATCAGGAGACCATGGACGAGGACAGTCTCAGGCGGATCGACGAGGCCTTCCGCTTTGCCGAAAAGCTGGGAGCCGAGACGCGACACGTCACCGGCAACGATTTCGTCACGGAAATTCTGAAACTCGCGCGGCGCGAACATGCCACCCAGATCGTTATCGGTTCTCAGCGCCGAAGGTGGCTGTCCAATCCATTTCGGCCCAGCCTTTCCGACGCCCTGGCGAAGGAGGCGAGCGGCATTGGTCTCCATCTCGTCACCACGGATGCAGCCAAAGCGCCGGGTGTGCCGACCCGCAAGAAGAAGGGCTTTCAGCTTTCCGCCCTCTCCCGGTCCTTGATCTGCGCCATTGGTGCGGTCGCAGTCGCGACGCTGGCCGGTTTGGCACTGGACCAGTTCACCCATCTGCCGAATATCTCTCTTCTGTTTCTCCTCGCGGTTCTGGGCGCCGCATCCGCCGCTGGTTTCATGGCGGCCTTGATGGCCGCAATCGTTTCGGCGCTGGCCTACAACTTCTTCTTCATTGCCCCGGTCGAGACCTTCACCATCGCCTCGCCGCATGAGGTCTTTGCGCTTGTAGTCTTCATCGTGGCGGCACTGATCGTAGGCAGTCTTGCATCGCGCATTCGCGAGCAGGCGCACGCGGCTCGTCAACGCGCCGCCGACATGCAGGGGCTCTATGATTTTTCCCGCAAGCTTGCCGGCACGGCGAAGCCGGAAGAAGTCCTGTGGGCTTCGGTCACGCAGTTGCAGGGCAGTATAGGCCGTCACGTGGTCATGCTTCTGCCCAAAGGCGACGATCTGGAGGTGGTGGCGGCTTGGCCGCCCGATACCGAACTTGGCGTCTCAGAGCTTACGGCGGCGCGGTGGGCAAGCAGCCGATCGGAGCCTTCCGGTTTCGGTACAGGCACGCTTCCCAATGGGCGCTTCCAGTTCCGTCCGCTGACCAGCCCGCACGGTATCGTCGGTGTCTGCGGCTTCGAACTCGGAGCAAACGGGCTTGATTCCAATGCCGAGCGGAAGCTCGCCGCCATTCTCGACCAGGCGGCGACAGCCATTGACCGCGCGCGCCTTTCTTCCGAGAGCGCCGAGCAGGCGGCGAGGCTGGAAGGCGAGCGCTACCGGGAAGCATTGCTATCTTCCATTTCTCACGATCTGCGCACGCCGCTCGCCACGATCACCGGCTCGGTCACCAGCCTGCGGGAATTGGGCGATCGCATGTCGCCGGAAAGCCGCGACGATCTTTTGCAATCCATCGAAGAGGAAAGTGCGAGGCTCAGCCGTTTCGTCGCCAATCTTCTGGACATGACCCGCATCACTGCCGGGACCTTGCAGGCGAAGCGGGACTGGGTGGATGTGGCCGATGTGATCCGATCCGCGGTAGAGCGCGCGCGCAAGTATTTTCCGTCGCAGAGCTTCGAGACAGGTATTGCCAAAGACTTACCGGTTATCCGCGCCGATTCGGTTCTGCTCGGCCAGGTGCTGTTCAACCTTCTGGACAATGCCGCGAAATATGGCGGAGGCGAGCCGGTCAATGTCTATGCGAGGCGCGACGGAGACGAGATCGTCGTTTCCGTCACCGACAATGGTAAGGGCATCCCTGCCGAAGACCTCGACCGCATCTTCGAAAAATTCTATCGTCGCTCCCGGTCAGATGGGCGCTCTCCAGGCACGGGGCTTGGTCTTTCCATCGCGCGAGGCTTTATCGAGGCCATGGGCGGGCGAATCCATGCGGAAAGCCCGGCGGTGAAAAAGCGCGGAACACGCGTCGTCATGCGTTTTCCGGTGAATGACAAAAGCGAAGGCAGGCAGAAGCAATGACCTTGGGACGCATTCTGGTGGTGGATGACGAGCCGCAGATCCGTCGCTTCCTGCGCCCAGCGCTGGCTGCCGCTGGATACGATGTGATTGAAGCGGAGAACGGCGCTGATGCTATCAAGGCGGCGGCGACCGCTGCGCCCGATGTGATCATTCTCGATCTCGGCCTGCCGGATATGGATGGCAAGGACGTCATCGCCAATCTTCGCGGCTGGTCGACACTGCCAATCATCATTCTCTCGGCCCGCGACCGCGAAACCGAAAAGATCGCCGCGCTCGATCTGGGCGCCGACGACTACATCGAAAAACCATTCGGCATCGGCGAGTTGACCGCGCGGATTCGCACTGCCATGCGGCATGTCGGTAAGTCCGAGAGCCCGCCCTCCTCTGTCGAGGCGGATGGCTTATCCATCGATACCCAGCGCCGTATCGTCGCGCGTGACGGTGTGAGCATCAAGCTGACGCCGAAGGAATATGATCTCCTCACGCTTCTGGCACACCATTCCGGGCGCGTCGTAACGCATCGCACGCTTCTGACATCGGTCTGGGGTCCGGCACATGGAGAGGACCTGCATTATCTTCGAGTCTTCATCGGCCAGTTGCGACAGAAGATCGAACGGGATGCTGCCCAGCCGAAAATCATCCAGACGGAATCAGGAGTCGGCTATCGTTTCGTGACGGAATGATTGGGAAGATTTGAGAGCGTCAGACAGCCTTCTGACAACTGCTTGGCAGTGCCTGCCCATCAGCCTAGGGGGGCTGATGGGCCTTGACTGGAGTCAACAGACGAAGCTTTTGGCTGTGGATCACGCCTTTTGACTAAGGGTATGATGCCAGAAAAATTTAGCTTGTCCAGTATTTTTTAGGTTTTTCTAAAATAAAAAAGCCCGACAGATGCCGGGCTTTCTCAGTCAATACAGTCGGTTAGACTATATTAGAACGAACGCTGAAGGCGAACGAAACCGTTCCACTCATCGTTGTTTCCGCCGTCTTCGTCGTAGTAGTTAACTGCGACCTTGGTGGAGAGACCTTCGGTGATTTTGTAATCAACCGTGATACCAGCCTGCCATGCGTCGCGGTTCGAGAAGTCGTTGCCTACGATAGCGGTGCCCGTCTGAACGAAAGTCGGAGTACCATTGACGGTGACAACGCTACCGAGGGCAGCACGGTCAGCAACATTGCCGAACCACTGACCACCGGGGGTGATCGTCAGGCGATCTGTAGCCTTGATGGCGTATTCAGCAGCGATCGCCCATTCGGACTCTGCGTAGTAAGCGTTTGCGCCGGAAGCCCAAACACCAGCCAGGCCGAGCGTGCCAGGACCAACTTCAGCCGTTGCGATCAGGCGAACTGCGCCTTCTTCCTGGTCAACGTCGTAGGAACCGATCAGCTGGAGAGCTGCGCCGCCGAAGTTGCCGCCGATGCCACCGGTGATACCGACGTTGTTGTCAGCTTCCTGGGTGAATACACCGAAGGTACCAGCGCCGGTCGTGACCGTGCCAACCTGCGTAGCGAACTGGCTGCCAGTGCCTTCCAGTTCGTCAACCGAGATACCAGCCCAGAAGGAACCAGCGTCGTAGGTGTAACGAATGGAGTTGAACAGAGCGTTCGTGGAGAGAACGTCAGCTTCCCCAGAGAGGCCATCGTCCCACCAGCTGTAGAACTTACCGACCTTCAGGCCGCCGAGTTCGATGAAGGCTTGGTCAACGAATACGCCAGAACCCCGGTTGCCGGACGTGCCAGCAGTTGCACCACCAACGCCGGAGTCTGCGTTGCCGCGGAAGCCGATGAAGCCACGCAGAGCGCCAAGCTCGGTGTCGGTGCGGGTGTCAACTTCGAACTGAGCGCGTGTGAAGGAGTCCCAGTCAGACGTACCGGAACGGTCGCGACCGAATTCGGTCTGGAAACGAACATAGCCGCCGAACTTCAAGCAGGTTTCAGTGCCAGGAATGTAGAAGAAGCCCGTGCCGAATGCATCGCAGACGCGTACATATTCCAGGGGCTCTGGCTCAGCAGCGACGATAGCGTCAGCAGCCTTTGCGCCAGATACTGCTGCAAGAGCTGCAGCGGAGCCGATGAGAAGGCTCTTGATGTTCATAATGACCTCCAGTCATGTTTCGTTACAAAAGCGGCGACCAGGAACATGCCCTTGAGGTGCCCCCCGCTTCACGAGCCAATAGACCGAAACCCTCCCCCTCTCGCAATCGTATATCACTAAATTAGTACGTTTTCAGATTGTCCGAATTTCAGCGTGTTGTATTTTAGGCACAACTTACGTTAGGTCGGACGAATATGACGGCAGGATTTTAACACGCTGTTAACGTTTGACAGTCCGCCACCGTCAGGACTCGATCTGTTAAGACAGGACGACAGAGGTGACGATTCGGGCAAGGCGACGCCTGAACCAATGGGCAGACGATTCGCGCGGGTCGGAAACTGCTTCCTGTTCCATGAAACGAATACAGCGATCGACGCTCAGCCGTCCGATAGTGTCCGCCCTGCACGGGTGACACATCAGAGACCACCCTTCTTCATATACATAAGGATACGCGTTACGTAGCCGCTGTCGGATCAGGCACTGACGATCCTCAGGGTGTTTTCCACGTCTTGAGCAGCATCGCGACGAACTTTTCCGCCGCAGGCGAGAGCGCACTGCTTCGTCTTTGCACGATACCGATGGTTCGCGAGACTACCGGATCAACAATCGGGCGGGACACGAGATAGGGGTGGTCCTCCTGCGGGGTGGCAAGACGCGGCAGCACGGAAATGCCGAGCCCCGCCTCTACAAGTCCCAATGACGTGTTGAGGTGCGTCACCTCATAGAACCAGTTGAGCTTGAGATTGTGTCGCGCCAGCGCGCCATCCAGCAGCGTTCTGTTGCCGCTGGAGCGGTCGACCACCACCAGCGGATAAGGCTCCAGCTGATTCCAGTGGATCGTGTCGTACTTCGCCAATGGGTGATCCTTCCGCATCGCGAGAACGAAAGGGTCGTCGATCAGCGGCTCGAAAGACAGTTCGGGGTCGGAATTTCCCATCAGATTGATGCCGAATTCCACCTCTCCCCGCGCGACCGCCTGCAAGCCCTCATTGGCCGTCAGATCGCGGATCCGCAGCCTTATATGCGGGTATTGCTCGCTGAAGGTCTTGATGACGGTGGGCAGGAAGTAGAAAGCAGCGGTCGGCACACAGGCCATGGTGATCAGGCCACGGCGAAGCGCTCCATCCCTCATGGCAAAGAGAGAGCCGTCGAACTCTTCCAGCATGCGCCTTACGAGCGGCATGACCTCCTGCCCCATCGCGGTCGGTGCCACATGCCGGGTGGTGCGCTCCAGCAAGGGGGCGCCGATAGCCTGCTCCAGTTTCTGGATGCGCCGTGTGAGCGCCGGTTGAGATATGTGCAATGCTTCTGCAGCGCGATGAAAACTCTCGAGCTCCACCACCGCCTGAAAAGCACGAAGATCAAGAATCTCGCAATTGATGCTCATATCGCAATAAACCTCTCGAAAATTGCATTTAACAAATAAGCCTTTCTTCCTCATATTGCAACAACTGGATAGATTGATCCATGAAATGCAAGATTGAGGCGAAGATGAACGATCTCCTTAAGATACCCTGTGTGCTGATGCGCGGCGGAACGTCTCGTGGCCCGTTTTTTTTGGCATCTGATTTGCCGCGCGATCCGGCCCAGCGCGATGCCGCTCTTCTGTCTATCATGGGGTCAGGTCATCCGCTTCAGATCGACGGCATTGGCGGCGGCAATCCGGTCACATCGAAGGTTGCGATCATCGGGCCCTCCAAGGTGAAGGGTGCGGATATCGACTATCTTTTCGCCCAGGTTCGGACGGACCGCCAGTTCGTAGATTACTCTCCCAATTGCGGCAATATGCTTGCGGCCGTTGGCCCGTTTGCCATCGAAGCGGGACTAGTGGCAGCCAAGGACCATGACACGCTGGTTCGCATTCATAATGTGAATACCGGCAAGTTGATCGAGGCCAAGGTGCCCACCCGCGGCAGTGAGGTGATTTACTTGGGCGATGCTTCGATCGATGGTGTTCCCGGCCTTGCAGCACCGATTGCGTTGACCTTCGTCGATTCGGCAGGTGCGAAGACGGGCAAGCTGCTGCCGACCGGAAAGCCTGTCGATGTCATCGATGGGGTCGATGTCACGGCGATCGACTGCGCCATGCCGATGGTCCTGATGCGGGCTGCTGATCTCGGCATCACGGGGTATGAGGATCCTCAGGCGCTGACAGCCAATCGCGCACTGATCGATCGGATGACGCGGATCCGTCTCGAAGCCGGCAAGTTGATGGGCATGGGCGACGTGTCCGACATGGTCATTCCCAAGCCTGTTCTGATATCGCCAGCGCGAAAAGACGGAACGATGTCGGTCCGTTACTTCATGCCGAATGAATGCCATCCGGCATTGGCCACCACAGGTGCCGTCGGCATCGCGACGGCTGCCGTTACCCCTGGCACGGTGGCATTCGAGGAAGCTGGCAAACCCAGTGTCCCAACACTCATCCGGATCGAGCATCCGGCAGGACGTCTCGACGTCCAACTTGAACTGCGAAACGGCGCCATTGCGGCCGGTCTTGTGAGAACCGCGCGCCGTCTCTTCGAAGGCTTCGCCTTCGCAAAACCAGCAGCCGCGATTGAACACGCAGCATAGACGACGCCATTATGGCACACAGCATAGAGAAAACCGGGAGGAGACCCACATGCGTAAATTTCTGCTAGCAACTGCCGCACTCTGCGCCATTGCAGCCACCGCCAATGCCGAATCCGTGAGAATGAGCGTTGGCTCCTACAACCTCAACAACCTGCCTTTCCCTGTTGCCGCCAGCCTTGGCTATTACAAGGACGAAGGTCTGGATGTGACCACCGAGAACTTCGCTCAAGGCGGTTCCAAGGTGCTTCAGGCGCTTGTGGCTGGCTCCACGGATGTCGCTGTCGGCTTTTACGACCACACGATCCAGATGCAGTCGCAGAACAAGCATGTCGTCGGCTTCGTCATGCTGGCCCGCAACTCCGGCCTGGTTCTCGCCGGCAAGAACGACACGGACTTCGATCCGGCAAAGCCTGAAACGATCAAGGGTAAAAAGGTCGGCATCACCTCGCCGGGCTCGTCCTCGGACTTCTTCATTCGTTACTACATGAAGGAGCATAATCTCAGCGACAACGACATCTCCATCATCGGTGTCGGTTCCGGTGCTGCTGCCGTTGCCGCTCTTCAGCAGGGCAAGATCGACCTGCTCGTCAATTACGATCCGGCTGCGACCATCGTCGTCGAGCGCGGTCTCGGCAAGATCCTGATCGATGCGCGCAGCGATCAGGGCGCCAAGGACGTCTATGGCGGTATTTACCCAACCTCGGTCCTCTACGCGACCCAGGATTATATCGATGCCAATCCAGAAGTGATCCAGAAGGTGACCAACGCCACGGTGCGGGCGCTGCACTGGATGAAGGCGCATTCGGCTGAAGAGATCGTCGAAAAGCTGCCGGACGATTTCGTCTCGGGCGACAAGGCGACCTACATCAAGGCTGTCGAAGCGGCGAAGGCCATCTTCTCCGAAGACGGCAAGTTCGAGCCGAAAGATCTCGAAACGCCGCTCGCCGTGCTGAAGAGCTTCAACGAGGCTGTGGCCAAGGCGACGATCGATCTCAACACCACCTACACCAACAAGTTCGTCGAAGCCGCCGCTTCGAAACCCGCAAACTGAGGGTCCGTCCATGTCTTCACCAGTCAGAAAGCTCACGCCGGTGGCACAGTCAGAACCTAAATCGATGGTCGCCATCGATAATGTGACGATGGCATTCGGTTCTTTCACCGCCGTTCAGGATGTCAACCTCGCGGTTGGCGATGGAGAATTCCTCTCCATCGTCGGCCCGACGGGCTGTGGCAAATCCACCATCCTGAATGCAATCGCCGGCCTGTTGAAACCCGCCAAGGGCTCCGTCAGCATTGATGGTGCGCCCGTCAACGGCGTGCAGAACAATATTGGCTATCTCTTCCAGCAGGATGCCCTGCTTCCCTGGAAGACGGCCTATCAGAATGTCGAGCTGGGCTTGATGTTCCGTGGCGTGCCGGAAGCGGAACGCCGGGTGAAGGTCATGGCGTGGCTTGAAAAAGTCGGCCTTAAGGGCTTCGAGAGCCGCTTCCCGCACATGCTGTCTGGAGGCCAGCGCAAGCGTGTCCAGATGGCGCAGGCGCTGATTACCGAGCCGAAGGTCATCCTGATGGACGAGCCCTTCTCGGCGCTTGATATCCATACCCGTCATCTGATGCAGAACGAGCTTCTGCGCCTATGGCAGGAAGATCGCCGCGCGGTCGTGATGATCACGCATGATCTGGAAGAGGCTATTGCGCTTGGCGACCGTGTGGTGGTTCTGGCCGCTGGCCCGAAGAGCCGCGTGATCGAAAGCTTCCCTGTTGATCTCGAGCGGCCGCGCAATGTCGCCGAAATTAAACTCGACCCGAAATTCATGACTCTGTACCGCGACATCTGGGCATCCCTGCGCGGCGAAGTGGAGAAGAGCTATGCACGCCATTAATATCCGCCTCATTCAGGTTGCGCTTCTGGTCATCATTCTTGGTGGATGGCAGCTTGGCGTATCGACCGGCGCCATTGATCGCTTCTTCTTCCCAGCCCCATTCGACATCGTTAAGCAGGTCGTCACATGGATAGCCGATGCTGGCTTTTACAAGCATGTTGGCATTACCTTGAGTGAAACGGTGCTCGGCTATCTCATCGGTACGGGACTTGGCGTCGCAGCCGGCGTTTGGCTTGGACTAAGCCCATTCGTGGCACGCGTGCTCGATCCGTTCATCAAGGCGGTCAATGCCATTCCACGCGTCGTTCTGGCTCCGATCTTCGTCCTCTGGTTGGGACTGGGCCTCTGGTCAAAGGTTGCACTGGCCGTCACACTCGTCTTCTTCGTCACCTTCTTCAATGCCATGCAGGGCGTGAAAGAAGTAAACCCGGTGGTCCTGTCGAACGCTCGTATCCTGGGCGCAAAGCGCTCCGATCTTCTGCGCCATGTCTACTTCCCAGCCGCAGCAAGCTGGATCTTGTCTTCGCTGCGCACCTCCGTCGGTTTCGCAGTCGTCGGCGCCATCATCGGCGAATATCTCGGTGCTTCCGCGGGTCTTGGCTATCTGATTGCTCGCTCGGAAGGCAATTTCGATGCGGTCGGCGTCTTTGCAGGCATCATCATCCTGGCCATCTTCGTTCTCATCATCGACCTTATCCTCGATGTCGCGGAGAAGAAGCTCATCACTTGGCGTCCAAACGCCGCGGAAGAGCGGCCAGCCTGAGATAGCGAACTCGGCAATAGAATTGAAAAGGGGCGGTCGATTGGCTGCCCCTTTTCCATTTCGAAAGAACCGCAGGATCTCTGCAAGCAGCCTCTCATACGGGATATGATTGTCCCAGTGTCAGAACCCATGACCGTGTCGATGATGACAACTACCTTGGGTAGGGCCAGCTTTTTCGCATCCAATCGGAACGCGATCCGCCTTCGAACCGTTGGACCAACATCCACAGCCAGTCGAAAGAGGAAACATCATGAGCATCTTCGGTAAGATCAAAGACGCGATCTTCGGTTCGGCCCATGCCGAGCAGACATCCCCGTCCGCCACGGAACCGACACCAGCCCCTTCATCCATCCCTGAACCCGCTGCAACCACCGCACCGCCCGTCGGCGGCACAGGTGAGGCCGTTCCCTCAACCTCCGGCAGTTCGGCACCGGTCCCGTCTGCGCCGACCTCTGCATCCACCCAGCAGGTCGATGTCGCTTCGCAGCTTGACGCCGCAGTCAAGCGCAGTGGACAACGCCTGGACTGGAAGCATTCGATCGTCGACCTGATGAAAGCGCTCGGCATGGATGCGAGCCTCGCAGAACGCAAAGAGCTGGCGCAGGAGCTCGGCTATGCGGGCGAACTCAATGGTTCAGCCGAAATGAACAACTGGCTCCATAAGGCTTTGCTTAAAAAACTATCAGAAAATGGCGGCAAGGTACCCGCAGAACTACTCGATTAAAATTTGGAACCAAACGCGCCGCCGCGCATTCTCCCAATCGAGTGGCGTGGCGGCGCCACCGCTTGCACGTTGACCACGGATGTACTGGCGGCAGATGACAAGCGACAAGAGGTCGGTGCGAATTCGCCCCGGCCTTTTTCGTTGCCTCTGTCTAGGCGGGCCCGGGGTGCTCTGGCCCCGCTAGAGAGGAGCCAGTGTACGGTACCTAAAGGGGAAGTGACCGCAGCTTTGAGCTTCGTTGCATGGGCACCTCATGCATCGAAGGAGCGCTCAGAATTTCAGTCAACCGCTGCATTTCAGGCCAGTGCCACAGCAGGTTAGATGCGACGTGGTTATGGGCAGTCTTCTGATAGGCTGGCGCTAAAACGAAACCATGAAGGCCCGCTGATCTAAGTGCAGCTCGTTCGGCTGCATTTTTCAGAACACGACCATCTCCAGTTATGAAGCTCCACACGAAGCCGGAAGATCGCAAGTACTCAATCCATTCCAAATCGGTTGAGTTGCGACCGTTGGGGAGCCCTTCAAGGTTGCTGATGTGTACGGCGGAGTGCCCATAATGGCTGATGAAGCCGTTCAATGTTGAGGCATATATGGGGGATGTGCAGTTATCGAAAAGAACTTTCAACCGCATCCACCATCAATTCAATGACTGTTCGAATTCGACAGCGCGGCGCACCGACCCCTCTGGGACGTCGTAGGCGATCGCAGTTTCTTCGATACCAAAGTTTCCGGCGGAGGTTGCAAGTATGGCGGTGGGTACGCTGGTTACGCCGTCTATTGGCTGACCGAACGCGCGGAGGGGATCAACCAATATATTTGCGCGCCTGCCGGCTGGATACCAAAGTCGCGGAGACCCATCCTCATCAAAATCGACAGTCCTCAGAATAGGCTCGATGACCTCCTTGAACTCATATTGCCTGCGGAACAAGTTGAGGAGACGCTCGCGCTCTACGCCATCAGCATCCTTTTCGAATACCCGCAGCAGGATGTTTCGACCATCAGTCTTAAAGCGCTCAGTTGATAAAGGGTAGTCTGCTGCCAATACCTCTCTAGCATAAACTATCGCGGCCCGGACCTGAATTGCCGAGACGCCGGCTCGGAGAAAGGCGTCAGCCACACGGATTTCCATAAGGTCACGGAAAGCTAAGGTCGTAGAGGCGCCATCTATCTGAACCGCAGGCTCCCATAGCGCGGGGTACTCGCGCCCCCTGATCGAATGACCGTTGAGCCATCTAGAAATCTTCGCCGGAGCAACGTGCAAAAGCCTCCCGGCTTCTGCTGGCGTATACAGTCCGACACCAATCAATCCACTCATCACAGTTCCTCGTTCGAGGTCCTTAGTCCCAGCACGCTATTGATGTGTCAACATGGACCTCGTAGCAAATGAAATTTAATTATTCAGGGGTGGCATTGTGGGGATCAGCGGCTTTTGGATTATGGCTGAACTTGATCCTCTTCCCCGCACAGGCTTAGGGACCGTGTGGGCATTCCCCCTTGATGCGGGGCCGCATCCCCCCCCCCCGACCTTCGCCCAATTTTTTGAAATCGAAAACCCGGTCCCATTTCCATTTAGAGAGCGCGGAAACTGATACAAAAGGCTTCGGAATTGTCCAACACGAGGTGGGCGAGACATGAAAGCAGTTGAGTTGCGAGAACTTGATTTAGTTCGAAAAATAATGGTGCCCGGAGGCGGATTTGAACCACCGACACGCGGATTTTCAATCCGCTGCTCTACCAACTGAGCTATCCGGGCACTACAGGCTCTTGAAGAACCTTCGCTTTTTGAAGCGCCGGGGAGTGTTCCGCCCCGGAAGTGAGCGGGGTTATAGCAGCTTGTTCGGCCATGGCAAGCGCCCAGGCGAACTTTTTTGACAGTTTTTCTTCGGGCTTTTTTAGAGCCTCTGACGATACCCAAACGAGAGAGGTGAGGAAGCAAGCTGCTCCTCGCCTCTCAAGCTTGAGGTTCCGCTCTATGCGCCAATCGAAGGCTTACTGTTTTGATCCTGCGGTGAGGCCTAACGCGAACGGAACGGCCGCTACCATCAGGGCAATCATTGGTGACGAAGCGAAAATTCGGCTGGCGAGCGAGGTGATGGCCACCGAGCGCACCACTGGCAACCAGTTTGACACGTCGGAGGCAGAGCGAGATGGCGCATTTCGCGATGCGCTCAGTTTCTCGACGTCTCGACGAACCTCATCGAGGTCACGGCGTAGCTCGGCGATCTGCGCGCGCAACGACGCTTCTTCCGCAGGCTTTCTACCGGGTTTTGGCGGAGCTGGGCGCTTATCAAGCGTTCGGAGTGTGCCGTCGGCTCGCTCTTCGTCCAACTGGGCCAGTTCGTCTTCCAAGTCGGCTGGCTTGTCGAAACCGTGGGATCGTGCGGGCGCTCTCATTCACATCTCCTTTTGGAAAATCCTTGGGCTCCCGATCGTGCTCAGGAGAACTCCCTCTCCAAACGCCGGAGGGGAGAAAAGGATGCAGTGTCGCTCGGAGGAAGCGCGACGCGCTAGAGGCCGAGCGTCCTATTGGACGCACAAGGACGCTCAATCTTCTTTGATCCACGCATCGTGCTTTCCGAAAATCGAGTCCGATTTTCCGGCCGATGCTGCTGCACAAAAGAAAAAGGCGACCGATGGCCGCCCTCTTGTTGTTTCGAACTGTTCCGCTCAAGCGGCCTTGGCAGCCTTGGCGTAGGGGTCGAAGCGACCGTAGAAGGTCTCGCCCTTGGCAGCCAGATCCTTCAAAAGCGAGGTCGGGGCAAAGCGCGGGCCATATTCAGCCTCGAGTTTTTCGGCCAGCGCCACGAAGTTTGCGACACCCATGCCGTCGATGTAGGATAGCGCGCCGCCTGTATAGGGCGCGAAGCCGAAGCCGAGGATGGAGCCGACATCGGCCTCACGCGGATCGGTGACGATGCCCTCTTCCACCGTGCGGGCCGCTTCCAGTGCGACAGTAACGAGGAAGCGCTGCTTCAGCGTATCCATGTCAACGTCCTCTGGCTTCTTCTGCGCGTAGAGGTCCTTCAGGCCGGGCCAGAGAGACTTCTTGGCGGGCTTTGGCGGGTAGTCGTAGAAGCCCTTAGAGTTCTTGCGACCGAAACGGCCTTCATCTTCCACCAGTTTCTTGACCAGTTCCATATGGCGCGGATCGACGGCCTTGTCTCCCAGATCCGCAGCCGTGGCTTTCAGGATCTTGTAGGAAAGATCGATTGCCACTTCATCGTTCAGCGCCAGCGGACCGACCGGCATGCCAGCGAATTTCGCGGCGTTTTCGATCATCGTCGGCGGGACGCCTTCGATCAGCATCTCATAGCTTTCCGCCATGTAGCGCAGCACGCAACGGTTGACGAAGAAGCCGCGCGTGTCGTTGACGACGATCGGGGTCTTCTTGATCCTGGCGACGTAATCCAGCGCGACGGCGAGCGCCTTGTCGCCTGTCTCCTTGCCGAGGATCACTTCGGTCAGCATCATCTTCTCGACGGGCGAGAAGAAGTGAATGCCGATGAAATCGACCGGGCGCTTGGAGTTTTTCGCAAGGCCGGTGATCGGCAGCGTCGAGGTGTTGGAGGCAAAGATCGCGCCTTCCGGCAGCACCGCTTCCACCTGCTCGATCACGGCCTTCTTCACGTCGCGGTCTTCGAAGACGGCCTCGATCACGAGGTTTGCGGTCTTCAATGCGCTGTAATCCGACGTCGGGGTGATGCGTGCGAGAATGGCAGCACCTTCCTCCGGCGTCATCCGGCCCTTGTCGACCGAGCCCTTGACCAGGCCTTCGCAGGTCGTCTTGCCCTTGGCCGCGGCTTCGTCATCGCGGTCGATCAGCGTGACGTCGAGACCTGCCACAGCCGTGACATAAGCTATGGAGGCGCCCATGAAGCCAGCGCCGACAACGCCGACATGCTTCAGGTCGCTCTTCGGCTGACCGGCAGGGCGGCGCGCGCCCTTGCCCAGCTCCTGCATGGAGATGAACAGCGAGCGGATCATCGCGAAGGCTTCCTTCGAGCGAAGGATCTCGGTGAAGTAGCGCTGCTCGACCTTCAATGCGGTATCGAAGGGCAATTGCAGACCTTCATAGACGCATTTCAGGATAGCGAGAGCCGCCGGATAATTACCGGCGCTTTCACGGCGCAGGATCGCGGGTGCGGCTGGCCACAACTGTGCGGCCGCCGGCGTCCAGATGCCGCCGCCCGGGGCCTTGAAGCCTCTCTCGTCCCAAGGGGCGACAGGCTTCAGACCATCCTTGATCATCTGCTTGGCGGCCGAAATCAGCTGATCCGGCTCCGCGACCTGGTGCACGAGGTTCATCGCCTTGGCGCGTTGAGCGGTGAGCGACTGGCCGGTCGTCATCATCTGCAACGCCGACTGCGCATCTGTCAGGCGCGACACGCGCTGCGTTCCACCGGCACCTGGGAAGATGCCGACCTTGACTTCCGGGAGCGCGATCTTGACGCTCTTCGCGCTCGAAGCCACGCGACCATGGCAGGCGAGCGACAGTTCGAAGGCGCCGCCCATGCAGGTGCCGTTGATGGCGGACACCCACGGCTTGCCGTTGGTTTCGATCTTGCGGAAGAGACCATTCATCTTGCCGACCAGATCGAAAAGCTTCTGGGCTGCTTCATCCGGGTTCTTCGTCTTCTCTTCATGATAGAAGGAGAACATCGACTTGATCATGGAAAGATCGGCGCCGCCGGAGAAGGTGCTCTTGCCGGAAGTGAAGACCACGCCCTTGACGGCTGCGTCGGCAACCGTCGCATCGACGATGGCGTTCAGCTCTTCCATCACCTCAGCGGTAAAGACGTTCATGGATTTTTCCGGCATGTCCCAGGTCACGAGGGCAATGCCGTCTGCATCGGTTTCGATCTTGAAATTGGTGTAAGTGCTCATTGTGGGATTCCTCTTCCCTGAATTCTCTTTTCGGTCAGTACAGCCAGACGGCGAGGCCGAAGCAGACAAACACAAGAACGAGAAAGACGATCAGACCTCTGCTTTCGGCACGACTGGTCTTCATGTCTTCCTTGGTCAGGACGCGGGTCGATTGCTCGTAATCCTGCGCCATGTCCTTGCCGAGATTGTGCAAAAGCTGTTGCTGCTCAACCTCGTTCTTGGGTCGTTCGTAAACCTCCCGCCTCATGGCCAGTCACTCAAACCCGCTCGATCACCGTCGCGGTGCCCATGCCTGCACCGATGCAGAGCGTGACCAACGCGGTGTTGAGATCGCGGCGTTCCAGCTCGTCGAGAACGGTGCCGAGGATCATGGCGCCGGTGGCGCCAAGCGGATGACCCATGGCGATGGCGCCGCCATTGACGTTCATCTTGTCGTGGCTGATGTCGAAGGCCTGCATGTAGCGCAGAACGACTGCGGCAAAGGCTTCGTTGAGTTCGAAGAGGTCGATATCGGCAATCGACATGCCCGTCTTCTTCAGAAGCTTCTCTGTCACGTCCACGGGACCGGTCAGCATCAGTGCGGGATCGGAGCCGATATTGGCAAAGTGCCGGATGCGCGCACGGGGCTTCAGACCCATGCTTTCGCCACCCGCCTTGGAACCAACAAGCACCGCAGCTGCGCCATCAACGATGCCCGAGGAGTTGCCGGCGTGGTGGACATAATTGATCCGCTCCACTTCTGGATGGGCCATGATGCCGACGGCTTCGAAGCCGCCCATTTCACCCGGCATCTGGAAGGAGGCGTTGAGCGAGGCGAGCGCCTGCATGTCGGTGCCCGGACGCATATGTTCGTCACGGTCAAGAATGGTGATACCGTTCTGGTCCTTCACCGGAACGACGGAGTTCTTGAAGTAGCCGTTTTCCCAGGCGTGCGCTGCACGCTTCTGACTTTCCACTGCATAGGCATCCACGTCGTCGCGGGAGAAGCCGTATTTCGTGGCAATCAGATCGGCCGAGACGCCCTGCGGCATGAAGTAGGCGGGGAAATTGACCGACGGGTCCATGTACCAGGCACCGCCCGACATGCCCATGCCAACGCGTGACATGCTTTCCACGCCGCCTGCAATGACGATCTCGTCCGAGCCTGCGGCGACCTTGCCAGCGGCGAAGTTGACCGCATCGAGACCCGAGGCGCAGAAGCGCGAGATCTGCATGCCCGGCGCCTTGGTGGAGTAGCCAGCTTCAAACGCTGCCGCCTTGGGGATTACGGCACCGGCATCCATGACCGGATCGACACAGCCCATGATGATGTCATCGACGGTCGCCGTATCGAGCCCGTTGCGGTCGCGGATGGCTTCCAGCGTCTTGGCGGCAAGACGAACGGACGGCACCTCATGCAGGCTGCCATCCTTCTTGCCGCGTCCGCGCGGGGTGCGGACGTGGTCATAAATAAAAACGTCGGTCATATCTCATCTCCCTGTGGCAGGTGACTGCCTGAAAATTGTTGGAGGCCGCATGCGGCCTCCTCGCCCAACTCAGAACGCTTCGGCAGCAAGTTCCATCATCGTGTCGCTGCCAGCTTCGATGCGGGTCTTGCGCAGCACGGTTTCCGGCATCAACCGCTCCATGAAGAAGCGCGCGGTGACGAGCTTTGCCTTCAGGAATTCCTCGTCGGAAGAACCGGACGCCAGCGAAGCTTGCGCTGCCTTGGCCATACGGGCATGCATGTAACCGAGGACCACCAGACCGAAGAGGTGCATGTAGTCGGTGGAGCCTGCACCGGCATTGTCGGGCTTTGCCATGGCATTCTGCATGAACCACATGGTTGCAGCCTGCAGATCGTTCAAGCCCTTCTTCAGGCCCTTGGTGTAGACGACCAGATTTTCGTCCGCGCGGTTCTCCTCGCAGAAATCGCCGATCTCCTTGAAGAGCGCCATGACGGCGCGGCCACCATTGAGGCCGAGCTTGCGCCCAACCAGATCGAGCGCCTGGATGCCGTTGGCACCCTCGTAAATCATGGTGATACGGGCATCGCGCACATACTGGCTCATGCCCCATTCTTCGATATAGCCATGACCGCCATAGACCTGCTGGGCAGCAACCGCGTGGTCGAAGCCCTTGTCGGTCAGCACACCCTTGACGATCGGGGTGACGAGGCCGAGCAGGTCATCCGCCGCCTGTCGCTCCGCTTCATTGGTCGAACGATGTGCAATGTCCGATTGCAACGCGGTCCATAGAAGGAAGGCGCGGCCGGCTTCGTTATAAGCGCGGATCGTCATCAGCGACCGACGAATGTCGGGGTGGACGATGATCGGGTCCGCCTTCTTGTCCGGGTGCTTGGCACCGGAGAGCGAGCGGCCCTGGATGCGATCGCGGGCATAGTTTGCAGCGTTCTGGTAGGCAATCTCGCCAATCGAGAGACCCTGAAGACCGACGCCGAGGCGCGCCTCGTTCATCATCACAAACATGGCCGAGAGGCCCTTGTTCTCCGCACCGATGAGGAAGCCGGTCGCGTCGTCATAATTCATGACGCAGGTGGCGTTGCCGTGGATGCCCATCTTGTGCTCAATCGCACCACAGACGACGCCATTGCGCTCGCTAAGCGAGCCATCGGCATTGACCAGGAACTTCGGCACGATGAAGAGCGAAATGCCCTTGGTACCTTCAGGTGCCCCTTCGATACGGGCGAGTACCAGATGCACGATATTGTCTGTCATCGAATGTTCGCCGGCGGAGATGAAGATTTTCTGGCCGGATATCTTGTAGGTGCCGTCACCCTGCGGAACCGCCTTGGTGCGCAAAAGGCCGAGATCGGTGCCGCAATGGGGCTCGGTCAGGTTCATGGTGCCGGACCACGTGCCAGCCACCATGTTGGGCAGATAGGTCTGCTTCTGCTCATCCGTACCGTGCACGAGGATCGCGGCGATCGCGCCCTGCGTCAGGCCTGGATACATCATCAGGGACAGGTTGGCGGACGACATGAATTCGCCGACGGCGGCGTGCAGCGTGTAGGGAAGTCCCTGCCCGCCGAACTCGACCGGCACGGCAAGACCGCTCCAGCCGCCTTCGCAATAAGCATCATAGGCCTGTTTGAAACCGTCCGGCACGGAAACCGAGCCGTCTTCGGCACGCTTGCAGCCCTGCTGGTCGCCGGAAAGGTTCAGCGGGAAAAGCTGTTCTTCGGCAAGCTTCGCAGCCTCGCCGGTAATCGCCTCGATCATGTCGGGCGTTGCGTCTTCGAAACCGGGCAGGTTGTTGTAGCGCTCCAGACCCAGAACGTCGTTCAGAATAAAAAGAGTGTCTTTGACAGGGGCCTTGTACACAGGCATTACCGATGTTCCTCCGCATCGTTCGCCGGACCTTATCCGGCCTCAAGATGACCTCACAATATTTGACGTGCGCGTAAACGTCAAATGTCTTTGGCGAGATTTTTCCCATCGTCTCGACTCGCAACAACATGTTGCAACTTTGACTAAGTTCCGCCCCTCGGAGCCATAAAGAAAGTATTAAAGCAGTAAATTCTAATTAACTTTTAATTAACCATAGATAGGCAATTGTCCTGTTTTAAGGAAGTGCTTCGGAAACGACGCAGTTCCAGCGAGGACGAACGGCATACCCCTCTCCAGTCGGTGGACAGGTAAAACGGCAAAGACGAAGCGAGCAGGAAGATGAGCGGATTGCGATCGAATTCCCGAGGACAGAGTGACAGATCGTCGCTGGACGCGCTCAATCGCACCATTGAAGGCCTGGAAGCACGCCTGGAAGACCTGCTGGGCGGGCCCATGGAAAGAAACCGTCGCGAGCCCCCTGCCGAGCGCCCGCCAGAGCGCGCACCTGCTCCATCCCGTGCCCAGCGCGAGCCCGAGTCGCGCCGCTTCGACCCCGTCGATGAAATCCGACGCCGTCAGCAGGCGCTCGACGATCGTTGGGGTCGCGACGGCTACGACGCTCCGCGGCCTGCTCGCGGTACGGCGCAGCCGGAATCGCGCCGTTACGACGAGCAGGATTACCGTGCCTCCACCGCCATTCCGGCCTATCGCGCGCGGCCGGCAGCACCGGTCGAAGCATCGCGTGTCGAGCGCAGCCGCCCATTACGCGCAGCACCAGCCGCCCCTGCGCAAGCCTCTCAGGGCGATGCAGCATTGCGCGAAGTGGCCGAAGCACTCGTCAACCTGCGACAGGAATTGAAAAACGAACTCTCCGAAGGCGTTGCCCGCGAGATGCAGGGTGTTCGCAGCGAATTGCGCAACATCCGCTCCTTTGCCGAAAACCAGGATTTCGCCGAGGATATTCGCGAAGACGTTGCCCGTCTTGCCGCAAGCATCGACCGCCTCAGCGCGACGTCCGGACCGGATTCCCAGGCACTGCGCTCTGAGGTCGAAGAGCTACGCTCGCTGGTGGAGCAGATGGCTCGCCAAGACAGCATGCACAAGATGGAGCGTCGCTGGGACGAGGTCGAAGACACGCTGCGCGGCTTCGACCAGACAGCGCTGAAAGAAGAGATCGTCGCGCTTGCCTATCGGCTTGACGACATCAAGAGTGACCTTGGCAATGCCAATAACAGCCCGGCCATCCGCGCGCTGGAAGACAAGCTCATCACCATGGCGGGCTTTGTCGAGCAGCTGGGCCGCCGCATTCAGCCGAACGAGAATGTCCTCACCGAACATTTCTCCGGTCTCGACCAGCGTCTGGATGAGATCAGCCGCGCGATTGCCGCCACGTCCACGCGCGCTCAGCACTCTGCCGATGGCGCACTGGCCGAACGACTTGAGAACCGCCTGAACGGCCTGGCGCGTCAGCTCGACCAGTTGAAGGATATGAGCGCTGAGAAGGACAAGCCGTCCGACGCGCTGACGGGCCGTCTCGATGCGCTGGCAAACCGCATTGAGGAGCTGTCATCGGATCGCCACATCTCGAAGCTCACCGAGCAACTCGACCAACTCTCCGCCTATCTGGAGCAATCCAAGCGCGCATCGACGCAGCCCGAACTGACGTCGTTCCTCATCGACATTTCCAAGAAGATCGATCTGCTCGACAATGGCGCTGTGAATGACAAGCTGGCGGAGCGGCTGGACAAGATTGCTCGCCGCATCGACGATATCGAGACGCGACCGGTATCCGGCAAAACCGCAGCCTATGATTCTGCCTTACTTCGCCTTGAAGACCGTCTCGGCAAGATCGCCGCCAAGCTCGACGAGACCTCTCGCTCTCGCGACACGGATCCGGGTGCGTTGGCGAGCCTCGAAAGCCACATCGCCAATCTGTCCTCGATGCTGAACGAGCAGAGCCACGCTCAGCCGATGGGCATGCCGCCGGAGCTCGATGCGCGGATGAGCGCGATCGAAGACTATATGGCGTCCAATGACGAATATATCATCGAGGCCGCACGACAGGCAGCGGAAGCCGTGCTGGAGGCGCACACGCGCAACAACCTGGCGCAGACCGCGAGCCCCGCGGACATGGTGTTGCTCTCGGAGCTGGCGAACGACCTTCGCAAACTCGAAGGCCTGAGCCGCAATACCGATGAACGCACCCACCGCACTTTCGAGGCGCTGCACGAAACCCTGCTGCAGATTGCAAGCCGCCTGGACGCGCTGGATGATCGCCGTGGCTCTGAGCCTGCCTATGAGCAAGAGCATCCGGCCTCATCGAACCATCCGATGCCATTCGCCAGCTTCTCGGAAGAAAGTCTCTCCTCGCTGGCAGCTGCGACCGCGACATCTTCCTACGATGGGGATACTGCTACCACCTTTGCGCCTCCCGCAGCGGCAAAACCTGTTGCCGAAGAAAAGCAGGGCCTGCTTGCCAGCCTGACCCGCCGGTTCAAATCGGGTGCAGCCAGATCCGAGGGAGAAGGGTCTGCCACAGCAAGCGCGCGCACCAGCGTCAACCCCGCACCGGCTCTCGATCCGATCGATTTTCTCTCGTCCGACGATGAAAATGAACTCCTGGAGCCAGGCTCCGGTGCGCCGGATGTGAAGAAGATTCTGGAGCGTGTTCGCGCCAGCCAGAACGCTCAACGCGCTGGCGATAAGGACGGCGACAACCGCGCCGATTTCATCGCGGCCGCACGTCGCGCCGCCCAGGCCGCCGCACTTGAAACCATGCCCGAAAGAGCGCCAAACTCCGGGTCGGCAAAAAGCGGTCGCAGCCCCAAGGGCGCGTCTATGCTGGCGCGCTATCGTCGCCCACTTCTGCTTGGCATTGGCGCCATTCTTCTGGCGATGATGGCCATGCCCATGGTCAAATCACTTGTCGGTTCCGATGCACCTCCCGCTCAACGGCTGACGACAAGCGCGGTCGACGCTCAGTCCGGCATTGCATCGTCTGCCATTCCGGGAGTGGCCGACCAACCCGTTACGGAGCCCTCAACCGCCCCGGTTGACGAGACCGCTCAGGCGGAAGCCGACCGGATGCAGAGCGATGCCGATAGACAGGGTCATTTGATCGACACGCGGCCGATTGGCGGCGCACCTCTGCCGCAAGAAGCGCCTGCCATCAATGTCGCAGCACCCCGCGCCGAACTGGGCGTGGCGGAGCGGCTTCAGCCGAGTGCGACACCGCAGACCGATATGGGCAGCACCTATACGAGCCAACCCGATACCGCCGCGCCACAGGCCGAACCGGCCATCGCCATTCCGGCTGCCATCACGCCCGCCTCTCTGGCAGAGGCAGCGGGCAAAGGCGACGCGCTGGCGCTCTTTGAAATCGCCGCACGCTATACAGATGGCGTTGGCGTCCAGGCCGACCGTGCAGAGGCGGCGAAATGGTACAAGCTTTCGGCAGACCGCGGTTTCGCACCGGCGCAATATCGTCTCGGCAACATGTATGAAAAGGCAAATGGCGTCGAACGCAATCTGCCGGAAGCCAAACGCTATTACGAAATGGCTGCAAGCCAGGGTAACGCCGGCGCGATGCACAACCTCGCCGTTCTCTTGACCTCTGATGCCGCTGGCCAGCCGGATTACAAGGCGGCGGCGGACTGGTTCATCAAGGCCTCCGAACTCGGCGTTCGCGATAGCCAGTTCAACCTCGCGATCCTCTACGCGCGCGGCAGCGGCGTTCAGCAGAGCCTGGAAGAGTCCTATAAGTGGTTTGCCATTGCCGCACGCGATGGCGATGCCGATGCGGCCCAGAAGCGTGACGACGTGGCAAAGGCGATGAAGCCCGAGCAGCTTGCCAGCGCCAAGGCCAAGGTCGACGCCTGGAAAGTGACGCCGCTCAATGAAGACGCCAACTCGGTGAACCTTCCCGATGAGTGGACCAATGCCGGCGGCGTGAAGACCTCCTCCGTCGACATGCAAAAGGCGATCCGCAACATTCAGGCCATCCTCAACAATAACGGCTTCAAGGCTGGTACGCCGGACGGCAAGCTTGGCAAGACCACGGTCGCCGCCATTCGGGAATTCCAGAAATCCGTGGGTCAGACTCCGGACGGTCGCATTACCGACGAGCTGGTGACGGCGCTTCTCGCCCGCAATAAGTAATTGAGCGAAAAACAGAAATGTTAAAGGGCCGGGACGACATTGTCGCTCCGGCCCTTCTTCTTTTCAAATTATCAACGTATTTGCCGTTGAATGATTGACACGTTCTGCCCTGCCGGGCATGACGAAGAAGAGGCCTAAAGCCTTCTTTCAGACAGAGTTTTGAATTGGCGGACGGTTAAGCTTCGTGCGGGCCGGGCGCCCGGAACCATTGCCCGAGGTCCGATTGTGACTGTCTATCTGCCCATTGCGGAATTGTCGGTGAATGTCTTCATCATCCTCGGCATGGGCGCGGCTGTCGGTTTTCTTTCGGGCATGTTCGGCGTGGGCGGCGGTTTCCTCATCACCCCGCTCCTGATCTTCTACAACATCCCGCCCGTCGTGGCCGTTGCCACCGGCGCAAACCAGGTCGTCGCCTCTTCGGTGTCCGGCTCGATTACCCATTTCCGCCGTGGCACGCTGGATGTGAAGCTGGGCTTCATGCTTTTGATCGGCGGCTTATGCGGGGCGACCGTCGGTGTGTGGCTCTTCACCCTGTTGCGCAGCATCGGCCAGCTTGACCTGATCATTTCGCTTCTATACGTCGTTCTGCTGTCGACTGTCGGCGGATTGATGTTGAAGGAAAGTATTTCCGCCATCCGCCGCACAGCGCGCAATGAAACCATTCCGCTGCGTCGTCCCGGTCACCATAACTGGGTGCATCGCCTGCCGTTGAAGATGCGCTTCAAGAAGTCGAAGCTCTATCTCAGCGTCATTCCGATCATCGCGCTTGGCTTCGCGATTGGCATCCTCACCTCCGTCATGGGTGTCGGCGGCGGCTTCATCATGGTGCCGGCGATGATCTATCTCCTGCGCATTCCGACAAATGTGGTTGTCGGCACATCGCTGTTCCAGATCATTTTCGTCACCGCCTATACCACCATCGTGCAGGCGGCGACGAACTATTCCGTCGATATCGTGCTGGCCTTCATTCTCATGCTAGCGGGTGTCATCGGCGCCCAATATGGCGTGCGCGTCGGCCAGAAGCTGCGTGGCGAGCAGTTGCGCGCGCTTCTGGCGCTTCTGGTTCTGGCCGTCGGCATCCGCCTTGCCATCGGACTTGTGGTGCGTCCGGAAGATCTTTTTTCCGTCGCGGTCGGGGGGCTTGGCTATTGATGCGCGCTGCACTCCTGGCATCGTTGGTGGTTTTCTGCGCCGGTGCAGCTCTGGCGCAAACGCCCCCGCTCGCGGTCTCTCCAGACGCCCAGGGCAAGCCGCGGACGCTTCAAGAGAACATCGAGATCGGTGCGTCGACCACCGAAATTTCGATCGCCTCGGATTTTCGCGGCGCGGATTTCACCCTCTTCGGCGCGCTCAACAACGTCGACCAGTTGCTGCTTGCCATCGGGCAATACGACGTCGTGGTCACGCTGGAGGGCCCGAACGAATATACGACCGTGCGTAAAAAGAGCCGCGTGGCGGGCATCTGGATCAATACCAGCGCCATCACCTTCGCGCCGCTGCCGGAATCCTATTCCATGGCCAGCACCCGCAACATCAACGACATCGCCTCTCCCGGCACGTTGAAGGCGATGGGCCTCGGCGTCGAGCATCTTCCACTGAACAGCGCGGTGTTTTCCGGCGTGCCGGACAATGTCTATGATTTTCAGGAGGCCTATCGCCGTCTGAAGCTTGCCAGCGGTATCTATCGTAACGACACGACTGGCGTGCGGCTGGAGCGGACCGGCCTCTTCTGGGCAACACTCCGCCTGCCTGCCAACGTGCCGAATGGCGTCCACACGGCAAGGGCCTATCTGTTCAAGAGTGGCATGCCTGTTGCTCAAAGAGAGCTGAAGCTGCGCGTGGTAAAAACAGGCATGGAGCAGGCCATCACCGATGCCGCGCACCAGACACCGGTCGTCTACGGTATTCTCTGTGTGCTGACGGCGGTAATCACCGGCTGGGGCGCGAGCCTGTTGTTCCGCAGGGACTGATTGCCCCTTATCCCAGCAGGCTTCCGAACCGAACCGAATAAATGCGGTCGCGTCCCATCAGGTGCGCGATAAGATCGGCATGATCGAACAGGCCGCGCATGGCCTTGTGGCGAAGGTCAAGCCCGCCGCTCATGACACCGAAGGCAGGCATCAGCAGGCGTGCCCCATCGGTGGCGAAACAGGGACGGCGAACCGTCTTGTCACGGCGGCGCACGGTCGCGGACGGATGAAGGTGTCCGGCGATTTCGCCCTTCGTGTCCACACCCTTCAGCTTCGGCTCATGGCGGAAGACGAGGTGGGCGTAGAACATCTCATCGACCGAAGAGCCCGGTAGATCGACAGTGCCATCGGGATCATGGTTGCCGTTGATCCAGATCCATTCGCGGCCTCTTGCCATCTCCTTGATGATCTCGCGCAACGGCAGTGGCAGATGTTCGGAGCCCTTGCGGTCATGGAAATTGTCGCCAAGGCTGACGACGATCTTGGGGTCGTAACGAGAAATCAGCGAGGCGAGGATTTTCAGGGTCGCGATCGTGTCATAGGGCGGCAGCATCATGCCGCGCCGTGCGAAGGCCGCCCCCTTTTCCAGGTGAAGGTCGGAGACGACAAGCAGCGACAAATCCGGCATGTAAAGCCCGCCCAGCGGATCGCACAGCGCCGCAACGCCGTTCACGGCGGTTTCGGCACCAAAGCATTCAAAGCCGGTGGACAATCTTTCGCTCAAGGCAAGTCGGCTCAGCACGTCTTCTCGAATTCCCTGAGAGCACTCTGGCTGCTCTCCCTTTTGTTTCCACGCATCTTCCGGCGTGGCCTTCGAAAGAAGCCTACGCCATCGCCTCGGCGATCAGCTCGTCGGCGGCTTCGGCCAGCACATCGTCCTGCGCTTGTCCCACAACCGTTTCGCGACCGATTTCCAGCATCACGGGAACGGCAAGCGGGGAGACATGGTCCAGAGCGCAGTGATGCGTGTGGCCTTTGATTCGCCTTAGCATATCGCCAAGTCGAGCAATGTCCAAAAGTCCAGCCGAAGCATCGCGTCGCGTGGCTTCCAGCAGGATGTGGTCCGGCTCATGGCTACGAAGAACGTCATAAATAAGGTCGGCCGACACCGTAACCTGACGCCCGGTCTTTTCCTTGCCGGGATGACGGCGTTCGATCAGTCCTGCGATGACCGCGCAATTGCGGAAGGTGCGTTTCAAAAGATAGGATTCATCGAGCCAGGCTTCGAGGTCGTCACCCAGCATATCCTCATCCAGAAGGTCGGCAAGAGACAGCCGGCGCGATTGGAGGCGCTGTCCCATATCCTCCATCGCCCAGACGGCGAGCGAATAGTCGGTTGCCACGAATCCCATGGGCTTTGCCCCTGCCCGCTCCAGTCTGCGGGTTAGAAGCATGCCGAGCGTCTGGTGTGCCAGTCGGCCTTCGAAGGGATACATGACCATGAAGAAGCGCTTGCGAAACGGAAAGGTCTCGACCAGCAACTCGTCCCGCTTCGGGATGATCGACTTTTCCTTCTGGATCGCCAGCCAGTCGCGGACCTGATCGGGCAGGGTATGCCAACGCGTGGGGTCGGCGAGCATGGAGCGCACCTGGTCCGCCAGATAGGTGGAGAGCGGAAACTTGCCCCCGGCATAGGAAGGGATCTTCGGGTCCATGGAGAAGGCTTGGCTGACGAGACATTCATTCTCTCGGATGCCTTCGAAGCGCAGGACCTTGCCGGCAAAGAGGAAGGTATCGCCCTGGACCAGTTGCTCGAGAAAATGCTCTTCCACCTTCCCGAGCGACATGCCGCCACGCCCGAGCGTGCCCTTGGCATTGGGCTTGACCATGCGGACATTCAGCTCGGCGGCTTCGACGATGGTGCCAAGGTTCAGACGATATTGCTGTGCGACCTGCGGATTGGAGACGCGCCAGCGCCCATCCTTCATCTGGCGGATGCGGGCATAGCGTTCATAGGTGCGCAGCGCATAGCCGCCGGTGGCGGTGAAATCCACCACGCGGTCGAACATCTCGCGCGACAGATCGGCATAGGGAGAGGCGCTGGTCACTTCGCGATAAAGCTCGTCCGCGTCGAAGGGTTCGGCGCAGGCCATGCCGAGCACATGCTGTGCCAGCACATCCAGCGCGCCCTCGGCTATCGGTGGGGTATCCTGCGCGCCGATGTAATTCGCATCGAGGGCCGCGCGGCATTCCATCACCTCGAAACGGTTGGCGGGAACGAGGATCGCCTTGGAGGGCTCATCCATGCGGTGATTGGCGCGCCCGATTCGCTGCGCAAGGCGGCTTGCGCCCTTCGGCGCGCCAACATGCACGACGAGATCGACATCGCCCCAGTCGATCCCGAGGTCGAGCGTCGAGGTGGCGACGACGGCGCGCAGCTTGTTATCCGCCATGGCCTGTTCCACCTTGCGCCGCTGCCCGGCATCCAGCGAGCCGTGGTGCAGCGCGATTGGCAGATTGTCGTCATTGATCGTCCAGAGTTCCTGAAAGATCCGCTCGGCCTGCGAGCGGGTATTGACGAAGATCAGCGTCGTCTGGTGGTCTTTGATCTCAGGATAGAGATCCTGCATGGCATAACGCGCCGAGTGGCCGGACCAGGGAATGCGCTCCTCCGTCTGCAGGATGGCAATATCCGGCTTCGCGCCGCCCTCGACGGTGATCAATCCCGCCGGTGGTTCGCCTTCCACCTGCGGCGCGAGGTAACGCTGGAGATCCATCGGATCTGCCACGGTTGCCGAAAGGCCAATGGTGCGCATGGCAGGCGCGTGGCGGCGGATGCGGGCGAGCGCCAGCGACAGGAGATGGCCGCGCTTGGAGGTGACGAGTGAGTGCAACTCGTCCAGCACCACATATTTCAGATCCTTGAAGAAGCGCTCGGCCTCTTTGTTGGCGAGCAGCAGCGAGACCTGCTCGGGCGTCGTCAGCAGAATGTCCGGGGGTTTAAGCTTCTGCCGCTGCCGCTTGCCCTGCGGTGTGTCGCCGGTGCGGGTTTCTACCGTGATCGGCAGGCCCATCTCCGAGACCGGCTTCATCAGGTTGCGCTCGATATCGACGGCGAGCGCTTTCAGTGGCGAGATATAAAGCGTGTGGACGCCGACAAAGGTAGAGCCCGGCGCCACCTTGCCGCGCTCGGCCAGATCGGTCAGGGACGCCATGAAACCGCCAAGCGTCTTGCCGGCGCCGGTCGGCGCAATCAACAACATGTTTTCGCCAGCCCGTGCCCGGGCGGACAATTCCAGCTGATGCGCACGCGGGCTCCAGCCCTTTTCCGCAAACCATTTCTGGAAGGGCAGAGGCAGTGTACCGGCACTTTTCGTCAATATGGGCGGATCGATGTGTTTCACCCTTCTAAAGTAGTGAAACTCTTCCAAAAAAGAAGAGCCTTCAGGCGCCACTTGACAGAGCCGATTAATCGCGGATAAATAATATCCATGATTAAGGAGGCCACCGATGAAAATGAGCGATGGCGTGGAACAGGCCATCCACAGCGTTGCAATGCTCGCCTCGCTTTCACCCGACGGCGTGCTGTCAGCGGCGGCATTGGCGGAGTTTCATGGCGTCTCGACCAGCTATCTGCTGAAGCACCTTCAGTCGCTTTCCGGTGCCGGGATTCTGGCAACCGTTCCCGGCCCGAAGGGCGGCTACAGGCTGGCGAAGCCACCCGAGGCCATCACGCTTCTCGATATCGTGCTCGCAGTGGAAGGCCCGGCACCCGCTTTCCGCTGCGCCGAAATCCGTCAACGGGGACCTAACCCCTTGCCTGACCGCTATTTCAGCAAACCCTGCGGCATCAATGCCGCCATGCTGAAGGCGGAGAAGGCCTATCGCGCCGAGCTTGCCAAGACAACCGTGGCGGATATTCGCGAGGACTTGGCGCAGAACGATGATGGCGGGATCGCCGCACGCGGATGCGCCTTTCTGGAACTGAACGAGCGCAAGACGACGCGCTGAGACAAGCACTTCTGCAATTCCATGACGGACAGGCAACCGCCTGTTCGAACGATGACGCATGACCAAAAGCAACCAAGGAGATAGGACTATGGAAACGAGACTGAACCATACCAAGGCATCGCCCGAATCCTACAAGGCCATTCTGGCGCTCGAAACATTCATCCAGAATTGCGGGCTGGAGCGCCGCTTCGTTCACCTCATCAAACTGCGCGCCTCCATCATCAATGGCTGCGCCTATTGCGTGGACATGCATGTGAAGGAAAGCCGCCGGGACGGGCTGTCGGAGCAATGGATCAACCTGATGAGCGTGTGGCGGGAATCGACCGTTTACACAGCGCAGGAAAGAGCCTTGCTCGGCTGGGTGGATGCGGTGACGAAGATTGCCGAGACCGGCGCGCCGGATGGTGATTTCGAAGCGTTGAGAGCGCATTTCAGCGAAGAGGAGATCGTCAAGATCACGCTTGCCATCGGTACGATCAACAGCTGGAACCGCATTGCCGTCGGCTTCAGGATGCAGCATCCGGTCGATGCTGCCGCAAAGGCCGCCTGACATTCCTTGCCGAAGCGACTGCTACATTGCGATGTAGCGGTCGTTTCTGTGATTGATGGCGATCACCAGATTCATCACCAATGCGCCAAGAACCGAGCAAAGAATGACGAAGGGCGTGGCGATGAAGAAGGACGCCAGCAGCACCATGCCATCGAAGGCCAGCTGGATGAAGCCAGCCCGCCAACCGAAGCGATCCTGCAGATAGAGCGCCAGAATGCCGAAGCCTCCAAGGCTGGCGCGGTGACGGAAAAGCGCCAGCATTCCCGCTGCGACGGTCAAACCGCCGAATAGCGCAGCGGCGATGGGATTGATCGATTGGAAGGCGAAGAGTCGCGGCATCATGTCGGATAGCACCGCCGTCAGGGCGATGGCGCTAAAGGTCTTGACCGTGAACGCAAGGCCAAGGCGACGAAAGGCGAGATAGTAGAAGGGCAGGTTGACCAGGAAGAAGATGAGACCGAACTGCACGTCCGTTGCATAGTGGACGAGGAACGCGAGGCCCACGGTGCCGCCTGTCAGCAGACCAGCGGCGGAAAACAGGGTGACGCCGAGCGACGCCAACATGGCTCCGGCTAGAACACCCTGAACATCTTCCAGCAGAGAATGCCGGTCGGGCGTCGTAGCCCACAGCCTTGCACGGTTCTTCCAGATCATATCGCGCATTGCCATCCCCACGATTGCGACAGGCTTTCCTTGCGCCAACGCGGGCCGGATTTCAAGCGTCAGCGCACCACGATGTAGCGGTCGGAGCGGTGATTGATGGCCAGGAACATGTTGAGGAAGAAGGCGCCGACGATGGAGTAGAGCACCGTCTTCGGTTCGATGACGGCAAAGGCGGCGATCATCACGCAGGTGTCGAAGGCAAGCTGGATCAGACCGGCACGGATGCCGAAACGATCCTGAATGTAGATAGCCAGAATGCCGATGCCGCCAAGGCTGGCGCGATGGCGGTAGAGCGCAAGAAGACCGTAACCGAGGAGAAGTCCGCCGAGAATGGCAGCCCAAAGCGGATTGACGCTGTCGATGACCATCCAGCGCGATTCTAGTTCCGTCAGCACGGAGACCAAACCGATGGCGATGAAGGTTTTCAGTGAGAAGGCAAGGCCGAGACGACGGAAGGAAAGGTAGTAAAACGGCAGATTGACGATGAAGAACAGCAGGCCGAAGCTGATGCCGAAGCTATAATGGATGAGGAAGGCGACGCCCGCAGTGCCACCCGTCAGAAGGCCGACCTTGTTCAGGATGTAAAAGCCAAGCGCCGAAACGATGCTCCCGGTGACGATGCCCTGCACGTCCTCGATCGGTGAATGCTTGGCCGGATCCACACTCCACATGCCATAGACGCTTCTGGTGAATGCCATGCGAAATCCCCTCGATAGGACCTGATTTTGTTGATGGTCTTCGCGTCCTTTTCACAAGGTATAAGCTGCTGCGGAGACGGCTTATTTTGCACCGCAAAATAACGCGCGACAACCGCTATATGTCAGCTCTCCTGACCAATCGCCAAAATGGCAAGAAACGAAAAGATCAGGCGGGTTTTCTGGCAAGAAACAGAATGCCGGAAAGCGGTTTTCCGGCATCTTTTCGGATGATCGTTTTTCGGATCTGGAGGATTTCCATGCCGAAGGCGGCAAGAAGATTGCTCACATAGGTTTGCGAGTGCGCGTAGCGGAGCGACGGCTGGAGGATAAAACCGCCTTCGTCGCCCGCATCTTCCACCGAAAAGGCGAAGAGGCCTCCCGGTTGAAGCAGGGCGATAACCAACGGCATGACCGTTTCGAGGCTGCCGAGGTACATCATCACGTCGGCAGCGGCGACGAGATCGGCACGGCCTTTTTGAAGCCCATCGGCAAAGAGGCCGGATGTATCCTCATCAAGAGAAAGATCGGCCTGCGAGAGATGGTGGTAGATGCCCTTCTCTTCCGCCTTTGCCAGCATGTTGGTGGAAATGTCGAAGCCTTCCAGCCGCTCGGTCCAGTCGCAGATTTCGACACCGAGCAATCCTGTGCCACAGCCGATATCGACTGCGCAGCGAAAGCGCTTGCCCTCTGGACGCGCTGTCTCAATCAAAGCGGCCAACTTCTCCGGCACGCTATAATCGAGTTTCTTCACCAGTGAGGTTTCGAACCGATCGGCATAGTCGTCGAAAAGGCCTTCTACATAGCGGCTCGGTGGCTGCTCTGGCGTTTCGGCTGCGCCCAACACCGCAAGCTTCAGAGGAGCTGCAAATATTCCCTCCGAATCGAGTTCGGCCACTTTTTCATAGGCTTTCACCGCATTATCGTGCTGACCTGCCTTTTCACTATACTCTCCCAGCCGAAACCAGCCTGCTGCCCAAAGTGGGGCAAGTTCGAGTGCCTGTTCGATCAGTTCCGCAGCGGCTTGGTGGGTCGCCGCTTTCTGCCAGCATACGGGCGTAGTCGGCACGACGATCAGCAATGACGTCGCCGGAGGAATGCTGGTTCTGGGCCATTCACGAATTTTTCCTGAAAGAGGTGGGCTCTCTTTCATCAAGCCATAAAAAAACTCAAGTCCTATTTCATCGCAAAGCCCGGATGGACAAAGTAAAGACCGTGATGCTTGCATCGAAGCGGCACGCTTCATATGTCTTGATCAAGATTTGAAAGTGCATGTCATCGCCGCAAGGATGCGGGTTTGGTCGACGGCATGCTGTAGGAGATTTGCTGATGGCCGGTGAGGTCAACAAGGTGCTGGGTGACAGCGTTGGGCGCACGATCGTCAAGCTGCTGGTGATATCGCTGATCGTCGGATTCCTGATGGCCGTCTTCGGCCTGACGCCGTGGAGCATCATCTATGGTGTCCGCGATTTCGTTCTGAACATCTGGTATTCGGGCTTCCACGCGCTTGGCAGCATCGGCGACTATCTTCTGGCGGGCGCTGTCATCGTCATTCCCGTCTTCATCGTTCTCAGACTTCTAAGCTTGCGTTGATATGACCGACCATTCCCTGACGACCCTTTCCCGGCGCGGCTTCGTGCTGCTTTCTGCTGGCTCCGTTCTTTCGGCCTGCGTTTCCGTTCCCACCAACAAGGGCCTGCCCTCCGGTACGCGCGACGAGACGGCAGCAGCACTACCCATGGTCAACGAGCTTCGCCGCTCGAAAGGTCTTTCGACGCTCTCCGCCAATCCGGCGGCACAGCAGGCGGCCATTTATCAGGCCAACCGCATGGTGAAGGCGCAGAAGATGGCGCACCTCATCGGCATCACCGACAGCTTTCTCATCCGCATGAAAAACGGCAACGTGCCTCTGCCCGCCGCAGAAAACGTCGCCGCGGGCCAGGATACGGTCGAGCGCGTGGTCAAGGCCTGGATCGGCTCGCCGCATCACTTGGAAAACATGCTCGGCAATTACGGCGGCCTGGGCGTTGCGGTGGCCTATGATAGCGCGGCGAAAAACCGGCCCTATTGGGCGATGGTGCTTTGCGCTTGATGCGCTTTCAGCCCGTCCTCAACGGAATCTGACGTCGGTCGCCACGCTCTCTTCCATCATCCTAAATACGATGACCCCGGAACCGTCTCAGATCGACCGCGCCGCCCAGCTTTCCACGGAACTATCACGCAGTTCCCGGATGTTCCTGATCCCGTCCCGCTCCAGCCTGCTCGACAGGCCTCGGATAATCGTGCCCGGCAGGCCTGGTCCCTCATAGACCATGCAGGAATAAAGCTGCACGAGATCGGCGCCTGCCTTGATCTTTTCGAGGGCAGTCTCTGCCGACGACACACCGCCGACGCCGATGATCGGCAGGTCCGGTCCGACGCGTTTGCGCATCTTTGCCAGCACCGCTGTGGAGCGTTCGAAGAGCGGCTTGCCTGACAAGCCACCGGCTTCCTGGTTGTTGCTGCCCGGCACCAGACCGTCGCGTGACAGGGTGGTATTGGAGACGATCAGGCCATCCAGCCTGTGAGACAGAACCTCGGCTGCAATGTCATCCAGCCCCTCCTCGGTCAGATCGGGGGCGATCTTCAGGAAGACGGGGATGTGACGGGACAATTTCTCGGCCTCGCGATCGCGCTGCGCCAGCACGGCGGAAAGAAGCGCCGAAAGGCTTTCGCGTGCCTGAAGATCACGAAGGCCCGGCGTGTTGGGCGAGGAAATGTTGGCCGTGAAATAGGAGGCAACGGAAGAGAAGGTTTCGATGCCCTTCACGTAATCGGCGATGCGGTCATCGCTGTCCTTGTTGGCGCCGATATTCACACCGACGATGCCGCGCAGACCCGCCGCAATCAGACGCGAAAGTGCCGCTGCATGGCCTTCGTTATTGAAGCCAAGGCGGTTGATGACCGCCTCGTTTTCCACCAGCCGGAAAATGCGCGGCTTTGGATTGCCAGCCTGCGCGCGCGGAGTCACCGTGCCGATCTCGGTAAAGCCGAAGCCGAGCTTGAGGAGTGGGCCGGGAACTTCGGCATTCTTGTCATAGCCTGCCGCCATGCCAAGTGGATTGGGGAAAACCAGTCCTGCCACCGTCTGTTGCAGGCGCGGATCATGCGGCACGTGGCAGGTGGGGATGAAACCGCTGCGCAAAGCTGCAATCGACATGCCATGCGCGACTTCGGGGTCAAGCAGGAAGAGGCCCTTGCGTCCAAGGGAGGAGAACAATCCGCTCATGCTCAAATCTCCGGAAACTGGTGGGCGCCATCGTCACCCAGCGTCAGGGTCGTTTCCCACAGCACGGCATTGAGCGGAAGCTCGCCATAGAGATGCGGAAAGAGATCGCCGCCACGCGATGGTTCGAACACCAGCTTGTCACCAAGAGCCCCGCCATCGACTGCGATGAGAAGCAAATCCTGCTGATCGGCAAAGTGGCGGGCCGCCGTTTCCTTCACCTGATCGGCCGTGGAGAAATGGATGTAGCCATCGGTCAGATCGATGGCTGCCCCTTTGAAAACGCCCTCATGCTTTGCTTTCTGCCACAGGGCATCCGGCACGATCTTGTAGATGACAGGGGGCGTCTGGCTCATCGGGCATCTCCTTCATGTCAGGGCGGTTTGCCGCAAATGGTATCTGTTGTCCATCGCTTCACACAGATTTTTATCGTCGACGAGCATGTGGTGAGGCTTCACCGCAATTGAAGGCTTGTGTTGCGGCCAATTTGGCGCAATCTTAACGGCGCAGTCGCCTGTCGGCCTGCGGGAGGAAGAGTCGCATGAAATGCTCTTGGGAGGGGGCGCGGCATGGCAGAACTCACGATTATCATTGCGGATGACCATCCGCTGTTTCGCGGCGCTCTGCGTCAGGCAGTGGGTGGTCTCGAAGGCAACAATAGCTTTATCGAAGCGGGCGATTTCGACGATGCGAGACGCTGCGCGGAAGAGCAGCCGGACGCCGATCTGATGCTGCTCGATCTTGCCATGCCAGGCGTCAGCGGCTTTTCCGGCCTGATGTCGTTACGCGCAGAATTTTCCAGCCTGCCGATCATCATCGTTTCGGCCACCGACGATCCGGCCACCATGCGTCGCGCCATCGAGCTTGGCGCGTCGGGCTTCATTTCCAAATCCTCCGGCATTGACGACATTCGCACAGCCATCCGGACCGTGCTGGAAGGCGATGTCTGGATTCCGGCGTCCTGTCAGTCCAGCCGCGATCAGGACGCCGATATGACGGACCTGATCAACAGGCTGAGGACGCTGACGCCGCAGCAGAGCCGTGTGCTCGGGATGCTTGCGGAAGGCTTGCTCAACAAGCAGATCGCCTATGAGTTGAATGTCTCCGAAGCGACGATCAAAGCGCATGTATCGGCCATTTTGCTGAAGCTCAATGTGGACAGTCGCACGCAGGCGGTGATTCAGCTTTCGAAGCTCAATCAACCTGCGCTTGTCGCTTAGGAGACTGACACCGCCTCCACGTCTGCGAACGTCAGAAAAGCCCGTACGGGAAATAGCGGCGGTAGATTTCCTCCAGCCGCCCGTTGCGCGAAAGGGCTGCGAGGGCCTGGTCGAAGGCTGGCACGAGTTTGTTTTCAGGATCGACCGTCATGATCGAGAGCCCCTCGCCCAGAAATTTGTCCGACATATAAGGGCCGTCAAACATGGCGCAGCAATTGTCCGACGCGGTGCCCGCCACCCAGAAGGGCAGACGCAGACTGTCGGCAAAGACCGCATCGACCTTGCCGGTCTTCAGCGCCTCATACATGGGCTCATAGCCGGCGAAGCCCGTGGCGACGACCTTGGGGAAGAACGCTTTCAGCATCGCTTCATGGCGCGAATTGCTGACGACGCCGACTTTCTTGCCGGTGAGTGCCGCCGATGCCGATTGCCCTTCCAGCTTGGCGGCTTTTGACACTGCGAAACGCGCCGGCAGAAGCAAATAAGGTCGCGTGAAACTGAAGCTCTTGCGCAGATCCGACGTCGAGGCAACGCCCGACATCACGGCCTCTCCTTCGCCCAGCTCCAGCGCGGCCTCCAGTTCATCGAAGGGCAGCGCCTGAACCTGGCACTTGCTCTCGATCTTCAACTGCGCGCAGATCTCGCGGGCGAGATCGACATGGAAGCCCACCAGCCTGCCGTCCTGATCGGTGAAATTGAAGGGCGGAAAATCGACCGACATCAGAAACCGGACGCGGGGAATGGACGAGATATCCGCACCCGGAAGACGTTCCTGCTTGTCGAACAGCACCGGCAGGTTTCCGCTTTCGGCAAGTGCTGCGCCGCTCAGCGCAAATGCGGTCATGCACAAAATCGACGTTCGAAGACCGAGATTTTTCAATCGTGCCATCAAAGAGCGCATTCAGATGATCCGGCCCGGTATGAAGTAAAAGCGCCATCGTTCAGGGGCTGGCACGATGGTGCAGGTCAGTGACTACGCGTGTGATTATACATAAGATTCGCGCAAAGCGATGCCGTCGGGGCAAGAAATTGCGGAGCCTCGACGCATCCCTCATTAAGAGCTTGGTTGTGATCCTTCGATGGCCGGGTGACCCTCAAGATGACAAGCCCGTCATCTAATATTCAAGAAAACGTCCGCGACCTGTCATACAGCATTGTTAGGACGGCGCCGGTTTTGCTCGCTGGGCCGAAAAATTCCGCGACCAGGCCATCGTTCCTTTCCAACGAGGCTCCCCTCATGAAAACGTCGACCCTTTCTTCCTTCGTGGCATCGCTTGCTGTCGCAGCCGCGCTTGGCACTACGGCCGCCCATGCTGAAAAGACAAAATTCGAGTTCTGGTACGGCCTCTCCGGCGATCTCGGCGAGCGCGTGCAGGACGCCTGCAAGAAGTTCAACGCGTCGCAGCCGGATTATGAAATCGTCTGCACCTCGCAGAACAGCTATGACGCGACGCTGCAGAATACGATTGCTGCCTACCGCGCCAAGAAGCAGCCGACCATCGCGCAGATTTATGACGCAGGCACGCTGGACATGATGCTGTCCAAGGCCTTCGTTCCGGCCAAAAAGCTGATGGCCGACAATGGCTACAAGATCGACTGGAACAACTATTTCCCCGGCATTGCCAACTACTACGCGAGTGCTTCCGGTGAGCTGAACTCCTTCCCGTTCAATTCCTCGACCGCCGTTTTCTATTACAATATCAGCGCCTTCGAGAAGGCCGGCGTGACCGGCAAGCCGGAGACCTGGGAAGATGTGGCCGAGGCCGCCAAGAAGCTGAAGGCTGCCGGTTACGAATGCCCGCTGGCATTCAACTTCGATCCCTGGCCGCTGGTCGAACAGTTTTCCGCCATCCACGACCAGCCGATCGCGACCGAAGGCAATGGCTATAAGGGCCTGAATGCGGAACTCGTGGTCAACAAGACCAAGGTCGTTGATGAACTGAAGTTCTTCAAGAAGATGCAGGACGAGAAGCTCTTCGTCGTCAAGACCAAGACGCTCGGCATGGATCCAATCCCCTCCTTCACATCGCAGACATGCCAGATGGCGATGAGCTCGATTGCCGACCACGGCACCGTCGGCAAGACGCTGCCGGAAGGCGTGAAGTGGGATGTCGCCATGTTGCCGGTCTTCAAGGGCACCGAGCGCAAGAAGTCGCTCGTTGGCGGCGCTTCGCTGTGGGTCATGGCTGGCCGTCCGGACGCGGAATACAAGGGTGCTGCGGCATTCCTCAACTTCATCGCCCAGCCGGACATGGTCGAATGGTGGTCCACCGTCACCGGCTACATTCCCGTCACCAAGACCGGCTTCGAGAGCATGAAGAAGAACGGCTTCTACGACAAGGCGCCGTATAAGGGCCGTGAAATCGCCATTGAAAGCCTGACGCTGACCGAGCCGACCGACACGACGCGCGGCATCCGCCTCGGCAATTTCACGCAGATCCGCAAGGAACTCTCCACGGCACTTGAGGCGATCTACATGCAGAACGGCGACGTTCAGCAGGAACTCGACAAGGCTGTCGAGCGCTCCAATGTCGGCCTGCGCCGCTTCGAAAAGACCTTTGCCGGCGTTTCCATCAACTAAGCGCTCCCCCAAAAGTGCCACCCGTCAACGCGGGTGGCACGACAATCCAGATTGTCTATTGGAATTTCCATGGAAAAGCGCTCCGTCTTCAAGAGCACCTGGCTACCCCTGCTTTTTGCCCTGCCGCAGCTCGTCCTCATTGCCCTATTCTTCTATTGGCCCGCCGTGGCTGTGGTAAACTGGGCCTTCACGCTGGAGCCGCCTTTCGGTGGGGCCGCGGAGTTTGTCGGGCTTGCCAATTTCTGCGAGACCTTCGCCGATCCACTTTACTGGAACTCGGTCACCGTTAGTCTGATCTTTGCGATTGTCGGCCCGTTCTTCGCCATTCTCATCGGGCTTACCCTTGCGCTGGCGGTCGATCGACAACTGCCGGGCTCCGGTTTCTTCCGCGTTCTCTACATATTGCCCTTTGCGATTGCCGGTCCGGCAGCGGGCATGGCGTTTCGCTTCATCCTGTCGCCGGAACGCGGGCTCGCCGCCTCGCTGAACGCCATCTATCCAGATATCTGGAACCCGGCGAAATATGGCAGCCATGCCTTGGCGCTGGTCATCATCATCTTCATCTGGAAGTGGGCAGGCTATACCTTCATCTTCCTGCTGGCCGGACTGCAATCGGTGCCGCGAAGCCTGACGGAAGCGGCTGCGATGGATGGCTCCGGGCCAATCCGCCGCGCCATCGATATTCAGGTGCCGCTCCTGGCGCCCACCCTCTTCTTCCTGACCGTGACCATGATGACGGAGGGCTTCGTCGGCTCCGACACATTCGGTATCGTGCACCACACGACCGGCGGCGGTCCGAACCATGCAACCGAGGTCATGGTGTTCCGCATCGTGCAGGAAGCGTTCCAAGGGCTCAACTATTCCGGCGCATCGGCGCAGAGCATCATTCTCATCGGCCTCATCATGGTCTTCACCTTCATCCAGTTCCGCTTCATCGAGCGGCGCGTGCATTACAAGTGAGACGGCGATGATCCAACGCACTCCCTACGCCGATGCCTTTACCTACGGGCTGATGATCATCGGTTTCCTGCTCTTGATCGGCCCCTTCATCGTTATCATTTCCGGCGCCAGCCAGTCGCTGCAGCAGATCAACAGCGTGCCCTTCAGCTTCATGCCAAGCGATCGACTGTTTGAGAACATGCACGCAGCCTGGAACCGCGCCAATCTCGGCAATGCCATGCTCAACAGCTTCATCATGGCCTCGCTGGTAACCGTCGGCAAAGTAGCGCTGTCTGCCCTCACAGCCTTTGCCATCGTCTTCTTCCGCTCGCCGCTGCGGCACGTGTTCTTCTGGACGGTGTTCATTACGCTGATGCTGCCGCTGGAGGTACGTGTGGTGCCAACCTATGCGGTGGCCGCCGACATGTTCCATCCCTTCGCGCTCCTGATCAACGCGGTCTCCGGCATCGACATCAACATCGAGTGGAATCTCTTGAATTCCTATGCGGGCCTGACGCTGCCGCTGATCGCCACCGCCACCGGCACATTTCTCTACCGGCAGTTCTTCATGACGTTGCCGGACGAGCTGGCCGAGGCGGCGCGCATGGATGGCTCCGGACCGATGCGCTTCTTCGTCGATATGATCCTGCCCCTGTCACGCACCAATATGCTGGCGCTGACGACGATCATGTTCGTCTATGGATGGAACCAGTATCTCTGGCCCCTCCTGATGGTGACCGATCCGTCCTACAAGACGGTGATGATGTCGCTCTCCAGCCTCCTCCCTTCCGAAAACGGCACGCCCGACTGGAACGTCACGCTTGCCGGTTCCCTCATCATCATGTTGCCGCCGCTTCTCGTCGTCGGGCTGTTGCAGCGCTGGTTCGTGCGCGGCCTCGTCTCCACCGAGAAATGACAGTTTAAAAGAACAGGAGTGCCAAACCATGGCGCAAATCGACATTCGTCAGGTGCATAAATCCTACGGCAAGACCAAGACGCTGCATGGGGTCGACCTCATCTTTCCGTCCGGAGAATTCGTCGTCATTCTCGGGCCTTCCGGCTGTGGCAAATCCACTCTGCTGCGCATGATTGCCGGGCTGGAAGACATTACGGGCGGCGAAATCGCCATTGCCGGCAAGGTGGTGAACCGCCTGGAACCGCGCGAGCGGGGCTGCGCCATGGTGTTCCAGAACTATGCGCTCTACCCGCATATGACGGTTTCCGACAATATCGGCTATGCGCTGAAGGTCGCAGGCGTCGCCAAGACCGAGCGCCGCCGCAGGATCGAGGAAACGGCGAAGATCGTGGGCCTTTCGGACTATCTGGAGCGCAAGCCCGCGGCATTGTCCGGTGGTCAGCGTCAGCGCGTTGCCATGGCGCGCGCCATCATTCGCGAGCCGGATGTGTTTCTCTTCGATGAGCCGCTGTCCAACCTCGACGCCAAACTGCGCGTCACCATGCGCGCCGAAATCCGCAGGCTGCATCAAAGGCTCTCCGCGACATCGGTGTTCGTCACCCATGATCAGGTTGAAGCGATGACGCTGGCGGACCGGCTGGTGATCATGAACAAGGGCAATGTCGAACAGGTGGGGCAGCCGCTCGACATCTATAACCGACCGGCGAGCACCTTCGTCGCCTCCTTCATCGGCTCTCCCGCCATGAACCTCTTCAATGCCAAGGTGGATCGTGACACTGCTAGCCTAAGCTTCGGCAACTGGTCCAGTTCCATGCCGGTGGAAATCGCACGTGCCGCCTCAGGCGAGGACATCATTGCCGGTATTCGACCGGAGCAGTGCATCGTCACCCGCAATGGCGAAGGGATCTCGGCCGTGGTGGATTTCGTCGAGGAACTCGGCTCCGGTCGCATCGTCTATGCCGATATTCGCGGCCAGATCTTTGCCGCTGCGATTGGCGAAGACCTCACCGTCCGCCCAGGCGACAGGGTCATGCTGCAGTTTCCCGCAGCACATCTGCACTTTTTCGATCCCAGCACCGAACGGCGGATCGATCCCGATCTCGCATCGGCCAACCGAGCCGGCGTCACCCACCAGGATATTCTGGCCCATAGTGCCTGAATGTCGTTAGCTTCATAGAGCGCATCAAGGAAACGCACATGACCTCCATCATTTCCGCCGTCGGCTTTTGCAATGCCACAGGGCGCGGCGATCTCTCCACCCTGGACTCCTCCCTGAAGATCGTTGCCGATACCGGCGCAAGCGCCTGTGAGATTGGCATCTATGGCGAGGAAATCATTTCCGGCGGCCGTATCATTGAAGACCGGGCGCAGCGCGTCCGTGATATCGTCAGGCAGTATGCGTTCAAGAAGCTGTCCCTGCACGGCCAGATCGTCTCCAACTTCATGGATCGCGAGCACCTGCATCTGCAGAAAAAGGTCGTTCGCGCCATGCTCGAACTCTGCGACCGGCTGGGTGCTGGCGTGCTCGTCCACCACAGCGGCAACGCGATCCTCACCGATGGCGTGAATGGCAGCGATCTCGACCAGATGGAGCGTGAGGCTCTTTTTGAAATGGCCGAGATTGCCAAGACCTATGGCGTGCGCATCGTGTTGGAAAACATCTTCACCACGGAAGACGGCCAATACCGCCAAACGCCATCGCAAGTGGCCGAGACCGTGAAGGCCGTCGGCCACGACAATCTTGCCGCCCTGATCGACTTCAGCCACGCCTATATTGAATCCACCTTCAAGGGCCTCAATTTCCGCGACGAGCTGCGCGCCATGGCGCCCGTGACCGGCCATCTGCATGTGCATGACAGCTTCGGCCTGCCCTACACGATGAAAAAATTCTACCACCCGGCAGAAGCCACCGCGCTCGGCATCGGCGACCTTCACCTGCCGATCGGCTGGGGCGATATCGACTGGGACGACATCTTCTCCGAACTCACCTTCCTTCCCGACACCACCCTCATCATGGAAATCGGTGCAGAACGCTTTGCCGACCAGCAGCCCGCTTGCCTGGAGCGCGCCATGAAGCTGGCAGATGCGGTGAACAAGCGGTAACGGCCACTCATGAGAGCGAAGGACCGCACGCGCTGGCCCCTCGCGCTCCAAAAATCCTGTCGAGGCACGATGCCGTGACAGGATTGAAGTGCCGATCCTCCCTTCATACCTAAAAGCATGTCGCGCAAAAGTGTGCAGCGGTTTTGCGATAACGACATGCGATAACAAGGACCTAAAGCGTATGAGCGAATCTGAAAGATCGCGATACGCTTTAGACCGCCTGGACCGCGCCTTGATGGGCGCGGCCCCTCACCACTGCCGCATGGTCTGCGTTCTCTAGTCGCTATGAAGGACATTGCCTGATGAAGATGTGGCCCGTGCGCCGACGCACAAGGGAGCGCGGCGCTTGGTATCGACAAGGGCGCGGGCGTGACGGCCAGCGGGAACGGCCCCCTTCGGCCATGCGAAAGAAAAGTGACGCAACCTGCGAAATACACAACCAAAAGAAGAGCATCGATAAAAGTGAAAACTTTTCGTTGACTGCAGCAGAGAACTGCCCTATAGATACATCATCGATCTTTTGCTTGCCGAGCTTTGTCTACCGCGCGATTGGCACCGCGCTCTAAGCGAACTTCTCTTTCAAAAATAGTCGGTTTTTACCCGCGTGGCATTCGTTGCGCGGTCGTTCACTCTATGCTTTGAAAGGGTTCATTATGACCACTGGCACAGTTAAATGGTTCAATTCCACAAAGGGCTTCGGCTTCATTCAGCCTGACAATGGCGGCGCTGACGCGTTCGTTCACATTTCGGCTGTCGAGCGCGCAGGAATGCGCGAACTCGTCGAAGGCCAGAAGATTGGCTTCGAACTCGAGCGCGACAACAAGTCGGGCAAGATGTCTGCGACCAATCTGCAGTCCGCATAAGTGAGATCCGCTTCCCTTTGACCACGGATGTACTGGCACTGCCGGGAGCAATTTCATTCGAGGCCAGGCGTTTCGCCTGGCCTTTTTCATTTCGGCATTTGGCCGGAAAGGCAAATATCCATGACACAAACACACAGCAAATCCCGCCAGCAGGCGGAGCTGGCCTTCGGCAAGCTTCAGACGCCATTCTTCGCAAAAAATCATGCCGCCGATGAGCTACAAGCCGCCGTCGATGCGCGAGACGCAAAGACAGCCCGGCTAAAGGCCGCCCGCCTTGCAAAAGAATTGGCGGACCGTAAATCTGCAGTCGCCGCTCTGATTACCAAGCGTACCAAGAAAACGCCGTCGGCCCGTCCCGCGTCCTAAAGCGTGCCGCGATCCTTCAGACTCGCTCCTTACGCTTTACACCTTTGTTTTGTCGCATGCCGTTATCGCAAAACCGCATCGCGCTTTTGCGCGACATCCCCGGTGAGAGCCAAGAAATCCAGCAATACAGGTGGGAAGCATGTCAACAACGACAGCCAACGAACTCAACGCTACCAACACTGCCTGGCAGATCGCGATGCAGGAAATCCTTCGGGTGGTGATCCGTGACCTTTACCACGCCAAGGGCGAAGCGCATTTCAAGGAACATATCGAACGCATCGAAACGGCAGCGGTCGACAGTATCCAGACGGATCTGAGGTTTCGCGGCACGGACGAATGGACGGAACTCCTCGTCAAGGAAAAAGCCAGCAACTTCGTGACATCCTTGCTGACGTCGTTCACGTACGACCACGCTTGAATGGCGGCTCGTTCGGGGCCTTTCACCTGAACGCTCCGCACCATGTACGGCAACAAATACACTAAAAAAACAACAATTTTTAAAAAGGCAGCTGGAGCGGGTGAAGGGAATCGAACCCTCGTATTCAGCTTGGGAAGCTGCTGCTCTACCATTGAGCTACACCCGCATATTCGAAAACTTCCGATAGAACGGCGCGGCTGTCAAGGCGAGCCGCAGATCGTCTCTCTATCGGCATTTCTTCAGACAGATCACTCGGCGCGGAAATGCTTGGAGAGCTTCAGGCCCTGGGCCTGATAGTTGGAGCCGAGGCCAATGCCGTAGAGACCTTCGGGTTTGGCCAGCATATGTTCATAGACAAGGCGGCCGACGATCTGGCCGTGCTCCAGGATGAAGGGCACCTCGTGGCTTCTGACTTCGAGGACGGCGCGGCTGCCGGTGCCGCCGGCGCTGGCGTGGCCGAAGCCGGGGTCGAAGAAGCCGGCATAATGGACGCGGAATTCGCCGACCAACGGATCGAAAGGCGTCATCTCGGCAGCGTAAAGTGGCGGCACATGCACAGCCTCGCGCGACACGAGGATGTAGAATTCATCCGGATCGAGGATCAGTTCGGCGCGACCGCGCGAGTAGAGCGGCTCCCAGAAATCCAGAACGTCGTGGGCTGCCTTCTGGTCCACATCGACAACCGCGGTGTGGTGCTTGCCGCGATAACCGATGAGGCCGTTGCCGCCAAAACCTTGCAGATCGATGGACAGCGCGATCCCTCCGCCCGATACGTTCGGCGTGTCGCTGGCGACGAGGATTTCGCTCTCGTGCAGCGCCTGCAATTCACCTTCGTTCAACAGAGAATGACCGATGCGGAAGCGGATCTGCGACAGGCGCGAGCCCTGGCGCACGACGATCGGGAAGGTGCGCGGGCTGACTTCCAGATAGAGCGGGCCCTGATAACCTGCCGGGATCTTGTCGAACTCCTGCGCGTGGTCGGTGATGACGCGGGTGAAGATATCGAGGCGGCCGGTGGAGCTTTTCGGATTGGCGGATGCGGACATGTCGGCGGGCAGCGCCAGCGTTTCCATCAGTGGCACGATATAGACGCAACCGGTTTCCAGCACCGCACCTTCGCTGAGATCAATCTCATGCAGGCGCAGCCGATCCAGTTTCTCAATCACTTTAGTCGATGGGCCGGGCATAAAGCTTGCGCGCACCCGGTAGGCTTTCGCACCGAGACGCAGGTCGAGGCTTGCCGGCTGCACCTGGTCCACATCCAGCGCCCGCTCGCTCTTCAGGTGGCCGGAAGAAAACAGCGCCCGTATCGCGCCATCGGCCAGAATACCCGTGGTTCTCGTCATCGTCAGTGTCCCTGTTCCGCGCCGACAAAATCAAAAGGAAGCCATTGACGCAAGTTGTTAACGGCAGTATGGCAAGCTTATCCCGTGGTGATTTGGCCGGTCGGCTTGCAGCCACGTTAAACAAGTGGCTAAAAAGACCGGGTGCTTGGAACCGGTCTGCTTTTGCGACCGGTTTTTTGTTTGAAGGTGATCACATGAGCAAGAAATGGCGCCCGGCAACTCAACTCGTACATGGCGGTACGCTGCGCTCCCCCTACGGTGAAACGTCAGAAGCACTCTATCTGACCCAGGGCTTCGTCTATGAAAGCTCGGAAGCGGCGGAAGCGCGCTTCAAGGGCGAAACAGACGGTTTCATCTATGCGCGCTATGCAAGCCCCACCAATGACATCTTCGAAAAGCGCATGTGCCTGCTGGAAGGTGCCGAAGACGCGCGCGCCACGGCATCGGGCATGGCCGCTGTCAGCGCTGCCATTCTCTGCCAGCTGAAGGCCGGCGATCACATCGTTGCGGCTCGCGCGCTTTTCGGCTCCTGCCGTTGGGTGGTCGAAACGCTGGCGCCGAAATACGGCATCGAATGCACACTGGTCGATGGCCGCGATCTTGCCAATTGGGAAAAGGCGATCAAGCCGAACACCAAGCTGTTCTTCCTTGAAAGCCCAACCAACCCGACGCTGGAAGTGGTGGATATTGCTGGCGTTGCCAAGCTTGCCAACCAGATTGGTGCCAAGGTCGTCGTTGACAACGTGTTTGCGACGCCGCTCTTCCAGAAGCCTCTGGAGCTTGGTGCGCATATCGTCGTCTATTCCGCCACCAAGCATATCGATGGTCAGGGCCGTTGCCTTGGCGGCGTGGTGCTGTCGGACAAGACGTGGATCGAGGAAGAACTTCAGGATTACTTCCGCCACACCGGCCCGGCGCTTTCCCCCTTTAACGCATGGACGCTGCTGAAGGGGATCGAGACGATGCCGCTGCGCGTCAAGCAGCAGACGGCGAATGCCGGCAAGATCGCAGACTTCCTGGCGGAGCAGAACAAGGTCGCCAAAGTCATTTATCCGGGCCGTGCCGACCATCCGCAGGCCGACATCATTGCGCGGCAGATGTCCGGCGGTTCGACGCTCGTCTGCTTCGAATTGAAGGGCGGCAAGGAAGCGGCTTTCAAGCTTCAAAACGCACTGGACGTCGTCAAGATTTCCAACAATCTCGGTGATGCGAAGAGCCTGATCACCCATCCGGCCACCACGACCCACAAGAACCTGACGGATGAGGCACGCGCCGAACTCGGCATTTCCGGTGGCACGCTACGACTGTCCTGCGGTATCGAAGACACCGACGACCTGCTGGACGATTTCGCCGCGGCGCTGGCGAAGGTTTCTGCCTAAAGCAGGGCGCGATCTTTCAGATTCGCTCTATACGCTTTAGGTCTTTGTTTATCGCATGTTGTCGCAAAACCGCTGCACAATTTTGCGCGACATACTTCATACTGAATGCCCGGTGAGCGATCACCGGGCAATTTTTTCTCGTTTTCCAAGGCGTCTGCTCGTCACACGAGTTCCGCTCTAAACCCACATTATTTTAGAGAAACTCCGATTTCTCTACTCTCTTTTCACGAATTTGTGCGTATTGAATGAAGAAACAATCCAGATACGCAACGCTTTAGCCTCGTAACGCATTGAAACTACGCAGATCGGCTCAACGGACATTCCCGTCCCTCATTCGGTGTAGTAGAATAAAATGCTAGAGGCAGAGACAGCCAAGGTCGCGAATATGTATCGTGCATCGACAAAAGAGATAGAGGTCACCGTCGAGCCGTATTATCTCGAAGAACAATCGGACCCGGACGATAGCCGTTACGTCTGGGGATACACGGTCGTGATCACGAACAACTCCAACCAGGCGGTGACGCTGGTGAACCGCTACTGGCATATCACCGACCAGAATGGCGTGGTGGACGAAGTGTCTGGGCCAGGCGTGGTTGGTGAACAACCGCATCTGCGTCCCGGCGACAGTTACGAGTATTCTTCCGGTTGCCCGCTGGATACGCCTTCAGGGATGATGTTCGGTCATTACGAGATGGAGACCGACAAGGGCGACATATTCACCGTAGAAATTCCAGCCTTTTCGCTGGACAGCCCAGGTCTTGCGCGCGTGTTGAACTGAGCGGGGCTTTCACCCCGCTCCTGATCTCACCCCTGCAGTTCCTCGACAGGATATTGATAGGTTGTCGAGCAGAACTCACAGCTGACCGAAACGACGCCATCTTCCTGGCTATCCTCGATTTCTTCCGCCGAAAATCCAGACAGCACGCCCTTGATCTTCTCGCGCGAGCAGCTGCATTTGTCGATGATCGACTGCGGCTCGTAGACGCGCACGCCTTGCTCATGGAAGAGCCGGAACAGCAGACGTTCTGCCGGCACCTGCGGGTCGGTCAACTCGTCGGTATCCACCGTGTCGATTAGCGCCACCGCTTCGGTCCATGCGTCGTCGTCGGCTTCTGCGAACGACGTTTCATCGCCATCGCCGCCGTGAAGGTCGCGGGTGCGCAGGCGCTCCGGCGCCTGAGGCAGGAACTGCGCGATGATGCCACCCGCACGCCAGCCGCGGCGCGGCTTACCTTGGCTGTCACGGTCGAAGAACTCTGCCACACCGAGGCGCACCCGTGTCGGCAATTGTTCCGACTGTCGGAAGTAAACACTGGCGATTTCCTCGAGCGACGAGCCATCCAGCGGCACGATGCCCTGATAAGGCTGCATGCCCACCCCCTGGTCGATGGTGAAAGCGAGAATGCCAGTGCCGAGGAGCTGCTCAGGGGATGTCTCCCCAGCCGCCGTCGCCTGCGCCAGACGCTCGTCGTCGAAGCGGGCATAGGCGCGCATGTTCTCAGGCGCGGTGAAATCCGCCACCAAGAGATCGACAGGGCCATCGCCCTTGGTTTGCACCGTGAGCTTGCCGGAGAATTTGAGCGACGTGCCGATCAGCGCCGTGAGCACCAGAGCTTCCGCCAGAAGCCGGGCGACGACGGGCGGATAGTCATGGCGCTGCAAAATAGCGTTCAGCAACGGACCGACCTGCACCGCGCGGCCACGAATGTCGAGCCCTTCTACCTGGAAGGGGACGACCTTGTCGTCGCCGGCAAAGTTCATATCATCCAGTTCTACGGTCACGTCCGCCATGCTTCTGCTCCTTCGACCCTGCTTTCCCCTGTTCGGAAACGATCGCCACGTTCTCGGCCGCGGCCAGCAGGTCTCTTGTCCTGTTTCCGCAAAGATAGAGCGGAGAATGGCAAAACAAAACCATCCCCGGCCCAAATGTCGCGATAAACGATTGATGAAACGCCGCCGTGAACCGGCAGCACTGGTTGGCGTAAAGATGGGGCGTTGCGCTGGAAATTCAAGTTCCAGGCTCCGCCCTCACTCTTAGCCTACGCTCGGCCTCAGATGACGCCCATGCACCAGGCGATCACGGCCTTTTGCGCGTGCAGGCGATTTTCCGCCTCATCGAAGACCACCGATTGCGGGCCGTCGATCACTGCATCGGTGACTTCCTCGCCGCGGTGCGCGGGCAGGCAGTGCATGAAGAGCGCCTCGTTGTTGGCCTTCTTCATCAGCGCTTCATTCACCTGATAGGGCTGGAAGATGTTGTGGCCGCGCGCCTTGTGTTCCTGGTTCATGGAAACCCAGGTGTCGGTGACGATGCAGTCCGAGCCGACGACAGCACGTTCTGCGTCGTGGCAGAGCATGATCTCGCCGCCATTGTTGCGGGCCCAGTTGAGGTACTTGTCGAGCGGCTCCGAACCCATGGGCACGGCCATATTCATCTTGTAGCCGAAGCGTGCGGAGCCCTCGACCAGCGAATGCAGCACATTGTTGCCGTCACCCGTCCAGGCGATGGTCTTGCCCTTCACCGGGCCGCGATGCTCTTCGAAGGTCATGATATCGGCCATGATCTGGCACGGATGCGTCTCGTCCGTCAGGCCGTTGATGACCGGAACGGTGGCGTGTTCGGCAAGTTCCAGCAGGCGGGAATGATCGGTCGTGCGGATCATGATAGCGTCGACGTAGCGCGACAGGACCTTGGCGGTATCGCCAATGGTTTCGGCGCGGCCAAGCTGCATTTCGGTGCCGGAGAGAAACAGCGTTTCACCGCCAAGCTGGCGCATGCCGACATCGAAGGACACGCGTGTGCGCGTCGACGGCTTTTCGAAAATCATCGCCAGCATCTTGCCAGCCAGCGGCTTTTCCGCCGTTCCGTTCTTGGTTGCGATCTTGCGGCTCTTGGCGTCTTCAAGAATGAGCCGCAGGTCTTCCGAGCCGACGGCCGAAAGATCGAGGAAATGCTTTGCCATTTTAATTCAGTCCCATCAATGCGGGCCACCCTTTACGCCGGCCCTGATGCGCCTCGTCAGGCGCTCTTTGCCAGTTTGGTGGTGAGTGCTTCGGCAGCCTTCTCGATGCGCGCAAGCCCATCACGCGCTTCTTCTGCCGTAACCACGAGCGGCGGCAGCAGGCGGATGACGTTATCGCCTGCCGGAACGCCAAGAAGATGCTCCGCGCGCATGGCCTGGAGCAGATCGCCGGATGGAACCCGCGCCTTGATGCCGAGCAGCAAACCTTCGCCACGGATTTCCTCGATCACATCCGGATAACGGTCCTTCAGCGAAGCCAGTCCCTGGCGGAAGATCAGCGCGACATCGCGCACATGCTCGATAAAGCCATCGGCCAGAACGATATCCAGCACGGCGTTGCCGGCCGCCATGGCCAGCGGATTGCCGCCATAGGTCGTGCCATGCGAGCCTGCCGTCATGCCGGACGCAGCTTCTGCCGTTGCAAGGCATGCCCCGAAGGGGAAGCCACCGCCAATGCCCTTGGCAACTGCCATGATATCAGGCGCGACGCCTGAGCGTTCATAGGCGAAGAACTTGCCGGTACGGCCAACGCCGGTCTGCACTTCATCGAAGATCAACAACAGGCCGTGCTCTTCGCAGAGCGCCCTAAGCGTGCGCAGGAACTCCGGCTGAACGACACGGATACCGCCCTCACCCTGAATCGGCTCGATCAGAAGGGCAGCCGTTTCCGGAACGATCGCCGCCTTCAGCGCTTCGAGATCGCCGAATGGCACCTGGTCGAAGCCTTCCACCTTGGGGCCGAAGCCCTCGAGATATTTGGCCTGGCCGCCAGCCGCGATGGTGGCGAGTGTGCGGCCATGGAATGCACCTTCGAAGGTGATGATGCGGAATTTTTCCGGATGGCCGTGCGTGTACTGATAACGGCGCGCCGTCTTGATGGCGCATTCCAGCGCCTCCGCACCGGAGTTGGTGAAGAACACCTTGTCGGCGAATGTCGCATCCGTCAGCCGCTTTGCCAGCACTTCCTGGCCTGCAACCTCATAAAGGTTGGACAAATGCCAGACCTTCTCGACCTGTGCCTTGAGGGATTCAACCATATGGGGATGGCTATGGCCGACCGAGGTAACCGCAACGCCCGCACCGAAATCGAGATATCGCTCGCCGCTTTCCGTGATCAGCCAAACGCCCTCGCCTCGTTCGAAGCGCAGGGGGGCTCTGGAAAACGTATCGAACAACGGCCCGGATTTGGGGGCAGTTTCGGCCATGGCGACATCACTCCTTACGTCAAGTCGGGACAGACGACTGTCAATAGGGCTCGCGGGTTATCCCTGCCCTGAAAATCAAAAATGCCGCCTCGCGGCGGCCTGCATGCTGTCTTCATTGCGAGAGCACTATTGTCACTTCCCCGCCTAATGTCAACAAATCTCGGCACTTCCGGGCATTTACAAGCCTTGGTAGGCGCTTGCCGCGCAGCCCCGAGGTGTTGCCTTTCTGACTCACAGGGGAAGCAAGTTGGGGAAAACCGGAAAATCGATTCCAGATGATTCCTGCGACTCTTGTCACGGAGTCAACCGACGATTAGGTTAACCGTCAATTACTAGACTGCAATGCGGCGGAACTAGTCACCTACAATCTGGCGAATGGCCTGCGCGTGGTTCACTCCATGGCACAGTAGGTGGATTCTGCCCGAAAACAACGCGACGAGCGGAGAAGCGGCATGAACTGGACGGACGAACGAGTAGAAAAGCTCAAGAGATTATGGTCCGAAGGGCTTAGCGCAAGCCAGATCGCAGCACAACTAGGCGGTGTGAGCCGCAATGCCGTCATCGGCAAGGTTCACCGCCTCAACCTGCCAGGTCGTGCCAAGGCCGGCGGTACGGTCGCCACGTCGCGTCCTGCGCCCAAGCGTCCCGCAGCAGCGCCGCGTCCGGCAAGCTATGCGGCTCCGGCCCGCGCTGCGACCAGCCGTCCAGCACCGGCCCGTAGCTCTGGTGCCCTCGCTTTCAAGGAAGACATGGACATCGACCCGGTCGAGCCCATGGAATATGTTCGTTCTTCCAACAATGTCGTTATCCCGATCTCGCGTCGCCTGACGCTGACGGAACTGACGGAGCGCACCTGCAAGTGGCCGGTCGGCGACCCGCTCAAGGACGACTTCCATTTCTGCGGCTGCGAAGCGTCTGAAGCCTCGCCCTACTGCAAGTTCCACGCGAAGATGGCCTACCAGCCGGTCAGCGAACGCCGCAAGGCGTAAGGTCTGTCTCAGAACCAATTCAGAAAGCGGGCTTCGGTCCGCTTTTTTATTGGGCAGTGTCCAGCTTTCCCAAATAATCCGAACTTGCCTGCAGCAACGGTCGCGCCCAGACTGTCATCATGGACGCTATCGACACACTTCACGATTATATCTCGGCGCTATGGGCCAGGGCCGTCGACACGCCCTTCCCGCCAATCCCGCGCCGCGCCCGTGGCGACGGAACCGTTTACGTCGAATGGCGACGTGGCAGCTATTGGCTGATCTGCGAGGAGCGCGGAGAGGAATATTGGCGTCGGGAAGCCACGGACATGGATGATGCCGCCTTCCAGTTGATGTCGATCGTGACGGGAGAAGTGGTGCGCGATCGCGAGCTTGCGGTTCGGGAAAAAGCGAGCCGCCAGTTGACCGGCCTGGGCGACTATTCGCGCTGGAACTGGATGTACCAGGAGATCGAACTGATGAGCGCGATCAAGGAGAGCTATGGCGCTCGAACCAGAGCCAGTTATGCCGACGTGCTGACGCGCAGCCCGTTGTCGAAGGACGAGATAGACGCTGCGCGATATCCCATTCCGTCAACATTGATCTGACGCCAGGAAGCCACGTGCTACCCTCTCTGACGCGACGAGAATAGGAGCGCTTGTACCTTCAAGCAAAGCGCTCCCGACGCCGATCAGGCTTCCATGGAATAGCCGGCGCCGCGCACGGTGCGAATGACATCCTGCATGCTGGAGAAATTCAGCGCCTTACGCAGACGACCGACATGGACGTCCACCGTGCGCTCATCCACATAGATATCATGACCCCAGACACCATCGAGAAGCTGGGAACGGGAGAACACACGACCGGGCGAGGTCATGAGGAATTCCAGCAGGCGGAATTCGGTCGGCCCGAGACGGACTTCGCGGCTCTTGCGATGGACACGGTGCGTCTCACGATCGAGCTCGATATCGCCGCATTTCAGCACGGAGGACAGAACCTCCGGCTTGGCGCGGCGCAGCATCGCCTTGACGCGTGCCATCAGCTCCGGCGTCGAGAAGGGCTTCACGACATAGTCGTCCGCGCCCGTCGCCAGGCCGCGAACCCGTTCGCTTTCCTCGCCGCGCGCCGTCAGCATGATGATCGGCAGACGTTCGGTTTCCGGACGCATGCGCAGGCGACGGCAAAGCTCGATGCCGGAGACGCCCGGCAGCATCCAGTCCAGGATCAAAAGATCCGGCGTGCGCTCCTGAAGGCGGATTTCCGCCTCGTCGCCACGCGGAATGGTGTCCACGTCATAGCCTTCGGATTCGAGATTGTAACGGAGGAGGACGCTCAGCGCCTCCTCATCTTCGACAACGGCGATTTTTGGCACCATGGCTCCAGATCCTATCTGTCGCTTACTCGGTCACAGCGCCGAGCGTGTTGGAACTATCGTCCTTCGGACGCTCACCTTCCGGCTGGCTGCCAGTGGTCATGTAGTAGATGGTCTCGGCGATGTTGGTGGCGTGGTCGCCGACGCGCTCGATGTTCTTGGCGCAGAACAGAAGATGCGTGCAGGTGGTGATGTTGCGCGGATCTTCCATCATGTAGGTCAGAAGCTCGCGGAAGAGCGAGGTGTACATGGCGTCGATTTCCTCGTCGCGCTCGCGGATGGCCTGGGCCTTTTCCGCCGATCGCGTGGAGTAGACGTCCAGCACTTCCTTCAACTGCACCAGGGCCAGTTCCGACAGATGCTCGAGACCGCGCGCCAGTTTGCGCGGAACGCCGGTGCCGGCAACAGCGATGACGCGCTTGGCGGTGTTCTTGCCCAGATCGCCGACACGCTCCAGGTCTGCGGCAATGCGCAGCGAACCGATGATTTCACGAAGGTCTGCTGCCATCGGCTGGCGCTTGGCAATGGTGACGATCGCCTTGTCGCCGATCTCGCGCTCAGCGTGATCGAGGATCGTATCGTCCGAGATGACCTTTTGTGCCAGGGCCGCATCGGAATTGACGAGCGCGCGCACGGCATCGGCGCACATTTGCTCGGCCAGGCCGCCCATTTCGGCGATCCGGCGGCTAAGGAACTTCAGCTCCTCATCATAGGCGGACATGATGTGGGAATGTGTCGACATGTTCGTAGTCTCCAGTTTCTAAACGCCCTGTCGCAAGCCTTTTTTTAGTGGCTCAAGCGACAGGCGCGGTGGGATGCGCAAGCAAGAGCAGGATCAGCCGAAACGACCCATGATATAGTCCTGGGTGCGCTGGTCATCCGGGTTGGTGAACATCTTGTCCGTATCGTTCTCCTCAACCAGGTGGCCGAGGTGGAACATGGCGGTACGCTGCGAAACGCGAGCGGCCTGCTGCATCGAGTGCGTCACGATGACGATGGTATAGTTGGCACGAAGCTCGTGGATCAACTCTTCCACCTTGGCGGTCGCGATCGGGTCAAGCGCCGAGCATGGCTCGTCCATGAGGATGACTTCCGGTGAAACGGCAATGGCACGTGCGATGCACAGGCGCTGCTGCTGCCCGCCGGACAGACCCGTGCCGGATTCTTGCAGGCGGTCCTTTGCTTCGTTCCAGAGGCCTGCCTTCTGCAGGGCGGATTCAACGATCTGGTCCATATCTGCCTTGTTGCGGGCAAGACCGTGGATGCGCGGGCCGTAGGCAATGTTTTCGTAGATAGACTTCGGGAATGGGTTCGGCTTCTGGAACACCATGCCGACGCGAGCGCGAAGCTCGACGACATCGATTGCAGAATCGTAGATATCCTCACCGTCGAGCGTAATCTCGCCGGTGACGCGGCAGCCATCGATCGTGTCGTTCATGCGGTTCAGCGTGCGCAGGAAGGTGGATTTGCCACAGCCCGAGGGGCCGATGAGAGCCGTCACCGTGTTTTCACGAACGTTGAGCTTCACATCGTAAAGGGCGCGCTTCTCACCGTAATATACGGAGACGTCCTTGCCGATCATCTTATAGGAAACTTCATTCATTTTCTTGTCCAGCGCCTTTTCAACTGCTGCTTCCGACAACATGTTCATTGTTCCGTTCTCCCTTGCTTCTTATCGCATTTCCGAGCAGAAAACCGGTATCCACATTTCCTCGAAATGCTTTACCAGCGCCGTTCGAAGCGGCGACGCAGCAGGATTGCGCCCACATTCATCACCAGGAGGAACATAAGCAGGATGATGATAGCGCCAGATGTTCTTTCGACAAAGGCGCGTTCGGCTTCGTTCGCCCACATGTAGATCTGAACCGGCAGGGCCGTTGCAGGATCAAGCGGGGTCGTCGGGTAATTCGCCACGAAGGCCACCATGCCGATGAGAAGGAGCGGCGCGGTTTCGCCAAGCGCGTGTGCAAGGCCGATGATGGTGCCGGTCAGGATGCCGGGCATGGCAAGCGGCAGCACGTGGTGGAAGATGGTCTGCATCTTCGAGGCACCGAGACCGAGCGCTGCGGCGCGGATCGAAGGCGGCACTGCTTTCAAGGCAGCGCGCGTTGCGATGATGATGGTCGGCAGCGTCATCAGCGTCAGCACCAGACCACCGACCAGCGAGGCCGAGCGCGGGAGGCCCATGAAGTTGATGAAGACCGAGAGACCCAGCAGACCGTAAACGATGGACGGCACCGCTGCCAGGTTGTTAATGTTGACCTCGATGAGGTCCGTCAGGCGGTTCTTCGGCGCAAACTCTTCCAGGTAGATGGAAGCGGCAACCCCGATCGGCAGGGACAGCACGAGCACGATCAGCATCATGTAGAAGGAGCCGATCAGCGCGACGCCGACACCGGAGGCTTCAGGACGGCTGGATGCCCCATTGAAGAAGATGCCGGTGTTGAACTTCTTTTCCAGCGCACCCTTGCCAACCAGTTCGTTCATCCAACCGACCTGCTGGTCGGAGATGCGGCGGTTCTGCTCCTCGCCCGACATATCCACCTGGCCCTTGAAGGCGCTGTCGACATCGCCGGATGCCAGGAGCGACACGGTCCGCGTCGTGCCGATGACGTTCGGATCGGATGTGACGATGTCGCGAAGCTGGGTGCGGACGCTATCGGAGATCAGTGCGTTGACGGCGCGCAGCGCCGTGCGATCCTCCAGCGAAACGCCGAGCACCTTGGCAAGCGAGTTGCGGGCGACGACCGGGTAATTGGCCGTCATCAGCTTAGACGGGTTCTGTGCGCGCACATTGTCCGGATCGATGATCTGCTGCGAAAACTCGACCGGGATCGTGATCATCGTCTGCTGAAAGGCCGTGTAGCCTTTGCCGATGACGGACCAGAGAAGCAGGAAGAGAAACAGCAGGCCGAAGGAGATCGCGGCGACACCATAGGCGCGGAAGCGGCGCTCTGCAGCGTAACGGCGCTTGATGCCGATATCGCGACGGACCTTCTTCGTTGCGGCGGGGGCGGAGATGCCCGGAGTAACGACGTCGGTCATTCATACTGCTCCCGGTATTTGCGCACGATGTAGAGCGCGTAGATATTGAGGCAAAGCGTGATGGCAAAGAGCGTGATGCCAAGCGCGAAGGCAACGAGCGTCTGCGGCGAGGTAAACTCAAGGTCACCGGTCAGCTGGCTGACGATCTTGACGGTCACCGTCGTCATCGGCTCGAAGGGGTTGAGCTGCAGGCGTGCGGCAACACCGGCGGCCAGAACCACGATCATGGTTTCACCGATGGCGCGTGAAGCAGTCATCAGGATCGCCCCGACGATGCCCGGAAGAGCGGCCGGAAGAATGACCTTCTTGACCGTCTCGGAGCGCGTGGCGCCGAGACCAAGCGATCCGTCCCGAAGCGAACGCGGCACAGCGGTGATAATATCATCCGACAGCGAGGAGACGTATGGGATCAGCATGATGCCCATGACGAAGCCGGCGGTGATGACGCTCTGCGCCTGGATGAAGCTGGCATAGTCGCCGGTTGCCAGACCATTGATCTGGGCAGAGATGTCACGCAGGAACGGCCCCACAGTCGTCAGCGCAAAGAAGCCGTAGACGATGGTCGGGATACCGGCGAGCACTTCCAGCAGCGGCTTGGCAATCGAGCGCAAACGGGGGCTTGCATATTCGGCCATGTATATCGCCGAGAACAGACCGACCGGTACCGCGACCAGCATGGCGACGAAGCCAATATAGAGCGTACCCGCCAAGAGCGGAATGAGGCCGAACTGACCGGAGCTGTCTGTCGAACCAGCCGCAGCAAAACGCGGATCCCACACCGTGCCGAAGAAGAACTGATGCGCCGGAACCATCCGGAAAAACTGCGTGGCTTCCGTCAGCATCGACATAACGATGCCGATCGTGGTCAAGATCGCGATCGACGATGCAAGAACGAGCGCGCCGAGAATGACCTTCTCCACCTTATTACGGGCACGAAAGCGCGGTGCCAGGCCGCGGAGCGCCCGGAAGGCCCCAGCGATGGCCGTGGCAAGCACTACGAACACCATGGCGATACGGCTGACCGCCGACATGTTATTGAGCTTTTCTGCAGACTCGATCATGAAGGGCTGCGGATCGCCGGCGATGGCCACACCTTTAGAGGCGAGGACCGCGCGTGCCGTCGCGGGATCGGCTTTCAGCGCGTCATATTCCTGCGGCGAAACCTGGGTAAGGCCGCGGGCAATGGAAACGACCATGCCATAGGTGAGGCTCTGCTGGGCTTCCGGCTGTGCCTTGATGTCATCCGGGAAGCTTTCATGCACCGCGGAGTTGACGATGATCGGGCTGATGATCAGCCACGCCGCCAGGATCAGCGCGGAAGGAATAAGCGCCCAGATGAGGACGTAGGAACCGTGATAACCAGAGCGGGAATGCATGTTGGAGGGACGTGCGCCCGCCAGCACTGCGGCACGGCGCTTACCCAGCACATAGCTGGATATGCCGATCAGTGCCAATATGAGCAAAAGGATGGATGTGTTCATGGAGAGTTTCCTCGGCGCACCACGCGGCACGATGCGGCATCATTTCACCAAGAGCGCAGCACCTGCGGCTGATCACCGCACGATGCCGGATCTGCATTCAGTTCACGCATTCCGGGTTGATAGATCATATTTATCGGCGGCTTGGTGTTACGATAAATAGGAACTGTCAACCCTTCCGGACTGAGCAATGGCCGCAAACCGACCTTGCCAACAGAAGAGATGGGAAGCGCAGCGTTATGCCACCGCGCTTCCCAGGATATATTAGAGGGTCTTGCCGGCTTCGAACTGAGCGCGGATTTCCTTGCGCTCTGCGTCAGGGGCAGCAACCAGGCCGTAATTGGCGAGCGGAGAGTCAGGGCCGATCATCTCGTCAGAGGTGAAGAATTCGACATATTCCTTCAGGCCAGGGATGACACCCAGGTGAGCCTTCTTAACGTAGAAGAACAGCGGACGCGAGACAGGGTACTTGCCGGAAGCAACGGTTTCGGTGGACGGAACAACGCCACCGACGGTCGCGACCTTCAGCTTGTCCTTGTTGTTGTCGTAGAAAGCGAGGCCGAAGACGCCGACGCCGGACTTGTTGGCATCGATACGAGCGAGCGTCTCGGTGTAGTCGCCGTCGATATCGACAGCCTTGCCGTCCTTACGGATGGCAACGCACTTGGCAGCAGCCTGCTTGGCGTCGGAAACCAGACCCTTGATCACGTCCGTCGCGCCAGCTTCCTTGCAGCCGTCAGCCATGATCTTCTCTTCGAAGACTTCGCGCGTGCCGTGCTTGGAGCCAGGGATATAGGCAGCGATCTCTACGTCAGGCAGTTCCTTGTTGATTTCGGACCACTTTGTGTATGGGTTGGCAACCAGCTTGCCATCCTTGACGACTTCAGCGGCGAGAGCGAGGTACAGGTCCTTCGGCTCGAACTTGACGTCCTTGTTGGACTTGTCCATGGCGAAGACGATACCGTCGTAACCGATCTTCACTTCCTGAACGTCAGCAACGCCAGCGGACTTGCAGGCTGCCAGCTCGTCAGCCTTGATCTTGCGCGATGCATTGGCAATGTCGATCGTGCCTTCGCCCACGCCGGAGCAGAATGCCTTCAGACCACCACCCGTGCCGCCGGACTCAACAACCGGTGCCTTGAAGTTCGGGAAAGCTTCGGCGAAGCTTTCAGCAACGATCTTTGCGTAAGGCAGAACCGTGGAGGAACCAGCAACCTGGATCTGGTCGCGAGCAGAAGCGGCACCCGCGAAGGCAACGGACGCCACCAGAGCTGCTGCAGACAATTTAAAGAAGTTCATTATGACTCTCCCGTCGTGGGGCCCTTTTTCGGGCTTTCGTGAACTGTGCCGGCAAGAGGCTTGATCCTTAAGCCCGTCTGGGCTGTCCCGGCGGCCTCTTCATAACCAGTCTTGCCACACCCTTTTATGTCACTTCGGTGAAAGATTTGTGACAGATTAAATTACTGATATTTATATGCATTTCTAAAACGTGACGAATACGACAGGGCTTGTGTGTCAAAATCTCACGGTGAAGTCCGTACCAGCGCCAATTTCCGACCGGATGATGAGGCGGGCGCGGTGGCGGGTCAGAATGTGCTTGACGATGGCAAGGCCGAGACCAGTGCCTTTTTTCGAACGGCTGTCTGCTACGCTGACGCGGTAAAACCTCTCTGTGAGACGCGGCACATGCTCGGCGGGAATGCCCGGTCCCTTATCCACGACGCTGACTTCGACAGGCTTGCCCACCTCTGCGCGCAGGAACACATCCACCACCTTGCCATCCTGACCGTACTTGCAGGCGTTTTCGACGAGGTTCTGGAACACCTGCACCAACTCGTCCCGGTCGCCGTTCACTTGCACCGGGTTTTCGGGAATATGCAGCTTGATCTCGACGTCCAGATCGCCGGCGAGCGGTAGCAAGGAATCCCGAACATGGCCGAGAAGCGGCACGAGATCGACGGTCTGATCCGGTGCGATATTGGCACGAAGCTCTAGCCTTGAGAGCGACATCAGGTCATCGACCAGGCGGCTCATGCGGGTTGCCTGGTCCAGCATGATGCCAAGAAAGCGCTCCTGCGCCTTGGGATCGTTGCGCGCCGGCCCCTGCATGGTTTCGATGAAGCCGCGCAACGAGGCCAGCGGCGTTCTCAGCTCATGGCTGGCATTGGCGACGAAATCGCTGCGCATGCGGTCGATACGACGCAGATCTGAAATGTCGCGGAAAGAGAGGATATAAAAGGGCGCTCCCGCCGTCTGTGGCATATCCGCAGCTGCGATGCGCACGATGAACACTCGCTCCGAGGGCAGTCGTTCGGAGTGCTCCACTTGGTTCGGCTGTCCGGTGGCGATGGTTTCGCGAATGACATCGAGCAGGCCGGGTGAGCGCAGCCTGCCCGAAATATGCGAACCGACAGGCAGCGTCCCAAAGGCGCGTTCCGCCGCCGCATTTTCAAACAAGACAGCGGCGTCCCGGTCCAGGATGAAGACGGGCGTATCGAGCACCGCAAGACCTGCCCGCACACCTGCAATCAATCCATGATCCACTCCCTGGGGCGGCACGACCTCTTCGTTGAGTTTGTTCTCATCCTTTCCGATGGTGGCGGAGGGCGTGATGAAAAGAATGGCGAAGACGGCGGCGAGCCACAGTGCGGCCACGACATAGGGCGAACGCCATTCGACAAGCGCCAAGGCTGCCAGCATCGTGACGACAAAAAGCGCAAGCCAGTTTCTCCGCATGCGGCGCATCTGTTTAAGCAACGCACCCTCCCCGTCCATCGCTGCCATTGCCATCGCGAATCTTATCCATTCGTCTCGCTCCCGATCCGACCGTCATAATCGCCTTTCATGACAAAGATTCTTCGCCCTGTCCTTTTGCAAGCCTTAGCCGGCAAAATTTATGTGGATGGAGCTTCGATGCCGGAATCTCTTTGCTCTTGAATTCGTTGAGTGTCAGGCTGACCTTAAGAAGACAAAATGCCGTAGGCTGAAAAGGGAGTGAGCATGAGCGAAACCGTCAAGGACAGATCCGTAACATTGACGATGAACGGCAAGGAGCGGGTCTTCAATATCGACGATCCTGTGCTCCCCGACTGGGTGGATGACAAGAAGCTGACGGCAGGCGATTTCCCCTATGACAAGAAGCTTGGCCGGGAGGAGTATGAAGCACAGATCGAAGCGCTTCAGATCGAACTGGTGAAGGTGCAGTTCTGGCAGCAGGCCACCGGCCAGCGCATCATGGCGCTGTTCGAGGGCCGCGATGCCGCGGGTAAAGGCGGCTCGATCGCCGCGGTGCGGGAATATCTCAACCCACGCTATGCGCGTGTCGTGGCACTGACCAAGCCGACCGAAACCGAAAAAGGGCAATGGTACTTCCAGCGCTACATCGCCCATTTTCCGACTGCGGGCGAGTTCGTACTCTTCGACCGCTCATGGTACAACCGCGCCGGTGTGGAGCCCGTGATGGGGTTTTGCACGCCGGAAGAACACAAGCGCTTCTTGAAGGAAGTGCCGCGGCTGGAAAAAATGCTGGTGCATGAGGGTGTGAACCTCTTCAAGTTCTACCTCGATATCGGTCGCGAGACCCAGTTGGAACGCTTCCACGACCGCCGGCACAGCCCGCTGAAATCCTGGAAGCTTTCGGATATGGACATCGCCGCCCTGACCAAATGGGACGACTATACCGCGGCCCGTGACGAGATGCTGGAAAAGACGCACATAGACGACGCGCCATGGACGGTGATCCGCGCCAATGACAAGCGCAGGCTCAGACTGAATCTCATTCGCCATATTCTCACCTCGCTCGATTATGAGGGCAAGGATGAGAAGGCGATCGGCAAGATCGACGACAAGATTTTGGGCAGTGGGCCAAAGTTTCTAAAATAGTTCGGAGCCCTTTTTACGGCACCTGACCCCCTCTTTCCAAAAATGATGGCGATTGCGGATGGAGAATGGCAGAGCGGCATCAGGCCTGCTCTGCCTTTTTCATAATAGACCCTACAAACGTCTTGACCCGGGCCGATGCTGCTGATTGGATAAGTGGATACAAAAATCCAATGAGCCGCTGATGACCTATGCGACTGCATCCAGAGTCTCTCTTCCCTCCACGGCGGAGGAGGAAGCTTACGTGCATCTTCAGCAGGCACTGCGGCAGGGTCGCTACAAGGCCGGAGACCGGTTGATTCCGGAAGAGATTGCGGCGGATATCGGCATGAGCCGCATGCCGGTGCGCGAGGCCTTCCGGCGGCTCGCCGCCGACGGTCTGGTGACGCTCCGCCCGAACCGGGGCTGCATCGTCGCCGGGCTGACGCTGGAAGAAATTCACGAAGCCTTTGAGATCCGCTCCGTGCTGGAGGGGCTCGCAGTCCGGCTCGCCACGCCACGCATGACGACAGAGACATTCGAGGAGCTTGAGCGGTTACTGGAGCGGATGGAGCGGGCCGGGCAATCCGGCAGCGGCGACTGGGTGCTGCGCCACCAGGAATTTCATGCGCTGATTTACGGCCTCAGCGGCAGACCGAAGCTGATCCGCCAGATCAACGCACTGCATGTGATGATCGAGCCCTATATGCGCATCTGGTTCGACTATGTCGAAAAGCCGCTTTCAGCCCGTCAGGAGCATGAGCGGCTGATCGACGTCCTGAAATCCGGCAACGCGCGCGATGCCGAGGCGGTGATGCAGGACCATATCGCCGAAACGGCGAACCTGCTTGCCGATTACGCCAGTCCCGGTCGGCGCTGAGCCGTCCGGTCAAGATGTCCGCAGCCGGAGACGACATCCGGTACGGACGGGGAACCGCCGTCACCGAACGGCTCTAAAACAAGAGGAAAAGTCATGACGATCCGTCGCATGGCCGCGCTTGCGGCTGCACTTACCACACTCGTGCTTGCCCCGCTCGGCCTTGCGCCAGCCGCGCTTGCGCAGGATGCCCCAAAAGAAATCAAGATCGCGACTGAAGGCGCCTATGCGCCATGGAACTTCACCACCGCCGACGGCAAGCTGGACGGCTTCGAAATCGACCTTGCCAATGATCTCTGCGCCCGCATGAAGATCAAATGCACCATCATAGCCCAGGATTGGGACGGTCTCATTCCATCCCTCACGGTCGGCAAGTTCGACGTGATCATGGCCAGCATGTTCATCACGCCCAAGCGCCTTGAAACTATCGACTTCAGCCATCCCTATGCCGTCGACCCCTCTGGCTTCGCTGTCGCCAAAGACAGCGATCTCGGCAAGCTCGGCGGTGCTACCGAGAAGTTCAAGCTCGACGACGACGCCTCCGCCAAGGCTGCCATCGAAAAGCTTAAACCCCTCCTGAAGGGCAAGGTCGTCGGCGTGCAGGCCGCCACCACCAATCTCGAATTCCTCAAGAAGTACTTCGCCGATACGGTCGAGATTCGCGAATATAAGACAACCGAGCAACACGATCTGGATCTGGCCGCTGGCCGGGTCGATGCGCTCTTCGCGCAGCAATCCGCATTGGCCGCCACGTTGGCAAAGCCCGAATTTGCGGACTACACGCTCGCCGGTCCCGGCTTCGTCGGTGGTGTCTTCGGGCTCGGCTCGGGCGCTGGCCTGCGCAAGAGCGATACCAAGCTCAAGGAAATGCTGAATACCGCGATCGATGGCGCCATTGCTGATGGCACGATCAAGCGTCTTTCGGAAAAGTGGGTCAAGACGGACGTAACCCCGGTCAAGTAAGGGCGGACCGCATGCGACCGGACACCACAGGTTTCCGGCCGCGTGGATATCAACAGGGGATCACGCCCGCATGATGGATAAACTGCATCTCCTCGGCTTTGGCGATGGCGGCTGGGGCATGTCGCTTCTTGGCGCTGCGACCATGACGCTGCTCCTCTCGCTTCTTGGCTTTGCGCTCGGCGCTCTGTTCGGCGGACTGGCAGCGGCAGGGCGTCTGTCGAAGCGGCGCACCGCGCGCGGGCTGGCAGAGGCTTACGGGATCGTGTTTCGCGGCGTTCCCGACCTTTTGACCATCTATCTCTTCTACTATGGCGGCAGTGTCGCGTTGACGGCGATTGCGCACCGAATGGGGTCACAGGACTTCATCGGCCTGCCGACGCTGGCAACCGGCATTCTTGCCATCGGCATCATCTCCGGGGCCTACCAGTCGGAAGTCTATCGCGGCGCTTATCTCGCGGTCGATCCCGGCCAGTTCGACGCAGCCAAGGCGCTCGCCCTATCACGCAGCCAGATGCTGTGCCTCGTTATCCTCCCGCAGCTCCTGCGCCATGCGGTCGCAGGCCTCAGCAATGTCTGGCAGCTCGTTCTCAAGGATTCGGCGCTGATTTCGGTCATTGGCCTGGTGGAACTGATGCGCCAAACCCAGATCGGCGCAGGTTCGACACGTGAACCCTTTCTCTTTTATCTCGCCGCGGCCTTTCTCTATTTCGTCATTGCCGGGATAACCGGGCAGGCCTTCCGCCTCGCCGAAGCACGCGCCTTCCGAGGGATCCGCGAACGATGATCGATGTCGGCTTCTTCCTCGAGATCATCCCCAAGCTGCTCTCTGGCGTGCCGCTGACGCTGCAGCTTGCAGGAAGCTCACTGCTCCTCGGCTTCTGCCTTGCCCTGATGCTTGCGCTTGCCCAGAGCGGCGGACATCGCCTTGCCGTCTGGCCTATTCGAAGCTTCGTCGCCATCTTCCGTGGCACGCCGTTGCTCGTGCAGATTTTCCTGATCTATTACGGGCTTGGCCAGTTTCGCCCTTCCCTTCAGGCAGCCGGTCTCTGGTGGCTTTTTCGCGAGCCCTATTGGTGCGCCATCCTGGCCTTGACGCTGAACACGGCTGCCTATGGCAGTGAAATCCTGCGCGGTGCCATCCGCAACGTGCCGCGGGGACTTGGCGAAGCGGCACTCGCGCTTGGACTGTCTCGCTGGCTATCCTTGCGCCTCGTCATCCTGCCACTAGCCATCCGGCAGGCGATCCCCGCCTATGGCAACGAAATTATTCTGATGGTCAAAGGCACCTCGCTCGCGTCCATCATCACGCTGATGGAAGTGACCGGCATTGCACAAGGGTTGATCTCCCAGAGCTACCGCGCCATCGAGGTGTTCATCGCCGCCGGCGCCATCTATCTCGCCATGAATTTCATCATCGTCCGGACGCTCGGCCTTATCGAGAACCGGCTGACGCCCTATCGCCGCCGCGCTTAGGCGAAGCGGAAAACAAAAAGACTAAGAGGAGACCACCAGGATGCGCAATTTCGAGAAGCCCACACGGTCCATCGCGGTTTCGACCACGGGGATGGCGGCGACATCCCACCCCTCCGCGACGCTGACCGCCATCACGATCCTGCAAGCCGGAGGCAATGCGATGGATGCGGCGATCGCCGCCTGTGCCGTCCAATGCGTGGTGGAGCCGGGCTCGACTGGTATTGGCGGCGACTGCTTCGCGCTCTACGCACCGAGAGGCAGCGCCGAGATCATCGCCTATAACGGCTCCGGACGCACGCCGAAGGCACTGACGGTGGATTGGTTCGAAGAGCGTGGGCTGACCGAAGTGCCGCGCCAATCGCCCGCCGCCGTCACCATCCCCGGCGCCATTGACGCCTGGACACGACTGCACGCCGATCACGGCCGCCTGCCCTTCGCCGACGTGCTGGCCCCGGCCATCCGTTACGCCGAACAGGGCTATGCGATCGCGCCGCGCGTTCACCGCGACTGGGTGCGGGAGGAAACGCTGCTATCGCAGGACCCGGCGGCGGCGGCGATCTTTTTGCCAGGCGGCCGCGCACCCGCCATTGGCGCGGTTCACCGGCAGGAAAAGCTTGGTGCGACGCTGCGCAAGATCGCAACCGAAGGCCGTGACGGTTTCTACTCAGGCGATATCGCCGAGGATATGGTAAGCCACCTGCGCTCACTTGGCGGCCTGCACACGATGGAGGATTTTGCTGCCGCCGGTGGGGAATATGTCACGCCCGTCACCACCCTATTCCGCGATCACATGATCCATGAGTGCCCACCGAACGGCCAAGGGATCATCGCCCTTCTCATCCTCAACATTCTCTCCCATTTCGACACGCGCCATGCGCCGGGCTCGACGGATCGGTTGCATCTGGAAATCGAGGCGACGCGGCTTGCCTATGCGGCACGCGACGCCTGGATCGCCGATCCCGCCAAGGCGGACGTGCCGGTGGCGGAATTGCTCTCGCACGACTTCGCGAAACGCTTGGCCGAGATGATCGATCTTCGTCATGCCTTGACCGACCTGCCGGACTTCGAGATGCCGCTGCACCGCGACACGGTCTACATCTCGATTGTCGATCAAGACCGCAATGCGGTAAGCTTCATCAACTCGATTTTCGACAGTTTCGGCACCGGCATCGTTGCGCCCCGATCCGGCGTGATCCTGCACAATCGCGGCCAGAGCTTTTCGCTGAAACGCGGGCATCCGAACATGATCGCCCCGGAAAAGCGGCCGCTTCACACCATCATTCCCGGCATGGTGACCCGCAATGGCCGCACGGAGATGTCCTTCGGCGTCATGGGAGGGTACTATCAGGCGCTCGGCCATGCGCATCTGATATCCAAGGTGGTCGATTACGGCATGGATATCCAGGATGCCATCGACCTGCCGCGCCTCATTCCCGTTGGCGGCAAGATACCGCGCGTGGAAGCGGAACATACGATCTCGCCGGAAACGATTACCGAACTCACCCGCCGCGGGTTCGAGATCGTGCCGGCCGAGGATCCGATCGGTGGTGCCCAGGCGGTGAGGATCGACTGGGAGAACGGAACGCTTGTCGGTGCGTCTGAATCGCGCAAGGACGGGATCGCGCTCGGCTACTGACGCGGTCCTACTCTTTAAACCGGCGTGTCGATTCCGACTTTCGGGCCCGTGCTGTAAATTGGCGCGCAAGCGCCCTTACTGACCGGGCAATATCCGAACCGAATAGAGGTTGATCGGTCGCGACTTGCCGTCAATATCGCTGTTGATGAAGATGCGGCCAGGCGAATTAGGTGCCATGGTGCGATCGAAGCTGAGATTGATCAGCATATCGGCGCGCTCCTGCGTGGCGGTGAAACGGTGTCGCGAGCAATCGCCCAACGTTCCGAAATCACACGAGACCGACACTTGGCTCTGGCCGTTGCTAGCAGATTGCAGCGTGATCGAAATGGTAGAGGCCTTGCCCGCCATATCCCGCAGCACATCGACCGGAACCGTGATCGCGATATTGCCCGCGGCATCCGCCGTCTGCGACGTCACGCGGACGGCCTTTCCGCCGCCGGTCGCAACATCTTCCACCTTGGAGAGCGAGCCAGGCTGTAGCCCCGCATCGCCACGATCCGCGTTGAAGACTTCCTGCCAGGCGTCGGAGAAACCGCGACCAGCGGCGAGCGTCGGCTCCTGGGTGTTCTGCTGCCCGTCGAAATCTTCGGCTTCCACCGAAGGCGGCGGGTTCGGCACGCTGGTGTCCCGTTCGTTCGGGCTCAGCAACAGGCCGGAGCTATAGACCCACCAGCCGCCAACGCCAATGAAGGCCAAAAACGTGAACCAGATAAAGAGGCGTGTGATGATGCCCTTCTTGCGGCGGCCCTTGGCCGCACGCTCCGGCTTGAAGGCAAGCGACGAGGCTTCAAAGGAGGGACCGGCTGACGAGGTCATGCGGCTCAAGCCCTCGTCGGTGCGTTCGGCACGAAAATCGCTCATCTCTGGCGGCTGATGTGCGGGCTCGCTGCGCGGCTCAGCGCGCACTGGCGCTCCCACCGGCATCGCCGCACCCTCATCCTCGTCTTCATGCCGCCGCGCGGGCGCAACCGACGGTGCCGCGACAGCGGGAGCAGATCGCGTGGCGGCAGGTGGCTCCACAACAGGCGGAGCAGTGCGCTGCGTTTCCCTCCTTACGTGGTCTTCGACCACATCCAGAAGTCGGTTCCGCTCTTCCGTCTCGATGGCGTGAATGACGTTTTCCAGCCGCTGACGCTGCTGCGCAACGACGCCCTGATCGTCTATGCCCTGCTTCCGCAGACCGGCTTCCAAGGCCTGACGCGACGACTGATAGATCCGCGCGCGCACTTCGGCATTCGACCGATCCGATTTTTCCAGGGCATTTCTGATTGCCGTTTCCAGTCCGCTCACTCTCGGTCCTTCTTCCTCGCCACACGCGAAAGATCAACGCTTCGGCACCACGTTTACGATTCGGTAACGACTCGTGTCCACAACCGCAAGCCACCTGATCAGCAAAGCGGAAATTGGCTTGGGGAAAACGTCATGACTGTGGCGGTTGGAGCATAAGGTTTGCCGCAAGCGCCGGTGGCCTCATCATGGCGCAGGTCTGGCGTCGTACCGCCCCACCCGCTCTTTTCGCTTTTCAATGGCATCCACCTCGGCTAAATCTTACGTGCGCGTAAACGTAAATCGCCAAATGTCATTCATGGGAGGAACCATGCTGCCGTCCATTCTTAAGGACAATCTCCGACTGCCGGTGATTGCCTCGCCGCTCTTCATCATTTCTCATCCGGAATTGACGCTGGCGCAATGCAAGGCGGGCGTTGTGGGCGCGTTTCCAGCTTTGAACGCTCGCCCGGAGAGCCAGTTGGACGAGTGGCTGGCGATGCTGACGGAAGAGCTTTCCGCGCACAATGCCGCCCACCCGGACCGACCGGCCGCGCCCTTCGCGGTAAACCAGATCGTGCATATGTCCAACAAGCGACTGGAACATGATCTTGGGCTCTGCGTGAAATACAAGGTGCCGATCGTCATCTCGTCCCTGGGCGCTGTGCCGGAGGTCAACGCCGCAATCCACTCCTATGGCGGGATCGTGCTGCACGACGTGATCAACAACCGCCACGCCAACTCGGCGATCCGCAAGGGCGCGGATGGTCTCATAGCGGTCGCGACCGGCGCCGGTGGCCATGCGGGCACCCTTTCCCCATTCGCGCTGGTTCAGGAAATTCGCGAGTGGTTCGATGGCCCTCTTCTATTGGCGGGCGCCATCGCCAATGGCGGCTCCATTCTCGCGGCCCAGGCCATGGGTGCGGATATGGCCTATATCGGCTCACCCTTCATCGCCACCCGCGAAGCGCGCGCGACGGAGGCGTATAAGCAGGCGATCGTCGAGGCGCACGCCAATGACATTGTCTATTCCAACTACTTCACCGGCGTGCATGGCAATTATCTGAAAGCATCGATTGTCGCCTCCGGCCTCGACCCGGACAACCTGCCGGTCGCCGATCCTTCGAAGATGGATTTTGCCGCAGCCTCCACCGGCGCCAAAGCCTGGAAGGACATTTGGGGCGCAGGCCAGGGTGTGGGTGTGGTGAAGGCCGTCGAACCCGTCTCCGCACTGGTTGACCGGTTGGCGCAGGAATACGCCTCCGCGAAGCAGCGCGTCTGCGCATCCTAGGCATGGGAGGTCATTGCAGGCGGGAAATTTTCAACAAGCTGACATTCAACGCTTGAAATCCTGCCTCAATGCCTGTATCAGCCCGCCATGCGCCGCGCCGATAGTTTTTCGGCGCTTGCGCAGGCCGCTTTAGCTCAGTCGGTAGAGCACGTCATTCGTAATGACGGGGTCACGTGTTCGAGTCACGTAAGCGGCACCATTTTCTCCTAGCTTATGCATCTTTTGTGGTGGGGATCGAAACCCATAGCGGTTGATTCAAGCCAAGCCTGAGCGTCGAACGCTTTCTGCGCCTCTTGTATAAACATTGCCTAGACGGGCGCTCTGTAGGTGCAAGCAATCGCCTGCCGTAAGATTAGCATAGGTTTCGACTCGACAGCGATCACAACTCATGGGCAAATAAGGCAGCACCACCTAATCTCTATGGTACAGGCATGAAAGCCATATTTTGCGCCGCAATGTTTGCCCTCCCTACCCCGCTCCTTGCGCAATCGGATACGGTTCCGTGGAAGGAGGTAGCGGGGTGGACGATCCGCATGGACCCTAGCATGGGGAATGCCTGCTACTTATCGACTGCATACGAGGACGGAACGATCCTGCGGCTAGGCTTCAACTTTCTGGAGGGTAAGCGCGAGCTCTACTTTTCGTTTGGCAACGCCAAATGGAAATCGTTGGAAGAGGGCAAAGAATATCCTGTCCGCATCCAGTTCGATGACGAAACGCCTTGGGAAGCAAAGGCGTCGGCGGCACAAATTAACTCCTATAAGTACCTTCAGGTCGGTACCCACGACCCAAATTTTCTCGTCGAATTCAGTAAAAAGTTGGGCTTGAAGGCGTTCTACGCCGGCAAGCAAATTGTGTTCCTGCGGCTTAAAGGTTCCTCAAAGGCAATTGATGAGATGCTTGACTGTCAGGATACAACTGACAAGCTCGTCAGCACTCAAAAGTCTCCACCAAAGGACGAAGACCCTTTCACCGCTCCCCCATCGGTTAAAGCTTCCGACGATCCCTTTGAACTGTAAAGAGGGGCATCCACACCATTCGGTGTAGAAAGGTGCTTGCGTGTTGAAGCAACCGTGTCCCAACACTTCTCTGGCACCAAACGTCAAGTCTAAGCGGATACATTCGGGTAGTGCCGACAAAGGCCGCATTACGCTCAGTTGGCGCATCCATTGTAACAGGGCGTCGATCAGCGTTTGGACATTTCTAGCGCATCGCCTTGGACCCGATCTCACGTTTTCGCGATGAGACCGCCGAGCATCTCGTCCTTCTTCCTCGCCTCGCCTATCTTAGTCTCCCAACGCAAGAGGAGATTGAATGATCAACGAATTTGGCCCTTACGCGCAGATGGCGACGCTTGGGGAGCAGATGGCCAATCGGTACCAGATGGATGAAAATCTGGAGCTGGGGCCGCACCTGGCGCATTACATGGAAGAGGTTGAGGTCAATATCGCGGCGGATCGCTTCAACCATGTGGGTTTTATGGAAAAAATCCTCGAGCGATTAAAGTCCACACCAGAGGCAACGGACGAAAGACGACGCCAAGAATTTTTGCAGGCCGTCTCCGTTGCTCTTCAGGAGCGCATCGATCGTACCTCTCGCGAAGTCGCTCTCGACGGAATTTGATCTTCGTTGGCCCACGCTCACGGCAACAGAGAGCCTTTCGCCTGGCTCCTTCTTCACTTGAACTAGAGAGGAAGATCGGTTGCCCGCCTAATTGACCTGCTTATGCGGGGTGGTGCGGGGGATCAAAGATCCATCCTGGGCCTGTGGGGCGATGTGGATGTTGTCGCGGAAAAGGGCGATGCTGAGGACGAGACCTACGAGGACGCATAGGAGAGCGACGAAGATCAGTCCGGCTTTGTCTATCGGCTTTCTCATGGATCCTACCATAGGCGCTAATGTGGATATGGTGAGGCGATAAACACCCTTTCTTACCGTCCGATACATTTGGTTATCAAACCGTAAAAAGACAACACCATAGCCGTTTTAACACAAAACTATTTTCGGGCGCGTGACCGAATGGACGTCCGTTGGGTGCGCGAAACGATCGGTTGAATGAACGGAATGTGTGCGCACAGCGGAAGGCAAGATTGAACCAATCGGCTTGAAACCACGTTACCCGCCCGACAACAATGGACATGGGATTTCAGATCGTGGACGTCATTCGTATTCTTCTCGCCATCATCCTGCCGCCCGTCGGCGTTTTCCTGCAGGTCGGGCTCGGCCTTCATTTCTGGCTGAACATTCTGCTCACACTGTGCGGCTACCTGCCCGGCATCATCCACGCGATCTGGGTCATCTTGCGCAAGTGATCCTGATCCGCTGATGGTACAGGTGTAGGCGCTGCAACCTATAGAAAAATCAGGCAAAAGCCTGCGTCGCCCACGCACCCGCTGCTGCGGCGACGGCCGTCAGCAGCGTTCCCCAAATGATATCCACCACGCATAAGCGCCATGTCCACCCCTTGAGGGTGGACAGGTTCGTCATGTCGTAAGTGCCATAGGCAAGAAAGCCAAAGATCGCACCGGAGACCAGCGCCTCACCGATCGAACCTCCGGTGAAAGATGGTGCGACGGCGAAGTAGACGATGCCCGCAATATAAAAGAGATAGAAGATACCCGCTGCCACGAAGTTTGGCTTTGGCAGCATGAGTTGCCCGATTTCGCGTTTGTAAAAGCCGACAGCCAGCTTTGACAGCCAGACGAAATCCAGTCCGAAGAAGACGATAGCCGTTGCGACATAGGCGACGATCAGCTGCATACGGCAAGCCTCCTCTTATAAATGAGCATTAAATTCCCAGAACGGGCTGAACCAGTCTGACGATCCAGCTCTTGAATTTCAGAGGCGCATCGGTGACAGCCAGGCAAATGCAATCTTCGCCTTCACCAGCAATCGGCTGGTGGGTGAGGTCTTCATCCGCCTCTTCAAAATCCCCACGACGGAAGACATCGTCGCCATCGCGGAAGCATCCCGCCAGAACCACCGTCAACTCCCGGCCCCCATGGGTATGTTCAGGAACAGGCTTACCAGCGGGTATCTTCAGCAACCGGACCTGCGCTTCGCCATCCCTGGTGGGAATGGGGAAATGATAGGCGCCGGGGCCGAGCGGCTTCCATTTGAGCTTGTCGACATCTCCACCCGCGTAGGAGCGCAAAGGTTCCGGCAGGACCGAGGGTTTGGCGGCTGAAGCGGCCACACTTGCTGGCGCGTAGGGGGCCTCGGCCCGCATGCGGGCCTTCATCGCGCTCCACTGACCCTCGGAAATTTCCTGAACAGGTCCGGCATCACGCAAAAGCGCACCCGCGGTCATCTCCATGGCGTGCAAACGCTTGCGGCTTTCCGGACACAGCGCAAGATGGGTGGCAACTGCCAGGCTCCAGCTTTCCGCCAGACTGCCCGAGGCGTAATCGAGAAGCAATTCATCGCTGATGTGGTGCCAAACACTCATGTGCGCGACTCCAGAGCTGTTCTCAGTTTGGCAAAAGCAAGCCGGATGCGGGACTTGACGGTTCCGATCGGGAGGCCAAGCTGCTGGGCAATAACGCTGTGAGACATTTCCTCGAAGAAGGAACGCTTCAGAAGGTCCCGCTGCTCCTGCGGAAGGTCGGCCAGCGCACGGTGCAAACGCTCTGCATCCTGCAACTCTTCCATCTGGGCATCGGCCGCAGGCGCATCGTCTGCAACGAAGGCCGGATCGTTCATATCGAACTCGGGACGGCGGTCGCGCCGGTGCGCATCAATTCTCAGGTTACGGGCAATTCTGAAGATCCAGGCAGAGACGTTGCCTCTCGCCGGATCGAAGAGGGCGGCCTTGTTCCAGACCGTCATCATTGTTTCCTGCATCAGTTCCTCAGCGGCCTGCGCATCACGCACCTGCCGTAACATATAGATACGCACGCGTGGTCCGAAGTATCGGAATACAGCTTCGAAGGCCTCCACACTGCGTTCAGATGCAATTGCTCTTAGCAGTCCGGGAAGCTCGTCCTCGATATTGTTCTGGACCGTTTCACCCATGCGAATAGGTTTTACCTCGCTCCCACGCATTTTCTGAGCAACAGGCTTCTTCCTATTGTTGCTCATATAGTGGCACGGCGCCGCCGCTATGGAAACATTTATCGTCATGCTGGCGACTACGGCAGGTCTATTTCGGTGGATCACTCACGGTATGGGAGAAGACAAAATTTAACACTTCGGAAATCCATTGGTCACTGCCTTGCGTAACGTTCGACATGAAGAAAATGGACCTGGAAGTCATGGATATATCGTCACGGTCAAGAGACAGACAGGCACTGCGTAAGGTGGCCGTTATCGGTTCCGGCATCTCAGGTCTCTCGGCTGCGTGGCTGCTGGACAAGTCCTGCGACGTCACGCTCTATGAGAGCGACCATCGACTAGGCGGCCATGCCAACACGGTCACTGTCGAGCGTGCGGACAGAGCTCCCATTGCCGTCGATACCGGCTTCATCGTCTATAACGAGAAGAATTATCCCAATCTCGTGGCTCTGTTCGCGCATCTCGGCGTGCAGACGGCTGCCTCCGACATGTCCTTTGCGGCATCGCTTGGCGGTGGAGCGCTTGAATATTCCGGCTCCGACCTTGCCGGGCTGATCGGGCAGAAGTCCAATCTCTTTCGCCCGCGCTTCTGGAAAATGGTGCGTGACATCATGCGCTTCTACAAGGTTGCGCCGGATCTTCTGAACGACGAGAGCCTGCGGGGCGTCAGTCTTGGCGCTTATCTCGATCGAAACAACTATTCGGCCGGCTTTGTCGATGATCATCTGCTTCCGATGGGGGCGGCTATCTGGTCGATGACCGCCGACGACATGCGCGACTATCCGTTGCACGCCTTCATCCGCTTTTTCGTCAATCATGGCCTCGTCCAGCTTTCCGGCCGCCCGCAGTGGCGCACGGTCAAGGGTGGCAGCCGGGAATATGTGTCCCGCGTGCTTGCCGAATTTCGCGGAACGGTGCGCCTTTCAAGCCCGGTTGCCGGTATCCGCCGCATTCAAGAGGGCGTGACGGTTGTCGATCGTGCGGGTGATGTCTCGGTTTTTGACGAGGTGGTGATCGCCACGCATGCGGATGATGCCCTTGCGCTTCTCACCGATGCCGACGATCAGGAGCAAGCCCTTCTCGGCGCATTCGACTATACGAGCAACACGGCAGTCCTTCACAGCGATGAGCTATTGATGCCGAAACGCAAGGCGGTGTGGTCCAGCTGGAATTATCTCAGCGAGCCGGGATCTCGCGGCACGGAAGCGCTTTGCGTCACCTATTGGATGAACAAACTTCAGCCGATCGATCCCGCAACGCCGCTCTTCGTCACGCTCAACCCATCGCGTGCGGTCGATCCGGCCAAGGTGATCCAGAGCTTCGATTATGCCCATCCGCTTTTCGATGCGAAGGCAATGGCAGCACAGAAGAAGCTGTGGTCGCTGCAGGGCCGTCGCAATACCTGGTTTTGCGGCGCACATTTCGGCAGCGGCTTCCATGAGGACGGCATCCAGTCCGGGCTTGCGGTGGCGGAAGCGCTGAGCGGCGTGAAGCGACCTTGGACGGTGGAAAACGAATCCAGCCGCATCTTCCTCTCGACGATCGAGGAGCACGTCTGATGACGTTGCGCTCCGCGATCTACGCAGGGAACGTCGTGCATGCGCGCCACCGCCCGCGCGCGCATAAGCTTCGTTACCGCGTTTTTTCGCTGCTTCTGGACCTGGATGAGTTGCCGCTGGTCGACGCCAAGATGCGGCTCTTTGCCCATAACCGGTTTTCGATTTTCAGTTTCCACGACAAGGATCACGGCATCGGCGAAAAGGGCGCGCTGAAGGATTGGTGTCGCGCGCGGCTTAGCGAGGGCGACATCGATATGCCGCTCGAAGATCTCCGCATCGAGATGCTCTGCTATCCGCGCATCTTTGGCTATGTCTTCAATCCGCTGACAGTCTATTTCTGCCGTGACCGGCGTGAGAACGACCGGCTGGTCGCCATTCTCTATGAGGTCTGCAACACGTTCCACGAGCGCCACACCTATATCATTCCCACGCCGCAAGCCGATGGCGGAACTGTCCGGCACGCCTGCGACAAGGAAATGTATGTGTCGCCGTTCGTGCCGATGGAGTGCACTTACGATTTCCGCATCGATCCGCCTGAGGAGACGGTGCGCGTCGCCATTAACGAGCGTGATGCCGAGGGCGAGCTGCTGTTCGCCTCCTTCACCGGTAAGCGCCGTCCTTTGACGGATGGCGCGCTTGCCAGGTGTTTTCTGTCCCATCCGCTGATGACGCTGAAGATCATGGGCGCCATCCACTGGGAAGCCCTTATCCTTTGGGTCAAGGGCAATCCACTTTATCGCCACAAGGCCGCCGAGAGCCGCATTGCGAGCTCCGTCCCCGCCAAAACGCCGCAATCATGGGAGGCATGAACAATGAGCCACGCTGAACAGGAAACGCGCCCGTTTCTCCTTCACACTGCCCCTTTCTGGCAAAGGATGATCTGCCGTAGACTGAGCGGATTGACGCATGGACGTCTGACGCTCGTTTTCCCTGGCGGACAGGAATATGTGTTGCAAGGCAAGGAACCCGGGCCTCACGGTGTGATATCGCTGAACCGGGGCCGGCTGGTTCGACGCCTGGTGACTGGTGGCGATATGGGCTTTGCCCGCGCCTATATGGATGGTGACTGGGACAGCCCCGATATCTCTGCACTTCTGGAACTGGCACTCGCCAATGAGCACAACTGGCTGTCGCTCTCGCAGCCATCACGCCTCACCGCAACAATCGACTATCTGCGGCACCGTCTGCGTCGCAACTCCAAGTCCGGAAGCCGCCGCAACATCGCGTTCCACTACGATCTCGGCAATCGCTTCTATGGCGCATGGCTCGATGAGACCATGACCTACTCTTCCGCACTCTTTACCAAACCCGGACAGAGTCTGGCCGAAGCGCAGAACGCCAAATATGACCGGATCGTTGAAGAGTTGCAGATCGGGCCTGACGATCACGTGCTGGAGATCGGCTGCGGTTGGGGCGGCTTTGCCGAATATGCCATGGCGAAAACCGGCTGCCGCGTCACCGGTCTGACGCTCTCTCAGGAGCAGGCCGCCTATGCCCGCAACCGGCTTGCCAAGGCAGGCTTGTCCGAGCGCAGCGACATCCGCCTGGAGGACTACCGAGATTGCCAGGGCACCTACTCCAAGATCGTCTCCATCGAAATGTTCGAAGCCGTGGGTGAAGAGAACTGGCCGGTTTACTTCAAACGGGTTCAGGAGCTGCTGGCGCGTGGGGGCAAGGCCGTCGTACAGGTCATTACCATCGATGAGCCTTACTTCGACCAGTACCGCCGCAACGCCGATTTCATCCAGACCTACATCTTCCCCGGCGGCATGCTGCCCTCCATCACTGCTTTCCGCCAGGCGGCGGCACGCGAAGGCGTTTCGGTGACCGACGAACTGCGCTTCGGCCAAGACTATGACCGGACGCTGATGCTTTGGGACCGTGCTTTCATTGCCAATTGGGAACGGATCGAACCCATGGGCTTCGACGAACGCTTCCGCCGCATGTGGCAGTATTATCTGCATTACTGCGCGGCAGGCTTTAGAGGCGGGCGTATCGACGTCGTTCAATTCACGCTGAAGACGTAAAGCAACGCACGCGATTTGCTGGTCCACAACCGAAAATATGCCTTCTTCGGGAACTTGCGGTCTTTCCTCACGTTATGGTGAAAGATTTCAAGCGCCGGCGCCGCCGGCTCCCAGCGGAGGATCATCCATGAATCAGATCATCTATATCGTCGGCCTGGTGGTCATCGTTCTCGCGATCCTGTCGTTCTTCGGCTTCCGCTGAGGCTAATCTCCCGGTTGTAAAATCGGGATCACCGGAATAATCTCCCTAACGGGAACCACGCCAATGCATGACGCGTTTGGTTAGGTTGTTAGGGAGGTGTTCAATGAAGCAGACTGTATGGACAGAACCTGTCGAAGTGAGCTTCGACAAGAATAGCCAGAACGTGATTTCTGGCCCATTCGATGCGCTGACGCTACTGACCGAAAATTGGCCGCACGCGCGGGGACTGATGTTCGTGCGCGCTAGAAGCGCTTGCCGCGCCGCGCTCGATGGACGTAAAACGCCCGAAGAGGCGCGTCGTTGCTTTGAAGATGCAATCTCGGAGGCAAAGACAGGAAGGCCGCACTGAGCGGCCTTTACGCTGTCGAACATCTCATAATTTTCGTGTTGCCGTCCTTTGATTAAGTCGAGGACAGGGGTGCTGGCGCGTGGCGAAAAGCTTCTCTTCTGCCGTCTGACCAACCCTTGAGTGACAGCACGGTACCAACTCACTACAGTATCCTTGTCCTCAACGTCACAGAGAAACGGCCCCTTTCGGAGCCGTTTTCCATCTCATCTTTTTCTTACATCCAATATGGAGGAACGCCGTAATAGTCGTAGACCTTGCGGTCTTCGCGGCCGTACCAGCTCTCGTCTTCTCGTTCAGCAAAACGCGGCGCGTTTTCAATCTGTTCCTTGGTCAAATCGACGCGGTAGCCATCAAGTTCTTCGTCGTAATGAAGCTTTTCCCAGGGCAGAGGATAATATTCATCACCGATGCCGAGGAAGCCGCCGAAGCTCAAGACGGCGTAGGCGACACGGCCGCCGCGCTTTTCGAGAATGATCCGTTCGATCGAGCCAATCTTCTTACCGTCGGCGCCATAGACGTTCGTGCCTTCGACCTTGTCGCTGGCGATGAAGCTTGGGGTGTCCTGGACATAGGGGTCCTGGCCGGCACGGGGTTCATGGTGAAGCATGATTGCATCTCCTCTTTTTCAGTGCGTTGATAACGAATTAACCCGATCACGGAAAAATCGTTCCCGAGCCGGGCGAGGAGGCGTGTTCGCATTTGCGTGAGATGGTGATGTCAGATCGCGTGTGACGCCGTCTTCGGCTTGCCGACACGCGCCAAAAGGATGACGGGCAGAATGCCGATCACCACAATGGCGAGCGCCGCAATCGAGGCTTCTTCATAAGTACCCCTCGCCGCTTCGCCATAAAGCTGCGTAGAGAAGGTCTCGAAATTCATTGGCCGTAGCAGCAGCGTCGCCGGCAGTTCCTTGACGCAATCGACAAAGACCAGCAAACCGGCGGCCGCCATGGCAGCTTTTGACAGGGGCAAGTGCACGTGGCGGAAGGTTGCACCGGGCGCACGCCCCAGGGTGCGCGACGCGTGGTCGAAGGAAAGAGGAATGCGGCTCAAGCCGGCATCGACGCCCCCCGCCGCAATTGTCAGGAAGCGCGTTGTGTAGGCAAAAATCAGTGCCGCGCCGCTGCCGATAAATAGAAGCCCGGTGGAAATACCAAACCAGCTTTGCATGGTTTGATCGAGGAATCTGTCGAAGCCGCCAAGGGCGATCAGCACGCCGATGGCGATCACAGTCCCGGGCGCAGCATAGCCCACCGTCGCCAGCCGGAAGCACCACAAGGACGCCCTGCCCGGCACGATGCGCAGGGCATAAGCAACGACAAGCCCAAGAAGCAAGGTGACAAGGGTGGCAAGCCCGGCAAAGACGATCGTGTTTACGGCTTCAGAAAGGAAGCGCGTGGAAACACCGCTGAACTGATAGCGCTTCCAGGCTTGCGTGATCAGATAGAGTGCGGGGCCAGCGAAGCCGATCAGGATCGGCAGGCTGCCGAGCGCAAAAGCAAGCCAACCCCAGGCGCCCTTTATCCGGAGTGGTTCGAGCGTTCGGCTTTTCTGCGCGGAGAGCGAGTAGCGCTGCCTGCGCCGCGCCCAGCGCTCCAGCGCCACGAGGGCAACGACCAGCACCAGCATGCACAGCGCAATCTGCGCCGCTCCTGGCAGATCCGACTTCGTCACCCAAGTGGTGTAGATCGACACCGTCAGGGTGCGAACGCCAAGAAATTCCGAGGCGCCGATATCGTTCAGCGCTTCCATCAATGTCAGGCTGATGCCGACGGCGATTGCCGGGCGTGACAAGGGTACGGCAACCCGCAGAAAGAGCGATCTGCGAGAGGTGCCGAGAAGCCGCGCCGCCTCGAGCAGATTGCCAGCCTGGGTCAGGAACATGGCCCGCACGGGGATATAAACATAAGGATAGAGCACGAAGCCGAGCAGCAGAATGCACCCGGTCATGTTGCGGATATCGGGCAGGCGAAACTCGCGCGGGCTGGAATAGCCAAGCAGCCAGCGCACGGCCCCTTGGACGGGACCGAGCGGGTGGAGAATATCGAGATAGGCGTAAGCCATGATGTAGGTGGGCATGGCGAGCGGCAGGAGCAGCGCCCATTCGAGAATGCCGCGCCCTGGAAAATCATGCGCTGCCACGAGCCAGGCTGACGCGGTCCCCAGCACACCGGCGAGGATCCCGACGCCGAGAAGCAAAATCAGCGTGTCCGGCAGAGCCGTTGCCAGCACCGTGTCGCGAAGATGCGCCCACAGCCCCGCCGAGCCCTGTACGGCTTCCGTCACCAAGGCCGCGACAGGCAGAAGGGCGAGACCTGCAATCACCGCCGATGCCACCAGCCACCAGACATTCGCATGGAATCGCGGTCTGGCCTTCATCGGTGTGTGACTGGCGGTGTCTGAAACCATGCGGTTACTCAAGCCTTATCGTGCATGAAATATCGATATACTGAAAACGGTGAAGGCGCCCGCGTGAAACGGGCGCCTTGTTATGCATATGCCGGACCGCTGATCCGAGGCTAAAGCCTTAGTTGTCGAAGCCGACCTTATCAGCCAGCTCGCTGGCCTGCTTGCGGTAGGAGACGATTTCCGTCAGCGGCTTTGGATCGATCTTCAGCGTGCCAAAGGACGCGACGACATCGTTCAGAGCTGCACCCGGCTTCACCGGATATTCGAAATTGGCTTCAGCATAGATCTTCTGCGCTTCGTCGGAGACGAGGTATTCGAGAAGCTTCACGGCTTCGGCCTTGTTCGGCGCGTTCTTGGCAACCGCCGCACCGGAAATGTTCACCTGAGTGCCACCATCTTTGAACGTGGGCAGAACGACCTTGATCGCCTCGCCCCACTTCACCTGCTCTTCGCCACCCTTGCCGGTGCGCATCAGACCGACATAGTAGGAGTTCGCAAGACCGATATCGCAAATGCCGCCGAGGATGTCCTTCGCCACGTCACGGTCGCCGCCGCCTGCCTTGCGGGCGAGATTGTCCTTCACGCCCTTCAGCCAGGCTTCGGTCTTTTCTGGACCGTAGTGCGCGATGTAATCAGCAAAGAGAGCGGTATTGTAAGGATGCTGGCCGGAGCGAATGCAAACCTTGCCCTTCCACTTCGGATCGGCCAGATCTTCATAGTTGAAGGCCGTCACGTCGAGATCCTTGGCGGCATAAAGGACGCGGGCGCGCATGGACAGCGCGAACCAGTTGCCCTTCGCGTCGCGCAGTTCTGCAGGAATGGACTCGGTCAGAACCTTGGACTCGACTGGCTGGGTGACGCCCTTCTCGACGAGATCGACGAGATTGCCGGCATCCACCGTCATCAGAATGTCGGCAGGGGAGCTTGCGCCTTCGCTCAGAACGCGCTCGGCCAAACCGTCCTTCATGAAGACCGTGTTGACCTTGACGCCGCTTTCCTTGCTGAAAGCATCCAGCAATGGCTGAACGAGCGCCGGCTCACGGGTGGTGTAGATGTTGATTTCCGCAGCATTGGCCGCGCCTGCAAAAACCGCTCCGGCGACGCCAGCCAGAAGTGCAATATTTTTGGTATTGAAAAAACCCATCTCTTTCCCCTTCGGACTTCGAATGATGTCGAAGGGCACTGACCATACATGATAATGTAAATCAAGTTTAATTTGACAGTCGATCAAGCGAAACGATCACTTTGAGTTGAAAATGGCTGGATTTATCGACACAAAATTTCAGATTTCAATCTTGGGTAAAGATCAGCACATGCTTGGGGTCGACCGCAAGATGAACGTCTTTGACGTCGATCGGCGTGCGTTTCATGCTGCGTACGCGCAAATCCCGGTGCAAGCCAGGAACGCTGATCGATAGTTGTTCGATCTCGCCCATGAACATTCGACCGGATACCTGGCCTTGGAAGAGGTTGGTGTGAGACGCGACACCGGCGCCATGCACCTGAATTTCGCCCGGACGGATATAGACGAGAGCCGGCGCACCTTCCTGCAAGTCGCTGCCGTAGGAGAACCGGCCAATCGGCGTTTCCACGTGTCCGTTCCTCACCATCCCTTCCACCTTGTTGAAGGCACAGAAGAAATCCGCGGCATAGCGGCTGACGGGACGGTCATGCAGATCATAGCCCGTCCCCGACTGGACGATGTGGCCGGACTGCATGAGAACGACGCGGTCGCCAGCAGAAAGTGCCTCTTCCGGATCGTGCGTCACCATGATCGCGGTCGTCTGAAGAGCGCGCAACAGGCCAATCGTTTCTTCCCGCACGCTGTCGCGCAGGCCGCGATCAAGATTCGAGAAGGGCTCATCCATCAGCAGAATTTCAGGCTTCGGGGCCAAGGCGCGGGCAAGCGCGACACGCTGCTGCTCGCCGCCGGATAGCGTGTGCGGATAGCGGGTGGCAAGATCCGACAGTCGGACATGCTCCAGCATCTCGGTGGTGCGAGCACGCGCGTCTTTCCGCGGCATTCCCTTCAACCCGAAGGCTACATTCTGTTCGACGGTCAGATGGGGAAACAGCGCATAATCCTGAAACACAAAGCCGATGCGGCGCTTTTCCGGTTCGACGAAAAGAGAAGGGCCGGCAATCTCGGTGCCATTCATGCGCACAGTGCCCGCGTCCGGCATCTCGACACCGGCAATGATGCGCAGCAGCGTGGACTTGCCGCAGCCGGAGCGCCCGACAAGGCAGATAATCTCACCCTTCGACACCGAAAGATCGATATCTTTCAAAACCGGCACGCCGGCAAAGACCTTGCCTATGCCGCCCAGTTGTAGCGCTGCAACCTCTGTCATCCAAAACATCCATCATCGACGTCAGTTTCTTGATTGCGCAATTCAGGATTAAAGTCAAAACGCAAATTTCCAGACATGTCGCCGGTGACGTAGAAGAGTTGACGTTTACGTTAGAGTTAATTACGCTGATGTGAGTGGATGACTTCGGGAGCATCATCTACCCTCGTGACCGAGGACGGCAGACAATCTGATGAATGAGGACCCTTCAGATTGATAAGGATGCCGAGGAGGACTGCGGGGAGCAGAATGGGAGGAAAGTAATGAGCGATACCACTGCGATTCGTCAGGAGCCTCGAGCCGTGCAGCGGCCATGGCTCGCATCTTACCCGCAAGGCATACCGGCGGAATTGCCCGATCTCGGCTACACCTCGCTTGCCGAACTTTTGGAACGAAGCTGCAAGACGTTTGCCGATCGCAAGGCTTTTTCCAGTATGGGAAAATCCATCACCTATCGCGAACTTGAAGAACAGACACGCGCCATTGGTGGCTGGCTGCAGAGCATCGGCCTGCAAAAGGGCGATCGCGTCGCGGTGATGATGCCGAATATTCTGCAGAACCCTGTCGCCACTTACGCGATCCTGCGCGCCGGCCTGACGGTGGTGAATGTCAATCCGCTCTATACCCCGCGTGAGCTCGAACATCAGCTGAAGGATTCCGGTGCGAAAGCGTTATTCGTTCTGGAAAACTTCGCCCATGTCGTGCAACAGGCGCTGCCGAAAACCGATGTGAAACACGTGATCGTCGCGACCATGGGCGACCTGTTGGGCTTCAAGGGTCACATCGTCAACCTCGTGGTGCGCAAGGTCAAGAAGCTCGTTCCTCCTTATGCGCTTCCACAGGCCATCAGCTACAAGACGGTTCTGAAACAGGCGCGCGACACGACGCTGAAACCCGTCAATCTGACCCGCAGCGATATCGCCTTTCTGCAATATACCGGCGGCACGACGGGCATTTCCAAAGGCGCTGTTCTCACGCACGCCAATCTTCTGGCCAACAAGGCGCAGATCGCGCTTTGGATGGAGCCGGTCTTTGCCCGCAAGAACCGCCCCGAGGTGTTGAATTTCGTCTGCGCCCTGCCGCTCTATCATATCTTTGCGCTGACGGTAAATTCGCTGATGGGCATTGCACTTGGTGGTCACAACCTGTTGATTGCCAATCCCCGCGATATTCCCGGCTTCGTCAAGGAATTGTCGGGCTACAAAGCCCATGTCTTCCCGGGCATCAACACGCTGTTCAACGCTTTGATGAACAATGAGGATTTCCGCAAGATCGATTTTTCCTCGCTGGTTCTCGTCCTCGGCGGCGGCATGGCGGTGCAGCGCCCGGTTGCCGAACGCTGGTTCTCGATTACCGGCACCGCGATCAGCGAAGGGTACGGCCTTTCGGAGACCTCGCCGGTCGCCACGGTGAACTGCCTCGATCAAAACGGCTTCAGCGGCACCATTGGTCTTCCCGTTTCATCCACCGACATCGACATTCGCGACGATGACGGCAACAGCCTGCCGATTGGAGAAGTGGGCGAAATCTGCATCCGCGGTCCGCAGGTGATGGCGGGCTACTGGCAGCGTCCGGACGAGACCGCCAAGGTGATGACACCTGATGGCTTCTTCCGCTCCGGCGACATGGGTGTGATGGACGAACGCGGCTTCACCAAGATCGTCGACCGCAAGAAGGACATGATCCTCGTCTCCGGCTTCAATGTCTATCCGAATGAAATCGAAGAAGTGGCGGCGGCCCATCCGGGTGTACAGGAATGCGCCGCTGTCGGCGTGCCGGACGAACATTCCGGCGAAGCCGTGAAGCTCTATGTGGTCAAGAAAGACCAGTCTTTGACCGCGGCGGAATTGAAAGCCTTCTGCGCCGAGGGGCTGACCAACTATAAGCGGCCGAAGCATATCGAGTTCATCGCCGAAATGCCGAAGACCAATGTCGGCAAGATCCTGCGCCGCGAACTGAGAAAGCTGGCTAACTGATTGGCGTCGTTTGGAATAATTCAGCCGAACACGCCTTGATTTGGCCCGATGAAAGAGAATAGTTTCCTCATCCTTCCACGGAGCATGAGGAGCTTTCCATGCAGGCCATTGTCGAGACCCTGAAATCCACAGCCGCCAGCACCAACGCCACGGACATTCGAGCCGCCTTTGCTGCGGATGGTGAGCGCTTCGAACGCTTCAGCGCCCGCTTCGACGACCTTTTGATGGATTACTCCAAATGCGCCGTGAATGACGACATTCTGGCACTTTTGGAAAAGCTCGCAGCCGAAGGCGGCGTTGCCCAAAAGCGCGAAGAGATGTTCTCCGGCAAAGAGATCAACTTTACTGAAGGGCGCGCTGTCCTCCACACCGCTCTTCGCAACCGTTCGAACAAGCCCGTTCTTGTGGACGGCAAGGACGTGATGCCGGATGTGAACGGCGTTCTTTCCGCCATGGGCACGTTTGCCGATGCGATCCGCTCCGGCTCGCTCAAAGGCGCAACCGGCAAGAAAATCACCGACGTCATCAATATCGGCATTGGCGGCTCGGATCTCGGCCCGGTTATGGCGACGCTGGCGCTCGCGCCTTTCCATGACGGCCCGCGCTCCCACTTCGTCTCCAACATCGATGGCGCTCACATTGCCGACACGCTGAAGCTGATCGACCCGGAAACGTCGCTCTTCATCGTCGCCTCCAAGACCTTCACCACCATCGAGACGATGACGAACGCGGCGACTGCCCGCAAGTTCATCGCCGATGCGCTGGGTGAAGAGGCCGTCAAGCATCACTTCTGCGCGGTTTCCACCGCGCTCGACAAGGTCGCCGCCTTCGGTATCGACAGCGACCGCATTTTCGGTTTCTGGGACTGGGTTGGCGGACGTTACTCCATCTGGTCCGCCATCGGCCTGCCGCTGATGATCGCTATCGGCCCCGAAAAATTCGGCGAGTTTCTCGACGGCGCGCATGCGATGGACAAGCATTTCCGCGAGGCGCCGTTCCGCCAGAACCTGCCGATGCTGCTCGGCCTCATCGGCTTTTATCATCGCAATGTGTTGAACTATCCGACGCGCGCGATCCTGCCCTATGACCAGCGGCTGTCGCGCTTCCCGGCCTATCTGCAGCAGCTCGACATGGAATCGAATGGCAAGGGTGTGACCATCGATGGCACTCCGGTAGACGGCCAATCCGGCCCGGTGGTCTGGGGCGAGCCCGGCACCAACGGACAGCACGCCTTCTACCAGCTGATCCATCAGGGCACGAGCATCATCCCTGCCGAGTTCATGATCGCCGCCAACGGCTTCGAGAAGGAACTGCGCCACCAGCACCAATTGCTGATCGCCAATTGCCTTGCCCAGTCCGAAGCACTGATGAAAGGCCGTACGCTGGCGGAAGCCAAAGCACAGCTTACCTCCAAGGGCATGGACGACAAGAAGGCTGATTTCATCGCGCCGCACCGCGTCTTCACCGGCAACCGCCCATCGATCACCTTCGTCTACGACAAGCTGACGCCTTTCGCACTCGGCCGCCTGATCGCACTTTACGAACACCGCGTCTTCGTCGAAGGCGTGCTCTTCCGCATCAACTCCTTCGACCAGTGGGGTGTGGAACTCGGCAAGGAACTGGCAACCGGCCTTCTGCCCGTGGTGGAAGGCAAGGAAAGTGCGGCTGGTCACGACAGCTCGACGCAAGGATTGGTCAAGGCGCTGGCAGGGCTGGTGTCGGCTTAAGGGCCTGATCCATCACGAAAAAAGCCGGGACGTCGATCCCGGCTTTTTTGCGTCGTCAGATTGAGGAAGCGTCTTATGGCGACAGTTCCTCGAGAACCTTGCCCTTGGTCTCCACCGCAAACAGCATCGTCACGATGGCGCCAATGATCAGGATGACGGCGAATGTGGCGAAGACATATTGGATACCAAAGGACGACATGACGAAGCCGACAAGCATCGGGCCAGCGGAAGAGCCGAGACGCAGCCAGGCACTACCCGTGCCGGTACCGATTGCACGCATACGGGTCGGGTAGATTTCCGCCGAATAGAGGTAGAGCGAGAAAGTGACCGTCTGCACGATGGCGTAGGCGAGACCCGCCAGGATCAGTACCTGCAATGGCGAGGTCGCGCCAAGCCATGCGAGAATGACAAGCGGTACCGGAGCAAGAAGCAAGGCGCCAGCATACCAGCGTTTGCGGCCGACCTTATCAATCAGAAGCGCGCAAATGACAGCCGCGACGACGCCTGCGGCAGAGGTCATGAAGCCATAGAGAATGCTGGTTTCGAGGGGCAGGTTGAAGGTCTGGCGATAGAGCGTCGGCAACCAGGTGATCGTTCCGTTTGCCACCATATAGGCGCAGAACCACATCGCCCAGATCGAGAGCGTCCGCTTCAGATAGATGCCCTGAAACAGTTCTTTCCAGTCAGACTTGCGTCTTACAGGCGTTGCCACGACACGCGGCTCTGGAAGCGCTTTGCCGGATGCGCGCGCACTTTCCTCCATGCGAGAGACGATGGCGTCGGCCTCGTCATAACGGCCATTGGCGGCAAGCCAGCGGGGCGATTCCTTCAGGAACCAACGCAGCGGGATCATCAGGATGGCGGGGACCAGACCGACCACGAACATGGCTTTCCAGCCATAGACCGGCACCATGAAGTAACCGATCATACCGGCGCCCACGAGACCGAGCAGGAACATGACTTCGTAGAGCAGGAAGAAGCGGCCGCGTCCTTTCGAGCCAATCAGCTCGTTGATGTAGGCGCTGGCAACTGGCACTTCGCCGCCGGTTCCAATCCCCTGCATAAAGCGGAAGGCCATCATCATGCCGGCACCGGCGGCGAAGAGGCAGGCCACATCCATGCTGACGAAAAGAAGGATGGTGAAGAGCAGCACCTTCAGGCGCCCGACCTTTTCAGCAAGCCAGCCAAACAGGATCGCGCCAATGAGCTGACCGAGATATCCCATCGACAGGATCATGCCTGTCTGGGCCGGGGTAAGCCCCCATTCGCGCACGAGAACGGGCATGGCATAGGCAATCGCAATCACCGTATAGCCGTCGAAAAACGTTGCCGCCCCGACGATGTTGCGCGCCCAGAAGACTTCTCTGGTAATCGGAAGCCGCTCCAGCCTGGCGCTGATATCGGCCTGCGGATCTGCAAGGACCTTTGTAGTGCCCTTCACGAGCTGCATGACGTTCATGAGTTCCTCCTCACCCATCGCCGCTCTCTCCCGACGACGAACCTTGTTTCTACGCTTCTGCTTCTTTTGTTAAGCCGCTCCTGCCAGACATCAATAAATTGGAGCAGAGCCGGATGGGCTGTTGCATCCGGCTAAAAAGCTGCCGTCTCGGCAAGGGGCCGAGACGGCACGACGATCATTCGGCGGCGAGAAGATGCTCGACAGGGCCGATCCCCGCAGCCTCGAAGGCGGCGAAGATTTCCTGCTCCGCCTTTTCACCGAGGTTCTTCAGCGGCTCGCGGATCGTCGCGTGATCGAGAATGCCACGATGCACGAGACCGAGCTTCAAGGCGACCGTACCTTCCATGTGAGAACCGCGATGGTAGACAGCGCGCGTTACCGGGAGCAGCCGCTCGAAAATCTGGCGGGCCTTCGGATAATCCTGGGCCTTGCCAGCCTTGATCAGCTCGACCAGGAGTTCCGGCGCAATATTGCCATAGCCGACGAGAAGGCCATCGACGTCAAACATGGTCGGCAACAGCCATTCGTCATGGCAGCTCAAAACCTGCAGGTTCGGATTGGCCTTCTTGAGTTCAGGAATTTCGACATACCAGCGCTTCATGTTGCGCACGCCGTTCTTGGTGGCGACAACGCCAGGCTGTGTAGCAATGGTGAGCTGCGTATCGAGATCGTAAGAAGCCTTCGTCACATCCGGATACTGGAAGAGGATTTCCTGAAGACCCGATTCTTCCCAGATCGCCTTGTAGCGATCCTGCGGTGCACCCTTCTGGAAACCGAAACGCAGCCAACCATGGTTGGGATAGACGAGTGCGCCGGTGGCACCGGCAGCCTTGCACTTCTTGGCTTCCGCTGCGGCAACACGTGTGCCCTCACCGGTGATACCGGCGATGATCGGTATCTCACCGCCGACAGCTTCGACATAAACACGGATGAGTTCGAGACGTTCGTCTTCCGTCAGGAAAGTGCCCTCGCCTGCATGACCGAGGATGACGAGGCTCTTCACGCCCTCCATCGAGGCCAACCACTTGGCGATTTTTGCATTGGCCGCGTAATCCACTTCGCCGTCACGGGTGAAAGCGGTGACGGGTGCGGGGCTCAAGCCACGAAGATCCATGGGTTGCATCTGATTTCTCCTCCTTATCAGCTACTGTCCTCTATCGATCAGCAGTTGGGATCGTTAATGGGAACGTTCCCGTTATCGATCTTTATTATTCTGGAGTCAACGGCATTTTTCGTGCAATGTGATCGTCGAGTGCTCAGCACCAGAGCTGGAATGGAAAAAGAGAAATGGAATCAAGAGAGCGTTCGCGTCAGCCCCGAGTCACGGTTCACAGCGTGGCGGCTGCCGCAGGCGTATCGAAATCGACCGTATCGCGCATTCTGGACGAACGGCTTCCGCGGTCCGACAGCGAGACGGCGCGGCGCGTGCGGAAAATCGCCGCGGAGCTTGGCTATGTGAGGGATGTCTCCGCGGCCAGTCTGCGGCGTGGCAGTACGATGACGATCGGCGTCATTGTGCCTCGGTTGACGGATACGGTGATGGCGATGCTTTATGAGGCGATCGTCAAAGCCTGTGCCCGAACCGGTCGTTTCGCCATCGTGGCGACCACGGAAGATAATCCGGAAGCGGACCGCCTAGCCGCGGAATCGCTGCTGAACCGCGGTGTCGACGGCCTTATTCTTTCAACGGCGCGTGACGGCGACACCTTCCCGGATGAACTGAACGAGCGTGGCGTACCTTATGTGCTTGCGCTGCGAACGGATCATCATAGCCTCTCCGCCGTTGGTGATGATAAACTGGGGGGCTATCTGGCGACACGCCATTTGCTTGATCTCGGACATCAACGGATCGGCGTGATCGCCGGGCCAAATTACGCCTCCAGCGCCACCGGCCGTGTTGAAGGATACAAGCAGGCGCTGGCCGAAGCATCCATTCCGGTCGATCCCGCCCTCATCGTGCCGTCGACATTCGGAATCCAGTCCGGCGCCGAAGCGGTGCAGACGCTCATGTCGCTCGACTGTCGACCCTCGGCTATTTTTGCCGTGAACGACAATACCGCCATCGGGGCGCTCTCCGCGCTGAACAAGATGGGTCTATCTGTCCCCGATGACATTTCGCTCATCGGCTACAACGACATCCCCATCGTCAGCCATCTTTCGACGCCTCTCACGACGTTGCGCGTTCCCTTCGACCAGATTGCCTCTCACGCGCTCGACTTGCTCACCCACACCACCGCCCCGCGCGACAACCGCATTCTCGTATCCGCCCCGACCCTTATCCCGAGAAAGTCGACTGCGCGATTTTTGGGAGCATCCACCATCCAGTCATGATCTCGGTTTCCAGCGAGGGTCACTCGCCATCGATTTCATGACTTGGCCGTGGCCGGGCATGGCCCGGTAAACACACTGACATTCCAACAGAAAAAGCCGGGAAGGATCTCCCCGGCTTTTGATGTCAGTTTTGGCCTTTCCTTACGCCATGCTGGCTTCTGGCCGCGACCGCACGCCGACCATGATGCCGATGGCGGCAAGAGCGAGGATCAGTCCGCTGGTGCCGAAGACGCTCACTGCGCCGCTGAGATCGAAGATGATGCCGCCGACTGCCGCACCCATGGCAATGGCGAATTGGATGGAGGCGACAAGGAGACCGCCGGCACTTTCTGCTTCATCTGGAATGGTGCGCGCCAGCCAGGTGGACCAGGCGACCGGAACGGCGCCAAAGAGGAAGCCCCAGAAGGCGACGAGGACTGCGGCAAGCGGCAAAGGCGGCGCCGTCGTTACCAAAAGAACTGCAATCAACGCCATGAAAAGAGGAAGCGCTGCGAGTGACATTTTCAGGCTGCGGCTGATCAGTGATCCGGCAACGAGGGTGCCGACGAAATTGGCCAGTCCGAAGCCGAGCAGCAGGGCGGAGACCATGCCGATGCCCGCACCGATATCAGCTTCCAGATAGGGACGCAGATAGGTGAAGAAGGCAAAATGGCCGCCGAAAACCAGCGTCGCCGCAACAAGGCCGAGCGCAATACCAGGCCTCTTCAGCACAACACCAAGTGTCTTGATGCTGCTGGTTCCTGTCGGGGCAAGCTTCGGCAGGGTGAAAAACTGTGCGAAGAAAGCGGCCACACCGAGCAATGCCGTCAGCACGAAAACGAAGCGCCAGCCTGCGAGCTCACCCACATAGCTGCCAACGGGTGCCGCAACGATGGTTGCTGCCGAAACGCCGCTGAATATCATGGAAAGTGCCCGGGGCACGCTGGCTGCGGGGACCAGCCGGATGACGATTGCGGTGGACATGGCCCAGAAACCACCGAGCGCCACGCCAAGCAGCAAGCGTCCGATCAGAAGTATCATCAGACCGGGAGCCGCCGCCACCATCAGGTTAGAGATGACGAGGAGGGCCGAAAAGATCATCATCAGGTGTCGCCGATCAATGCGACGCGCGACGGATGTGATCAGGAGGCTGGCCACCATGCCGACAACGGCGGTCACGGTGACCGCCTGACCGGCTGCACCTTCGGTGATGCCGAGGTCTGCGGCGATGGGTGTGAGGAGGCTTGCCGGCAGAAATTCTGCGGTGACCAGCCCGAAGACGCCAAGCGCCATGGAGATGACGGCGCCCCAGGCGGGCGCCTCGGGGTCATCCGCGGCGGGATTTGAAACAGGTGTCGGGTTCATCGGTATGTCCTTTGGGAGGAGAGGATGGCAGAAGCATAGACTCGACTTTCCGGACGATCCATGCCACAAAATCCGCCATGTTTGATCAAACGTCCGGAAATCAGCCCTCACCCGATCTCATCAGCGAATTGTTGATGGGGATGCGGCTCGTCGGACTGGATTATCGCCGCATCGAGGCTTCCGCTCCCTTCGGGTTTTCCTTCGGTGAAGTAGAAGGTCGCGCGCAGTTTCATTTCGTGGCGTGCGGACCGGTCTATCTTCGTACCTCCTCCGGTATGCTGCATAAGATGGATGCGGGCGATGCAGTTTTGCTACCGCGTGGCGGGCCGCATGCGCTGCTTTCCGATCCTGATATTGCCTGCCAGAACATCCGCTCGCTGGATGCCGCACCTCTTTGTAACTCCGTCAGCGCCATCAAGACCTGCGAACCCGATGTGCCGAGCGAAGAGCGCGTGCTGGTGTTTAGTGGTTGCATGGAATTCGATCTCGGAGCCATGCATCCGATCACCGGGCTGATGCCCGAGGTGATGTTCGTCAACACGCTCACCTCGCGTTATCCGGAACTTCTTCCCATGCTGGAAGCGATGGAGCGGGAGACCCGCCAGGCGCGCGCCGGCTTTGCCGGTATTCTCGCCCGGCTTGCCGATGTCGTCGCCGCCTTTATCGTGCGGGCCTGGGTGGAATGCGGTTGCGGCGATTCCTCCGGCTGGGTGGCCGCGCTTCGCGACCCTCGTCTTGGTCGCGTCATTCTCGCGATCCACAACAATCCCGGCCATGATTGGACTCTCGCGGAACTGGCCGGCGTGATGGGCGCATCGCGCTCCGTTTTTGCCGAGCGGTTTCTGGAGGTGACCGGCATGACGCCGGTGCGCTACCTCACCGAGTTGCGTATGCGTCTTGCCATGCAATGGATCGGCAAGGAGAGGATGCCGATCGAAACGGCGGCGGTGAAGCTTGGCTATGGTTCCCAGGCTGCCTTCAGCCGCGCCTTCAAGCGCATCGTCGGCCATCCGCCGAGCGCTCTTTCATCCTCGATCAGCCATCACGCGTAACAGTGCCCAAAAGAAAGCCCGCCGACTGCTTTGCAGGGCGGGCTTTCTGAGCGCTCGCGAGTACACCTACTCCGCCGGCGTTGCTGCCGGATCGAGCGCGTCGATGCCTTCATGGCGATCATAGGCCGCCTGATCGAGGATGCCCTGACGCTTGGCAACAATCGTCGGGATCAGCGCCTGGCCTGCGACATTGACCGCGGTGCGGCCCATATCGAGGATGGGGTCGACCGCAAGCAGCAGACCGACGCCCTGCAATGGCAGGCCGAGTGTCGAGAGGGTCAGCGTCAACATCACGGTCGCACCCGTCAGTCCCGCCGTTGCCGCCGAGCCGAGCACCGAAACGAAGACGATCAGCACATATTCCTGAATGCCAAGCGGCAGACCATAGAACTGGGCGACGAAGATGGCGGAGATCGCCGGATAGATCGCAGCACAGCCATCCATCTTGGTGGTCGCACCAAGCGGCACGGCGAAGGCGGAATATTCCCTTGGCACACCGAGGTTGCGCTCGGTCACCTGTTCCGTCACCGGCAAAGTGCCGATGGACGAGCGGGAGACGAAGGCGAGCTGGATTGCCGGCCATGCGCCTGCGAAGAAGCGCACCGGGTTCAGCCCGTTTGCCGCCAGGATCACCGGGTAGACGACAAAGAGAACGATGGCGAGGCCTATATAGATCGCGGCGGAGAACCAGCCGAGTGAGGCGAGCGCTTCCCAGCCGTAAACGGCGACCGCATTGCCGAGCAGACCGATCGTTCCGATCGGCGTCAGGCGAATAACCCACCAGAGCATCTTGCGGGTGATGGCGAGCAGCGAACGATTGAAGGAGAGGAAGGCTTCGGCCTTCTCACCTACTTGAAGGGCTGCAATGCCAACCGCAATAGAGACGACCAGAATTTGCAGAACGTTGAAGTTCAGCGCCGTGGTGGCTCCCGTCTGCGTGACCTTGGTCGAGGCCTGCAGGCCGAGGATGTTGGAAGGGATCAGACCCTTTAAGAAATCCAGCCATGAGCCGGTGGTGGAGGGTGCCGCCGCCGTAGTTGCCTCTACGCCGGTGTTGAGGCCGGGCTGGATGAGAAGGCCGAGCGTGATGCCGATCAACACTGCGATCAGCGCGGTAATGGCGAACCAGAGCAGCGTCTGCCAGACAAGGCGTGCTGCATTGTTCAGCTCGCGCAGATTGGCAATGCTGGCCACGATGGCGGTAAAGATCAGAAGTGGCACAAGCGCGCGCAACAACTGCACGAAGATGGAGCCGACCGTGGAGAGCGCCTGGACCAGCCAGTTCGGCCCGGCCTCCGTGGAACCCATTTCGCGAGCAACGTAGCCAAGGACAAGGCCAACCACCATGGCGGCGAAAACCTGGAAACCGAAGGACGCGTAGAACGGCCTCTGCGTCCGTTGTGAGGAAGATGAAGCAGACATGTGTTGAATTCCGTGAAAGCGAGAATGCTTGAGCATCTAACGCGTGAAGGAAAGGATTGCTCCTATATTCGGCGCCATGCACAGAATTTCAACGAATTGGATTTTGCGCGATCGGTAATGTGGAGAATTCTGTTTCACCTCAAGCGTCTCGCGGCTGGCTTCTGTAGAGCCGTGCGAAGAAGGCTCGATCCGATATGGCTGCCAGAGAAAGCGCCAAGGCTGCTGTTGCGCCAATGGCAAAGACGACACGCCCGATCAGGATGCTGCAGACATCGGCGCCGAGCGAGACCATCACCAGCGTATCCTCGATGATGCTGTGGGCAAATCCCATGAAGACGCAGGAGAGGAAGATCTGGCGTGGCGCAATGATGCCGGACCTCGCTTCACGGATCAGAAGACCGGCGCCGTAGGAAATACCTAAGAAAAGTCCGATCGCGGTCAAATGCCCCGCCTCGCCTTTAATGCCAGCCAGTCGCAGCACGGGTTCTATCGCCTTCATCATCAAGCCCAGGATGCCCGTGATCTTCAGCACTTCAAGCGTCCATGAAAGGAGAAGCAGGACGACGAGCATCATCACCATGGCTTCGGCCAGTCCCCAGACATAGACGGACCAATCTGGTGTAACCGCGCCCGGCACCCATGCCGGAGCGACGGGGGCGGACAGCCAGCCGGTAGCCTGGAACAGGTGATGGAGGATGAGCGCATAAACGAAACCTCCGACGATGCGAAGTGTCGTGGTTGCCACCATGCCCGGCCCGGCGTTCTGTATGATCTTCTGCTCCAGCGGCAGTCCATGGGCGAAGAGAACCAGAGCAGAAAACACCGTGACATCCGCCGTGCTAAGCTCCGAGACCGGAACGAGTGTGAAGATCAAGGGTACCGCACCCCATACACCAACCAGCATCGCAGTCAGCCACGCGAGCCCCAGTTCTGGAGGAAGGCCGACGGCGTGCATCACCGCCGCGAAGGCGGGAGCGATGGCTTCGACAACGCCCAATCGCGACAGGACCTCGGTCAACACTGAAATCGGCACTGTGATCTTTACCAGTAGCCAATAGATCTCAAGCGTTTCACGCGACTTCAGCAGCAGGGATTGAAAGAACGGCATCGGCAACTCCTCGGGGCTGGCCATTCTATAGCCTGCGGCCAGTGGCATTTTTGGTCAAAGATTGCGTCTGTTTGCAATTTTGTTGCAAGTTTCTCCTTCCTGCTTATGATCGGCTGATGGACAAGATCGACCGCAAAATTCTCAATCTGATGCAACGAGACGCTTCACTCACCAATGTGGAGATGGCGGAGAGAATCGGCCTCTCTCCATCAAGCTGCCTGCGACGGGTTCAGCGTCTCACCAAATCCGGGATCATCGACCGCATCGTCGCCATTCTCAATCCGGCAAAGGCCGGGCGCGGTATCAAGGCTCTGGTGTCGGTCGAGTTGAAGCTACACGGCGAACAGCAAATGCGGCGCTTTCTCGATCTTGCGCGGACCGAGGAAGCGGTGACGCATGCCTATGCGATCACCGGCGATATGGATGTGATGCTGATGCTGCGTCTCACCGACATGGAGGAGTTCGACGCTTTATGTGACAGGCTGTTTCGCGACCAGACGAATGTCGCGCGTTTCGTGACGATGGTGGTGATCAGGACAGCGAAAGAGGAAACGGCGATCCGGGTTTGACGACGGTCGTCGGCAGGACCTGATTCAGCTCTCTCCCCTTGCCGGAAGTTGCCGCTTTTGAAAACCGGTTTTAGAAGGTTCAAACCCTGCGTTTCGATAAAATGCATGTGTTTCCGGCCTCGTGGAGCCTGTCATCAGCATGACCTTGTAGCAGCCAGCCTGCCAAGCATGAGCCGTTGCAAAGTCCAGAACCCGCTTTCCAATCCCCTGCCTTCTAAAGTCGCTATGCGTCACGACATTTTCGATCAGCGCGTAACGCCGACCGCCGCGTGTAAGGTTAGGTATCACCACCAAGACACATGAGCCAACGAGAACGCTGCCCACCTGACACACCACGATCACGCTGCCGCTATAGGCTAGAAACTGATCGAATATCGCCTCGGCATCGGGCAAGTCTGGAGCTCGATCGCCAGACGAAAGATGCTGGTAAAGGTCGATCAACGCTGGAAGATCGCTCTTTTGCGCCGCTCGGACCAATGTCTCGTCCATTCTGTCGCAGGCCTTACAGCCCGATCTCATTCGCCCAAGGCGGATTAGCGCCTGCGCGCGACACCGTCACGGCAGCCGCCTTGGCGCCGAGTGTCAGCGCCTTGGCGATCTGGTCTTCGGTGAGCGCGGCGACCTGGGGCTTGGTGAGGAGACCCTGGAGTTTCAGGGAAGCGAGAACACCGGCATCAAAGGTATCACCCGCGCCGACCGTATCAACCACGTCGACACGTTCGCTTGGCACCTCAACGCGAAGCTGCTTGGTGTAGCCGACAGCGCCTTCCGCGCCACGGGTGACGACGACGAGCTTTGCGCCGTGATGCAGCCAGTGGCGCGCAAGCGTGTCTTCATCGCCCTTCAGGCCGAACCAGGCCAGATCCTCATCCGAGAATTTCACGATATCCGACATGGCCGCCATGCGGTTGATGCGATCCATGTGCGTCTGCTTATCCTGGATGAAGCCCGGACGGATATTGGGATCGAGCGAGATGACCCGCTTTTCATGCTCGCGCACCAGGAGCGCTTCATAGGTGCTGCCGCATGGTTCGGGGATCAGGCTGATCGCACCGAAATGCATCGCTTCGCACTCGCCGCCAATATGCGGCAAATCCTTTTCCGACAGCATGCGGCCTGCCGTACCTTCATCATAAAAGGCATAGGTCGCGTGGCCATCGACCAGCTTGACGAAGGCGATGGTGGATGGGCGGTTGGAGAAGGCGCAGAGGCTGTAATCGACGTTGCTGGCGCGCAACGTCTCTTTCAGAATCTCGCCCATCATGTCGTCGGCGATACCGGAAAAGAAAGCAGATGGGACGCCAAGACGCCCGAGTGCGATGGCGGTGTTGAAGACCGCGCCGCCCGCATAAGGGGCGAAAGCCGCCTCGCCTTTGGTCGATTCACGCGGCAGCATGTCGATCAGGGCTTCGCCACAACACAGGATCATCCGATTTCCTCCAAATCTAAATCGATTAGATGCTTAACGGCAGCACCTTGCCCGGGTCAATATCCAAGGCACGGCTCAGCCAAAATTACGATTGTGGCAATTCGCTGATGCCGCCGTGACGCGCCGACCAGGGCAGCGGGTTGTCAAGGAAGGCTTCCACTTCCGACAGGGTCTTGTCGTCAAACAGCTTTTCGGAACGGGCCGCTTCCAGCACGTTGCGCCATGTGCTGAGGTAATGCAGCTTAACATTGCCGTTGGCGAAGCGCGCTTCGGCTTCGGAAAAGATGCCGTAATAGAAAAGCGCAATCCCGTGATCGACGATGCCGCCAGCCGCGCGGATGGCATCGATGAAGGTGAACATCGAACCGCCCGCGGTGGTCAAATCCTCGATGACCAGAACGCGTGCGCCTTCCGGCATATGGCCTTCGATCTGCGCATTGCGACCGTGACCTTTCGGCTTCTTGCGGCAATAGATCATCGGCAGGCCAAGGCGTTCGGCCAGGAAAGCTGCGAAGGGAATGCCTGCGGTTTCCCCACCCGCAACGCAGTCGAACTTCTCAAAACCGGCATCGGCCACGATCTTGGCGGCGGCAAAATCCATCACCGCAGAACGGATGCGCGGATAGGAGATCAGCTTGCGCATGTCGATATAGACGGGGCTCTTCATGCCCGATGCAAAAGTATAGGGCGCTTCGGAGTTGAAATGGACGGCCTTGATTTCCCACAGCATTTTCGCAACGAGTTCGGCGACCACCGTGCGATCGGTGAAATTGAATTGGGCCATCGGCATCTTCCTCTTTCTTCTCAGCTATCGATAAAAAAACTGCCGGATAAACCGGCAGTTTGAACGTTAGTTTTTAACATCCCAATGCAGCGGGAACATCGGATCAAAGACCGTCACAGGTCCAGCACCCGTCTCGATCTTCGCCGGGAATGCTACTGGCTCGTCGCGCTTCACGAGTGTGATCGTCTCGTCATTGGGAGCAAGGCCGTACCAGGCCGGGCCATTCAGCGAAGTGAAGGCTTCGAGCTTATCCAGCGCGTTGTCCTGCTCGAACACATGGGCAAGGCAGCTCATGGTGTTGATGGAGGTGTAGACACCAGCGCAGCCGCAGGCACATTCCTTTAGCGGATCGACGTGGGGAGCGGAATCCGTGCCGAGGAAGAAACGCTTGTCACCAGACGTTGCCGCAGCGCGCAGCGCAAGACGATGTTCCTCGCGCTTTGCCACAGGCAGGCAATAATAGTGCGGCTTGATGCCACCGACCAGAATGGCGTTGCGGTTGATGATGAGGTGATGCGTGGTGATGGAGCCGGCGAGGTTTTTCTCCGACTCGCGGATATAGTCCACGCCATCCCGCGTCGTCACATGCTCCATCGTCACCTTCAGTTCCGGCAAGCGCTTGCGCAGTGGCGCAAGAACCGTATCGATGAAGACTTTCTCGCGGTCGAAAATATCGACGTCCGGCGTCGTCACCTCGCCATGGACGCAAAGCGGCAGACCGATCTTTGCCATGCGCTCCAGCACCGGCATGGCCTTGTCCATATCGCGCACGCCGCCGTGCGAATTGGTGGTGGCACCGGCCGGGTAAAGCTTCACAGCGGTGACGAGGCCGCTTGTCTTGCCCTCTTCCACATCATCGGCGCTCGTATGCTCGGTAAGATAGAGCGTCATCAGCGGCTCGAAGCGATCGCCAGCGGGAATGGCCTTGACGATGCGCTCGCGATAGGCGCGCGCATCTGCCGTGGTGACGACCGGCGGCACCAGATTGGGCATGATGATGGCACGGGCGAAATGGCGGCTGGTATCGCCGATCACGCCTTCCAACATTGCGCCATCGCGCAGGTGCAGGTGCCAGTCATCCGGGCGGCGAAGGGTGATCGTCTGCATTGTGAGCCTCTCAAGCAGGTCGGCGCAAGGTGTCTCGCAGTTTGCGCGTGAAGACCTTGCGAAGAACAATGTATGGGGTGCGGCCCGCTTAGCACCTTTCCACGGAAGAAAACAGCGCCTTGGCGTGACTTCGGACTACTTTTTCGCCTCACCGATCGAGCCCGCCTGCGGGCCCCAGACATCGGTCATGGCAAAGCCATCCGCCAGTGGATCGAAGGGGTCGAGCGCGATCTGGTGCAGACCAAAGGTGAAGCCTCGACCGGTGATGGTGGGGATGACCGCATCTTTGCCCGCCACCTGTGCCAGCGCCGACAGCCCAACTTCGAACTCCGTGCCGATGATGGAGCGGGACTTATAAGTGTCCCCCACCTTCACCTTGCCGCGCGCATGGAGCGTCGCCAGATTGGCGGAGTTGCCGGTGCCACAGGGCGAACGATCGGCGCGGCCCGGCCACATGGTGGTGCAGGTGCGGATGGTGCCATCCTCTTCCGTATCGCGGAACATGACATAGGCCACGCCAGAGATGGCGGGGATTTCCGGATGCACGACAGGAATATCGCGGTTGACGATATCCTTCAGCACCATGCCGGCGGCCACGAGCTTGGCGGCGTTGGCCTTGTCGATGGTGAGCCCGATCTGACGCACATCCACCAGCGCATAAAAAATCCCGCCATAGGAGATATCCATGTGGATGCGGCCCCAGTCGGGCGTGTCGATCTCGACATCCAGCTCATGCACGAAGGACGGCACCATGGTGAGCTTGACCTTTTCGCAGCGGCCGTCCTTGCAGGTGGCGGTGGCCTTGACGAGGCCGGCTGCGGTTTCCAGCATCACGATCGTCTCGGGCTCCTTCATCTCCACCATGCCGCTTTCCAGGAGAGCCGTCGTGGCGCAGATGGAGTTGGAGCCGGAGCTTGCATGCGCCTGGTCCGGCTGGAGAATGACGAAGGCAGCATCCGCGTCCGGGTGCTTGGGTGGCAGCAGCAGATTGACGGAGCCGATCGGCGTCCCGCGCGGCTCAAGCGTCAGGAAGCGGCGAAGCTCTTCACCCTTCGGATCGGTGTTCAGCCAGTTCAGTTGCTCGGCAACCGTGGCGCCCGGAATTTTCGGCACGCCACCGGTGGCGACGCGACCGATCTCGCCTTCGCAATGGACATCGAGAAGCTGAAGGGTGCGTTTCCAGCGCATGGCGCGTTACTCCGGTGGGGAATTTTCCCCGTCATAGCCGATAAAATACTGTTTGTATATTGGCAGATCAGCGACTACGGCAGGCCGCGCTGTTGCGATTGGCGCGCAGCGAGCAATCCGTCTGGCTGCGATTTCCGCTATCGAGGAGCTGCGGATCGACCACGCTGGTTGCCGTATCGCCCACCGAGCCAACGGTGTTTTCGACCGAACGACCAAGACGCTCCACCTGCCGCCCGTAGTTCTCGCGGGTGCGCGGATCGAAGACGGCAATTGGCGCACTGATTGCGACGCTCGCCGCCGTGCCGACCGTCTGTGCCGCACCGATGCCAACTGCGCCAATGGCTTCGCCGAGACCGACATCGGAGTCTGTCACTGTCTGGCCGGCAATCAACCGGTCGCCGATCAGCTTCACGACCTCGGGGCTTTCTGCAAACTTGCCGTGGTTGAGGCGATCGCCCGATTGCAGCTTGGTCAGATCAAGAACCGTAATTCCGGCCTTTTCCAACTCGCTGCGATAGGGTTCCGCCGCAGGATCGATCTGACCGAGGCGGTCGACATTGCCGGAAATGCGCCGCGATAGGCTGAGTGCCCGGTCGTCCTGCGAGACGAATAGGGTGAATTTCGGCTTGTCCTTGCCAAGGCTCGCATATTGACGGCCAAAGACATCCACGTCGAGATCGGGTGCCGCCAGGATGACGTTGTTGATCTTCGGCAGAACATGGCCGTTGCGGATTGCCATCTGGCGCAGTGCTTCCACCGCAAGCCATGTGCCCATGGAGTGGGCCATGACGGTGATGTCACTGACCGAGCTATCCTTGGCAAGGCGCGTCAGCATCTCCTCCAGCGCATCGCGCGAGTAGTTGGTGCTTTCCTTGTCGTAATTGTAATCGAAGATGCTGGCGCGCGAGGGCCAGGTGAAGACGACCGGAACGACGTCCGTTCCGGAGTCATGGACGATCTGAGCGAAACGATAGACCGATTCTTCGTAGCGATTGTTGAAGCCATGGACGAAGACAAGAACACGCCGGTCCTTCGGGCTATGGCGCTTGATCCAGCTGCGCGTATCGGCCGCCGAGGTCACGGGCTCCACCGAAATCGTGGTGAAGTCCTTCAACGGATCCGGCGGAAGCTTTTTCGGCCACTGCACCTGGCCGACCTTGCGGTTGGCAGCCGGCGGAATGGAAACCGTGACGGCATCCACCTTCAGACCCGTGCCGCGCTCGCCCCCGAACAGCACCGCCTTGTCCTCAGCCGGCGCACGTGTCGTCGCCACCAGCAGGCTGACCGGTGTCGTGCCCTGCACCACCTGCCCCGTTGGCGTCATCACCCCGACCGGACGCCCGCCGCAGCCGACGAGAACGGCCAACAAGGTGACCAAAGCAACAAGCCTTGCGGCCATTCCGATACTCCAGGACAGGCCAAGGGCGCCGAAAAACAGGAACCATTGGCGATCAACCGCCCTGTTTATTGCAGAATGAAAGGGTGTTGGCGACCGGTAAAGGTATTACCAGCCGCCGCTTTTAGGTGTTGCTGTGTCTTCATAGCCGCAGACCGGCGATGAAGATCGCCCTCACCAAACGCCTGCTATCCTGCGATAGGTGAAGCCATAGGCGTGGAAAAGCTCTGTTTGCTCATCGACTGCCGCCTGCACATTGTAGGTCGCGCCGATAGGCCGTGTATGGGCGAAGGAGACCGCGTCGATGATGCCCATGCGGGAGCGCGGATTTCCAAGAAAGGATGGCCACAGGTGATCGAGACCGTAGCCCGACATGACATCCTTCATGGAGCCCACGCAGATTTTCAACGCTCTCTTCGAGAAAATCGGGCACATGATTTCCACGAACGGTTCGTGCCTCAAAACACTGCCTGGCTGCGCCACCGTGATCGGGTGCGTCGGGAAGGAGTTGGGACCGGCTTTCAGGGCAGGCTGAGCGAGATCAAGTCCGTGCTGGCGGAAAATGTGAAACATGCGATTAATATCGGTCCCGGTGCCATCAAGATCATCGTCGGGTAACCAGATGGCTTCATACTTCCAAAGAGGGCTCCCATCATACAGCAAATTGTAGAGCAGCCTGAATTTCTTCGTCGAAGGGATGTGCGCGAGATATTCAAATGCCGATGCGATGGCTGGCTCCTCCACACCGTAATAGCCAATGCAAAGGTCCCAATTGCGAGTCAAAGAGGTTACGTCCTCGAGCCATCGCGGATGGAGAGAGCCCGCTCCAGCGGGAACAATGACGAGGTTGGGGCGTAAGGGGCCGCCTTCCGGTTGGGTGGTGAACAGTGCACGTCTTTCCTCGTTTGGTGGCGACGAGAATTGCGGATGTTGCGGGTGTTCGGTCATTGCAAGAACGTAGAGATTTGATCGCCCGTCGATCGTGCCACGCCCCGCAAAACCGACAATCGTCCCTTCGATGATCCGCGCAGCGGCGAACACGACTGAAGGAAGGCCATTCTCTCCAATGAGGCATAGCCTGCCGTTCACAACTGCCCACATATTCGCCGATGATGAAGCAAAACCGCCCAGCAAACCTTGCGGAGCTAGGACGAGGAAGTTCGCGAGAGTGCGACGATCACCATCAAAGAGCTGCCAAAAAGTGCCGCTTAAAGCAGTCTCATCAAGTGCTGGACAAGATGCCCATTCTTCATCGACAGTCGTCTCAACTGGCGAAGCTGGCATCGCCGTTGCCGTGTTTTGTTGCATAGTCAGCATTCGTTCCGCACCTTGGCTCGCCATAAGCAGGCTTCTGATCAATTCTCAAGAAGTAGATGACAAGTTTGTATGGTGCGAAGCTTACGGCGTTACTTGAGGTAACAAGCGGCACTCAATCTAGTTAAAGGATAAAGACTGAAACCGCTATCACACGATCCCAAAATAGGCCAGATTTTAAGCACACATACCTCAAGCACTGCGTTATCCAGCGCCCGCGTCAGGTGGTTTCAATATCCCTACCGAGTGAAGAGTCACGCAAATCATTGCGTCCCATCATTCTAGCTTTGCCACGACTTGTCGGTTTCCAGAAGCTATCTGCCGGTGGCAATCTGGCTAAGGAAGAAAATCGAAGGCCATATGCCGACGTCACCAGAGAAATCCTCGATCACCATTCCCGATCGAAATCGAGCGCATAACATACTCGATGAACAGGAGGACGACCTACAAGGCATAAACACGCACCCTCGCAACAATGATGCGAAACAAAACGTGTACTCATTAAAGAAGAGGAAATGGCGCACCCGAAGAGATTCGAACTCCTGACCCCCAGATTCGTAGTCTGGTGCTCTATCCAGCTGAGCTACGGGTGCGTGCCGCAGAAGCTGTTCTGCTGGCGTGGCGATCCTCTAAAACGTCCCACCTTCGAATGCAAGCGATTTTGTTTTCAAATCGTCATTTTCCTGCAATGAATTTTACAAGCAGTTGAAAATAAATGATTTTTCGGCAAGACCTATTTGAGCGTCAAAATCGCGATGGAAAAGGGATGGCGTATTGGCGGCGTCGGGGCAGCAGGATCGGCAGTAAAACTAGCTTGTGGCGGCCGTCGATCCGGGCTGGGGGCGGTCGGGGATTTCGATGCGGAATTGCGTGCCACGATCGGCCTTTTCGACAAGGGCAATCGTTCCGCGGTGGGACAGCACAAGCTCGCGGGCGATGGCGAGGCCGAGGCCGGTTCCGCCAGAGCGTGCGGAGCCGCGGAAGGCCGAGAACAGGTTTTCGCGGGCCTTCTGCGGCATGCCGGGACCGTTGTCGTCGATGACGATGCTGACGGCGGCATCGTTGCGCTGGGCGGCAATCGTCAGGCGCTTTGCTGGGTAGTCGGACCCATTGGCCTGTTGCAGCGCCTGCACGCTGTTTTTACAGAGGTTGTAGAGAACCCGAAACAGTTGCTCGCTGTCGGCATCGATCTTCAGACCTTCCGGAATGGTGTCGACGAACTCGATCCCGCTCTCCGGTTCGATGGCGAGGATGTCCTTCACGTCCTGAACCACTTCAGCAAGCTCGATCAGGCGGCGTTTTGGCGCGCCTTCGGTTGCCTGTCCATAGGCGAGCACTTCGCTCGTGTAACCGACGGCGCGGTCGATGGTTCTCAGAAGCTTTGGCGCGAAGCTGCGGACCATGGGATCTTCGACATCCACCAGCCTATCCGACATGAGCTGGGCGGACGCCAGGATGTTGCGCATGTCGTGGTTGATCTTGGAGACGGCGAGACCCAGATCGGCGAGGTTCTTCTGCTGTCGCAGCGTCTTTTGCAATTGCACCTGCATGTCAGCGAGGTGTCGTCCGGCAACTGCCAGCTCATCCGTACCCTCTTCCGGCTTGAACAGGCTTGCAGGATCGTCTGGTCGCTCCGAGAAGGTCTGCATGCCAACGGTCAAGCGCCGGATCGGACGGATCAGGATGCGGTTGATGGAGACGAAAATCAGGCTGGCGGTGATCAGGGACAGCGCCACCGAAATCATCAACACGTTGCCGGCATAGGCGATCATCGCGGCGCGCAGCTTATTCTCGCTCATCACGATTTCGATGATCATGTTGCTGTCGCCGATCACGTCGAAGACACGGATGACGCGGTTCTGGCCGAAGAGCAGCACTGAAAAGGCATCGCGCACCGCCTGCAGCTGCGAGACGTCCGACAGGTCGTATTGATCATCGACACTCGGCGGCACCTCGGTGGCGGCGAGAAGAGTGGATGTGCCATCCTTCTTCAGTGCAATGAGCTTTGCGCCGGTCGCCAGCAGCGTGTCGTTCTGGACGCTTCGGGGAAGCTCCGTCTGAAGACCGTCGATCACCACGCCCGCAGCAGCGGCGGTGTTCAACCTGTCACGCAGCCATGCCAGGCGCATGTTGGCAACGGACGGCACGAAGATCAGAATTTCGGCGATCATGACGAAAATGATGGTCAACAGAAGCAGGCGTCCGGACAGGCCTTGGGTCAGGCCAGGCATCTCGCGCAGGGGGCGGCTCGTGGCCTCATCCTCCCGCTCGCCATTCATCCGGTTTCTGAGTGCTGAAAACACCAGGGCTTTTCCTGTTGGTCTGCCGGCCAGCGGTCAGAAGCCTTGGCGGCGTCCAATTCGGCAAACAGCGTCATTTGAGGATATCATAAAGATTCGACGCGAAATTTCAAACGGATGCGAGACCGATACACAATTCGATGGGCTAACGGAAAACGCCGCCTGAACGGCGGCGCTCCGTATCGGCCAAAGTTATGTGATCAGAACTCCTGCCACTCGTCCTTGCTCGGTGCAACTGCGGCGGAGCTGCTGAAAGCGCGTGCCACCGTGCCCATCATTCTGCGCGCCGGAGAGGCCACTGGCGTAGAGGACGATCGGGCTGGAGCCGCAAATCTTTGAGCCTGCGAAGTCTCGTTCCCAAGGCGGAAGCGGCCGACCAGCGAGACCAGCGTTGCCGCTTCGCCGCTGAGCTTATGAGTTGCAGCAGAGGTTTCCTCCACCATGGCGGCATTCCGCTGGGTCACCTGATCCATCTGGTTGATGGCCGTGTTGACTTCCTGAAGACCTGTCGCCTGCTCCTGTGCTGCTGTGGCAATGGAGTGAATATGGTCGTTGATGCTCAAGATGCGCGTCTCGATGTCTTCGAGTGCCGCACCCGTCTGGCGAACGAGCGTCACGCCACTGCCGACCTCCTCTCCAGATTTGGTGATGAGCGCCTTGATGTCCTTTGCGGCATTGGCCGAACGCTGCGCGAGTTCGCGTACCTCTTGCGCAACGACTGCGAAGCCCTTGCCCGCTTCACCTGCACGCGCGGCCTCAACGCCTGCGTTCAAAGCCAGAAGGTTCGTCTGGAATGCGATCTCATCGATGACGTTGATGATCTGGCTGATTTCACGCGATGCCTGCTCGATCCGGCCCATAGCGCTGACTGCATCGCGAACCACTTTCGCGGAATGGGCCGTCTTCTCTTTCGTTTCGGACACCATGGCGCTCGCTTCCTGAGCGCGTGCGGTAGAGTTTTTCACAACGGCGGTGATTTCGTCCAGTGCCGCGGAGGTCTCCTCCAATGCTGCCGCCTGCTGCTCCGTACGCTTTGACAGATCGTCAGCCGCTGAGCGCAGCTCATTGGCATTGTCATTGATGCCGCCGGTGCTGTCGCGCACCTCCGCCATAGTCGCTTTCAGCTTCGACATCGTGTCGTTGATGTTGGCCTGAAGCTCAGCGAACACACCATGGAATTCGCCGTTCATGGCGCGTGTCAGATCGCCCTTCGCAAGGTCGGCCATCACGCGGCCTGCCTCGGAGACGCCGCTATCGACGCTGCCGAGAAGATCGTTGATCGTCTTTGCGAAACGGTTGAGGTTGTCGTCGCCGTAATCCTTGGTGATGCGGCGGCTGAAATCGCCTTGTGCCGCAGCGCCAACCACATCCGCCATGCCCGCCTGCAGATCGTCGCTCTTGGCGCGCATGACGGTCTCCTGCGCATTCATGCGGCGCATATCCAAACCATTGCGTTTGAAGACTTCGACGGCCGAAGCCATTTCGCCAATCTCGTCCTTACGGTCGAGATAAGGAAGCTGGGCTTCGAGATGACCGTCGGCGACAGACTTCATCACCTCCGACACCTTCAGGATCGGTGCACTCAGCTGCCTGGATCCGACATAAAGCCCGATGATGGCTCCAGCACCGACGCCAGTGATAGTGACGAGAGCGACAACCAGAAAGATGACATGGCCGAAGCCTTCAATCTCTGCCTTGATCGCGTCGAGATCCTTAAGGTCGCCCTTCACCACCGCGTCGATTTCGCCTTGATAGGCCTTGCGGTTTTCCCGGTTGGCTTCGTTGTTGCCCTGGATGCTGGCTTCCTGAGGACCGACTTCGCGGCCAAGACGGGCCGTCTCTGTGCGAAAGGCGCGAAACTCGGCAAAGCGTTTCTCGATATTGTCGAAGGCAGCAGCCTGATACGCCGGGACACGCGGCTTCCACTCTTTTAAAAGTGCCGCCATCGCGTCCAGATTCGTGATGATGCCATCGGCGAACTTCGCAGCTGCCGCCACGTCCTTGGCCGCGTATACGCCACGGGATTCCATGACGACCGCAGTCACCAGCCGGTTGAGGGTCTCGCCAAAGCGGGCACGATCTGCAACGGCATCCAGAGCGATCGCATGGGTCTGATATTTGTTGATGGCGTAAATCGAAAGACCGCCGATACTACAGGCGACAAGGCTCAAAAAGCCAACGAGAAGATTGATCTTGCTCCGAATTTTCACTGCGAATTCCCCCCGGTGTCCCAGATCCCCCTAGCCAAGAGCGCAAAGCCCCCCCCGGCTGCCTGGTCACAAGAACGTTATTAAAGGCCAATTAAAAAACAATTTCAGATTTCACTTATGTGCAAGAATAATGAAAAGCTAACCCATGGGAGCAGGATCAACCGTGCTGTGAAAAGCCGCGCCCTTCGGTTCGTGCGCTGTGAGCGCGTGATGCGGTTCACCAATTGACTTTGCGGGCCATAAGCCCTTATAAGCCCGCACGTCCGGGCATTTTGCAGTCTATGATGGCTTTCCGGGCATCAGTCGAAACGCTCTTGCCCATAAGGGCAAAGTCAAGAAGGGCCGCACCCCGCGGTATTAAATAAATGTCGAAGCGTACTTTCCAACCGTCCAAGCTTGTTCGCAAGCGCCGTCATGGTTTCCGTGCTCGCATGGCTACAGCTGGCGGCCGCAAGGTTCTTGCAGCTCGCCGCGCTCGCGGTCGCGCACGTCTGTCCGCTTAATCAAGTGGTTGCCCGATGAAAGTCGCGGCAGATGACAGATAAGAAGAAAATGCCCGGTCGGTTGAAAAACCGGCCGGATTTCCTTGCCGTTCAGGCGGGCGAAAAGAGGCGTGGAAGCGCTTTTCTTCTGGAGGTCCTGGATCGGCAGGCTCCTGAAACCGAACCCAGGGTCGGTTTTACCGTAACGAAGCGCCAGGGAAACGCGGTGGAACGCAACCGTATGCGTCGCCGCCTCAGGGAAGCCGTCAGGCTTTCTGCCGGGTTTGCAATGAAACCCGGGCATGACTATGTGATTGTCGCCCGAAGGGACGCATTGAATACCGACTTCGCCGTACTGGAAAACTTGCTCATAGAGCGGATCGAGGGACGCGCGAAAAACGGACGCTCCCGGGAGACCCGCTCCAGGAAAGAATGATGGAAAAAAACCGCAATTACTTTATCGCGATCGCCCTTTCGGTTGTCATCGTACTTGCCTGGCAGTTTCTCTACATGAACCCGCGTATCGAGCAGCAGCGCCGCGCCGAAGAGGCACGCCAGGCGCAGCAGGCCACGCAACAGACACAGACCACGACGGCACCCGCCGACGGCTCGTCCGCCCCGGCGACAACGTCGAACGGCACTCTCCCCGGCACCGCCAGCCAGCAGGCCACGACCATTACGCGCGCCGAAGCGCTGGCGAAGACGCCGCGCGTCGAAATCGACACCAACGCCATTGCCGGCTCCATCAATCTGACGGGTGCGCGTCTCGATGACGTTCGTCTGAAGGACTACCATGAGACGGTGGATAACTCGAGCCCGATCATCACGCTCCTCTCGCCCGCCGAGACGCATGACGGCTACTTCACCGAACTCGGCTATATCGGCAATGAGGGCGTTGGCTCCGTGCCTGGCCCGACCACGGTCTGGACCGCGCCAGCCGGTGCGAAGCTGACCGAGACGACGCCGGTCACGCTTTCCTACACCAACGAAAAGGGCGTGGTCTTCAACCGCACCATCTCGATCGACGATCACTATATGATCACCGTCACCGACAAGATCGAGAACCCCGGTCAGGAAGCAATCACACTTTCCGCCTATGGCCGTATCACCCGCAACAACAAGCCGGTCACCCCGCCCGTCTTCGTTATCCACGAAGGCTTCCTGGGCGTTGCCGGTGCTGATGGCAGCCTGACGGAAGAGACCTATAAGAAGGTCGAGGAACAGCCCTATGTCCTGCCGAAGGCAACCGGTGGCTGGCTCGGCATCACAGACAAGTACTGGGCGGCGGCGATCGTTCCTCCGCAGGACAAGGCTGTCGAAACCCGCTACTCGCACTTCACCGATGGTCAGCCGCGTTATCAGGCCGACTATCGCAGCGATGCCCTGACGGTGGCGCCGGGCGCTTCCACCGAGCTGAAGAACATGATCTTTGCCGGCGCGAAAGAAGTGCCGCTGGTCGATCGCTACGAGAAGCAGTATTCCATTCCGAAGTTCGACCTCCTGATCGACTGGGGCTGGTTCTACTTCATCACCAAGCCGATGTTCAAACTGATGGATTTCTTCTTCCGTTACTTTGGCAACTTCGGCGTGGCGATCCTGCTCACCACCATCGTGGTCAAGCTCCTGTTCTTCCCGCTTGCCAGCAAGCAGTATGCCTCCATGGCAAACATGAAGCGTATGCAGCCAAAGATCGAAGAGCTGAAAGCCAAGTTCGGCGACGACCGTATGGGCATGCAGCAGGCGATGATGCAGCTCTACAAGGAAGAGAAGATCAATCCGATTGCCGGCTGCTGGCCGATGCTTCTGCAGATCCCGGTCTTCTTCGCCCTCTACAAGGTCATCTACGTCACCATCGAAATGCGTCACGCGCCTTTCTTCGGCTGGATCCACGACCTGTCTGCGCCAGATCCGACCTCGCTCTTCAACCTGTTTGGTCTTCTGCCCTATGACGTGCCGCACTTCCTGATGATCGGCGTCTGGCCTATCATCATGGGCATCACCATGTTCCTGCAGATGCGCATGAACCCGACGCCGCCCGATCCGACCCAGGCGATGATCTTCACCTGGATGCCGCTGATCTTCACCTTCATGCTCGCGTCTTTCCCGGCCGGTCTCGTGATCTACTGGGCATGGAACAACACCCTGTCGATCTCGCAGCAGGCCGTGATCATGAAGCGCCACGGTGCCAAGATCGAACTCTTTGACAATATCAAAGGGTTGTTCAAACGAAAGCCGGTGCAATCCAAATGACGGCTGACAAGCCCCTCTTCGGAAGGCCGTGGATTTTCATCCGCGGCGTTCCGGCCATGAAGTTCCTTCCTCCCGAAGGCCCGGCAGAAATCGCTTTCGCCGGGCGTTCGAATGTCGGCAAGTCTTCGCTGATCAATGCGCTTGTCGGTCACAAGGGACTGGCCCGCACATCGAACACGCCTGGCCGCACACAGGAACTCAACTACTTCGTGCCAGAGGGCTATTCCGGCGCTGGAGACGATCTGCCTCCGATGGCGCTGGTCGACATGCCGGGCTATGGCTACGCACAGGCGCCCAAGGATCAGGTCGATAACTGGACCAAGCTCGTCTTCGATTATTTGCGTGGCCGGGCAACACTGAAGCGCGTCTATGTGCTGATCGATTCCCGCCATGGTATCAAAAAGAATGACGAGGACGTCTTGAGCCTTCTCGACAAGGCGGCGGTCTCCTATCAGATCGTTTTGACGAAGACCGACAAGATCAAGGAACCCGCCGTTCCTCGCCTCATCAGTGAAACACTGGAAAAGATCCGCAAGCGGCCAGCCGCCTACCCGGAAGTTCTGGCAACGTCATCGGAAAAATCGGCTGGTCTCGATGAACTGCGCGCTGAAATCCTGAAAACAGTTGGCTACCCGCAGCCCTGACAGTGTCAGGGCTCGGACTGTTTAAAGCGTGTCGCGATCTTTTAGACTCACCTCACGCTTTACTTCTTTGTGTTATCGCGTTCCGTTATCGCAAACCGCTGCACACTTTTTCGCGACGCGCTTTACACAGCAGTGAAGAGCAGCACCCCGGCCCATAGAATGGCCGCAAGCGTCGTCATCCGCCAGAAGCGCGTGGAGTTCCACAGAGCTGTGAGAATGGCGAAACGACCATAAATGCTGCGATGCAGCTTGTCATCCGAACGGCGAAGCGCATGATCCATAGAGGCATCCACGTAGGATGCGAAGGTACGCTGTTCTCGCACTTCGGTCTCGGCAAGATTGTCTTCCCAGCGTCGCACGATGGTGGCGAATTGCTGATCTCTACGAACCCTTTCGGCAAGCTCAGCTTTCACGTCTTCCGGCAGCGCGCCGAGCACATATTTGCCCGCCAGCACCTGATCCTTCAAACCGCCGCGCATATCCTTATCCGGCAAGGCCATGTCTTCGTTAAACTCCGCTGCTTCGCGCCACCGTCATCATGACAGCCTGCCGATTCGAACCTCGATCGGCCGGACGCAGACTCCCTGAACAAGGCTGGTCCGAATGCGCCCGCGTGTCAATCCGATTAGGCAGCGCATGTGCCATCCTCTGCGAATTAATATTCCTCGCCTGCCCCATCCGTGTTTCATCCGTCAAAAACTTGCGTTACAAGCGGCGCAATCAAGGACGAGGTTTTTCTCATGGCGAGTTTCGAAAGCGAAATGCAGGCCCGGCTTCTGGCTCAGGCCCTTCCCTTCATGCAGAAGTATGAAAACAAGACAATCGTCGTAAAATATGGCGGTCACGCCATGGGCGACACCACTCTTGGAAAAGCTTTCGCCGAAGATATCGCCCTTCTCAAGCAATCCGGCATCAACCCCATCGTCGTCCATGGCGGCGGCCCACAGATCGGCGCAATGCTGACGAAAATGGGGATCGAATCGAAGTTCGAAGGCGGCCTGCGCGTTACCGACGCCAAGACGGTCGAGATCGTCGAAATGGTCCTGGCAGGCTCGATCAACAAGGAGATCGTCGCCCTCATCAACCAAACGGGTGAATGGGCCATCGGCCTTTGCGGCAAGGACGGCAACATGGTCTTCGCTGAAAAGGCGCGCAAGACCGTGATCGACCCGGACAGCAATATCGAGCGGGTTCTCGATCTCGGTTTCGTCGGCGAAGTGGTCGAAGTCGATCGCACGCTGCTCGATCTTTTGGCGAAGTCCGAAATGATCCCGGTCATTGCACCCGTTGCACCAGGTCGTGACGGCGCGACCTACAACATCAATGCCGACACATTCGCCGGCGCGATTGCCGGTGCGCTGCATGCTACCCGCCTGCTGTTCCTGACCGATGTCGAGGGCGTTCTCGATAAGAACAAGGAGCTGATCAAGGAGTTGACGGTCTCCCAGGCCAGGGCGCTGATCAAAGACGGCACGATTTCCGGTGGGATGATCCCGAAGGTGGAAACCTGCATCGAGGCAATCAAGGCGGGTGTTCAGGGCGTCGTGATTTTGAATGGCAAGACCGCGCATTCGGTGTTGTTGGAAATCTTTACGGAAGGCGCCGGCACGCTGATCGTGCCTTGAGGAACAAGCCTTCGGCGTCCCTTACCCGAAGGCCAGAAGTGCCAGCACGCCAAGGACGATCAACAGGCAGCCGATCAGTTCAAGACTGTTGATCTTTTCCTTGAAGAAAAACACCGTCGAGGCGAAAGCAAAGAGCATCTCTACCTGCGCCAGCGCCTTGACGACTGCAGCCTGTTGCAGCGTCATGGCGGTGAACCAGCCGAATGAGGCTGTGGCTCCAACGAAGCCGACCGCGATTGCCGGTTTCCACGCCTTGGCGATGCGCCTCAATTCTTCCCGCTCCCGCAGCATGATCCAGATCAGCATCGTGACCGTCTGCGTCACGATGACCACCACCAGCGTGAAGCTCGCCTGCATGATGGCATCGGGTGCCGGCAGGCTTGCGGCTATCGAAAGCGATGCGGAACGATAAGCGACGGAGGAGAGGCCGAAGAGTGCGCCCGACGCAAGCCCGATCCCCGCGGTTCGGCTGAAGACGGAAGTTATAATGGAGACGGGTGAGAGTGCCGTTCTCGCCACCGAAATCAGCATGACACCGGAGACCGAGATGGCGATGGCCAGGAGCGTTCCGGCGCTGACGCTTTCCCCGACGAAGACGAGGGCGAAGAGCGCCGCCTGGGCAGGTTCTGTGCGCGAGTAAGCGGTCCCGACAGCGAAGTTGCGGAACGAAAACAGATGCACCAACAGGAAGGTCGCGCCGATCTGCGCCATCGACCCAACTGCGGACCACAACACGAAAGCTCCGTTGATGGACGGCAGCGGCCTTGCCAACCCGAAATGCAGGATAGCGAGATAGGTCAGCGCGAAGGGCATGCCGAAACCGAAGCGCACGAAGGTGGCGCCTGTGGTGCCCATGCTCTTCTTCAGATGCTTTTGAAAGGTCGAGCGCAGATTCTGCAAGAAGGCGCTGACCAGGGTGATCCCGATCCACAATTCCATGCCTTCGATTAGCATTGGCGCAGGTTCGCCGCCAAGGACGGTTTTCGTCACGGGTGGCGCGTTTTCGATTTTATTTGAGTGGCGAAACGGGCATAAGCGTTGCATGAACACAAAGCCTAAGAACACCGCAGAGCCAGCCGATTTTGCCCATGTCACAGAGTGGGTCTTCGATCTCGACAACACGCTCTACCCGCATCACATCAATCTCTTTTCCCAGATCGACCGCAACATGACCGCCTATGTGGCGGAGCTGTTGCAGATGGAGCCGGAAGAGGCGCGCGTTCTTCAGAAGCGCTACTACCACGAGCATGGCACGACGCTTCAAGGGCTGATGATCCATTACGGTATCGATCCGAACGACTTTCTGGAAAAGGCACATGCGATCGATTACTCCGCCCTGCTTCCCGATCCGGAGCTTGGAGAGGCGATCAAGGCGCTGCCCGGTCGCAAATTCATTTTGACCAATGGCAGCGTCAAGCACGCTGAGGCCGCAGCTGGCGCATTGGGTATCCTCGATCACTTCGAAGATATTTTCGATATTGTCGCTGCGGGCTATTTGCCGAAACCAGCGGGCCAGACCTACGAGAAATTTGCCGCGCTGAAACAGCTCGACACCAAGCGGGCGGCAATGTTCGAGGACCTGCCACGCAATCTTACGGCCCCGAAGGCGATGGGAATGAAGACTGTGCTTCTCGTTCCGCGCAATTTCGAAGGCATCGTGATGGAGCGCTGGGAAATCCCGGCTGAGACGGATGACCACATTGACTACATCACCGACAACCTGTCGGAATTTCTGACAGGGCTCCAAGCCAAGCAGGCTTAGGCACTTCATATATTACCGATATTTCATATTCATTACGGATGTTTAACTGGTGGGAACGAAGCGTCGCCTCTAGCGTCTTGCGAGGGACATCAATGGAAAGGTTTTGATATGCTAAAACGGAAGATCGCCATCACCGCTCTTGGCGCTGCCCTGATGCTCAGCACCACTGCGTCCATGACGATGGCGGCTCCTCGTGGTGGGGCCGACCGGGATGGACCACGCATGCGCCCCGAGCCGATGTTCGTTCATCTCTTGAAGGTTGCCGATACCAACAAGGACGGCAAGATCAGCAAGGAAGAGTTCAACGCCCGTCAGGAGGCTCTTTTCACCGAGATTGACGCCGACAAGGACGGCTCTATTACACCGAAGGAAATGCGCGATTACCGCAAGGCGAAAATGGAAGCCTGGCGGGAAGCCAATCCGCGACCGGAAAAAGCTGCAACCGAGGGTGAGCAGAAGAAGGCCGAAGGTGACAAGAAGGATAGCGACCGCGAAAAGCGTCGTGAAGCCCGCGAAGAACGCAAGGGGAAAGACCGTAAGGGCAAGATGGGCGGCATGTTCGCCTCAGCCGATACGGACGGCAACGGTCAGCTCAGCAAGCCGGAGTTCATGGCCGCTGGCGAAAAGATCTTCACGCGTCTAGACCGCAACAATGACGGCGTTATCAGCGTGGACGACATGCCGGATCGCCCCTGGCTCTAACGAGCCTTCAAGACCATTTGAGGCCCGCCCTAGCTCAGGGTGGGCCTTTTTACTTTCCACGAAAGGCTCCAGGACCGATCGCTCATCTAAAGCGCCGTGCGTCCTATTGGACGCCAAAAGGCGCTTTACCCTTTTGAATCGACGCATCGTGCTTTCTGAAAATCGAGTCCGATTTCGGGCCGATGCTGTAGACATGTAATCAGTGCAGGCTGATGGTCCGCAATTCGTCTTCTGCAGCCTTGAAGAAGGTACTGGACCGGTTGTCGGTCAAGAGGATGGGTGTACCGTCCGCACCAAAGAGAGCCCATAGATCAAGACCGGGATCGATTTCGGGCGCCTCGGGGAAGCACTTCATCACTTGCTCGGCTCGCATCTTGCGAATGTAGCCCACTTCGCCCGCACCGAGATGGGCCAACTGGGATTTGGTCAGGCGCGCATGCGCTTCTTTTAAAAGCATATTTCAGCCTCCATAGAGCGCCATTGCGTCCTTTGAGGACGTATTTGGGCACTCTGAATTTCAAATCGACGCGCGGTCCATTGCGAAGATCGTTCGGATCTTTGCGCCGATGCGTTGGTCTTTGATCAAGAGGCCGAACGGAATCGGTCTACATGCTCAGACTCTCACTGTGAGACGGAAATGTTAATTTTCTTCACCACGTTGGAGATTTCCGGGCGGGTGAGTTCGATGGAGAGCAGACCGTTCTTCAGCCGCGCATCATGCACCTGCATCCCATCGGCCAGTACGAAAACACGCTGGAACTGGCGCGCAGCGATCCCCCGATAAAGGTAATCGCGCTTCTCCTGATCCTGCTGGCGCCCGCGAATGACAAGTTGATTGTCCGCGGTCGTAACATCGAGATCGTCTTCGGCAAATCCGGCCACCGCAATGGTGATACGCAGCCGCTCAGGGCTTGACCCTACCGCCGCCAGCCGCTCGATATTATAGGGCGGATAGCCGTCATTCGATTTCGCCATGCGCTCCAGCGTCTTTTCCATGGCGTCAAAGCCAAGCATCAGCGGGTGCGTGAAGGGTGTCATGCGGCTCATAGTCCCGTGTCCTTGTATCCAAGCGACGATCTTATGGCGCACGCGGTAAATGCGTCGCCAAGCCCCGTTTCGGCAGCTCTTTCGCATATGGTACCATGGCGCCCGGAACGCAAGAACACGGCGTTTCGAAAACCGTCTACCCCTGACAGGCCCATTGACAAGGCGGTAAAAGCAGCTTGAAAAGACTGTCAGTCAAGACAGACAGGATTCCCATGGCCGAGCGCAGAAAAATCATTATCGACACCGATCCCGGGCAGGACGACGCAGCCGCGATCATGCTTGCTCTTGCGAGCCCCGACGAGATCGAAATCCTTGGCCTTTGCGCCGTGGCAGGCAATGTGCCGCTGAAGCTGACAAGCCGGAACATCCGCATCATTCTGGAGCTGTGCAATCGCCCTGAGGTGCCGGTCTATGAGGGCTGCGAGCGTCCGCTGGTGCGCGCGCCGATCACCGCCGAGCATGTGCATGGCAGCACCGGCCTCGATGGCCCGACGTTGCCGGAGCCCACACTGGCTGCACAGTCACAGCATGCGGTGGATTTCATCATCGACACGCTTCGTCGCGAGCCGGAAGGCACGGTGACGCTTTGCACGCTCGGCGCGCTGACCAATGTCGCGACGGCCCTTCAGAAAGCGCCGGATATCGCCCCGCGGGTAAAGGAACTGGTGCTGATGGGCGGCGGCTTCTTCGAGGGTGGCAACATCACCCCGGCTGCTGAATTCAACATCTATGTCGATCCACATGCAGCCGAGATCGTCTTCCGCTCCGGCATTCCGCTCGTGATGATGCCGCTCGATGTGACGCACAAGCTGTTGACCACCAAGGCGCGTGTTGCACGCATCCGTGACATCGGCACGCATCCGGCAATCGCAATGGCAGAGATGCTCGAATTCTTCGAGCGCTTCGATGTGGAGAAATACGGCTCCGATGGCGGCCCGCTGCATGATCCGACCGTCATTGCCTATCTCATCAAGCCCGAGCTCTTCGCTGGGCGCGATTGCAATGTGGAAATCGAGACGTCTTCGGAGCTGACCATGGGGATGACCGTGGTCGATTGGTGGAAGGTCACCAGCCGTCCTGTCAATGCCAAGGTTTTCCGCGATGTGGATGCCGACGGCTTCTTCGCACTTCTGACGGAGCGCTTTGCGCGGCTCTGATCACTCTTCCAGATCATCATGCCCGGGCTCCACGAAAGTCGAGCCCGGGCATTTTTGTGCGATGTTATCCCGTCGAGAAACGGCGGCCCTTATAGCTCGTAGAAATCGGCGACAATCTTCCAGGCTTCTTCGGCCGTCTCGGCGAAGTGGAACAGGTCTATATCGTCCGGCGCAATCGTGCCGAAATCAGCCAAGGCCTTGAAATTGATGATCGAGTGCCAGAAATCCTTGCCGAAAAGGATGAGTGGGATCGGTGCCATGCGCTTGGTCTGGATCAGCGTCACGGTTTCGAACAGCTCGTCCATGGTGCCGAAGCCGCCGGGGAAAACGACCACGGCCTTGGCGCGCATGAGGAAGTGCATCTTGCGGATAGCGAAATAGTGGAAGTTGAAGCTGAGTTCTGGCGTCACATAGGGGTTCGGCGCCTGCTCATGCGGCAGAAGGATGTTGAGGCCAATGGAGGGCGCGCCCGCTTCCGACGCACCTCTGTTGCCCGCTTCCATCACGCCCGGCCCGCCGCCCGTCATGACGACATATTCGCGGTGATCGAATTTCTCCGCTTCGACAGCACATAACTGCGCGAACTTGCGTGCCTCGTCATAATAGACAGAGGCTGCTTCAAGGTTCTTCTTCTGCATCTCATTACGCGCCGCCCATGCGGCGCCACCGGGCTCGGGGATGCGCGCACCGCCGAACATCACCACCGTCGATTTGATGCCGCGTTCGGAGAGAATCATCTCCGGTTTCAGCAATTCGAGCTGAAGGCGGATCGGGCGCAATTCTTCCCGGCAGAGGAAGTCGGTATCCGTATAGGCAAGGCGGTAGGAGGGCGAGGCGCTTTGCGGTGTCTTAGGAATAACTTCGGCTTGGTTCTTGTCGTCCGAACTGCTTTTCAGCGGGTCCCAAACCCCATCTTTGCGCCGCAGCTTGCCGTTTTTCAGTTTCGCCATTTCCATGCCTTTCCGATGCTTGCGTCAAATCGCCCAAATCGCATTGACGCACTTGAAACACTCGCTTAGAGCAATTGACCGTGTCCGGCCAGCGGTGCGGATGTTTCCCTGAAATGACGATAGTCAGCGAAGTTTAAGGAATTCTCATGAGCAGCTCGGATCTCGGCACCCTCGAAAGCATCATCGAAACCGCGTTCGAAAACCGCGACAGCGTGAACACCTCTACGAAGGGTGAAATTCGCGATGCGGTCGAGACCTCGCTGAATCTTCTCGACGCAGGCGAGGCCCGCGTGGCCGAGCGCGAGGCCAATGGCAACTGGAAGGTGAACCAGTGGCTGAAGAAAGCCGTGCTGCTCTCCTTCCGCCTCAACGATATGGAAATCGTCACCGGTGGCCCGGGCGAATCCACCTGGTGGGATAAGGTGCCCTCCAAGTTCGAAAATTGGGGTGAAAATCAGTTTCGCGCCGCAGGCTTCCGCGCCGTTCCGAACGCCGTTGTCCGCCGCTCTGCCTACGTGGCGAAGAACGTCGTGCTGATGCCATCTTTCGTCAATCTCGGCGCCTATGTCGATGAAGGCACCATGGTCGATACATGGGCGACCGTCGGCTCCTGCGCGCAGATCGGCAAGCATGTCCACCTTTCGGGCGGCGTTGGCATTGGTGGCGTTCTCGAGCCGCTCCAGGCGGGCCCGACCATCATCGAGGACAATTGCTTCATCGGCGCGCGCTCGGAAGTCGTTGAAGGCTGCATCATCCGCGAGGGCTCGGTGCTTGGCATGGGCGTCTATATCGGCAAGTCCACCAAGATCGTGAACCGCGCAACCGGTGAAATCTCTTATGGCGAAGTGCCACCCTATTCCGTTGTGGTGGCCGGCACCATGCCTGGGAAGCCCTTCCCGAATGGCGAGCCGGGCCCCGGCCTCTACTGCGCGGTCATCGTCAAGACCGTTGACGAGAAGACGCGCTCCAAGACCGGTATCAACGAACTCCTGCGCGACTAAAGCGTGTCGCGATTTTTCAGATTCGCTCACACGCTTTAGTCCTTGTTTTATCGCATGTCGTTATCGCAAAACCGCTGCACGCTTTTGCTTGGACCACGCTTTAAATCTCAAACCGGCGCAGAGTAGATTGGCATAGAAGAGACAACCCCCATGAACGCCACCGATCCCGTCTCCAATCTTGCCGCACTGATCCGCTGCCCTTCCGTCACACCGGCGGAAGGCGGGGCGCTCAGCCTGCTCGACAGATTGTTGTCGCCGCTGGGCTTTGCTGTCGAGCGGATGGTGGCGATGGAAGACGGCACGCCTAACGTGGAAAATCTCTACGCGCGGCTTGGCACCGACGGACCGCATCTGATGTTTGCCGGTCATACGGATGTGGTGCCGATGGGTGACGAGGGGGCATGGAGCCATCCGCCTTTCGCCGCAGAGATTGACCGCGGCGAGATGTATGGTCGCGGTGCCGTCGATATGAAGGGTGGGATCGCCTGCTTCGTCGCGGCTATCGCCCGTCACATCGAAAAGCATGGAAAGCCACAGGGCTCGGTTTCCTTCCTCATTACCGGTGACGAAGAAGGTCCGTCGATCAACGGCACTTCGAAGCTTCTGGAATGGGCTGCCGCCAAGGGTGAAAGCTGGGATGCCTGCGTCGTCGGCGAGCCGACCAATCCGAACCAGCTGGGCGACATGATCAAGATTGGCCGGCGCGGTTCGCTGTCCGGCCGCATCACCGTGCATGGCGTCCAAGGCCATGCCGCCTACCCGCACCTCGCCGACAATCCCATTCGCGGCATGCTGCAATTGACACAGGCGTTGATGGACCCGCCTTTCGACACTGGCACCGACAATTTCCAGCCGTCCAATCTCGAAGTGACGACGATCGACACGGGTAACGCCGCGACCAACGTCATACCGGCACGGGCGACCGCGTCCTTCAATATCCGTTTCAATGACACATGGACGGCGGAGACGCTGCGAGCGGAGATCATCCGCCGTCTGGATGCGGCTGCAGTCGACGGCGCGCTCCGCCCGGATCGTACGCCCGTAAATTACGAGATCGTCTGGGCCGACCGGCCAAGCCACGTCTTCCTGACGCGCAACAATGCGCTGATCTCCTCGCTTTCGGGCGCAGTGGCCGAGGTCACGGGACTGGAGCCGAAGCTTTCGACGACCGGTGGCACGTCCGATGCCCGCTTCATCAAGGATTATTGCCCTGTGGTGGAGTTCGGTCTCGTCGGGCAAACCATGCATATGGTCGATGAGCGTGTAGCGGTAGCGGACCTTGAAACGCTGACACGCATCTATGAAACCTTCATCGAACGCTGGTTCGGCCATGCCGCCACGGAGTGAAGTCGCCATTTATCTGCGCGGGTTGTGGTTGCTGTTTCTCGGCAATAAGGAGGGCCTGCGCCTTCTCGATATCAGCGACCGCGGCATGCTGCGCTCGTTCTACGCGGCCCTCTGGTGCCTGCCCTCCATGGCGCTCTCCTGGTATTGGTGGCATGAGGCCTATCTCTCCGGCCTGCCGCAAGGTGTGCACACCGGCGCGATCTTCTTCGTCCGTCTCGCCATCGTCGAAGCGATCTGCTGGATGGTGCCGCTGATCCTGATCGGCGTACTGCTTTATGCTTTTGGAGCGAGAGACAAGTTTCAAGCCATCATCGTGGTGGCGAACTGGTTGTCACTGCCCTTCTCCTACGCCTATTCGCTTCTGATCCTGATCGCGCTGCTACTGCCCGCCTTGCACGGGCTTGTCGCAATCCTCTGGTTTGCGCTGCTGCTGACGCTCGTCTTCACATTCTCGAGGATCGTGCGGTTTTTCGTGCGCGACCAACCGCTCCTGGTCACGGCATTGGTCATGACCCTGCTTGTGCCGGGGATGATCCTGTCGGAGATGCTGCAGCGCTTTCTCGGCGTATACCCGACGTAATCGCCTGCCCGAAGGGTCAGGCGTCTCCGCTCTCTGCTTCCGCTGCCGGCGGTTGCCGCGGCGGTATGACCGCCGGGTAATCCACCTGCATGAAATAGAGCCCTTCTGGCGGCGCAACGGGGCCGCAGGCCTTGCGGTCTCGCGCCTCGAGTGCAGCGCGCACGTCGTCGGGCGTCATGGCGCCCTCACCCGCGAGCTTCAGCGTGCCGGCAAAGGAGCGGATCTGGTTGTGCAGGAAGCTCTGTGCCGTTGCGCGAATTTCGATCAGATCGCCGGTGCGTGTCACATCGAGACGGTCCAGCGTGCGGACGGGACTGTTGGCCTGGCAATGCACCGAGCGGAAGGTGGTGAAGTCATGCCGTCCCACCAGCGTCTGTGCGGCCGCATGCATTCTCTCATGGTCCAGGTCTTTCGAGACCCACCACGCCCGCTTGTGTTCCAGCGCCAGGCGCGATTTCCGCGAAATGATGCGATAGAGATAGTGGCGACGGATGGCGGAAAAGCGGGCGTCGAAATCCTCCGTCACCGCTGCCACGTCGAGCACCGAGACCGCATCGCCTGCCATTGCCAGATGGGCGTTCAGCGCGTTGCGAAGCTTATATGGCTGCCAGTCGCGCACAAGATCCACATGGGTGACCTGACCGACCGCATGCACGCCGGAATCGGTTCTGCCTGCCCCACGAATGCCGACCTTTTCGCCCGTGAGCGACAGGACTGCCGCTTCGAGTGCACCCTGAACGGACCTGCCATTGTCCTGCCTCTGCCAGCCAACATAGGGGGTACCGTCATATTCAACGGTCATGCGAAAACGCGGCATCCGCTACAGCCTCGTTCCGACGGGAACAGGCGTTCCGCGCAGGAAGTCTGCCGCCAGCGTCGGCTTACCGCCAGCCTTTTGCAGCTTTGTCAAACGCACGGCGCCGCTGCCGCAGGCAATCGTCAGTTGGTCATCCAGCACGGAACCGGCCTCCCCCATGCCTTCCGCCCGCTCGCTTGCCAATACCTTGACGCGTTCAGGCTTGCCGCCGATCTCCAGTTCGAACCAGGCGCCGGGAAAGGGCGAGAGACCACGAATGTGGTTGTGGACATCCCGCGATGGACGGGAGAAATCGATCCGCGTTTCCGCCTTGTCGATCTTGGCAGCGTAGAGAACGCCGTCTTCGGGCTGCACCGTCAGCGGCAGATCATCATTTTCAAGCTTTGCCATGGCGTCACGCATCAAGCGCGCACCCTTCAGCATCAGGGCGTCATGCAGCTCGCCAGCCGTCATGTTCTCATCGATAGCGACACGGGCGGTCAACGCGACGGGGCCGGTATCCAGCCCCTTTTCCATCTTCATCACCATCATACCGGTTTCGGCATCGCCCGCCATGATCGCGCGCTGGATGGGGGCCGCACCGCGCCAGCGGGGCAGAAGAGAGGCATGGCCATTGTAACAGCCAAGCCGTGTGCCGTTCAAAATCGCCTCGGGCAGCAGAAGGCCATAGGCGACGACCACCGCGACATCGGCATCGAATTCAGCAAATTGCTGGCGATCGTCCTCCGCCTTGAAATTCAGCGGGGTCAGAACCGGAGTGCCCAAAAGCTCTGCGGCCTGATGCACGGGGGATTTTTGCAGATCCAGTCCGCGGCGACCGCCTGGGCGGGGCGGCTGCGTATAGACCGCCACCACATCGTGGCCCGCTTCTTTCAGCGCGCGCAGCGTGGGAACCGAAAACTCCGGCGTTCCCATAAAGATGATGCGAAGAGCCATTGTTGCCCCCTGCCCTGCTGATCAGACCAAGCGGCCTCTCGGCCGACCGGATCAGACCTTGGCGCGGGCCAGCTTGGTGAATTTCTTGATGACCATGTCACGCTTCAGCCGCGAGATGTGGTCGATGAAGAGCACGCCGTTCAAATGGTCGATCTCATGCTGCAGGCAGGTGGCGAGAAGACCATCCGCCTCGACCGTCTGCTGCTTGCCGTCCCGATCCACATATCCAACCGTCAAAGAGGCAGGGCGTTCGACTTCGGCGTAATAATCGGGGATCGAGAGGCAGCCCTCTTCATAGGTCGAGACCTCGTCCGACACTTTGAGGATTTCCGGATTGATAAAGACGAGTGGCTTGTTTTCCTCATCGTCGCGCGAGAGGTCGATCACCAGCATCCGGCGCGGAACCCCCACCTGGATCGCGGCAAGGCCGATGCCCGGCGCGTCATACATGGTTTCCAGCATGTCGTCTGCCAGGCGCTGGATTTCCGAATCCACGGTCTCGACAGGCTTGGATTGCTGGCGCAGCAGCGGATCGGGCAAAATGATAAGAGGCTTGATCGTCATGGCTTCCCATAACCCATCTGATCAGCCGAGGAAACGAAAAAATACGGTCGATTCAACGCCGAGACTCGATAGCCGACTCATTTTCGCCGCGGACATGTTCTTGTTTTGTACGAATCAGAATAACTCTGCTAGATTGCCTTATGAACATCGATCTCAATGCTCTCGGTCAGACGGCTTTCAGTGTCGGAACGGTCAACATCTCGATCGGCGCGCTGCTTGTCGTTCTTGCCTTTTCCTGTCTCGTGGCCGTCCTCTTTCTCCTGCGCAAACCGGCAGCACCGGATCAGCCGCGGGAAGAACTGACCGAGCTTCTAAAGACCCAGACAGAGCTGCAAGGCCGCATCGCGGCCATGGCAGAAGCTTTCTCTGCGCGGCAAAACGAGATGAGCCAGACGTTGAACGAGCGATTGGACGGCATGTCGCAGCGGCTTGGAACGACACTGACGGAACAGACCCGCTCGACGCATGAGAACCTTAGCAAGCTGCAGGAACGCCTTGCGGTGATCGACGCGGCGCAGGGCAACATTCAGGATCTCGCCAAGGATGTGATCGGGCTTCAAGCCATCCTGTCCAACAAACAGACGCGCGGTGCCTTTGGACAGGCTCGTATGGAAGCGCTGATTGCCGATGCGCTGCCGTCTGGTTCCTACCAGCTTCAACCAACGCTTTCGAACGGCTTCCGCCCGGACTGCATGATCAAGATGCCGAACAATGCACCGTCGCTGGTGATCGACGCGAAGTTTCCTCTCGAGGCCTGGAATGCGTTGAAGGCGGATGAATCCCCGGAAGCCAAGCGCGCGGCGACTCAGCAGTTCCGCCGAGACATGGAAGTTCATATCCGCGATGTGGCGGAAAAGTATCTGATCCCTGGGGAGACGCAGGATACCGCTTTCATCTTCGTGCCGTCGGAATCGATCTTTGCCGATATTCATCAGCATTTCGAATATCTGGTGCAGCGCGCCCACCGCGCTCGCGTGGTGATCGTGTCCCCATCGCTTCTGATGCTGTCGGTCCAGGTCATTCAATCGGTATTGAAGGATCAGCGGATGCGGGAGCAGGCTCACCTGATTCAGGGCGAAGTGGCCCTGTTAATGGACGATGTGCGGCGCCTGGATGAGCGCACCCGTAAGCTCCAGACGCATTTCGGCCAGGCGCAGCGCGATGTCGAAATGATGCTGACCTCGTCGGAAAAGGTTCTAGCACGCGGCGGCAAGATCGAGAGCCTCGATTTTTCGACAAGCACCAAGGACATTCCGCATTCGGAGGTCGAGCATTTGCGTCGTATCGCCGATGCTCGCGCGGGTGCCGCCAAGCTGCGCGTGGTGGATGACGAATAGGCGGCGCTGAAACAGCCGAACATTGCCACCCTCGCAAAATCGATTTCCGATTTCGATCTCGATGCGGTAGCACTGTCGGCACTGTCAACGTCTTTGCCTTTTGGATCAGCCTCGCATGATTACTGTTTTCGGCTCCATCAACATGGATCTCGTCGCCACCTCCGAACGCCTGCCGAAGCCGGGCGAGACCGTCACCGGCAAAAGCTTTTCCACCGCCGCGGGCGGGAAGGGTGCCAATCAGGCGCTGGCCGCACGTCGCGCCGGTGCCGAGGTGAAGATGGCAGGCGCTATTGGTGACGACACCTTTGCCGCTCCCGCGCTGACCTTGCTGCGCGATGCGCGAACGAATCTGTCTCTGGTGAAGACCGTTGCGGAACCAACGGGCACTGCGGTGATCCTGATTGGCGAGGGCGGCGAGAACATGATCTCAGTCATTCCCGCTGCCAACGGCACCGTATCGCCGCAGGATGCCGAGCGCGCCGTGTCTGAAATGGCCGAGGGCGATACGCTGATGCTGCAATTCGAAATTCCGGCCGATGCCATCGAGGCTTCTTTAAAGGCCGCGAAAGCCAAGCGTGTCACGACGATCATCAACACCGCTCCGCTGACAGCCGATGCGGCCCGCCTTTCCAAGCTTGCCAATATCGTTATCGCCAACGAGACCGAGTTCGAGCTGTTGATCGGCAAGAATGGACTGTCCTCCGCCGATCGGGAAAAGGAATTGACCGCGCTGCACGCGGAGACTGGCCAGACGATGATCGTCACGCTTGGCGCCGACGGTGTCATCGCTATTCGCAACGGCAAGCTTTTCAAGTCGATGGGCCTGAAGATCGAGCCCGTCGATACGGTGGGTGCAGGCGATACGTTCTGCGGTTATCTCGCTGCCAGCCTCGACGCCGGAATGGACTTCGAGAAGGCACTTCGCCGTGCCGCTGTCGCCGGTTCGCTGGCCTGCACCCGTGAGGGCGCTCAGCCGTCTATCCCCGCAGCGGCGGATGTGGACGCGCAGCTTTAATAGAACGGAACTCCGCTCGCCCTCGCATCCGATCAAGCATGCTTGAACAGGTTGAGGGCGGCGTATTGCAGCAGCATGATGGTCTTGCCGTCGCGGATGACGCCTGAGGTGATCATGCTGATCGCCTCATCGATCCCCACTTCCATGACGGCAATATCCTCGCCCTCGTCTTCATTTCCGCCACCGGCTGAGGTTCTGTCACTAGGCTCATATTCGCCGACGAAGAAATGCAGCCTCTCGGTGACGGAGCCTGGGCTCATGAAGGCATCGAAGACCTGGCGAACATCGCGCACCTTGAAGCCCGTTTCTTCCTCGGTTTCCGCACGGATGCGCGCTTCCGGTTCGGCATTGTCCAAAAGGCCCGCCGGGGTTTCGATGAGAAGATCGTCATGGCCGTTGATGAAGGCCGGATAGCGGAACTGTTTCGTCAGGATGACCGTCCGGCGCTCCCGGTCATAAAGCAGGATCGTCGCGCCATTGCCGCGATCATAGGTTTCCCGCGATTGCTTCTGCCAGGTGCCGTCCTCGCGCAGGAAAGAGAAGGTGGTTTTCTTCAGAAGATACCAGTCATTCGAGAGAACCTTGACGTCCTCGACCTTGATGCGGTGCGCGATACTCATGAAACTTCCCTGTGGCTAGATCCAAACGGCCGTGGACACATTGGCAATTTCGTGCAAATTCATGCAGAGTCAAGAAAATTCGTGCAAAGGCGAAAGTCGCATGCTGACATCGGAACGAAAGACCCTCATTCAGCACGTCCTCCAGCGGGACGGTCGGATCGTCGCAAAGAGCTTCGCCGAAGAGCTAGGCGTCTCCGAAGACACCATTCGTCGAGACCTGCGGGAACTTGCCAAGGATGGACTGTTGCAAAGGGTTCACGGTGGCGCGCTGCCATCCTCACCGGCGGTTGCCGATTATCGTGCGCGCGAACAGATGGCATCCTCCGCCAAGGAAAAGCTTGGCCGAGCCGCAGCCAGATTGATCAAGCCGGGGCAGATCGTCTTCCTCGACGGCGGCACGACCAATCTCCAGCTTGCCCGCCATCTGCCGCAGAACCTAGCGGCGACCATCGTCACGCATAGTCCCAGCATCGCCGTGGAACTGGCGCATCATCCGTCAGTCGAGGTGGAGTTGATCGGGGGACGGCTTTTCAAGCACTCGATCGTGTCGATGGGAGCCGCGAGCGCGGAAACCATTTCTGGCATTCGCGCCGATCTGTTCTTCCTCGGCGCGACCGGTATCCACCCAGAGACCGGCGCGACCACAGGAAACCGCGAGGAGGCAGCAATCAAAAGGTTGATCGCCCGCCAATGCGCCGAGACGATCCTGGTTGCGACGGAGGACAAGATCGGCGCCGCCTCACCCTACCTCGTCTTGGCATTGAGCGAGATTACCACTCTTGTCGTGGATGCGGACGTACCGGACAAACTGCTAAAGCCCTACAGCGCAGCAGGACCAGCGATCATGAAAGTCTAAGATCAGACTTTGAGGAAGGTGAGATAGGCGGAAGTCCGCCCCTCGCGTTTGGCCTTGTTCTCGTAGCGGGTCCCCGGCCAATTGTCGTAAGGCGTCAGCCAGTCGGCGGAGGTCTTGGCCGTCCATTCGAAGCCGCCGTGCCGAGCGCAGTGCTGTAGCGTCCAGTTGATGTAAGTGTCGATGTCGGAGGCGAAGCAGAACTTGCCACCGGGCTTCAGCACGCGGTGGAAGCGGGCAAGATTGACATCAGAGACGAAGCGGCGCTTCCAGTGCTTCTTCTTCGGCCAAGGGTCTGGATAGAGAAGATCGATATGATCGATGCATTCATCTGGGAGCCAGTCCAGCAGTTGGGTGGCGTCGTCGTCATAGAGGCGGATATTCATCAACTCGCGCTCTTTGACGGCACCAAGAAGCTTCGCCATCGAGTTGACGAAGGGCTCCACGCCGATGAAGCCCGTAGAGGGATTTTCGGCGGCGCGATGAACCAGATGCTCGCCACCGCCGAAACCGATTTCCAGGCGGATGGATTTGACATCGGCGGGGAAGAGTGCAGCCAGCGGCTTCGGCGCTGGTGTTGCAAGATCGACTTTCAGCAGCGGCAGAAGGTTCTCGATGCTCTCCACCTGCTGGTTGCGCAGCGGCTTGCCCTTGCGCCTGCCATAGAACGCTTCCGTCGATCGTGAACGCCGCTCTTCCGTCATCGTGAACTCTCTCAAGCAAAATAGATGAACCCGCACCTTACCGTTTCATCGGTATTGCGCGGGTTTCAAGTTTTCAGACCCTATCCCCTAAACGGTCTCATATGGCAAGACCGGAGTTGAGGAGAGGGGGATGTTTCGAGCCGATGACCTCAAGCGGCCTTCAGCGCATCCTTGAGCGGCTTGACCAGATCGATCTTCTCCCAGGAGAAGGAACCGTCACGGCCAGCCTTGCGGCCGAAATGGCCGTAGGATGACGTCTTGGCATAGATCGGCTTGTTGAGGTCGAGGTGACGGCGGATGCCCGATGGCGACAGGTCCATGACCTTGCGGATCGCGGCTTCGACTTCGTCTTCGCTCACCTTACCCGTCTGATGCAGATCGACATAGACAGACAGCGGCTGTGCGACGCCGATGGCGTAGGAGAGCTGAATGGTGCAACGCTCGGCAAGACCGGCGGCGACCACGTTCTTTGCCAGATAGCGAGCGGCGTAGGCTGCGGAACGGTCGACCTTCGTCGTATCCTTACCGGAGAATGCGCCACCGCCGTGCGGAGCTGCGCCACCGTAGGTGTCGACGATGATCTTGCGGCCGGTCAGGCCAGCATCGCCGTCAGGACCGCCGATCACGAACTTGCCCGTGGGATTGATGTACCACTTGCAATCGTCGGCAATTTTCAGATCGCCAAGCGCTTCACGGATGTAGGGTTCGACAACAGAGCGAACCTTCTTGGAATCCCAGCTTGCATCGAGATGCTGGGTCGAAAGCACGATGGAAACCGCTTCGGACGCCTTTCCGTCGACATAGCGAACGGTCACCTGGCTCTTGGCATCGGGGCCGAGCTTTGCAGCTTCGCCTTCGCCACTCTTGCGCGCAGTGGCGAGCAACTGAAGGATACGGTGGGAATAATAGATCGGCGCTGGCATCAGCTCCGGTGTTTCCTTGCAGGCGTAACCGAACATGATGCCCTGGTCGCCCGCACCTTCGTCGCCCTGCTTGTCGGCGGCGTTATCAACGCCCTGCGCGATATCGGCAGACTGCGGGTGAAGCAGCACATCGATCTTTGCGGTCTTCCAGTGGAAGCCGTCCTGCTCGTAACCGATGTCGCGGATTGCCTTGCGCGCCGCGGACTTGAACTTGGAAGGGTTGATCATCGGATGGCCAGCGGCATCCTTGACGACGTTGCCGTCCTTGTCCTTCTTCAGCAGCGTGTCGGGAACGCGCACTTCGCCAGCGATCACCACGCGGTTGGTGGTGGCAAGCGTTTCGCAAGCGATGCGAACGGTCCATGGGTCAACGCCGGTCTTGGTCGCTTCACGATAAATCAGATCGACGATTTCATCGGAAATTCGGTCGCAAACCTTGTCAGGATGACCTTCAGCAACGGATTCGCTGGTGAACAGGTAGTTGGCGCGCATGCGGGATTCCCCTCAAAGAACAGGTCTGTGCGTTTGTTATTCATTTCATCGGAAAAAACAAGGACAGAACGACATAAATATATCTTTATATCGGAATTTCATTTCTGCAATTCAGCAACAAAAAACGGCCCCGAAAGGCCGTTCAAGAGGGTATTGAAACCGATTGCAGGTCGCTTACTCGGCGTCGCCTTCAGCGGCCAGCGCCTTGACCAGATCGACGATGCGGCGGCGGACCTTCGGATCGTTGATCTTCACGAAGGCGCGGTTGAGCTGCAGTCCCTCGGACGAGGAGAGGAAATCCACCACATAGTTGGAGCTCGACGCTTCGGCGGAGCCGGAAGCGGAGGCTGGCTCAGCGCCCGGTGCATCTTCGAAGAAGAAAGAGACCGGAACGTTCAGAATGGCGGAGATGTTCTGAAGGCGGCTGGCGCCAACGCGGTTGGTGCCCTTTTCATATTTCTGAATCTGCTGGAAGGTAATTCCAAGGCTTTCACCCAGCTTCTCCTGGCTCATGCCCAGCATGGTGCGGCGCAGCCGGATACGGCTTCCGACATGAATGTCGATTGGGTTCGGCTTCTTCTTATTTTCGGTCATATGTTAGTCCTGACATCCTGTTGTCGGTGATTGTTACACATTAACGCAAAACCGTAGAGGTCGGATCAGTGCAACATTCCTTCATATCACTTGCGTTGTACAACCCTACAATCGCACTATGCAATTTCAGGGGTTTTCGGTCAATTCTTGCGGCTGACTAAACCATACCGAGAAAACAGCGCCACGATCAACATTGTTATAAACAACAACCAAAAGTTCGTTTTACGGGCATTGCCGCTGAGCGCGTCCGTTGCCGTACTACTTAAAGTGGCGTCGATTATACCCTTTTGACCATAGTCAAGACCAGCCTCGATACCACCTAACGGATCAATGATGGCGGAAATGCCAGTGTTGGCTGCTCGAATCACCGGCAAGCCGGTTTCCACAGCGCGCACACGTGCCTGCTGGAAGTGCTGATAGGGACCTGGGGTATCGCCAAACCAGCCGTCATTGGTGACATTCAGGATCGCCTCGGACGAGGCGATGTCGGCCGGTACTTCATCGGGGAAGATGATTTCGTAGCAGATGAAGGAATAAAGCTTTTTGCCGGATGGAAGAATGATGGGTGTCCGGCTTGCCGCCGGCGAGAAACCGCCAGGCAGGTTGACGATATTCTCGATATCGAAGCGGCGCAGTATGTCTTCGAAGGGCACATACTCGCCAAACGGCACGAGATGCACCTTGTCGGTGGCGCCAATGATATGGCCCTCACTGTCTACGGCATAGACGGAGTTGTAATAGCGCGGCGGATGCCCTGCTCCCGCATCCTCCATGCGCACCGCTCCAGTCAGCAAGATCTGACCGTCCTCCAGCGTCTTGGCGATTTCCTCCAGCGCGTCCGGGTTCTGTGTCAGGATGAAGGGAACGGAGGTCTCCGGCCAGACAATGATGTCGGGCCGCTTCTTGCCGGGCGTTGGCGGGAGCGCCGAGAGGCGAAGATGCTCCTGAAAGATCTCCGCCCGATCGGCATTCAGCATTTTGCGGGACTGGTCGATACCCGGCTGAACGATGCGCACCGTGACCGCGTCCGGGGCTGGCTCCGACAGTGGCTGATGCTGACGATAAAAGCCGTAACCGAGATGGCCTGCCAGCAGCAGGACCGCGAGAGTGAGGCCCGGCACCATGCCACGACGGGTTCCCAAAAGGGCGGGGCTGGAAAAAACGAAGACCGCCAGCATCGACATGCCGAAGATGCCGATCAGGTTGGAACTCTGCATCATCAACGGAACCGGCATCATCCCGTAGCCGATAGCGTTCCAGGGAAAGCCGGTGGCAACGAAGCTGCGCAACCATTCCACCAGTCCAAAAGCCGCGGCAAGAGCCGCAAGCCTGCCCCAGCCGTCCGACCAGAGGCTATTGGCGAGCATCACGGCAAGACCGTAGAAGAGCGCGAGAAAGGCGGGCAGCCCGAGGATTGCAAGCGGCAAAGCCCAGGCAAACTCGTCAGCCTCCAGAAGTAGCGCATTTCCGAGCCACCATAGGCCCGCAACGAAATAGCCAAAGCCAAAAATCCAGCCGAGCAGAAACGCTCTGAAGGCGCGAGACACGCTGCCACCATCGGGGCTTCCCGTGGTGCCGTCAATCAGCCAGACCAGAAGGGTAAAGGAGACGAAGAGGCTGGCGAAGAAACCGATCGGTGGCAGGGCGAGCGCACCGATGGCGCCGGCCAGAAATGCAATGAGAACGCGGCTGAAGCCACCGCTCAACATGATCGTGCCCGCGAGCCGCTCCATACAGTATCAATCTCCTTGAGGGGCACCGTTCAGCAACGCGAAACCGGAAAGCGGATACCAGAACGTGACTTGCCTTCGAAACGCGCGCGGTCGGAGAGACCACTGATCGTGTTTCGGCTGCCGAACGCTGAATAGTTATGCGGCATGCTCTTCCGACTTACTGTAAAAAAAATCGAACGTCCACAGGACAGCGGTGGCGTGTCTGTGCAATCCGCGAATTGCAGCGGTCTCATCTATTCGGTTGTTGGAAAATAAGAATCCCGGACCCTGATGCCCGGGACGCAAGCCGTCAAACCGTAGCCTTGTCCGTGGTATCGGATGGAGCAGGAAGCGCGATCATCTCGCTGGTTACGACGGGCGCGGGTGCTTGATCATCCTCGCCGGTGGAGGACTCGTCGCGAAGGATGCGCACGCGCTTGATGCGGCGATTATCGGCATCGAGAATTTGGAACTCAAATCCCGGCACCGCACGCACCACCTCACCCTTCGAAGGGATGCGGCCAAGCGCAAAGAAGACGAGACCGCCCAGCGTATCGATTTCCTCAGCATGTTCCCGAACGTCAAAATCCGGACCGAGCGCCTGAGCGAGATCCCCCAGTTCGATACGGGCATCGGCGATCAGGACATCCGACGATACACGGACGAACATCGCCTCATCCTTGTCGTGCTCATCGTCAATGTCGCCGATGAGCATTTCCACGATGTCTTCGTGGGAAACAAGTCCGTCGGTACCGCCATATTCGTCGATGATCAGCGCAAGCTGGGTGCGCTGCGCCTGCATGGTTTTGAGCATATCCGAAGCGAGCATCGAGGGAGGCGCGAACAGGATCTTACGAATGATCCCGGCTTCGGCCAGCGTCGTCTCGAGATCGACGCGCGCAAGATCGAAGTTGGCGCGCGGCGTTCGCGGAGCCTTCGCCTCGCCATTGGCTGGCGCGCGCGTGCCGCTACGGCGCTTGTTGCGCGCCTGCTTGCCCACATAGGACAAGAGATCACGGATATGGATCATGCCCTTCGGATCGTCGAGGGTCTCGTCATAGACCGGCATACGCGAGCGGCCCGTCGCCTCGAAGCGGATCATCGCTTCACCGATCGTGGTTTCCTGATCGAGCCCGTCAATATCGACGCGCGGGATCATGATGTCCTCGACCGTGACTTCTCTGAAGCGGAGAATATTGTTGAGCATCGCCCGCTCGTCGGGCGTGAAGGCGGCGCCGATATCAGTATCGGTCATCAGCGCGTCGGTCAGATCTTCACGAAGACGCTCGCCCTGCGAGGGCTTTAAGATCCGGGAAATTCTCGACCAGATGGTCGAGCGGGGCTTTGCTTGATAGTCCTGACGTAACGGACTACTGCCCTCCTCCGATGAGGATTGTTCCCCGGCGTCCTTGCCCTCTTGGGGCGGTCTTGCAGAATGTTCGTTCATTGTCCCAAACAGTTCGATCAAAGCGGGTCCTGACCCGCATAGGGATCAGATAGGCCAAGAGTCGCCAAAATGCGAGTCTCAAGCCCCTCCATTTCTTCCGCCTCTTCGGTTTCCATGTGGTCATAACCGAAAAGATGCAGACATCCATGCACCAGCAGATGGGTCAAATGATCCTCGAAACTCTTCTCGAGATCAAAGGCTTCGCGCATGACAGTTTCATGTGCGATGACGATATCGCCAAGCATCGGGCCCGGCATGCCGCCCGGCTCCAGCGGAAAGGCCGGAAAAGACAGGACATTCGTCGCCTTATCCTTATTACGCCATTGCGCATTTATTTCCTTGATGGCGGCGTCATCGGTAAAAACCAGCGACACTTCCACCGGCATGGCAGGGAACGGCTGCTGCTCTTCTTCTTTCAGATAGGAAACAGTGGCCTCCAGCACTTTCGTGCTGAAGGCAAAAAGCTCTTCCTCCGAGGGCCAGTCATCGGCCTCGACAGAGATTTGAATATCCAGAACCGTCATCGTCTCGGCTTTTAGTAACCTTGTCTCGGCAAGCTCTCATCCGGCACAGCCGTATGGGATTCGTAAGCCTTGACGATACGCGCCACCATCGGGTGACGCACAACGTCGACATCCTTGAAGCGAACCACGGAGACGCCTTCGACGTCGCCAAGGATCTGCAAGGCCTCGACCAGACCGGATTTGACGCCACGCGGAAGGTCGACCTGGCTCGGGTCGCCCGTCACGATCATGCGGCCGTTCTCGCCCAGACGGGTCAGGAACATCTTCATCTGCATGGTCGTGGTGTTCTGCGCCTCGTCGAGAATGACGGCGGCGTTTGCCAGTGTGCGACCACGCATGAATGCGAGCGGTGCGATTTCGATGACGCCGGCCTGGATGGCCCGCTCCACCTTGTCGCCCGGCATCATGTCATAGAGCGCATCATAAAGCGGACGAAGGTAGGGATCGACCTTTTCCTTCATGTCGCCTGGCAGGAAGCCCAGACGCTCTCCCGCTTCGACGGCAGGACGAGAGAGAACGATGCGATCCACCGCGCCACGCTCCAGAAGCTGGGCGGCATGGGCAACGGCCAGATAGGTCTTACCCGTACCGGCTGGTCCGACACCGAAGACAAGCTCCGACTGTTCCAACGCCCGCATATAGACATCCTGTGTCGGCGTGCGGGCGGCAATGGTTTTCTTGCGGGTAGAAATCTGGGCCATCGACACCTTGGCTTTGCGCTCCATCGTCGGCAGGGTCAACTGATCGTCTGCTGCGACCGCCATGCGGATCGCACCCTCGACATCGGAAAGTTCGGCGGTGCCGCCCTTCAGCAGGCGTTCATAGAGGAAATCCAGCGCGCGGCGGGCCTGGTTGGTGGCCACCACATCGCCCGTAATCGCCACCGAATTGCCGCGTGGGCGGGCATCGATCTTGAGCCGCTGCTCCAGCAATTTCAGGTTTTGATCGAACTGACCGAATAGCTCTCCGGCTATTCTGTTATTCTCGAACGTGAGGACGAAGTGATTGGCGTCGGTCGCGGGTGAGCGTGGCTGGCGCGATGAAGGTGAGACCAATTCGTGTGCGTTCAAGCGGTCAGGCTCCTGTCCGAGGTCAGTTCCGGTTCCCAACTCTAACTCTATGCCACCTCGGCAAACAAGCTGTTTGGACCGGTCGCGGTGATTCGTACATGAATAATGTCACCGATTTTCATGTCGTTTGCATCAAGATTTACAGACTGCAGCCAAGGAGAACGACCAATCAGCTGTCCGGGCATGCGACCGGGCTTTTCCAGCAACACATCCATGGTCTTTCCAACGAGCGACTGGGCGAATTCGTTCTGCTGTTTCAAGAGCAGCGCCTGCAATCTCTCCAGCCGTTCGGCCTTCACATCTTCCGGCACCTGATCGGTCAGATCGGCGCCGGGCGTGCCAGGACGCGTCGAATATTTGAACGAAAAGGCCTGCGCGTATTTCACCGCCTCCACCATGGCGAGTGTGTCTTCGAAGTCTTGATCCGTTTCGCCAGGGAAGCCGACAATAAAATCCCCAGACATGGCAATATCAGGGCGAGCGCCACGGATTCTTTCGATAAGCCTCAAATATTCCGCGCCCGTATGGCGGCGGTTCATGGCTTTCAGGATGCGGTCGGACCCTGCCTGAACGGGCAGATGCAGATAGGGCATCAAAGCGCGCAGATCGCGATGCGCCTCGATCAGGCGGTCGTCCATGTCGCGCGGGTGGCTTGTCGTGTAGCGCAAGCGCGCAAGCCCGGGAATTTCGGCCAGGCGATAGAGAAGCTCCGCCAGCCCCCATTGCTCGCCCTTCGGTCCCGTCGAGCGCCAGGCATTGACGTTTTGGCCAAGCAGCGTGATCTCACGCACACCGGCGTCGACAAGCTTCATCGCCTCGTCGAGGATCTGGCTGACGGGCCGGGAGACCTCCGAACCGCGGGTATAAGGCACCACGCAGAAGGTGCAGAACTTGTCGCAACCTTCCTGAACGGTGAGAAAAGCGGTCACGCCCCGCGAGCGCAGCTTTGCCTTTTCGGCCACCGGCAGATGCTCGAACTTGTCTTCGACCGCGTAATCCGTCTCGATCACCCGCTCGCCTTCGCGAACGCGGGCAAGCGCCTGCGGCAGACGGTGGTAGGTTTGCGGGCCGATGACGACATCGACGGCAGGCGCACGGCGCAGGATCTCTTCGCCTTCCGCTTGCGCCACGCAACCGGCAACGCCGATCACGAATTCGCGCCCCTCTTCCTCGCGTGACTTCTTCATGTCGCGCAGGCGGCCCAGCGCCGAATAGACCTTCTCCGCCGCCTTTTCACGGATGTGACAGGTATTGAGCAGAACCAGATCTGCCTCGCCCATATCCTCCGTCTGCACATAACCATCCTTCGCCAGAGCATCGCTCATGCGAACGGAATCGTAGACATTCATCTGACAGCCATAGGTCTTGATGAAGACCTTACGGCTGTTGGCTGCGTGAGCCATAGCGGTCGGTGTGGCGTCGAGGCCAAGCGTATCCTGGGTCATGGCGCGTATCTAATGATTTTCGGCCACCAGTTAAACAGAAAAATGCGGAAATCCGGGCTATCTCGACTTTCGCCATCCGCCGCGCAGGCTGAAATTCAACATGGTGCGCAGTGCCGTGGTCGCTTCGACGCTCAGCGCCTTTCGATTGTCGCCCTTGCGGAAGGGGATCGCCTCCCCAAAGGTGACGTCAACCTCGATTGCGCCGGCCTTCACCAGCCCGACCAGCGACGGCAACAGGCCGATGCTCCCAGGCCAGGCGGCCACCGGCCTGTGGTAACGCCCCATCGCCATGCCCTGGATGCCGGTATAGGCGATCGCGACCGGCTGGACATGGACGAGCTGACTGGGAACCTGCTCGGCAGCAGTCGACGCTGCGCCGAACAGCGATGACTTGACCGGCAGAAGCCGGTTGCCATCGGACGTCGTGCCTTCGGGGAACAGCACGATGATCTCACCACCCGCCAGCCTTTCGGCAATCTCGTTTACCTGCGCGCCAGCGCTGCGCTTCTGCTCTCGGGTGATGAAGACGGTTTTCTGCAAACGCGCCAGCTTGCCGAATATCGGCCAGTCGCGCACTTCGGTCTTCGCAATGAAGGCGACATCCGCCACGCTACCCAGAACCAATATGTCCTTCCACGACACATGGTTGGAAATCAGAAGCAGAGGCCTCTCGGTCTCCAGCCCACCATGCACATGGACCTTGATGCCGAGCGACTGACAAGCGACCCTGTGCCAAAGACGCGGTATCCTCCGGCGGATCGGCAAATCGAGCCAGAGTCCAAGGACTTGCAGTGGCAACAGCACGATGGTGACGATGGAGAGAATGAAGACCGTATAGGCCATCCGAAGCCACGTCATCGCCGCATTCGCTCCGTGGCCATGGATTGTTGCCTCACCGCTCTTCCGGTTTCAGCGGGACGCCGTAGAGTTCCAGCCGGTGATCGACGAGCTTGAAGCCATGTTCGCGGGCGATCTTTTCCTGCAGCGCCTCGATCTCGGCGGAGCGGAATTCGATGACAACGCCATTCTTCAGGTCGATCAGATGATCGTGGTGCTCTTCCGGCACGGTCTCGTAGCGCGAACGGCCATCGCGAAAATCATGCCGTTCGATAATGCCCGCATCTTCGAAGAGCTTGACCGTGCGATAGACCGTGGAGATCGAAATCTTCGGATCGACGGCGGAAGAGCGGCGATAAAGCTCCTCGACGTCCGGATGGTCTTCCGATTCCTGAAGAACGCGGGCGATGACGCGCCGCTGGTCGGTCATGCGCATACCGCGCTCCGCACAGATGTCTTCCAGGGTTTTCGAAAGGTCTACCACGATAATCAGGCCTTCAGATGCGTCGTTGGTCCACCAGAGTGGCGGCATAGAGTCTTAGTATTATCGGAACTATCGAAGATCGCGCCGCATGACAAGCGCTGTGGATTTCGTCCCATCTTTGGCGGTGTAATAGGCCTTGCGCTCCGCAACCGTCTTGAAGCCAAGCTTGCGGTAGAGATGCACTGCCGGACCATTTCCGCCATCCACCTCCAGAAACATCGTTTCGGCACCGCGCATCTCCGCTTCCCGCATGGCGGCCTGCATCAAACGCCAGCCAAGACCGGCACCGGCAAATTTTTCACTCACCGCGACGGTCAGAATTTCAGCCTCTCCGCCCGCCTCGCGCGACAACACAAAGCCACCGAGCGGCTGGCTGAAGAACGCGTTGGTCTGGCGAGCGACCGCGCCGAAGACGCTGTTCTGCGACAGAAGGCTCGAAAACTCGCCTTCACTCCAAGCTTGCGGGAAGCGAGACGTGTGAAGCTCGGCGATATCGGCGCAGTCACCATGCGCCATCGGCACGATTTCGAAAAAGGGTTTCCAGCTCAGATAGTCGTCGAACATTGCAGGGAATCATCCACCGTGAATGCAAGATGGCTACAGCATCGGTCGGCAAATCGAAATCGATTTTCGACAGAGAAAACGGCACTCTCTCAGGCGGGCGACAGACGCTCCAATGCGAAGCCGGATTGCGGCCGCGCATCCGGGCCACGCAGGTAGAGCGGCGCGGGCTTGGGCTGATGCGCGGGTTTCGTCGCAGCGACACGCGCGACGGTGGCGATCGGAAAATGGTCCGGACCCGATCCCGTTTCTTCGCCAGCGAAGAGAGGTGCTGCGGAGCCCACGATCGCGCCGTCGAAACCGGCAAGCGATTGCCTGGCCTCATCGAGAGACACCAAAGCGGCGTCCGTCAGAGGCGCGCCATCGGCCGCGAAGATTTGCAGATAGCATTCGTCACGCTTGGCATCAAGGCCGACGGCGACAGGCTGGCCGGGCTGGTGCCGCAGGTGATGGGCGGCAAGAGCCTCAAGCGTCGTAACCCCTACGGCCTCGACACCGAGCGAGAGCGCAAAGCCACGCGCGGCAGCGACACCTACTCTGATACCGGTGAAGGAACCGGGGCCGATGGTGACGGCGAGACGTTCAATCGCATCGAGGATAAGACCTGCCTGCACCAGTGCTCCGTCGATGATGCCCATCAGCAACTCGGCATGACCCTTGCCGATATTCTCCGTGACCTCCCCAAGGACACTATCGCTTGCGCTGTCGTAAACGCAGGCCGAGCAATCCACGCCGGATGTATCGATGGAAAGGATGATCATCTGAAAAGCTGGACCTTACGCATGTGCTCAGCAGGAGGAAGGAGCGAGACGATGAGCGCTCGTGAGAAAGCCGCTCAAGACTTGAGGCGCGATCACGCGCCTCGCCTCAGTATCGATATCGATTGGCTCAGCCGTTTATTAGACAGCCTCGACCTCTTGCACTTCGGGCACGAAGTGGCGGAGCAGGTTCTGAACGCCGTGCTTCAGCGTTGCCGTGGAGGATGGGCAGCCGGAGCATGCGCCCTTCATGTTGAGGAACACGGTGCCATCGCGAAAACCACGGAAGGTGATGTCGCCACCATCTTGGGCCACGGCCGGGCGCACGCGGGTTTCGAGAAGTTCCTTGATGGTGGCAACGATGGTTTCGTCGCCCTCTTCAAAGAACTCTTCTTCCTCGTCGGAAATCTCGGCATGAACGGCGGTGCCCATCAGCGGGCGGCCGGACATGAAGTGCTCCATGATAGAGCCGAGAATCGCGGGTTTAAGATGCTGCCACTCCGCACCGTCCTTGGTGACGGTGATGAAATCGAAGCCGTAATAGACGCCGGTGACGCCCGGGATTTCAAACAGCGTTGCTGCAAGCGGCGAGGACTGCGCCTGCTGCGCGTTCAGGAATTCCGCCGTGCCGCTTTCCAGAACCACCCTGCCCGGAAGGAACTTCAGCGTCGAGGGGTTTGGCGTGGATTCCGTTTGAATGAACATTTCGATCTCCTTCGAGGCAGCGCCCCGGGTCAGGGCATCCTTGCCCCGTAATTTAGAATGCTTCCAAAATATGCCGAGCGAAGAAGGACTTCAAGCCCTGACATGACAATCGTGTTCAAGAAATCTTCAGCCCTCTTTTACACCCGTTTTCGCCAAAGCCGAACAGGATTCTTCGTGACAGAAGGGCTCAAAGAATAGCGATCAGCAGAGTGCGTCGATTTCCTCGTCCGTCAGCGTATCCGGCAGGACCGTGACCGGAATGGGGAAGGCAGCGCCGCGTCCGGCGATGGAGGAGACCAGCGGACCTGGACCATCCTTGGTGGAGCCGGCGGCCAGTACGAGGATGGCGATGTCGCGATCTTCTTCGATCAGACCGTGGATCTGCTCGGCAGCATTGCCCTCGCGGATCACAGCCTCGGGCTCGATGCCGACGGTCTCGCGGACGCGCTGCGCGACCTTTGCCAGCGAGGCTTCCGCCTCTTCCTGGGCTTCGGCGCGCATGATCTGCTCGACACCAAGCCACTGCTGGAAATCGCCTTCGGGGATAACGAAGAGCAGAACGAGAGCGCCATTGGAGTTCTTGGCGCGGCGACCGGCATAATGCACGGCTCTCTCACATTCCGGTGTTCCATCGATGACCACCAGAAATTTTCGCCGGTGTCCTTCCAGGCGCGACAGCCGTTTTGAAACCATTCTGCACTCCCTTTTTCCGCCGTGGCATGAAGCGCCGCCCGCCGGTTCGGGCGGAGCTTATCGTATCACGATGGAAAGCGGAATCGATTTTCCTCACAGCAAAACGCGTGAGGAAAAGCCTTACAAACGAGGAGACGCCTCTCACCCTATGACGAGAAGCACCGAAAAATCACCGCAGGAAACCGATGATGTCGCGCACCTCGTCCATTGTCTTTTGCGCCATGGCACCAGCACGCTCGCCGCCATCTTTCAGGATCGCGTCGATATGGCTGACATCATCCAGAAGGCGGCGCATCTCGCTATTGATCGGTGCGAGAACATTGACGGCAAGATCGACAAGCGCGGGCTTGAAGGCCGAAAACTGCTGACCGCCGAATTCGGCAAGCACATCCGCCTTGGTCTTGTCGGAGAGCGCTGCGTAGATGCCGACAAGGTTTTCAGCCTCGGCGCGGCCCTTCAGTCCTTCGACTTCGCTCGGCAGCGCGTCCGGGTCTGTCTTGGCCTTCTTGATCTTCTTGGAGATCGCGTCGACATCATCCATCAGGTTGATGCGCGACAGGTCAGACGGATCGGACTTCGACATCTTCTTGGTGCCGTCCTTCAAGGACATGACACGCGGTGCCGGACCGCCGATCAGCGGTTCGACCATCGGGAAGTAGGCATGAACGGGTTCGTCGCCGACGGTGATGTCGAGGCCGAGACCCGCCTTGCGGATGTGATCGCCGAAATCGATGTTGAACTTCTGAGCGATATCGCGAGCCAGTTCCAGATGCTGCTTCTGGTCGTCGCCGACCGGAACATGGGTTGCGCGGTACACCAGAATGTCAGCCGCCATCAGGCTTGGATAGGCCAGCAGTCCGAGCGACACCTGCTCGGCATTCTTGCCGGACTTGTCCTTGAACTGGGTCATGCGCTCCATCCAGCCGATGCGCGCCACGCAGTTGAACACCCAGGCAAGCTCGGCATGCTGCGGCACGGCCGACTGGTTGAAGACGATATGCTTCACCGGATCGATGCCGGACGCGATGAAGGCGGCGGCAATCGAGCGCGTCTGCGCCTTCAGGTCCGAATGGACGAGCTGCGCCGTGATAGCGTGCATATCGACGACGCAATAGATGCAGTCATTGTCTTCCTGCAGGGCAACGAACTTGCGGATGGCGCCGAGATAATTGCCAAGGTGGAGATTGCCGGTGGGCTGAACCCCGGAGAAAACCAGCGGCTTGAATGCGTTCATGATCGTCCTCGAAAAGGCTTGTGGAGGGCCTTGCCCCGCGCTGTGATATGGCCCGCGCTTATGCACCCGGAACCCGTTGCAATCAAGGGGTTTCAGCAGCTGGCTGGAGCAGATCCCATTTGTTGCCGTAGAGGTCTTCGAAAACGGCAACCGTGCCGTAAACCTCATGACGGGGCTCTTCCAAAAAGCGAATGCCGTTGTCTTTCATGCGGTGAAAATCCGCGTCGAAGTCATCCGTATAGAGGAAGAAACCGACCCTGCCGCCGGTCTGGTTGCCGATCGCGGCAGCCTGCGCCTCTCCATCCGCTTGCGCCAGCAGAAGGCCGCTTGTCCCCTCACCTTTCGGTTTGACGACAAGCCAGCGCTTGCCGTCCGGCATCGGTTGATCAGAAAGGCATTCGAAGCCAAGGCTGCCGCAGTAAAACGCCTTTGCGCGATCGTATTCATCGATCACCAAGGAGACGAGCGCGATGCGGCGCATGGACGTGAAGCCGGAACTCATGGCTCGATCTCGCTTTGAACATCCGCCTTGCGCTTGCGCTTCAGGCCGCGTTTGACCATCCCAAGGTTTGCGCCGCCGGAGGCGAAGGCCACGCCGAAATAGATGACCATGGCGCCTAGGACGAGGGCAAGCAGTGTCCCTGCACGCACCGCGAGGTTTGAGGCCGATGACAGCTCATAGGAAAAATAGGATAGCGCATAGTGAATGGCGACGGCCATCAGGCCTGCGGCTAAGAGGAGCCGCGGGATGCGCAAGAGAAGTGGCAGATCGAGTTTCCAGTGGCCACGCCATAAGAGCATGCCGAAAAGCAGTGCGGCATTCACCCAACCGGCGGTGATTTCCGCTGTGGCAATTCCGGGGCCGCCGTAAGAGGGAAAGAGGCTGAGTGCCAGCGAGACGTTGACCACCACGGAAATGGCAGCAAAGATCATCGGCGTGCGGGTATCCTCGCGGGCGAAAAAGCCTGGAATAAAGGCCTTGATCAGAACGAAGGCAGGCAGGCCGAGGCCGTAGATGCCGAGAATTTCCGCGACTGTGACGGTGGCAGAGGGCGAGAAGTTACCACGCTCATAGAGAAAGCGGACGATGGGTTCCGCCATGACCAAGAGCGCCGCTGCGGCTGGCAAGGTCAGAAAGAGCACGAATTCAACGGAACGGTTCTGCAGATTGGCCGCTTCCACCGCATGGCCGCCGCGCAGCGCGCGTGCCAGTTCCGGCAGGAGAACCGTCGCCACGGCAATCCCCACCACGCCGAGTGGCAGTTGGTAGATGCGGTCGGCATAGGCAAGTGACGAGATCACGCCGTTGCCGCCGGAGGCGATATTGGTGTTGATCAACAGGTTGATTTGAGTGATGCCCCCGGTAATAGCCGCCGGTAGCGCCAGAACCAGCAGGCGCTTGACGTTGCTCGTCAGTTTCGGGCGGCGAAAGCCAATTCGAATTCCGGCGTTCCGCACCGCAATCCAGACGATGGCAAGCTGAACAAAGCCTGCGGCCATGACGCCCCAGGAGAGCGCATAGCCGACCTGCAGCGGATCGTAGTGTTTCCACCAGGCAAGCGCCAAGACGCCAATCAGGATGACGTTGAGAAAGACGGGTGCGATGGCTGCGGCGAAATAGCGATGCAGCGAATTCAGCATTCCGCCCATCATCGCTGCCAGCGACATGCAGGCAAGATAGGGAAACATGATGGTGGCGAGACGCACCGTGTTTTCGAATTTCGTCGGGTCCTCCACAAAGCCCGGCGCGATTACTGTTCGCACCAGAAATGGCATGGAGAGTTCCATGACGATTGTCAGCGCCATCAGCACGGTAAAGAGAACGCCGAAAACTTCCTCCGAGAAGCGGCGTGCGCCTTCCATGCCGTGGGTTTCGATCTCCTTGGCGAAAAGCGGCACGAAGGCGGAGTTGAACGCACCCTCGGCAAACAGCCGGCGGAAAGTGTTGGGAAAACGGAAGGCCGCATTGAAGGCATCCGCCACCGGTCCCGTACCGACGGCTGCCGCCATCAGCATTTCACGGATGAAACCGAACAGGCGGCTCCCAAGCGTCGCGCCGCCAACGGTGGCGAATTTGCCGATCAAACTCATTCTTTATTCAAGCCTTTGCGGTGCGCGCAGCAGGAAGCGCTGCTACATCCGGGTGAGCGATGATGCCGGACGGCATACGATCACGCAGTTCATCTTCCTGCTCGGCCATGACGGCCTTCAGCCGCAGCGCGATATTGGATTGGCGATTTTCCGTCATCACCTTCTGGCCAAAGAGGTCGGTGACGTAGAAGGTGTCGATGACCTTTTCGCCAAAAGTGGTGATCCGCGCCGAGGTGATATCCAGCGATAGATCGGCCAACACCGCCGTCATGTCCGCCAGGAGGCCTGGACGGTCAAGGCATTCCACCTCGATAACGGTGAACTTGTTGGAGAGCCCGTTGGAGATCGTTACCGAAGGCGGGATGTTGAAGGTCTTGCTCTTCTTGCGGCTCTTGGTGCGCGTCGCGATAATTTCGGGAAGACGCTTTTTGCCCGCCAGAACCTCTTCGATCAGCTTGCCGATATTGTTGGCGCGGCGTGTTTCATCCTCATCGATGGGGAATTCGCGATTGATCAGGATCGTATCGAGTGCGCGCCCGTCCGATGTCGTGAAAATCTGGGCGTCGGCGATGTTGGCGCCGGCAGCCGAGCAGGCGCCGGTGATGATCGACAGCAGGCGCGGATGGTCGGGCGCCAAGACGGTGATCTCGGTGATGGCATGAAAGGAGTGCGTGCGGGCCATGGTGGCCAGCGCCTTTTCCTGCTTGTCGGCCTCCCGCAAAAAGCGGGTATGGCGGACCTGATCTTCCAGCGCGACAGACAGCAGATAGGCATCGTAGTGCAGATTGATGTATTTGCGTCTTGCCTTCTGACCCCAGTCGTCCAGTGCGTCATAAAGGCGCTGACGGGCGATCTTGGCGCGCTCCTTGCGTGAACTTTCGGAAAAGCCGCCGGAGAGAAGAAGCTCGGTTTCGTAATAGAGTGTGCGCAGCAACTGTCCCTTCCAGCCGTTCCAGACATCCGGGCCAACGGCGCGAATATCGCAGACGGTGAGGATCAACAGCATCTTCAGCCGCTCCATCGACTGCACCTTGTCGGCAAAGTCGGTGATCGTCTTGCGGTCATGCAGATCGCGGGTCTGCGCCACCATCGACATCAAGAGATGCTGCTCGATCAGCCACATCACCGTTTCGGTCTGCTTGGTGGAGAGACGGAAGCGGTGGCAAAGTTTGCGGGCGACGCGCGCGCCGGCAATGGAGTGATCCTCCTGCCTGCCCTTTGCCACGTCGTGGAGCAGAACGGCGACGTAGAGAGCCTCGCGGTCTTCGATGGCCGGCATCAACTGGTTGACCAAAGGATGGGTATCGACCGCCTGCCCCTTGTCGATCTCGGACAGGATCGCTACCGAGCGGATCAGATGCTCATCGACCGTATAGTGATGATACATGTTGAACTGCATCATCGCGACGATCTTGCCGAATTCGGGAATGAATTTGCCCAGAACCCCCGCCTCGTTCATGCGTCTCAGGGTGAGAGCCGGATCGCGCCTCGAGGTCAGGATCGCAAGAAACAGCCGGTTGGCTTCCTCATTCTCGCGAAGCTCATGATTGATGAGGCCGAGCGAGCGGGTAACGACGCGAAGGGCGTCCGGGTGCAGTTCGAGATTGTTGATATCGGCCACATGGAAGAGCCGAATGAGGCTGACCGGATCGTTACGGAAGACATCGGCATTGGCGAGTGCAATACGGCCTCGATCTTCGACGAATTCGCTGGAGCCCGGAATCTTGCGAAGCCGGTGGGCGAAGCGGTGGAGCACACCGGAAAGTCCCGGGACTTCCTTTGCCTGGCGGTCCTCGAGTGCCGCGCAGAGAATGCGCGTCAGGTCGCCGACATCCTTGGCCACGAGGAAATAGTGTTTCATGAAGCGCTCGACCGCCGACAGGCCGGGGCGGGGCTGGTAATGAAGAGCAGCGGCGATATCGCGCTGGATGTCGAAGGAAAGCCGCTCCTCCGCCTTACCGGTGATAAAGTGCATCTGGCAGCGCACCGCCCAGAGAAAGTCATCCGCCTTTTCGAAGAGCTTCAACTCGCTTTTTGAGAGAACGCTAAGCTTCACAAGTTCTGCCGTGTCGCGCACGTGATAATAATATTTGGCGATCCAGAAGAGCGTGTGCAGATCGCGTAAGCCCCCCTTTCCTTCCTTCACATTCGGCTCGACCAAGTAGCGCGTGTCGCCCGCCTTGCGGTGACGCTGGTCGCGTTCGGCCAACTTGGCGGCGATGAATTCCGGGCCGCTATTGGTCACGACCTCGGTTTCGAAACGGCGCTCCAGTTCCTCTGCAAGCGGCTTCTTTCCGCAGATGTGGCGCATTTCGAGGATGGCGGTGCGGATCGTCATATCCGCCTTGGAAAGCTTGATGCACTCATCCACGGTGCGCGTAGCGTGGCCAACCTTGAAGCCGACATCCCAGAGAATGTAGAGAATGAACTCTATCGCCTTGTGCATGTCCGGCATGTTCTTGACCGGCAGCAGGAACAGAAGATCGATGTCCGATCCGGGTGCCAGCGTGCCGCGTCCATAACCACCCACGGCGGTAATGGCGATGCTAGGCGCATCCTTCGGATAGACATACCGGCAGGCGAGATCGTAGAGCACCTCGATCAAACGGTCCTGCAGCCAGGAAATACGCCTTGCGCAGTCAATGCCGCCGCCTTCGGAATCGAGAAGATCGCGCGCCATTTGCCGTCCGTCACTGCTTGCCTTCTTGAAGATGGGCAAAAGATCGGAGCGCACATCCGAAACGCGCTTTCCATCGCCTTGAAAGACGAGATCGCATTGGTGCTTCAGTGCTGCGACATCCAGTATCGCGGAGAAATCCAGGTCCTTAGAGGCCATTGAGCCGATATCCATTCCATGCGTCTTGCGCTGATGGCACAGCGCTATAGCGATTTTGAGGCCGAATGGACAGGCACTCTACGCATCAAGCGTTGCCAAGTTGTTTCTTGAGCGCATAGAGCGCATCCAGTGCCTCGCGCGGCGTCATTTCGTCCGGGTTCAGCACCTTCAACGCCTCATCCACCTTCGAGTTGCCCTTGGCACTTGCCGCTTCGCGCCGGACCGCGACCTGAAACAGCGGCAGGTCGTCGATCAACTGGCTCGCCGGGTTTTTGCGATCGGCATCTTCGAGTTGGTTCAAAACCTCGCGCGCGCGCTCCACCACGGCGGCAGGAAGGCCGGCAAGGCGGGCCACCTGAATGCCATAGGAGCGATCCGCGGCACCGGGACCAACCTCATGCAGGAAGATCACGTCGCCTTCCCATTCCCGCACCTTCATGGTGACGTTGGAGAGACGTCCGAGCTTTTCAGACAGCACCGTCAGTTCATGGAAATGGGTGGCGAAAAGACCACGGCAGCGGTTCACCTCATGCAAGTGCTCCACCGTCGCCCAGGCAATGGACAGACCGTCGAAGGTCGCCGTGCCGCGCCCGATCTCATCGAGAATGACGAGCGAACGCTCGGTCGCCTGATTGAGGATCGCCGCCGTCTCGACCATTTCGACCATGAAGGTCGAGCGGCCGCGGGCGAGATCGTCAGAGGCGCCGACGCGCGAGAAACAAACGATCGACAATGCCGATATGGGCTGCCTCTGCCGGCACGAAGGAACCGATCTGGGCGAGGATGGCAATCAAGGCATTCTGGCGCAGGAAGGTCGACTTACCGCCCATGTTCGGACCGGTCAGCATCCAGATCGCACCGTTGCGATTGCCGTTGACCGCCGAAAGATCGCAATTATTGGCGATGAAAGGACCGCTCGACTGACGGCGCAGCGCCTGTTCCACCACCGGGTGACGGCCGCCTCGGATCGCAAAGGTCATGGATCCGTCGACCACCGGGCGGCAATAGGCCTGTTCGGATGCCAGATGCGCAAGGCTCGTTGCCACGTCGATGGCAGCAAGTGCCAGAGAGCCCGCCTTGATGGCTTCGGCCTCCGCAACCACCGCCTGCACCATCCGGTCGAACGCCTGTAATTCCATGGTCAGCGCCTGGGCGGCGGCATTGGCGATGCGGCTTTCCAGATCGGCGAGCTCGGTGGTGGTGAAGCGCATGGCACCTGCCATCGTCTGGCGGTGAATGAAGCGCGCCTTGGCCTCGTCGCTGCCGGTCATGACATCCGCATTGCCAGCCGTCACTTCGATAAAATAGCCGAGCACATTATTGTGCTTGATCTTCAGCGACTTGATGCCCGTCTCTTCGGCATATTGCAGTTGCAACCCGGCAATGACCCGGCGCGACTGGTCGCGGAGTGCCCGGACTTCGTCAAGCTCGGGGTTGGAGCCTTCGCGAACAAAGCCGCCGTCGCGCTTGAGAAGAGGCAGATCCTCTGCCAGCATCTCGGACAGCATGGTTTCCAACGCGGAAGGCAACGCCTTCAGGTCGGAGAGTGCCGCCGCGAGTTCATCGGGCAACAGTCCCTGATCGAGCAATTGGCCGACCATGCGGGCAGCGTAAAGTCCCTGGCGGATGGCACCGAGATCGCGCGGCCCGCCACGGTCGAGCGCCAGGCGTGAAAGCGCACGCGGCATGTCTGCCACCTGTTTCAGCGCCTCACGCAGGCCATCGCTCAAGGACACATCGTCGATCAGATAGGCGACCGCATCGAGGCGGGCATTGATCCGTTCAGGATCGGTCAGCGGTGACATCAGCCGCTCCGCAAGAAGCCGCGCACCGCCGCCGGTGACCGTGCGGTTGATCGCCTGCAGGAGCGATCCATCGCGCTCTCCGGCAAGCGTCTTGGTCAGCTCGAGATTGGCTCTGGTGGCGGGATCGATGAACAGCGTCGAGGCACAGCTTTCGCGCTCCGGCGCGCCGAGAGGCGGGCGCTCAGCGATCTGAGTCTTCTCGACATAGGCGACAGCGGCAGCGGCGGCTGCCAGTTCGACGCGGGAAAAGGTTCCGAAGCCATCCAGCGTCGAGACGTTGAAGTAGCGCGCGATGCGACCTTCCGCCGTGGCGCTATCGAAGAGGACCGCAGGCTGCGGCACAGCTACACGACCTAGCACATCGAAGGTCGGTCTCAATTCTTCGTCGTGAAACAGGCTGTCGGCCACGATCAACTCGCGTGGATCGATGCGCCAGATGTCAGCGAGCAGCCGCGTCAATGTCGTCTCCGCCAAGCGGAAAACGCCGGTAGAAATGTCGATCCAGGCAAGCGCAAACTGCGCCTCCGAACTGCCGCGAATGCGCGCAAGCGCCATGAGGTAGTTGGATTCGGTCGGCGAAAGCAGCTTTTCTTCAGTGAGCGTGCCCGGCGTGACGAGACGCACCACATCGCGTTTGACCACCGATTTCGAGCCGCGCTTCTTGGCTTCTGCCGGGTCTTCCACCTGTTCGCAAACGGCGACGCGATAGCCGCGCATGATCAGCTTCTGCAGATAGTCATCCGCCGCATGGACCGGCACGCCGCACATGGCGATGTCCTGGCCCATATGCTGGCCGCGCTTGGTGAGCGTGATGCCGAGAGCGCGCGAGGCTTCTACCGCATCGTCAAAGAACAGCTCGTAGAAATCGCCCATGCGATAGAAAAGGAGCGAACCGGGATTGTTCGCCTTGATCTCGATATATTGCTCCATCATCGGCGTTGCCGATGCGCGGCTCTCTTCGGAGATGAGCGAGGCGGTGGAATGAACGTCCGTCAATGGCGTGATCGTATCTGCTTGGGGCTTAAGGAAAACAAAGCCGGAGACTAACGGCGCAGCTCTCCAAGAACAACACGCACAACGACGAACCCACAGGAAGCTTGACAGTCTATCCGATAATCGCCGTTGATCGACTGCAAATGACAATTTTTGAACAGACTATGGGGTCCGAACGGTATCAACCGTTAACGCGCTCCGCATCACCGCCATAGTAATTGATGTAGCGGCCGGCGATGGACGAGACCGGCAGGATGACCAGCACGTCGGTTGTATTGAAGGCATGATCGACCACCGCACCGGCGCCGAACATGGCACCAAGACGCATATAGCCCTTGATCAGCGGCGGCATGGCGTTCAACGCCCGGCGCGGATTGATGGCTTCGAGCGGCATCATGTCCATTTCGCGATAGAGTTCCGGCAGCGCCTCGGTACGCCATTCACCCTTGGAGCCGCAGCTGTGATGCAGGAAAGACAGGGCCAGTGCATGGGCCTCCGGCTGGATGCCAGGGAAAGAGGCGCAGCCGATCATCGCGTCCATGCGGTGACGAACGGCATAGGCCCAGTTGCCTTGCCAGAGAAGCTCAACGGTGCGTTTGGTGCGGTACTCAGGCAGCACGCAGGAGCGTCCAAGTTCCATGAAACGCTTGTCCGGATGGTGAGCGATCAGGCTCTGGATATCGAATTCACTTGCCGAATAAAAACCCTTATTCGCCAGCGCCGTCTCCTGCCGGAGCAGGCGATATGTGCCGACGATCTGATCTTCAGGATCTCCCTCGATGGCGTTGTCGAGAACCAGAAGATGGTCGCAGACGGCGTCGAAGGCATCGATATCGCGACCGCGACGCATCGCCTCTGCCGGAAGCCGCGCCCCCATCTCCTCGACGAAAACGCGGAAGCGGACCTGCTGGGCTGAGTCGATTTCGCGCTCGTTTCTGGCAAGGCGTGTTTCGAGAGAGCCTATCCGGCCAAAAACGTCGGCTTCCCGCTTTTCGGCAGCCGGCAAAACAGCGCTGCCCAGGCTCGTGCCAGTGATGCTGCGTTCAAGAACTTCCGAGACCATGGAGAATCGCCCCGCCACCGTTTGATCTTGCTGTCATAAATCACTTCTTGACGACAGAAAAGTGACAGTTAGCCGCGTAAGTGACGTAGCGTAAGTTAAATTCTCCCCATGCGTTCTATGTAAGAAGGATCTCAGCTTTTCTTCCGCGTTGCCTTGGCCTGCAACAACTCATCCAGGATAACACAGCCCGCGCCGATGGTAATGAAGGAATCGGCCAGGTTGAAGACGGCGAAGGACCACGTTTCCGTGTGGAAAAGAATGTAGTCGACCACGTGCCCATAGAGAAACCGGTCGAAGATGTTTCCCGCAGCACCCGCGATGATCAGCGCAAAACCGAGATGCGCGAAGGTGCGCTCGCCATCGGTCTTGCGCCAGAGCCAGATGACGAAGGCGACGATGAGGAGCCGCATGGTGACGATGGCCCAGCCCTCCATGCCCGACAGCATGGAGAAGGCAACGCCGAGATTATAGGTGCGATAGAGGGCCAGGAATGGAATGACCGGTACCATCTCCTGCAGAGGCAGATATTTTTCCACCAGTACCTTGATGACCTGATCGGCAAGCACGGCCAAAAGAATGAGGGCGACGGCGGGAACGGGTCTGGAGAAGAGAGCGGGCTTGGCCATTACTTTACCGTCGCAAGTTCGAGAAGATGTCGACGCGCCTCAAACAGCATGACTGCGCTTGCGATCGCCAGATTGAGGGAGTCGGCCCGGCCCTGTTGCGGAATACGGGCAAGCTGGTCCGCCTGCGAGGCAAGCTCCGGCGGAAGGCCGGACTGCTCGTTGCCCATGAGAAGCACGACCGGCTTCTTCTTGTAGTCGATGGTGCGGTAATCCACAGAGCCCGCGAGATGGGTCGCGACAACGCTGACGCCAGCGCTCTTTCTCCAGCTCAGGAACTCATCGACCGATGCGCGCGCAACGGGCATGGCGAAAACCGAGCCCATGGTGGCGCGCACGGTTTCGAGCGAGAAAGGATCGGTGCAGTCGCCAACAAGGATTACCCCAGAAGCGCCTGCTGCGTCCGCCGTGCGGATGATCGTGCCGAGATTGCCGGGATCGCGCACCCGGTCGAGGGCGACATAGGTCTCGCCTGCCGCCGGTCTGATGTCTCGGAGAGGCTTCCATTTCTGATCGAAGATGCCGACGACCATCTGCGGATTGTCGCGGCGGGTGATGGACGAGATGACTTTCTCGCTGACTTCCAGTACGAGTCCGCCGGACGCCACCGTCTTGACCGCAGCCTGCTCGACAAGCGGCTTGCCCTTGGCGGCCTTGGCATAGACCAGCGTACGGATGGTCCAGCCAAGTTCCAACGCATCGATAACAAGTTTCAGTCCCTCCGCCATGAAGGTCCCGCTTTCTTCGCGGCCCTTCTTCTGGGTCAGGTTCTTGATGTCCTTGATGATCGGATTGGCAAGGCTGGTGACTTCCTTGACCTGCCCTACCCTGCGCGGGCCGTTTTCATGGCGATCATTCATTTCGGCACCCAGCGGCTGAAGAGAGAGGTAGAAAGCACGCGGCCCGGCGTCTTGCCGTCAAGGCCTGCTTCCCGGATCACAAGTTCGCCCGAGGCCACCTCGCCGCCTGCACCGCGCATGGTTTCGCGCATCAACTCATGCATGGAGTAGAAGCTGGCGCGGATGGAATAGGCGGTCAGCACGAATCCGAGCGCCCTGGGCGACAGGATTTCCCGGCAAACATCCAGCATCAGCGGCAGATGATCATAAAGATCCCAGACCTCGCCATGGGTGCCGCGGCCAAATTTCGGCGGATCGGTGAGGATGATATCGTAGCTGTTACCACGGCGTTCTTCGCGCAGGATGAACTTCATGGCATCCTCGCAGATCCAGCGGATCGGCGCATTTTCGAGACCGGCAAGCGTCTGGTTTTCACGCGCCCAGCCGATCGCCTTTTTCGAAGCGTCCACATGGGTGACTTCCGCTCCGGCAGAGGCTGCCACAAGAGACGCGACACCGGTATAGCCGAAGAGGTTCAAGACCTTGAGCGGTCGCTCCGCCATCTCGATGGTCTGCTTCAACCATTCCCAATGAACGATCTGCTCGGGGAATACTCCCACATGGCGAAAAGCCGTGAAGCGGCCGAGGAAATCGACGCCAAGCAGAGAAAGAGGCCAGGTCTCGCCCAGCGCCTGCTTGGGAAAACGCCAGCGGCCGCTGCCCTCCTCATCCGTATCGCCGGTAAAAATCGCATCGGCATTGTCCCAGACCCGCTCGGCGAGGCTCGGGCGCCACAGCGCCTGGGCCTCGGGGCGAACAATGCGATACTCGCCATATTGTTCGAGCTTCAAGCCATTGCCGCTATCGATCAGATGAAAGTCACCAGCGCCAAGGGACGCAAGGATGACCGGCACTTGCTCGGTCGGGAGCGCGCCCGAGCGCTCCTTCAACGGGCGTGGAGGAACTGCTTCGACGGCTGGTGCGGAGGTTTGCACCTTCTCCTTGGGTGGAGTCGCGGCCGGACGGACGTAATCCGGAGCGCGTGTGCGTGCCGCGTCCTTCTGGCGAGACGGCTTACTGCCCGGCTTGCTCGAGCGATTGTCCTGTCCTGCGCGCGGCTTTGCGCCCTGGCGGTTGTCTTTCTTCTTCAACGACGGTCTTTCCACGTCTTTACGCTATCGGCACGGCAATCGACCGTACCACTTGCGCTTCCCAGTCTGCACCCGGGCAAATAGTGGGCCCGATGCGGTTGGAAAGCGCATATCACTAGAATGGAGGATTATCAAAGGTCGCAACAAAATCATGCGCCGTGGCGACGGATCAAAGAACCGGGGGCGAGCGCCTATTTCGCGGCGAGCTGCCTTGAAACCGGCGATGTCGTTTGCGGGTTAGCCGCTGCCTTGGTGGCCTCATCATGCCAGCGAATGGCTTCTCGCGCTTCTAGGCGAGCGCGCTTGCGATGCTTGCCTTGCGAAATCCAGGTTGCGGCGGAGCCAAGGAAAATGCCGAACAAAACCGACAGAAAAATGAAAACGAAGAAAGGTGCGGTGAAGGAAAGGACGCTGTCGTCTGGTTGAAACGGATTGAGCGCCAATGTCACGCTCTCACGGTTCGCCACGCACAGGATGATCAGAATGATCGCCAGCGGCAGCAGGATCAACAGGTTGACGATCTTCTTCGACATTCAACATACTCCGTCTTTGGGGGCCTTCACGCAATCTGGATGAACGTCACGCCGGATTGCGAAGCGTCGAGCGTTGATTGCGCTCAATCCTCGTCTTCGACGTCGCCCATACCCGGATTGAGCCTTTCGCGAAGCTCCTTGCCGGTCTTGAAGAAGGGAACCCATTTTTCCTCGACAAAAACGGACTCACCAGTACGCGGGTTCCGTCCGGAGCGTGAGGGCCGGTTCTTCACCGAGAATGCGCCAAATCCACGAAGTTCGACACGATTGCCAGCAGCAAGCGCATCGGTGATTTCATCAAGAACCGCATTGACGATATTTTCGACATCGCGGTGATACAGGTGCGGGTTACGCGCAGCAACGATCTGCACCAGTTCAGACTTAATCACGGTTGCCCCCTGAAAGGATTGGGTTTTTATCGGCCATCAACCTGCCAAACCGAAACAAGACCGTCAAGAAACAACTTGTCGGTGCCCAGCTGGCGGGACGCTGCAATCGGGAAAAATTCATCCAAGCCCAGCATTTTTGCGAGACCTGCGACGCTGAAGATGGAAAAGGGAGAACGCTTCGATGGGGCTGTCCACTCGATGATTGGCAAATCCTTCGCCAAGCCACGGCTCTCGAAATAGGACTTGATCTCGTTTTCGCCGCCGAGCGTGTCGATGAGCTTGACCGCAACCGCCTGACGACCGGTGAAGATCGACCCATCGGCAAGCTTCAACACCTCGTCGCGCGGCAGCTTGCGCCGGTCGGCCACCAGATCGACGAACCAGTTGTAGCTGTCCATGACCATGTTGCGGATCATGACCTTCGCTTCTTCCGGCGGCTCATGAAAGGGCGATGGCTCTGCCTTCATCGGTGAGGATTTGATTTCCTGCAGTGACACGCCGAGCTTGTCGAGCAGCGGTCCGACCTGCGGATACTGGAAGATTACACCGATGGAGCCAGTGATCGAGGTATCGCCTGCGACGATGGTATCGCCGGCAGTCGCAATCATGTAGCCCGCGGAGGCCGCAAGCGTGCGAACGTCGGAAACCACCGGCTTATTCTTGTCTGCAACGGCCCGGATCGCCTTGAAGATGCGCTCGCCGCCATAGGTGGTACCGCCCGGCGAAGAGATGGAAACGATCAGGCCCTTGGCGCTGGTGCTGTCTGCAATTTTTTGAAGCCTCTCCAGGAGTTCGGTGTCGTCCTGGATCAGGCCGCTGATCTCGATCTTGGCGATATGCGGCCTTGCGCTTAACTCCGGCTCTGCGAGAGCGAAGCGATAGACGGCAAAAAGGGCCGCTATCAGCAAGAGAACGGAAGCAACCCGCCAGAATGTGAGCTTGCGACGCAGTTGCCTGCGGTCTGCGATTGCCATTTGGTCCATCAAATCACCTTCGCTTCACGGCAATTAAGCTTCAACTTCGCAACGGGCATATGAACCTTGTCACGGCCTCTTGCAAGCGCGAGAACTTGCAAAGCGCGGTTTTTATAAAAAACACCCGGCACTTGCGCTCTTTCTGATAAAAACCATATTGGCAGGGCAAGGCCATCGTGCCAAACACGTAAGATAAATATGTAAAGGTCTGTGTGCGACTATAAGTTGTACTTAAGGATCTCCGGATTTGACGAATGCTCGAAAGACTTAATCAACCGGCGCCGGGATTAGCGGTGGCTGACAACCTGCCTGACGCCTATGCTGTAGCGAGACGTCATTCCGCGCGCGTCAAAAGGCTGAAAATCGGGCTTCCAATTGTGGCAGCGATCGTTTCGCTTGCTTTCATCGGTGTCTCGCTTGCCCGCACATGGCTTCCTGCCGAAGTGTCGTTGCAAAGCGCCTCGATCGAGGACGGCAAGATCGTCATGGAAAAGCCGGCTCTGGCCGGGCGCAATAACAAGGGCTTCGACTATTCGATGAATGCCGAGCGCGCCCTGCAGGACGTAACAACGCCGAACCTGATGACGCTCGAGAAAGTGCTGGCCGCCGTGCCGATGAATGACATCGTGGCACAGGTGGTGGCGCAAGAAGGCATTTTCGACCGCGCGACAAATAAGTTGAAAATGACAGCGCCCTTTGACATCAATCTGAGCAATGGCCTAAAAGCCAAATTTCAGTCTGCCAATGTCGACTTGAAAGCGGGAACGATGGAGAGCGACCAACCGGTCGACATCACCACGAAAGAAGGCTCGATTGTTGCGGAAAGCCTACGCATAGCCGATAATGGCAGAACGATTGTATTTTCGGGGCAGGTACGAGCGCGTATAGCTGCATCCACCATTCAGAACGCAGGCAAGTGAGAGCCCGACCAGATGATGCAGATTTCCCGCAACGCCCCCTTCAAGAGAACCGCCGGAATTTCGGCTGCCATTCTTATGGCATGCCTTTCCATGCCCGCCCTTGCTCAGAACACGACCAGCAAGATGGACGGCATGAAGCTTTCCAGCGACCAGCCGATTGCGATTGAAAGCGATCAGCTCGAAGTGCGCGACCAGGAGCACAAGGCCTACTTCACCGGCAATGTGAAAGTCGTTCAGGGAACGACCACGCTGCAGGCCGGCAAGATGACGGTTCTCTACAAGAACAAGGGCGACGGGCAAACGACATCGGTGACCGGCGGCGATGCCGATATCGACAAGATTTTCGTCGACAACTCCGTTTACCTGACGTCCGGCACACAGAAGGCGACGGCCGATCATGGCGAGTTCGACATGGCGTCGCAGACGTTTACGCTTTCCGGCAAGCAGGTCGTCCTGTCGCAGGACACCAACGTCTTCACCGGCTGCAAGCTGACGGTGCTGATGAATACCGGCGAAGCCAAGCTGGAAAGCTGTGGCGGCCCGGTCCGCATTATGCTCGATCCAAAATCGCAGAAAAAGCAGTAAGCCGCCGATCGTGACAATACCCCTGATTTCAAAGCTTCTTGGCAGAGATTCCGCACGCCCGTCGACAGCCGAGGCGAATGCGGGCGATAAATCTCGCTATGAAGGCACCTTGATCGCCCACGGCCTGACCAAGACCTATAACACGCGCCGCGTCGTCAACGGCGTGTCGCTTGTCGTGCGTCGCGGAGAGGCTGTCGGGCTTCTGGGACCGAACGGTGCGGGCAAGACCACCTGCTTTTATATGATCACCGGCCTCGTTCCCGTGGATGATGGCAAGATCGCCATCAATGGCAATGATGTGACGGGCATGCCCATGTATCGCCGCGCGCGCCTTGGCGTCGGCTATCTTCCGCAGGAAGCGTCGATCTTTCGCGGACTGACCGTGGAAGACAATATTCGCGCCGTCCTGGAAGTGCATGAAAAGGACGAGAAGAAGCGAAACCGCAAACTCGACGGGTTGCTGGAAGAGTTTCACATCTCGCAGTTGCGCAAATCTCCAGCGGTCGCTCTTTCAGGCGGCGAACGCCGTCGTCTTGAGATCGCACGTGCTCTTGCGACCGATCCGACCTTCATGCTGCTCGACGAACCCTTTGCGGGCGTCGATCCGATTTCCGTCAGCGACATTCAGAATCTCGTGCGCCACTTGACGGCACGCGGGATCGGCGTTTTGATTACCGATCATAATGTGCGCGAAACGCTGGGCCTTATCGACCGCGCCTACATTATTCATGCGGGCGAAGTGCTGACCCATGGCCGGGCCGACGAGATCGTCAACAATGCCGATGTTCGTCGCCTCTATCTCGGAAACAACTTCAGCCTTTGAGGGCCGCATTTTCCGGCCTGAAAGCGTGGCAGTTCTTGCAGGAAAGTGATGATATCACAGCGTTCCCGCAAAAGAATCTTCCTTTTGACCCCACTCTTGATCTTGACCAAACCCAAATAAAAAGCAATTTTTGGGCCAAGTTTTTCTTGTTTTGCCAGACAACAAAAAATTTCTGCAAAACAAGGCATGTTTGGGAGTCGAGCGTCCGCCATGGCCTTGTCCGCCAGCCTGTTGTTGCGTCAAAATCAGTCACTTGTGATGACTCCTCAGCTGATGCAGTCGATCCAGCTGCTTCAGATGACGCATATCGAGTTGGTCAGCTTCATCGCCCAGGAAGTCGAAAAGAACCCTCTGCTTGAAATAGCGGCAAATGACAGCGATCCTGGCGAAACATTCGGCAGTGACGACATCGCAAGTTCGCAAACTGTAGACAGCATTGAATCATCCCATACGACCGAGACGGTGGAATGGTACGGGGATGATGCCCCTATCCTCAACGAGGCGCTGGACACCAGTTTCAGCAATGTGTTTCCGGATGACGAGAGCGGACGCAAAGCCGATGCACCGGAGCTTCTTGGCCAATGGAAATCCATGCCTGGCGCGGAGGCTGGTGACGATTACGATCTCGATGATTTCGTCGCGCGCAAACCGAGCCTGCGCGACCACATTGCACAGCAGGTGCCGTTTTCGGTCACCGGTCTTACCGACAGCATGACAGCCGATGCTCTGCTCGATCATCTCGACGAGACCGGCTATATCTCGGCTGACGCCGTCAGTGATGTTTCCGAGCGGCTAGGACGCCCGGAAAAGGATGTCGAGGCGGTCCTGCGCGTCCTGCAAAGCTTCGATCCGCCGGGTGTCTTTGCTCGCTCCCTCAGCGAATGCCTGTCGATCCAGCTGCAACAGAAAGATCGGCTCGACCCGGCCATGCATGCTTTCGTCGGCAACCTCGATCTTCTGGCCAAGCGCGATTTTGCCACGCTCAAAAAGCTTTGCGGTGTCGATGAGGACGACCTTCTCGATATGCTGAGCGAGATCCGCGGTCTTAATCCTCGTCCCGGTGCTGGCTTCGAGACTGGCTCGTGCGAGACCATCATACCGGACATCATCGTCCATCCCTCCACCGATGGAAGCTGGCTGATCGACCTCAACCCGGAAACACTGCCGCGCGTGCTGGTCAACCACAGCTATTTCACGGAGGTGTCCAAGCTGAAACCGCGCGCGGGGGAAGACGGCGAATTCCTCTCCACCTGCATGCAAACAGCCAACTGGCTGACACGCAGTCTCGATCAGCGGGCAAGGACGATCATGAAGGTAGCGAGCGAAATCGTCCGGCAGCAGGATGCGTTTCTGCTGCATGGGGTCGACCAATTGCGTCCCCTTAACCTCAAACAGGTCGCCGACGCCATCAAGATGCATGAATCGACGGTCAGCCGCGTCACCTCGCGCAAGTACATGTTGACGCCACGGGGCGTCTTCGAACTCAAATATTTCTTTAGCGTCTCCATCGGCTCGTCCGAAGGTGGCGACAACCACTCGGCAGAAGCGGTTCGTCATCGCATCCGCACAATGATCGCGCAGGAAGCACCCAGCTCGGTTCTTTCCGACGACGATATCGTCGATCAGCTGAAAAAAAGTGGCATCGATCTGGCGCGGCGGACTGTCGCAAAATATCGTGAAGCAATGAACATCCCCTCCTCCGTGCAGCGCCGTCGGGAGAAAAAAGCGATGGCCCGCATGGCTTCAGCTTGAGCCATTCTTTTATAGTTTACAAATACTTAAGATTGACAATTGACTTGCCTTGTCGACAAGGCTAGAAGCTCGCCGCAGATAAGACGGGGGTCTGGCGAGAGAGTTGTGTTCCACGGATGGCGGCATTCGCCTGCAAAGGGACGAAAGAGGTCGCGAAACGCTTGGATGAGCGCTCAGCTTGACGTAAGCTGGTATACGCAAATCACTGAAAAAGGAAAAATTCCATGAGTGTGCGTGTATCTGGTAAACATATGGATGTGGGCGAGTCTTTCCGTCAAAAGATCGAGGACAATATAAGCCAAGCCGTTACCAAATACTTCGATGGGGGGTATTCCGGCCAGGTGACGGTCGCGAAGTCCGGCCAGCTTTTTGCTGCGGATTGCAAGATCCACCTCGATACCGGGGTCGTTCTGCACGCGGCAGGACAGGCCAACGATCCGCAAGCCAGCTTCGATGCGGCAGCAGAGCGTATTGAAAAGCGCCTGCGTCGTTACAAGCGCAGGCTCAAGGATCACCATAACGGTTCAGCTTCAAAGGGGATCGATGAGGAAGTCGCCTACAGGGTGATGGACGCGGTCCCGGATGAGGATGAGGAAATCGCGGAGGATTTCGCGCCAACGATCGTGGCCGAGACGTCCAAACAGATCAAAACCATGACGGTTGCAAGCGCAGTCATGGCTCTCGATATGACCGATGAGCCAGTCCTGTTATTCCGCAGCCCGTCGAAGGAACTCAACATCGTCTACCGTCGCAACGATGGAAACATCGGCTGGGTCGACGCGGCGATGATCAAGAGCTGAAGTCTAAAGACCCGGAAGGCGCCCCCAAGCGTCTTCCGGTTCGTCTCGATGGCATGAAGGAAAAAGAAATGGCATTGGCAGATTTGCTGCACCAAGATGCGATTATTCCCGCGCTAAAGGTCAATTCCAAGAAGCAACTCCTTCAGGAACTGGCAGCAAAGGCGTCCCGTATTACCGGGGTGTCCGAGCGGGACGTATTCGACGTCATCTTGCAGCGTGAGCGGCTCGGCTCCACCGGCGTCGGTCACGGCATTGCTATTCCTCACGGAAAACTCAGCAGCATCTCCTCCATCACCGGCGTCTTCGCACGCCTTGAAACGCCCGTCGATTTCGAAGCGCTCGACGACCAGCCGGTCGATCTCGTGTTTCTCCTGCTCGCACCGGAAGGTGCTGGCGCCGACCACCTGAAGGCCCTGTCGCGGATTGCCCGCGTTCTGCGCGACCCGGAACTGGTAGCGAAACTGCGCGCGACCGATTCCGACACGGCGATCTACACCTTTCTTAACCAAGAACAGGTGAACGCGGCCTGAACGCCAAGTTTGGGTTCACGCGAAGAGTGCCTCGACGTTTAAAGCGCCGTGCGTCCTATTGGACGCACGGCGCTTTACATTTTTGAATCTAGGCATCGTGCTTTCCGAAAAGCGAGTCCGATTTTCGGGCCGATGCTGTAAAACAAAGGCCCGGATATCGATCAGATATCCGGGCCTTTGCCTATTGGTCAAATGAAGACGAAGAACGCTTTCAGGCGTCCTTCTCATTCAGACCGCTTGTGCCGGGTTCAGCACCTGCCGGCGTTTCAACCTTAGGGCCGCCCTTGGCAACGCCAACCATGGCTGGACGCAGAACGCGGTCACCGATGGTGAAACCAGCCTGCACCACCTGAACGACGGTGTTGTTCGGAACGGTGGTGTTCGGGATTTCGAACATAGCCTGGTGGAAGTTAGGATCGAACTTCTGGCCTTCGGCGTCGATCTTCTTCACACCATGACGTTCAAGCGCGGAGAGCATGGAACGCTCGGTCATGTCGACGCCTTCGATCAGGCCCTTGATATTGGCTTCAGCGCTTGCCTTCAGCTCTTCGGGAATCGTGTCCAGCGCGCGACGAAGATTGTCGGAGACGGCCAGCATGTCGCGCGCAAAGCCCGCAACCGAATAGGCTTTCGCATCTTTCACATCGCGTTCGGTACGGCGACGGAGATTGTCCATTTCGGCTGCCAGGCGCAGAAACTTGTCGCGAAGATCGGCATTCTCGGCTTTCAGCACATCCACCGGATCGGGTTCTGCCTGCTCCGGCACCGCATTGTCCGCCGTCGTCGCTTCCACTGCTTCTTCGGCAGCGCCTGCGTCAGGTCCGGTCTTGTTGGTGTCATCAGTCATGACGTTCTCCAGATTATATGTCGTGTGGCTTGCAATGAGATTGAGCCCGATATCGAGCTTTGCCATGCAAAAATCAAGGCTTACGGGAAAAAGGAGCGATTTTTCAAGCGAGCGTCGCGGTCAGCGTCGCTTGGTGGAAAGACGCGCCATGATCTGGGCGGTGTAATCCACCATGGGCACGATGCGGGAATAGTTGAGCCGCGTCGGGCCGATGACGCCGACAGCGCCCACCACCCGGTTTTCGTCATCCTTATAGGGCGCGACGATCAGTGACGAGCCCGAGAGCGAAAACAGCTTGTTCTCCGAGCCGATGAAAATTCGCACACCCGAGCCCGTTTCAGCCAGATTGAGGATCTCGATCAGGTTCTCCTTGCGCTCCAGATCATCAAAGAGAAGCCGAACGCGGTCGATATCCTCTTCACCGGCAAGTCCCTCGAGAAGATTGGAGCGGCCGCGGACGATGAGACGCCCAAGCTTGCCTTCCTCATTGTCGCCGGACCAGACGGCAAGCCCCCGCTCGACCAGATCCTGTGCCAGCGTGCTCAGCGCGCTTTGAAGTTCGTTCTTCTGTCGTGCTATCTGGCTGCGAAGCTCGGGCAGCGTCTGGCCGCCGAGATGCGCATTGATGAAGTTGGCCGCCTCCGTCAGTTGCGAGGATGTGATGCCGGACGGCAGCTCAATGATCCGGTTTTCGACCTGATTGTGGTCGCCGACCAGAATGGCGAGACCCTTGGTGGGCTCGAGCCGGATGAACTCTACATGTTTGAGCACGGCATCGTTCTTGGCAGTCAGCACCAAGCCTGCTCCGCGTGACATGCCCGAGAGCATGCTGCTTGCTTCATACAGCAGGCCTTCGAGGGACTGTTCGCGCCCGGAGATCGGGCCGATCTGACGATCGATATTGGCACGCTCGGCCTCAGGCAGTTCGCCCACCTGCATGAAGGCATCGACAAAAAAGCGAAGACCGGTCTGGGTTGGCAGGCGTCCGGCGCTGACATGCGGCGAATAAATGAGGCCGAGTTCCTCCAGATCGCTCATGACATTGCGCACGGAGGCAGGCGACAGCGACATGGGAAGCAGGCGCGAGAGACTGCGCGAACCGAGCGGTTCGCCCGTTTCCAGATAGCCTTCGACAATACGCCGGAAGATTTCGCGCGAGCGATCATCCAGAAGCGCACCCGGCTCTCTACCAATGGGAGGAGTTATGCCCATGCCGCTTGTTATTCCCCAAGCTGTTTTTGACTGTCTTGAATATAGTCACTCGGTCTTCCAAGTGAAAATGGAAATTCGGCTATAGGCCCTGTTCTTCCGCTTTTCCTTTGCAAAAGCGTCGCCCTGACCTTAGAAGGCGGGAAGTTAAGAGACGGAGAGAAACGATATGCGGCCCTCAGGCAGAAAAACCGACCAGATGCGCAAGGTCTCCTTCGAGCGCAACTTCTCCAAGCATGCCGAAGGCTCCTGTCTCGTCAAATTCGGCGATACGCATGTTCTGGTGACGGCGAGCCTCGAAGACAAGACGCCACCGTGGCTGCGCAACAGCGGCAAGGGCTGGGTCACAGCCGAGTACGGCATGCTTCCCCGCTCCACCAACGAGCGGATGAAGCGCGAAGCATCGTCCGGCAAGCAGGGCGGCAGAACGCAGGAAATCCAGCGCCTCATCGGCCGCTCGCTGCGTGCCGTCGTCGATCTGCAAGCACTTGGGGAACGTCAGATCAGCATCGACTGCGACGTCATCCAGGCCGATGGCGGTACGCGCACCGCCTCCATCACGGGTGCATGGATTGCCCTTCATGACTGCCTCAAGTGGATGGAAAGCCGCAACATGCTGAAGGTCGAAAAGGTTCTGAAGGACCATATCGCCGCCATCTCCTGCGGCATCTTCGCCAATCAGCCGGTGATCGATCTCGATTACCTGGAAGACTCCTCTGCAGAAACCGACGCCAATTTCGTCATCACCGGCTTCGGCGGCATCGTTGAAATTCAGGGCACAGCCGAAGGCAAGCCCTTCTCGGAAGAGGAATTTCTGACGCTGCTTGGTCTTGCCAAGGCGGGTTGTGCGGAACTCGTCGAGATGCAGAAGCAGGCGATTGCCTGAACGGGACCAAGACCATGCGCAAGCTTGATACCAGAACCATCGTCGTTGCCAGCCACAACAAGGGCAAGATCGCCGAGATCGCCGAACTGATCGGCCCTCTCGGTTTTTCGGCAAAATCGGCCGCCGAACTGAATTTCGAAGAGCCGGCGGAGACGGGCACGACATTCGAAGAGAATGCTGCGATCAAGGCGCTCGCTTCGGCCAAGGCATCCGGCATGCCGGCGCTGTCCGACGATTCAGGTCTGGTGATCGATGCGCTGGACGGCGCGCCGGGCGTCTACACTGCGGACTGGGCGGAAACCGGCAACGGCACACGCGATTTCGCTATGGCGATGCAAAAGGTTGAAAACGCGCTTCAGGAACGTGGTGCGACGACACCGCAGCAACGCACGAGCCGCTTCGTCAGCGTGCTGTGCCTCGCGTGGCCGGACGGTCACACCGAGTTTTTCCGCGGTGAGGTGGACGGCACGATCGTCTGGCCGCCGCGTGGCACAAGCGGCTTCGGCTACGATCCGATCTTCCAGCCGCAAGGCTATGCGACGAGCTTCGGCGAAATGTCGTCCGAAGAGAAGCATGGCTGGCGCCAGGGCGATGCGGCAGCGCTGTCGCACCGCGCACGCGCTTTCAAGATCTTTGTCGAAACCTGCCTGGAGGCATGAGCAGCACGATGACCGGGAGCCGCCTTTTTCCTGCGCCCGGCGCACATCCGTCCGGATATGCGGACCTGCTGCCGGATACAGGCGAGCCGGGCTTCGGCATCTATGTTCACTGGCCTTTCTGCGCGGCCAAGTGTCCCTATTGCGATTTCAACAGCCATGTTCGCCACCAGCCAGTAGATCAGGCGCGCTTTGTCGCCGCCTTCCTGCGCGAAATGGAGAACATGCGCCAGTTGAGCGGCCCGAAGGTCGTCACCAGCATTTTTATGGGCGGCGGCACACCATCGCTGATGGACCCGCAGACGGTCGGCGCCATTCTGGATGGTATCGCCCGCCACTGGCGCGTGCCGGATGGCATCGAGATTACGATGGAGGCCAATCCCTCCAGCGTGGAAGCCGAGCGTTTTCGCGGCTACAGGGCAGCCGGCGTTAATCGTGTTTCCATGGGTGTGCAGGCGCTGAATGATCGCGATCTGAAGTTCCTCGGACGTCTGCATGATGTGGCGGATGCGCTGAAGGCCATCCGGTTGGCGCGCGAAATCTTCCCGCGTATGTCCTTCGACCTTATTTATGCTCGCCCCAACCAGACGGTGGACGAGTGGGAGAAGGAACTCAAAGAGGCCATCTCCTATGCCGTCGATCATCTGTCGCTCTATCAGCTGACGATCGAGGAAGGCACGGCCTTCTATGGGCTTCATAAGGCGGGCAAGCTGATCGTTCCCGATGGCGAGCAATCCGCTGTGCTTTACGAGGCAACGCAGGAGATTACCGCTCGCCACGGTCTTCCGGCCTACGAGGTTTCCAATCACGCTCGCCCGGGTGCCGAGAGCCGTCACAACCTGACCTATTGGCGCTATGGCGACTATGCCGGGATCGGCCCCGGTGCCCATGGACGTCTCACCCAGCGCGGCGCCAAACTCGCAACCGCGACCGAGCGCCATCCCGAAACATGGCTGCAAGCCGTGGAGCGCGATGGGCATGGCATGATGGATCAGGAAATGCTGGGGCGCGATGAACAGGCCGACGAGTTGCTGCTGATGGGACTGCGCCTGCGCGAAGGCGTCGATCTCGCTCGCTGGAGCGAGTTCTCCGGCCGCGATCTCGACCCGGATCGCGAGGCCGTTTTACTGGAACACGGCTTCCTCGAGCGGCTTGGAAATTCGCGCGTCCGCTGCACCCCATCCGGCATGCTGATCCTCGACTCGGTAGTGGCCGATCTCGCTTGAGTCCAGGGCCAAGGCTAGGGCTAGGGATCGCGAACCGCCGACGCTTTTGCGCTCACTGTTTCAGGCCGTGGCGGATACTGATCTCGGCGCGTCTCTGAGAATGAAGACCATCAATCCGGCTCCAACGGATAGCGCAACAGAGATCAACCAGACCCATTCATAGCGCATGGTCAGATCGAAAATATATCCACCCGAATATGCTCCCGCGGCGGCTCCAAGCGAGTGGCCAGCTGAGATCAGCCCCATGGCAAGCCCCATAATGCGCAGTCCGATATGACTGGCGACGAGGCTTGCCGTTACGGGAACGGTTGCATAGTCCACCGCGCCAAAAAGCACGGCGAAGACCACCAGCATGTCATAACTGGTACCGACATTGATGAGGATCAGGAACGTCAACCCTCTCAAGAGGTAGATCGAACCCAGCAGGACGACGCGGTTGATCCGATCGGTCAGCCAGCCGGCTACGATCATGCCGATCAGATTGATCGCCGATAGCAAGCCGTAAGCGGCGGCGCTCGGAAAAGAGCCGAACCCGCAAAAGGAAGCATAGGGCAGGAAGTGTGTTTCGATAACGCCGGCCGTCGTGTAGCCGCAGAGCAGGAAACTCCAGAACAGAACATGGAAGGCCGGCTTTCGCAGGATTACCGAAAGATCAGCCTCGAAGGACGCCGCCGGAACAACAAGAGACACCTCCGCCTTCGGCCCGTCCACGCGCGCAAGCGCCCTCCAAAGAAGCGGGATGAGGGCGAGGCAGGCAAGCCCGATGGCGAGGAAGCACCAGCGCCAACTGAATGTCGTCAGCACCGCTGCGATCAACGGCACGATCAGGAACTGTCCACCCGTCGAGCCGGAGGTGGCAATCCCCGTTGCAAGTCCTCTACCGGCATTGAAACATCTGGCAATGGCCGTCGATACAACATGGGTCGCGACAATCCCGAAGCCGAACGCTGCTAATCCGCTGAAGGCCAGAACGAAGATAGCGGCGTTGCTCGTCGCCGACACGATCACGCAACCCGTCCCGACAAGCGCAAGACCGGCTGTCAATGTAGAACGCACTCCATGACGATCGACAAGCCGACCGGCGAACGGTGCCACCGCCGCCATCACTAGCAAGGCTGTCGCCGCCGCCCCGGAAACAAGGCTGCGTGACCACCCTAGGTCCTGTGACCAGATCGGCATGACCAAACCGAGCGTCGCTCGTGCCGAGAAAGCGAGTGATAGCGCCATGAAGCTGAATGCCACGACCGCCCATTTGAGAGGTGAGTGTGATGATTGCTGTAAGTCCATGATACGCCCCGATGTGTCGTCACAACACAATTCGGCGCAACGACCGGTATCGACAAACGATTGTTTTGTCCGCCATGTTTAGCCATGCTAAACACTGAGGATGACCATACCGCTCCCTTTGTTTGAGACTTTTATGGCTGTCGCGCGCTCAGGGCGAATGCGCGAGGCCGCGGAGCGCTTGTCCTTGACCCCGGGAGCGATCAGTCAGCGCATACGAGAGTTGGAGGAACGGACGGGGCACAGGCTGTTCAAGAGAACGGCGAGAGGTGTGACCTTGACCAAGGCGGGACAAAGCCTGTTTTCGACATTGGACATACCGTTCCAGACAATTGAGGACGCGCGGCGCAACTTGGAGTGCGGATCGACGCGTCGGCTCAGGGTGAGCACAATGGCCTCCTTTGGCGCAAACTGGCTGCTACCACGTCTGCCACGCTTCTCAGCTCTTTATCCTGACATTGACATCGAGTTGGAAACCGACAGCAGAATCCTGGACCTCAAATACGAGCCGGTTGATATTGCCATTCGCCACGGGCTGGGGAATTATCCGGGACTTATCTCGACGCCTTTGATCGCACCGGAATTGATCGTCGTCAGCAGCCCGCAGCTTCTTTGTAACAAAGCGCCTATCGAGACACCCGCCGATTGCCTTGCTTTTCCACTTCTGCATGACTTTGATCGCGCCGATTGGCGGCTCTGGTTCGAAGCGCACGGCGTATCGATCACATCGAGACTGAGCGGCCCCTCTTTCTCCGAGGATCATCTGATGGTCAGAGCCGCCGTCGCGGGGCAGGGTCTGGCACTGATCCGCGATACTTATGCCGAGGATGATCTGCGTTCAGGGCGCTTGGTGCGGGTGATCTCGACGCCTTGGCCGACGGCCTTCGCTTACTACATTGTCAGCACTGCGGAAGCCTTGCAGCGACCGCCTGTCATGCATTTTCGAGAGTGGCTCATTTCCGAGGCTCATAGGAGCTGACCTATGTGCGGCGCTTGGGCAAACTCAACTGATCTTGTAGGCGATATAGATCAGCGTCACCGCAATCACCCAAAGCGCCAGGCGGCCCCAACGGGTGTGACGGGCTTCTGACTTGCCGATGGCTTCAGCCGTGCGCTCGTCGAAGCGCAAGCCGTTTTCGCTCATATACATCAGCTCGGAGTGCAGCTTTTCGGTCTTCGCCGCGATCTCGGGTGCAGCTTCCGCCAGCTTGATCGCTGCCTTCACGCCGTCCCTCAGATCGGTGACGATGCGCTTCGGGCCAAGGTTGTCGCGGATCCAGCCACTGACGACGGGGTCTGCCGCCTTCCACATGTTGAAGCGCGGATTGAGGATACGCGAGACACCCTCCACGACGACCATGGTCTTTTGTAGCATGACCAATTCGGGACGCGTTTCCATGTCGAAAAGTTCGGTGACTTCGAAGAGCAGCGTCAGGAGCTTGCCCATGGAGATGGTTTCGGCCGGTTGGCCGTGGATCGGCTCGCCGATGGCGCGGATCGCCTGGGCGAAGCTTGCCATGTCATGGTGAGCCGGTACGTAGCCCGCTTCGAAATGCACTTCGGCCACCCGCATGTAGTCGCGGGTGATGAAGCCATAGAGGATTTCCGCCAGGAACCGGCGCTCCTTTTTGCCTAGCCGTCCAGCAATGCCCATATCGACCGCGACAATGATGCCCGCCGGATCAACGAAGAGATTGCCGGGATGCATGTCCGCGTGGAAGAAACCATCGCGCAGCGTGTGGCGCAGGAAGGACTGGATCAGCGTGTCGGCGAGCGCATTGAGGTCGTGACCGGCCGCCTTCAGCGCCTCGGTATCCGACATCTTGATCCCGTCGATCCATTCCATGGTGACGACGTCGCGACCGGTGCGTTCCCAATCCACCTCAGGCACCCGGAAGCCCGGATCGCCCTTGGTGTTTTCGGCGAGCTCCGAGAGTGCAGCCGCCTCGAGGCGAAGATCCATTTCGATCTTGGTGGTCTGTTCCAGCGTCTTGGTGACCTCGACGGGCCGCAGACGCCGTGCGGAGCGAACGAAACGCTGCTGCAGATCGGCCACCAGATACATCGCTTCCAGATCGTCCTGAAAGCGCTGGCGCACGCCGGGACGTATGACCTTGACCGCAACCTTCTTGCGTCCTGACGGCGTATCGATGACGGCTGGGTGAACCTGAGCGATGGAGGCTGCAGCAATCGGATCGCCGAATTCCACATAGAGCTCAGAGATCGGGCGACCGAGGGAGCCTTCGATGTTGGCCTTGGCGGCAGCGGCGGGGAAGAAATCCATGCGGTCCTGGAGACCGGCAAGATCTGCGGCAAAGTCTGCGCCAACCACATCCGGCCGGGTTGCCAGGAACTGGCCCATCTTGACATAGGATGGCCCAAGACGGCTGACCGCCTTTGACAGTCGATCGCTGCGCCCGCTTCTCAAGGCCGTGTTGCGCGCAAAGGGCTTGAGCATGCCCTTGACGAACTTGGCCGACGCCGGAAGGCCTTCATCCGGGAGCGCCAGAACCACACCCTCGCGAACGAGTACCCAGCCAACCTTGGCGAGTCGAAAATAGGCGCCAAGCGTGCTCATGCGAATGCCTTGCTATGTCCTGGAAATGCCATCGATCAGAGCTTCCAGCCGGAATGCAGCGCGGCAATTCCGCCGGTATAGTTGGTGTAGCTCACGCGCGAGAAGCCGGCGGTCCGGATCATGGCGGCAAAATCATCCTGGCGAGGGAATTTGCGGATCGATTCCACCAGATACTGATAGGGCTCGGCGTCTCCGGTGATCATCTTGCCAAATTGCGGAATGGCGTTGAAGGACCAGGCATCATAGACCTTGTCGAGGAGCGGCATTTCCACTTCGGAGAATTCCAGCACCAGAAGCCGCCCGCCGCGCTTCAGCACACGATAGGCTTCTGAGAGCGCCACATCGATGCGCGGGACATTGCGAATGCCGAAGGCGATCGTATAGGCATCGAAGCTGTTGGCCTCGAAGGGCAATTCTTCGGCATTGGCTTCGACGAAGGTCAGATTTTCCGTCAAACCTTTCTTGGCCGCGCGCTCCTCGCCGACACCGAGCATAGAGCCGTTGATGTCGAGAACCGTGGCATGTGCCATGCGGTTGGAGGCTTCGACGATGCGGAAGGCGATATCGCCCGTGCCGCCAGCCACATCGAGAACCTTGTAGGATGGATCCTTGCGGGGCGAAAGTGCGGCGACCATAGCGTCTTTCCAAACGCGGTGCAGCCCGGCCGACATCACGTCATTCATGATGTCATAGCGCTTGGCAACCTTATGGAAGACGTCATTGACCATGCCCTGCTTCTGGCCCTCATTGACCTGCCGGAAGCCATAGGAGGTTTCCATGCCGCCTTCGGCTGTCGTGCGGGCATCGGTCATGATCAGTCTCCATTCTTCAATTGCGACGAGAGTGCCGTGCATGCATTAAGACGCATGAAGGCCTCTAACTCTTTAAACCAACACATAGCGGAAACGGCTCTGGAACGCTATCTGTTGCACCATAGATATGGCTCGCGACATGTATGGGTGCCGTCTATAGACCACAAGGTCGCCGTGATAAACAGACGTGAAGAGAGTACCATGCCCGAATTGCCTGAAGTGGAAACCGTTCGACGCGGCTTAGCGCCCGTCATGGAAGGCGCGCGGATCGAGCTCCTCACGCTCACCCGCCCGGATCTGCGGTTCCCTTTTCCAGAAGGTTTTGCCGAACTCGTGGAGGGTCGCGAAATCCTGTCGCTCGGGCGCCGGGCGAAATACCTGCTGATCGAACTCGACAACGGCCTGACCATCGTTTCGCATCTCGGCATGTCCGGCTCGTTTCGCATCGAAAGCGGAAATGAGGAGGCAGAGACGCCGGGTGAATTTCACCATCCCCGCTCCAAGGATGGCAAGCACGACCATGTGATCTTTCATCTGGGACGCGGAACAGCGAAGACACGCATCATCTATAATGACCCGCGCCGCTTCGGCTTCATGCATCTGGTGCGCCGCGCAGATATCGATCTTTATCCCGCCTTTGCCGGCCTTGGTCCCGAGCCGACGGGAAACGCCCTGAGCGCCGAATACCTCGCCAGCCGCTTTGAGGGAAAGACGCAGCCGCTCAAAGGGGCTCTTCTCGATCAGAAAGTCATTGCAGGTCTTGGCAATATCTATGTGTGCGAAGCGCTCTGGCGCTCCCATCTTTCGCCGCTACGCGCGGCTTCAACGCTCGTCACAAAAAAGGGAAAGCCGAAGCCTGCATTGGACGATCTGACCCGACATATCCGCGAGGTGATCGCCGATGCAATTGCAGCCGGCGGCTCGTCGCTACGCGATCATATCCAGACCGACGGCTCACTTGGATATTTCCAGCATTCCTTTTCGGTCTATGATCGAGAAGGCCATGCTTGCCGTTTCCCCGATTGCGGGGGTACGGTCGAGAGGATCACGCAGAGCGGGCGCTCCACATTCTATTGTGCGGCCTGTCAGAAATAGAGGCCCGAAAAAGGGATAGGACAAAATCCATGGATTACGAGACGATCATTGTCGAGAAGCGCGATGAAGTCGGTATCGTCACGCTCAACCGTCCCAAGGCGCTCAACGCGCTGAACTCCGCCCTGCTGAAAGAGCTGCGCCATATTCTCTCTGCCTTCTCTTTGGATGATTCCATCGGCGCCATCGTCATTACCGGATCGGAGAAGGCGTTTGCGGCAGGTGCCGACATCAAGGAGATGAGTACGCTCAATTTCGTCGATGCCTATCTCGGTGACTTTCTAGGTGGGTGGGATGATGTGGCCGCAAGCCGCAAGCCGGTGATCGCGGCCGTCTCAGGCTTTGCACTGGGCGGAGGATGCGAGCTCGCGATGATGTGCGATTTCATCATCGCCTCCGAGACGGCGAAGTTCGGTCAGCCGGAAATCACGCTTGGCATCATTCCCGGCATGGGCGGTTCGCAAAGGCTGACCCGCGCCGTCGGCAAGGCCAAGGCCATGGACCTCGTGCTGACGGGGCGCAAGATGGATGCCGCCGAAGCCGAGCGTGCCGGTCTCGTATCGCGTATCGTGCCGGTCGAAAGTCTGCTGGATGAGGCGGTCGAAGCGGCGAGCCTTATCGCGTCACTGTCTCGGGCCTCCGTGCTGATGGCGAAGGAAAGCGTCAACCGCTCCTTCGAGGTTTCGCTTTCGGAGGGTTTGCGGTTCGAGCGTCGCCTGTTCCAGTCGCTTTTTGCCACGGACGACCAGAAAGAAGGTATGGAAGCCTTCATCGAAAAGAGAAAGCCGCTGTTCCAGAACAAGTAGGCCGCGGTACCTGCCAGGTCGGCGTTCTTCCGGGAGTCGGAATCTCGGTGTTTTTACGCAAAACGCGTTGACGGGCAGCGGCTTTAGGGTTATATGCCCGCCCACGGTTAGGGAAAGTCATCCGGCTTGTCCCAGTTACTCCCGCAATTTTGGAACATGAGGTCTTCGAACGACCCTATCCTGTGGTTGCGGATTTTGGTTTGATTTCGAAGAGAGGCATACATGGCCAATACAACTTCGGCGAAAAAGGCGACTCGCAAGATCGCTCGCCGTACCGCAGTCAACAAGGCTCGCCGTTCGCGCGTCCGCGGTTTCATTCGCAAGGTCGAAGAGGCCCTGGCAACTGGCGATCTCGCTGTTGCGACCGAAGCCCTCAAGGCTGCACAGCCAGAGATCCAGCGCGCAGCTACGAAGGGCGTCATGCACTTCAACACTGCATCGCGCAAGGTTTCTCGTCTGGCGCAGCGTGTTAAGGCTCTGTCGGCCTAATCCGGCTAAGACAATATTGTGATTGAAAAAGCCTGGCCGTTTGGCCGGGCTTTTTTCGATTCTAACGACCCGTTAACGGTTTCGCAACTAGCATGACATTTACGCGTCAAACGCGTGACGGAAAAAATCATTTAATTTCAAATACTTGCAGAAGGTCTTTCAACGGACACCCTCCTTCCGCCGCGGAAGGCAGCCACAATCTTGAGTCAAGTATTTTTTTATTTTTCTGTCAAAATCGGCCTCAAAAATAGCACGAAAATGAATCTCATTGATTCATAAGCGATTCTCCAGACAAGGCTGCTGGCGATGCAAAACGGCTCCAACGAGTCAATGGCAGATCGGCGCAACCACAGAAAAAACGCCATTGATCTCGGTATGCGATCCTGCCTAAATGTATCTCGACAAGGGGCGCGGATATCTTTCCACAAGCTATCTCGAAACAAAGTTCGAAGGCGTCAGCTCCTTGCGGACGGGTTCTTTTCGGACCCGTTTTTTCAAGTCACTGGGTGTGTTTGGCTGCAACCTTATAGGTTGTAGAAATCTATACGCATGTCTTGATGACAAGTGTCTGAGTTGTGATGTGAGAGTATGCGTTGAGAGTAGCATGCCTCTTCATGATGGAGAGGTTAGTGGGATAACCGGCTCGCGGTTGAAGCCTTGCGCTTCAGGATGGTTTTCGAGGGGCCATCCTTACGGGGACAGTAAGAGGGGTATCTCTGGCGGAGCGTTGGAGCTCCATCAGGCTATGATTGGCAATTTGAAAGGCGGCAGTAATGCAATTGAATTTGGCAATGGGTGCGGTGACAAACGGGGACCGCACACAGAAAGCTGGTGATGCAGTTTGCAATGATGCGGCGGGGAATATATCGGATATGAAGAACGACGCGCTGTTCGAGCGCTTTAGCGCGCGACTAAAGGCGCAGGTCGGCCCTGAAGTTTACGCTAGCTGGTTTGCCAGGTTGAAGCTGCACTCGATGTCGAAGAGCGTCGTGCGCTTCACGGTTCCAACGACATTTTTGAAATCCTGGATCAACAACCGCTATATCGATCTGATGACCAGCCTGGTGCAGGCAGAGGACCCCAACGTCCTGAAGGTCGAGATTTTGGTGCGTTCGGCCAGCCGTCCGGTTCGTGCCGCCGCGACCGATGACGGGGTTCAGCCCGTCCAGGACATTGCACCTTCCGCACAGCGCTCCAAGCCGTTCATCCCTCCGCAGATGACCAGCGCTGCAAGCCAGCAGGGTTCGTCTGCACCCACCATGGCACCGCGCTCTTCGGGTTCTGGTCCGCTGTTTGGCTCGCCGCTCGATACGCGCTTTACCTTCGACACCTTCGTCGAAGGGTCGTCGAACCGCGTCGCGCTTGCCGCCGCAAAGACGATTGCCGAGGCTGGCGCAGGTGCAGTACGGTTTAATCCGCTGTTCATTCATGCTGGCGTCGGCCTTGGAAAGACCCATCTTCTCCAGGCGATTGCGAACGCCGCAGTCGATAGCCCGCGCAATCCGCGCGTCGTCTATCTAACCGCGGAATATTTCATGTGGCGCTTTGCCACCGCTATTCGCGACAATGACGCGCTGACGCTGAAAGATACGCTGCGCAATATCGACCTTCTGATCATCGACGACATGCAGTTCCTGCAAGGCAAGATGATCCAGCATGAGTTCTGCCATCTGCTGAACATGTTGCTCGACAGTGCCAAGCAGGTCGTGGTTGCTGCAGACCGCGCGCCCTGGGAGCTGGAATCGCTTGACCCGCGCGTTCGCTCGCGCCTGCAAGGCGGCATGGCCATCGAGATCGAAGGCCCGGATTACGATATGCGCTACGAGATGCTTAAGCAGCGTATCGCAGTTGCACGCCAGGAAGACCCAAGCTTTGACATCAGCGAGGACATCGTCTCGCACGTGGCGCGCAGCGTCACCGCCAGCGGTCGTGAACTGGAAGGTGCTTTCAATCAGCTGATCTTCCGCCGCTCCTTCGAGCCCAACCTGTCGGTTGAGCGCGTCGACGAGCTGCTCGCCCATCTCGTTGGGGCAGGCGAAGCCAAGCGCGTGCGTATCGAAGACATTCAGCGCATCGTCGCGCGCCACTACAATGTCTCGCGGCAGGAACTTGTCTCCAATCGTCGCACGCGCGTCATCGTCAAGCCGCGTCAGGTGGCCATGTATCTCGCCAAGATGCTGACCCCCCGCTCCTTCCCCGAAATCGGTCGCCGTTTCGGCGGGCGCGATCACACGACGGTGCTCCACGCGGTGCGCAAGATCGAGGAGTTGATCTCCGGCGACAGCAAGCTTGGCCATGAGGTCGAGCTGCTGAAGCGACTGATCAACGAAAACAACGCTTAATAAAAGGGCGCGGCGGGAAATCCTGACCGCGCCTTTCTCGTCCTTGTATGAAGCGCGGGCGTCCAGCACCTTACAAAAGCCGCGCGTCATCACAGCCTCGCAATTGAAAAAGCCCGCCTGTCGTTTCCGACGGCGGGCTTTTCTCGTTTGTGAGCGAAAAGCTGTGACGCTGCTTACTTCGTTCCGTACATGCGGTCGCCTGCGTCGCCGAGGCCAGGCACGATATAGCCCTTCTCATTCAGCTTGCGATCGATCGCCGCGGTGTAGATCGGCACATCGGGATGGGCCTCGCGGAAGTTCTTGATGCCTTCCGGTGCTGCGAGCAGGCAGAGGAAGCGCATGTTTTTCGCGCCACGCTCTTTCAGCTTTTCGACAGCAGCGATCGAGGAATTGCCGGTTGCGAGCATGGGATCGACGACGATGATCAGGCGCGCATCCAGGCTTTCCGGTGCCTTGAAGTAATATTCGACGGCTTCCAGCGTATCGTGATCGCGATAGACACCAATATGAGACACGCGCGCCGAGGGAACAAGTTCCAGCATGCCCTCGAGAAGGCCGTTACCGGCGCGCAGGATCGAAGCGAACACAAGCTTCTTGCCTTCCAGCACCGGTGCCTCAATGGTCTCCAAAGGCGTTTCGATGGTCTCGGAGGTGAGGTCCAGATCGCGTGTTACCTCGTAGCATAGCAGCGTGGAGATCTCGCGCAGCAACCGCCTGAAGCCGGCAGTGGATGTTTCCTTCTTGCGCATGAAGGTGAGTTTGTGCTGCACAAGCGGGTGATCGATGACTGTTACGCCGTCCATGGAAACTGGCCTTTCCTTTTGCTTTTATCTTTGTTCTCTTCGACCAAATGCGGGTATTTCGCAAGACCGTAAGTGTGAGGTTCTCTTGCGCCAACAGCCTTTGATCAGGCAGCAGCGCCCGTCGATGCATCGAAGCGTGCGAGAAGGCTGCTCCGCGTTTCCTCATCGACGAAAGCAGCCTCGAGCGCCGTCCGTGTCAGAGCGTTGATCTCTGCATCCGAAAAGCCGAAAGCGTGCCTCGCGATCTCATACTCCTGCGCCAGCGAGGTGGCAAAGAACGGTGGATCGTCCGAGCTGATGCAGACGCGGACGCCGGAATCGCGAAGCCGCTTCAAGGGATGGCTGGCGAAATCCGGATAGACACTGAGCGCAATGTTGGAGCCGGGGCAAACCTCAAGGACCGTTCCGAGCTCCGCCAAACGCTCAACGAGTGCCGCATCCTCGATGGCGCGAACCCCATGGCCAATCCGTTGCGGCTTAACCAGATCGAGGGCGTCAGCAACGCTGAAAGCGCCGCAGACTTCGCCCGCATGGATGGTGAGGCCAAGCCCTGCATCGCGGGCAATGTCGAAGGCGCGCGCATAATCGGCCACTCTCCCCATGCGCTCTTCGCCTGCCATGTTGAAGCCGGTAATCAGAGGATGGCGGACGCGTGCAGCATATTCGGCTGCGGCAATGACACTCTCCGGGCCGAAATGGCGCTCACCCGTAACGATAATACGGGCTTCAATTCCGGTCTTCTCCTTGGCCCGACGCATCCCCTCGGCGATACCGGAGAGATAAGCATCCGCACCGAGGCCGATACGATCGCCGTGATCGGGAGAGATGATCAGCTCGCTATAGACGGTATTTTCGCCCGCAAGCTCGAGGAGGTAGGCCTCTGCGAGAGCGGCGTAGTCTTCTTCCGTCTTGAAGACCTGCGCCACATTGTCATAGCAGCGGATGAACTCGGCAAAATCATTCCAGACATAGGCGCCCTCCTTTAGGAATGCGCCGGTGTCGACATTGTATTTGTGCGCCTGTTCCAGCACGAGGGCTGGCGGTGCGGCACCCTCCAGATGACAATGGATTTCAGCTTTCAATAATTGATGTGTCACATAAAACTCCTGCCATGCCGTCCCGACGGTATGCTGAGGTGGGCGGCAATGCTCTCACCGATATCCGCATAGCTTGAGCGGATACCAATATTTCTTTCGCGAAAACCGGGGCCGAAGGCCATGATCGGCACGCGTTCGCGCGTGTGATCCGTCCCGCGCCAGGTCGGATCGCAGCCGTGATCGGCCGTCAGGATCGCGACATCTCCTGGCTGCATCTTGCGATGAATTTCCGGCAGGCGCTGATCAAACGCCTCCAGCGCTGCGGCGTAGCCTGCAACATCGCGGCGGTGGCCGTAATTCATGTCGAAATCAACGAAGTTGGTGAAGACGAGATCACCATTCAAAGCCTCATCCATGGCCTCGAGCGTCGCATCCATCAAGGCGTCGTTGCCATTGGCCTTGATCACTCGCGACACGCCCTGATGCGCATAAATATCGCCGATCTTGCCGATTGCGAGAACCTTGCGGTCCCGCTCGACAAGGCGGTCCAGAAGCGTCGGCTCCGGCGGCAAAACCGAGAAGTCACGCCGATTGCCGGTGCGGGCGAATGTCGACGCACTCTCCCCGATAAAGGGGCGTGCGATGACGCGGCCGATATTCAACGGATCGAGGATCCTGCGGACCACTTCGCAAAGCGCGATCAGCCGCTCCAGCCCGAAATACATCTCGTGCGCGGCAATCTGGAAGACAGAGTCCGACGACGTGTAGCAGATTGGCTTGCCTGTACGGATATGCTCTTCGCCAAGACGGGCGATGATATCCGTGCCGGACGCATGACAGTTGCCGAGGATGCCCGGCAGATTGCCTTGCTCACAGATCGCGTCGACAAGCTCGGGCGAGAAGGCATCGCCCTCGGTGGGGAAGTAACCCCACTCGAAGCGGACGGGCGTTCCGGCGATTTCCCAATGTCCGGATGGCGTATCCTTGCCCTTGGAAACTTCGTTAGCGCAGCCATGCAGACCGAAGATGCGTTCCGGCGGCGGCATGTCGGCCGGGCGCGTACCGCTTGCGAGCGTTGCGATCTCCAAAAGGCCAAGCGCCGACATATTGGGAAGTTTCAGGGGGCCAGATCTCATGCCTGCCTTGTCCGCCGCACCTGCTGCGCAGAATTCGGCAATATGGCCGAGCGTGTTGGCCCCTAAGTCTCCGTAATGTTCGGCATCAGGCGCACCGCCTACGCCAAAGGAATCGAGAACGAGCAGAAATGCGCGTGCCATGCTTCACCAAGAAAGACGCGACATGATTGTCGCTTTGCAACGGCGATATATAGAACACCGCAGCGTAAAAGGTGAAACGCTTTATTGGCGCGCGTCACCCGTCTTATCGTCCTTATGTCGCTTGGGCGCATTGAGGTTGCGTGCGACGTACCAGCCGGCGGCAACCGTCATCGCAGCCAGGATATACCAGGTGATCGCGTAGGAAAGATGGTTGTTGGGAAAGACAAGCATGGTCTTGCCGCCGATCGGCAAGCCGCCGGGATTGGGCGTTGCGTCGGCATCGACATAGAAAGGCGCTACGGTGCCGAGTGATTTGGCTTCCGCAATCTGCGCGATGTTGCGGGAGTACCAGCGATTGTTCGCAGGATCATTCGTGCGCAGGAAGAGTCCGCCTGTCTCCGGTGCCCGCATGAGGCCGATCACCTCCACGCGGGCCGGCAACTCGCCGGCGAGACGGGTCGAAGGATCACGCTTATCGCTCGGTACAAAGCCGCGGTTGATGACGACCAGTGAGCCGTCATCGCGTTGCAGCGGCGTCAGCACCCAATAGCCCGGTCCGAGATCGGACACCGTATAGACCTGCACCTCATCCTGGTGGCGGAAGATACCCGTGAGCTTCACACGGCGGTATTCATAGGTTGCGGGATCGGTCAGCGATCCCCATTCGGATGGCGGCGGTGCGTCAACGGGTGCCGCATGCGCCCTCTCCTCCACTTGGTGAATGAGGTCGAGCTTCCAGGAAAGCCGCTTCACCTGCCATGTCCCAAGCGCCAGCAACAGACCGGTGAGAATGACGGTCATCAAAATGACGACGACGGCTGCGGGGCGTATGCCTTTTCTGGCGGTGGTCTGCATTGGGGTAGTCCTCAAGAGCATCATGCTCAAACACATAACCCCATGAATCCGCTCTCCGATTCATGGGGTTAAATGTTCTCTCGGAGGGATGATCCGCGCCTTATCCAGGCGCGGACCTGATCGGTGAACCCAAACGTCAGGGCAGATTCTTCATCTGTTCCATCGTCATGGTCGGCATCATGTTCTTGTTCATGTTGTACATGACCCAGAGCGAGCCAACGAGCGCGATCATGACGACGACCAACGTGAAGAGCAGCGACATGAAGGTCCAGCCGCCTTGCGACTTGGTGTTCATGTGCAGGAAGTAGATCATATGCACAAAGACCTGGATGACAGCGAACACCATGATGATGATCACGGTGGCGGTGCGGTTTTCCAGAACATTGCCCATCACCAGCCAGAACGGAATGGCGGTGAGGATGACCGACAGGATGAAGCCGATCATGTAGCTCTTGAAGGAGCCGTGATCCTCGCCGCTTTCATGGTGATGATCGTCCCCATGAGAATGGGCATGACCATGCGCGTGGTCGTGTGAATGCGTGTTCGAACTCATCACAGAACTCCAACCAGATAGACGAAGGAAAAGACGCCGATCCAGACGACATCGAGGAAGTGCCAGAACATCGAAAGGCACGTCAGGCGGCGCATGTTGTCCGCATGCAGGCCGAACTTCTTCACCTGCACCATCAGCGTTACCAGCCAGATCACGCCGAAGGTGACGTGCAGACCGTGAGTGCCGACCAGCGCGAAGAAGGCGGACAGGAAAGCCGAGCGATGCGGGCCGGCACCTTCTTCGATCAGGTGATGGAACTCATAGAGTTCGAGACCGAGGAAGCAGAGGCCGAAGACGCCGGTGATGGCGAGCCAGAGCAGCGTCGAATTGACCTTCTTCTTCTGCGCTTCCAGCATGGCAAAGCCATAGGTGATGGACGAGAAGAGCAGGAAGCCGGTGTTGATGGCGACCAGCTTCAGATCGAAAAGATCAGCACCGGAGGGACCGGCCGCATAGCTGCGGCCGACAACGGCGTAGGTGGCGAAGAGCGTTGCGAAGATCAGGCAGTCGCTCATCAGATAGAGCCAGAAACCGAGCGCCGTGCCGTTTTCCGTATGATGGTCTTCCTTCAGGTAGAAGACCGGCTTTTCCGCGCTGTCGGCGGTCTGTGCGGGTGCTTGAGACATGAGTTACGCCTGAGTTGCCAGCAGCTTCGTGCGCGCTGCTTCGACTTCCGCCACATCCGTTTCCGGAATGTAGTAGTCGCGATTGTAGTTGAAGGTGTGGGCAATCGAGACCGCGATGATCGCGAGCAAGCTTGCGGCGGCAAGCCACCAGATATGCCACACCAGACCGAAGCCGAGGGCGACGCTGATGGCGCTGAGGATAACGCCCGTGCCGGTGTTCTTCGGCATGTGGATCGGAATGAAGCCATCCACCGGACGCTCCGCGCCATGCTTCTTCATATCCGCCCAGGCATCGACATCATGCACGACCGGCGTGAAGGCGAAGTTATAGGCAGGCGGCGGAGACGAGGTCGACCACTCCAGCGTGCGGCCGTCATAGGGGTCACCGGTGACGTCACGAAGCTTTTCGCGCTTCAGGAAGCCGACGACGATCGACAGCAGGAAGGAGGCGATGCCGACACCGATCGTGGCAGCGCCAATGGCGGCGATGACGAACCAGATCTGCAGGGACGTATCCTCAAACTGGCTGAGTCGACGCGTTACACCCATCAGACCGAGAATGTAGAGCGGCATGAAGGCGATATAGAAGCCAACAAACCAGCACCAGAAGGACATCTTGCCCCAGAACGGATCGAGACGGAAGCCGAAGGCCTTGGGGAACCAGTAGACGATACCGGCCAGAACACCGAAGACAACGCCGCCGATGATCGTGTTGTGGAAGTGAGCGATCAGGAAGAGCGAGTTGTGCAGCACGAAGTCTGCCGGAGGAACGGCGAGCAGAACGCCGGTCATACCGCCGATGACGAAGGTGATCATAAAGCCGACCGCCCACAACATCGGGACATCGAACTTGATGCGACCCTTATACATGGTGAAGAGCCAGTTGAAGATCTTCGCGCCCGTCGGGATCGAGATGATCATCGTCGTGATGCCGAAGAAGGCGTTGACGCTGGCACCGGAACCCATGGTGAAGAAGTGATGCAGCCACACGACATAGGCCAGAATGGTGATGACGGCAGTCGCGTAAACCATCGAGGTGTAGCCGAAGAGGCGCTTCTGGGAGAAGGTCGAGACGATTTCCGAGAAAATGCCGAAGGCCGGCAGAACCAGGATGTAAACTTCAGGGTGACCCCAGATCCAGATGAGGTTCACATACATCATCGGATTGCCACCAAGGTCATTGGTGAAGAAGTTCATGCCGAGATAACGGTCAAGCGTCAGAAGGGCAAGCGTGCCGGTCAGGATCGGGAAGGATGCCACGATCAGGATGTTCGAACACAGCGACGTCCAGACGAAGATCGGCAGGCGCATCATGGTCATGCCCGGCGCGCGCATCTTGATGATGGTGACGATCAGGTTGATACCCGACAAGGTCGTCCCCACCCCGGCAACCTGAAGTCCCCAGATATAGTAATCGACGCCGACATTCGGACTTCCCTCAATTCCGGACAGAGGCGGATAAGCGAGCCAGCCGGTCTGGGCGTATTCGCCGATAAAGAGCGAGATCATGGTGATCACGGCGCCGGCAGTCGTCATCCAGAAGGAGAAGTTGTTGAGGAAGGGGAAAGACACGTCGCGCGCGCCGATCTGCAGCGGCACGACATAGTTCATCAGACCGGTGATCATCGGCATGGCCATGAAGAAGATCATGATGACGCCATGCGCGGTAAAGATCTGGTCGTAGTGATGCGGTGGCAGGTAGCCTTCCGAACCGCCAGAGGCGATCGCCTGCTGGGTACGCATCAAGACAGCATCAGCGAAGCCACGCAGGAGCATGACGATCGCGAGGACGATATACATGATACCGATCTTCTTGTGGTCGATCGACGTGAACCATTCTCTCCAGAGATAACCCCAGAGTCGGAAATAGGTCGTGAGACCGAGGACGGCGATGGCCCCGATAGCCACCCCGATAAAGGTGACGACGAGGATCGGCTCGTGGTACGGGATGGATTCCAACGTCAGCTTCCCGAACAGGAACGACGTTTGATCGGTGGTGGCGACCATTTTAGCCTCTTGCTTCAAACCTTAAGGGCAGCGCGAAAACGCGCTGCAGACAATCGTTTCAATTTCAGCCGGCTTTGCCCGGAGACGCCGTGGCTTCCGCCTTGACCTGCGGGAGCGCAGCAGGCTCAAAGGTCTGGCCTTCGATGGCAGCAGGCATGGAGCCCGGGCCAGTGGCCACGCCGTAGGGCGAAAGCGGGGTGCAGACAACGGAGTTCAGCGCCTTGGCTATATCGATGCCTTCCTTGCCGCCGCCGCCATTGGCATCGACATGCATCATGTCGCGCATGCACAGCTTGTTCGGCTCGACGCAGCGATTGAGGATCGCGTCATAAAGCTGAGGATCGACATTGGCAAAGTATTCCACCGGATTGCGTTCGCTCGGCTTGGCCAGTTCCAGGTATTCCATGCGGCCGAAAGGCTTGCCGCCTTCCTTGACCTTGGCGACCCACTGGTCGAAGCCTTGCTGGCTCACGCCGTGGAACTTAAAGCGCATCCACGAGAAGCCGGGGCCGGAGAAGTTTGCCGAAAAGCCGTCATAGACGCCTTCGCGGTTGATGACGGCGTGCAGCTTGGTCTGCATGCCACCCATGGCATAGATCTGACCGGCAAGGGCTGGCACGAAAAAGGAGTTCATCGCCGTCGTGCCGGTGATCTTGAAGTTGATCGGAACGTCGACGGGGGCGGCAAATTCATTGACGCTGCCGATGCCGAGTTCCGGATAGAAGAACAGCCACTTCCAATCCATGGCAACCACTTCGACCGTCAGCGGCTTGACCGCTTCCGTCACTTCCCTGGCCTCATCGATACGATCGAGTGGGCGATAGGGATCGAGACGGTGGGTGGCGATCCACGTAACGGTGCCAAGCATCAGGATGATGGCGACCGGGGCAGACCAGATGACCATTTCCAGACGGGTGGAGTGGTGCCACTCGGGATCGTAATCGGTCGCCTTGGCGGCCGCGCGATACTTCCAGGCGAAGAAGATTGTCAGCGCGAGGACCGGAACGATGATCAACAGCATGAGAACCGTCGCAGTGATGATCAGATCGGCCTGCTGGCGGGCGACGTCACCGGAAGGGTTCATGACGACGAGGTTGCAGCCGCTGAGCAGCAGCAACGACGACAGGCCCCCAAGGGCCGCGGTAAGTTTCTTGATCGTGCGCACGTTCTTCTACTCGATTATTCGGTATGGACCGGGATTAGTTGCCAAATGTCATTTAATAAATGTGTAATTTTGTCGCGGTGCAGCGGCCTTTTGCACTGCAGCAATGACAGCTGGTCGAAGCAGTTTTCCTGTATCCAGCAGTTACTCCAAACAGAGCCCCATCGGCAAGCAATTTCAGGCAATTCCGTTTGACGGGTGCATTAGCGTGTGTGACAATCGGTCGCATGTAACGCAACGGATGAGGAGCCGCGTGCGTTACGGACATGGTTCGCAATATGCAGGAGGGACTATTATGAGCTATACCGACACGGCCTCAACGTTTCCGGCCTCCGACGCCCCATCGAGCCAGGCTCCCGTAGCCGTCGATCCGGACCGCATCACGATGGCTGTCATTCTCGCGAGAATGACTGAATTTTTCGACTTTTTTGTCTATGCGATCGCGTCTGTTCTGGTGTTTCCCTACGTCTTCTTTTCGTTTGCGGATCCGCTGACCGCGACGCTCTATTCCTTCGCCGTGTTCTCGCTCGCCTTCATTGCGCGACCGATCGGTTCCCTCATCTTCCTGCAGATCGACCGCAAGTTCGGTCGTGCCGTCAAGTTGACTGCCGCCCTCTTCACACTCTGTGGATCGACGATGGCGATCAGTTTCCTGCCCTCTTATGGTGACGTCGGTATCATGGCGCCGATCCTGCTTGCCGTCTTCCGCATCGGTCAGGGTCTCGGTCTTGGCGGCGCGTGGGATGGTCTGGTCTCGCTTCTGGCCATGAACGCACCTGAAAAGCAGCGCGGCTGGTATGCGATGATGCCGCAGATCGGTGCTGCCATGGGCTTTGGTCTCGCCAGCGCCTTCTTCATCATCTTCGTGACCCAGCTTTCCAACCCTGAGTTTCTTGCCTGGGGGTGGCGCTTCCCATTCTTCGTCGCTCTGGCACTGAATGTTCTGGCACTGTTTGCCCGCCTTCGCATGATCGTGACGCCGGAATTCCAGGCCATGCTGGCCCAGCATGAACTGGAGCCGAAGCCGATGTTCGAGATGCTGCGCAGCCAGTCGCGCGTCGTCATCACCGGCGCCTTCGTTCCGCTGGCTAGCTTCGCACTGTTCCACCTCGTTACCGTCTTTCCGATCAGCTGGGTGGTTCTGCATACGCAGCAGCGTCTGTCGGACTTTCTCTTCGTTCAGTTCATCAGCGCCATCATCGGCGGTGGGATGATCGTCGTGTCCGGCGCGCTTGCCGATCGTATTGGGCGCCGCAAGCTGCTGGTCATTGCCGCGTCGTTGATCGGCGTGTTCAGCTTCATCGCACCAATCCTGATGGCGTCTGGAGATATCGGCCGCTATCTGTTCGTCTTGATCGGCTTCTCGCTGCTCGGCCTGTCCTTCGGTCAGGCTGGCGGCGCGCTGGCGTCGCGCTTCAGCCGGGAGTATCGCTACACCGGTGCGTCCTTGACCTCAGATATTTCGTGGCTGATCGGTGCAGGCTTCGCACCCCTCGTGGCGCTCGGCTTCTCTTCGGAATTCGGCCTCTTCGCCGTCGGCATCTACCTGCTGTCCGGCGCGGTCTGCACCATCGTGGCGCTGTTCTTCAGCCGCAAGCTTGACATGCCCGCCTGATCGGTTTCCAGGCATCTAAAAATGAAAGCTGCGAGACTCTGACGTTTCGCAGCTTTTTTGTTTTCTCCGATGAGCCATAAAGCCCATGCTTTGACTGAGCTACCCTGCACCTGCGCAACACATGTTGAGCATTGTCGCGCTCCAATGGATTCGCTCCTCACACCGTAACTGCGCGTTTCGTACATGGCGTCGTCACGAAATCGTTTCGCACTTTTTGCGCTTTAGCAGTCGCGGCAGAGAATCGGGTCACCCTCGCGCTTGGCGAAATAGTAATCCCGGCTGATCGTGATGGTCGAGTTTTCCGATACCATCGTCGGCATGAACATGAGCAGACTATGTGGCACCGACAGTTCGGCATGCACGAGAAAGTCGCTGACAGAGCGTAAGTTTGCCGGCACATCCGCCGCGGCACCGACCGCATAGGGACGACCACCGCCCTGGTCCCAGGACCATACCACCGTCGCATTCTTGTTGATATCGATCTTGATGCCGGTGATCTTGAGCTTCAATCCATCCGTGCCGTAGGGAACGAAGATCGCCGCGGCCACATCCTTCATCGTCGCCAGATAGTCCTTGTCGACCTTCGTCTGGGTCGAGACGATGTCGGCAATCGCTCCAGCGGCACGCGTCGCGCGCTTATAGACGCTGAAACCTATCGTCAGCTCGAACGACGTTAGATAGAGCGATACGAGCAGCGGAAAGATGATGGCAAACTCGATTGCGCCCGCACCTTCCCGGTGCTTGGCAAAGCGTAGAAAGATGCCGCTGGTCTTCGCGCAGGATGGTCTGGTTTTGACCTTCATCTTTTTCCGCTCGCTAGTAATTCTCGTTGCGATACGCATCGGTCGCAACGATGAGGAAGTGGGAGGGCATCGAACCATCAGCCGGACGGATCTTCGTCAGATAGGGACGAATGAGATCGGTAATGACCGGCCAGCGATAATAGACCCGCAGCATATTGATCGTGCCGGGCCCTCCGGGCTTGAAGCCGAAGACAGAGGTGTTGAGATCGTAATATTCGCCTGTCTGGATCAGCGGGATGGTTTTGGGTATATCCGCGAAGCTATTGAACTGGCGAAGATCGATGTAAAGTTTGGCGGCCTGTTTGATCTCGTCTTCCGAGCAGGTTACTAAAACTGAAACCTCCTGGCAGAACTGCTTGCGAAAGTCTTCCTTGGTCACGGTATTGGTGATCTGCCCGGTCCGCAATTTGCGCGCCATGGTGTCGGTGGCATTGACGAAAAGCTGCTCACCCATCATCGCGATAAAGGTTTCCAGGATCGCGAAAACGACAAGGAAGTACGGCATGGCGAGAATGGCGAATTCGATCGCGGCGGCGCCATCGCGCGAGCGGAGTAACTTGCCAGGTAATGCCTTCTGCAACATTGGCCTTCGCATGCGCTCTTCTATCTCTGACGGAAATTGATCTTGCGGGAGTGGTATCGCACAAGGATCATTATGAGGGCTTTCTTTATATTTCCCTGTCGGAAAATCTCAGATTTGCCACATGTCTTGTTTTTCGACACACAAAGATCAGTAAAAGCGTCTCCGAACGCCCGGGAACACCAGCAAACGCCTCAGTATCGGGCACAAAAAAGCCCAGCGATGCCGGGCTTTTTCAACATGATCTGGTCAGGCGGACCGCTTAATCAGCGTCAGCTCTGCGGAGCTCTTCCAGTGTCGGCACCGAGGTGATGTTGTAGCCGCAATCCACATAGTGGCATTCGCCGGTCACACCGCGGGAGAGGTTCGACAGAAGATAGAGCGCAGAGCCGCCGATATCGTCGATGTCGGCTGTGCGGCGCAACGGTGCGTTCTTCAGGTTCCATGCGAAGATTGCACGCGCATCCGAAATGCCGGCGCCTGCCAGCGTGCGGACGGGACCGGCCGAAATGGCATTGACGCGAATCCCCTTCGGACCATAGTCGGCTGCCAGATAGCGGACGGACGCCTCGAGAGCCGCCTTTGCCACGCCCATGACATTGTAATTCGGGATGACGCGCTGGGAGCCGTTATAGGTCAACGTCAACATCGAGCCGCCATCCGTCATCAGGCTTGCCGCCCGCTTGGCAATCTCGGTGAAAGAGAAGCATGAGATGACCATCGTGCGGCTGAAGTTTTCGCGTGTCGTATCGGCGTAGAGACCCTTCAGCTCGTTCTTGTCGGAAAAGCCGATGGCGTGAACGACGAAGTCGATCGAACCCCAGCGCTCGCGCAGGGTTTCAAAAAGAGCGTCCACGGATGCAATATCTTCGACATCGCAGGGTACGATGAAATCGGAGCCGACTTCAGCCGCGAGCGGCTTGACGCGCCTTCCAAGAGCTTCACCCTGATAGGTAAAAGCCAGTTCCGCGCCCTGTGCGGCCAGTGCCTTGGCAATGCCCCAGGCGATCGAGTGATTGTTTGCGACGCCCATGATGAGGCCGCGTTTACCCTGCATGATGCCGTTCATGGGCAATTATCCGTTATAGCGCTGGAAGACGAGCGTGGCGTTGGTACCGCCGAAGCCGAAGGAGTTGGAGAGGACAGTGTCGATCTTGGCATTGTCGATGCGCTGGCGAACGATCGGAACGCCATCGAATTCCGGATCGATGGTCTCGATGTGGGCGCTCTCGCCGATGAAGCGTTCCTGCATCATCAACAGACCATAGATCGATTCCTGAACGCCGGCAGCACCGAGCGAATGGCCCGTCAACGACTTGGTCGACTGGATATGCGGGATCTTATCGCCGAAGACTTCGCGGATCGCGCCAATTTCCTTGCTGTCGCCGACAGGCGTGGAGGTACCGTGGGTGTTGACGTAATCGATATCGCCCTTCACGGTCGCGAGCGCCTGACGCATGCAGCGGATGGCGCCTTCGCCGGACGGTGCCACCATGTCGTAACCATCCGAGGTCGCGCCGTAGCCGACGATTTCCGCATAGATCTTCGCGCCGCGTGCCTTGGCATGCTCCAGCTCTTCCAGAACCAGAACGCCTGCACCACCGGCAATCACGAAACCATCGCGATTGACGTCATAGGCGCGCGAGGCGACCGAGGGCGTTTCGTTGTACTTGGACGACATGGCGCCCATGGCGTCGAAAAGATTCGACATGGACCAGTCGAGATCCTCGTGGCCGCCAGCGAACATCACATCCTGCTTGCCCCACTGAATCATTTCAGCGGCGTTGCCGATGCAGTGCGCCGATGTCGAGCAGGCAGACGAGATGGAGTAGTTCACGCCGTGGATCTTGAACCATGTGGCAAGGGTGGCGGATGCCGTAGACGACATGGCCTTCGGCACGGCAAAGGGGCCGATGCGCTTCGGGCTGTTGTTCTTCAACGTGATGTCGGATGCCTCGACGATGGTGCGTGTGGACGGACCACCCGAGCCCATGATGATGCCGGTGCGCTCATTGCCGCTGATATCGCCCTCTTCCAAACCGGAATCGGCAATCGCCTGCTTCATCGCAACATGGTTCCACGCTCCACCCTGGGAGAGAAAGCGCATGGCGCGACGATCCACCAGATCGGTCGGATCAAGCGATGGCTTGCCCCAGACCTGGCACTTGAAGCCATGTTCGGCAAAGTCGGGCGAGAACGAAATGCCGGACTTGGCGTCTCTCAAAGAAGCCGTGACTTCGCCCGCGTCGCTGCCGATCGATGAAACGATACCGAGGCCGGTGACTACTACTCTTCTCATGAAGGTGACCTTTTCTTAAAGCTTGCCGCAGATGGCGCGAGTTGCGCCCGTCTTGCCAAAGACGTCAGGCGGTCTTTTCCTTAGACAGACCAACGCGAAGGTCCGTCGCTTGATAGATGGTTTCGCCATCGGCCTTCAGCCAGCCATCGGCGGTGCCGAGCACGAGGCGGCCGCGCATCACGCGCTTGAAATCGATACCATATTGCAGGAGCTTGGTTTCAGGACGAACCATGCCTTTGAACTTTACTTCACCGGTGGAGAGCGCCATGCCGCGGCCAGGCTCACCCAGCCAGCCGAGGAAGAAGCCTGTCAGCTGCCACATGCCGTCGAGACCGAGGCAGCCCGGCATGATCGGGTTTCCCTGAAAGTGGCACGGGAAGTACCAGTCATCCGGCTTCACGTCATATTCCGCGCGGATGAAGCCCTTGTCGAACTCGCCGCCGGTTTCGGAAATTTCAGTGATACGATGAACCATCAGCATTGGAGGCAGAGGAAGCTGTGCATTGCCGGGGCCAAACAGTTCGCCACGGCCACATGCCAGAATTTCCTCATAATTATAGCTCGATTGCCTCGTTGCCATTGCTTCCGTTTCCCGTCTCATCGTGTTTCTAGACTTCTGTAAAGCAAGTTAGGCTCAAAATGAAGCACCGCAAGGGCAGCATCCACATTGGAGCAGACCAACTTGCCAGAGGCCTGTTCTCAATATGGCGCCCGCATACAGGAAGCGTAAGGACGGAACCAGCGGAAAATTGCAAAAACGGCCCTTTTGCCGCCAATAGGACAGGCGGCTCCGCCGGAAACTATTGAAAGCCTTGTCCTTAAAAGATATATGCATCCTCACGACGCACTTTATAACCGTTCTCAGGAACCGCAACCGATGGCATTTGACGCCAGCTTGGACATTGGAACACGGCTACGCCGCTTCGGCCTGCGCCCGACACGCCAGCGCATTGCGCTTGGCGATCTGCTGTTCGCGAAGGGCGACCGCCACCTGACGGTAGAAGAGCTTCATGACGAGGCGGTGACGGCTGGCGTGCCCGTTTCGCTGGCAACCGTCTACAATACGCTGCACCAATTCACCGAGGCTGGCCTGATCCGCGTGCTCGCGGTTGAGGGTGCGAAGACCTATTTCGACACCAACGTCTCGGATCACCATCACTTTTTCGTTGAGGGTGAAAACGAGGTTCTCGATATTCCGGTCAACAATCTGCAGATCGGCAATCTTCCCGAACCACCACAGGGTATGGAAATCGCCCATGTGGATGTTGTTATCCGCCTGCGGCGCAAACAGCGCTGATACGAGATGGTTCGATTGGAAAAGGCACCGGAAGGTGCCTTTATCGTTTCGAGGCTTCGTCCTCGCCCTACATCACGTCTTCGGGTGGACGACCAGGGCGAGACCTGTAGGGCGGAAAGGTCCAACCGAAAATCAGCGCTCCGCTACGGATGCCAAAAGCGGTGAGAATGCCTGCCGTCGAAGACACGATGAGGGGCGCACCGAGGAAATGCACGCCGGTGAACACGCAGGCGCCAGCCAGCGCACAGCTGATATAGATTTCCGGGCGCAGCAGAACAGAAGGCTCGCCCGCAAGAACATCACGCAGGACTCCGCCAAAGGTGGCGGTCATCGTTCCGGTGACGATCGCAACAGTCGGCGATCCGGTGGCAGCAAGACCCTTGGCTGCCCCCATGACCCAATAGGCCGAAAGGCCGACGGCATCCAGCCAGATCAGCAGGCGGTAACGGGATTCGAAAAGGTGCGCGGTGAAATAAACGAGTGCTGCCACACCGACGCAGACGAGGATGTAGGTCGGATTGATCACCCAGAAGACCGGCGCACGGCCAAGCACCAGATCCCGCAATGTGCCCCCGCCGATCCCTGTCGCTGCAGCGAAGAACATGAAGCCGATGAAATCCAGCTGTTTGCGTGAGGCAGCCAGAGCGCCTGTTGCCGCAAAAACAGCGACACCCGCATAATCGAGGAAGGCCAAGAGTGACATGAAGAGGCGCTCCTTGATTTCTGTGGTGGCGGTCAGTGTGACGCAAGCGCGGCGGGTTATAGACCTCGCCATCATTATGCTGCGCCATCCATAACGCAAATCCGGTAAAGATGAAGCCGTTTTGCTTATGGATGTTCCTGACGGCAGCGATCAGACCACGAAGGACACTTGCCTTGAAACGTCTCTTCTCATCCATGCTGAGCCTGCTGGCGCTTTTGAGCCTGATGACGCCAGCGCTCGCCCAACAGGAATTGATTAGCGATCCGGAAGTTTATGAGAAGGCTTTTTTCCAAAAGCAGTGCAAGGTCGCCGAATTCGGACCCGATTACATCTCCCGCATCGACATCAACAATGACGGGCTGATGGATGCGGTGACCAATCGCGGAGCGCTGACCTGCGACGGTCATAAGAGCACCACCTGCAATGACGACGGCTGCCCCTATAACTTTTACGTCCAGGTGAAAGAGGGCGGATATCTGTTGATCGCAACTGCCACGATCTACGGCTACGATTTTATCCAGCGCTTCGGCAACATGGTCTTCGTGCTGAAAATGCATCCACGCTATTGCGATCGGACCGACAGCGTCCCTTGCGAAATGACTGTGCGTGTGAGAGGCACCTCCTTCGTCACGCTCTCGCGCAAATAAGATGCCTAAGCGCCAGTTGCGGCACGCTTGATCGCGACGCGCTGATTATAGCGGCTTCTGAGAGACCTCGGCATCAGCAAGCTTGCCAGTGCCACGACAAAGACGATCAGACTGACGACGAGGAGTGCGCCATCCGGAAACAGGCTCGCAAGGATCGCGCCCGAAATCGCGCCCGACACCATTCCGAGCCAGGGGGCAAGCTGGATCGTCCAGTCGAGCTTTCGCTCGCCCAAAATCAAGCGGCCAATACCACGACCGAAGCGAGAGAGCGCACCCGTCACATAGGTCAGCCCGATCGGTAGACCTTCGATATGCTCGACCGCTGCGTTGATCATACCCATGGCAAAGACGATCAGATAGAAGTCGATAGGGCGAAGTGCGGACGCCTGCATCAGGGCGGCGAGTGCCAGCATGAGGGCAACCGAGCAAAGCACGGTGAAGATGCGGCGCTGCGAACTATGGGCGATGATGATGCCCGCAGCATTGCCAGCGACGAAAGTGATGATGGCAAGAAAAAGCTTCAATGCGTGATCATACTGGCCGGCCTCCAGCGAAATCGCCGCACGGGTGGTGTTGCCGGTCATGAAGGACACGAAGTCTCCCGACATCATCAGCCCGATCGCATCCGTCATTCCAGCCACAAACGAGATGGCGGCCACCAGCGCCAGCCCCATTCCTGTGCGTCTTGCCTTGATGATAGAGCGGCGGCGTTGTCTGGTCATGGTGCCTCGGCATGCAGAGACTCAACAGTCTGTGTTCGGGGATTTTAGGCACGTGGATATTGCGATTTCAACAACGCGATCCGGCGCCTGGGAAGGCTTCGTTGATAAAAAACGATTTTCTTATCTCCGCCTTCTTGCTAGGCCAGCAGAACCAAAAAAGGGAAAGGTTTTCGCGTGAAACAGGCAATCATCGTGATGGGCGTCAGCGGCTGCGGCAAATCCACTGTCGGCGCGGAGCTGGCGGAAAAGCTCGGGATACCGTTTCAGGAGGGTGACAGGCTGCACCCGAAGGCCAATGTCGAGAAGATGAGCGCCGGTATTCCACTGACCGATGATGACCGGTGGCCGTGGCTCGATCTCGTGGGTGCGGAGCTTCGCCAAGGCTATAAGGCCGGTGGCGTGGTGATTTCCTGCTCGGCCTTGAAGAAATCCTATCGCGACCGGCTGCGGGCGGCCTGCGGCGGACCCTTGGCCTTTGTTTTCCTGGAAGGCAGCGTCGAGCTTTTGACGAGCCGCATGGGTGCACGCAAGGGCCACTTCATGCCGCTATCGCTGCTAAAGACGCAACTCGACACGCTGGAAGTCCCAACCGGTGAACCGGGAGTCGTCACCGTGAACATCGATGCCACGCCCGATGAGATCGTCGAGCGCGCGCTGAAGGGGTTGAAGTCCTTATAGTCCGAGCTTGTCGCGCAGGCCGTACCACCATGCACCCAGCATGGTGAGCGGCACTCGGAAGGTCTTGCCGCCTGGAAATGGAAAATTCGGCAGCGATGACCAGACATCGAAGCGTCCTGCCTGACCGGAGACGACTTCCGCCAAAATACGCCCGAGCAATTGCGTGGTGGTCACCCCATGACCGCTATCGCCGTGGGAGAAATAGATGTTCTCCGACAGCCGCCCCATATGCGGAATGCGCGTCAGTGTCAGCGCGAAGTTGCCGCTCCAGGCAAAGTCGATCTTGACGTCCTTCAACTGTGGAAAGGTTTTCAGCATATTGGGGCGGATGACACTGGTCAGGTCGGCCGGATCACTGCCGCCATAACCGATGCCGCCGCCATAGAGCAGCCGGTTGTCTGAAGTACGCCGATAATAATCGAGAATATAGTTGGCATCTTCGACGCAATAATTTGCGGGAAGCAGGCTCTCGATCAGGCTCGCATCGAGCGGCTCTGTCGCCATGACCTGGCTTGAGACCGGCATCATCCGATCGCCGATTTCCGGCAAGAGCTTGCCAAGATAGGCATTGCCGCAGACCAGCACATATTTCGCCGTGACCTTGCCATGCGCGGTTCTGACCGTTGGGTTCGTTCCCTTCTCGACACCGATCACTCTGGAATTTTCGAAGATGCGGCCACCCATCTTCTCAATCGCAGCCGCCTCACCCAGCACGTAATTCAGTGGATGGATATGACCGCCGAACCGGTCGATCATGCCGCCGGCATAACGATCGGACTTCACATATTTGCCCACCTCTGCCTTGGACACCATCTCCAGCCCGGAATGCCCGTGCTTCTCCCAATGCGCCTTGTTGGCTTCCATCTCCTTGATCTGCTTTGGTGTGAAAGCGGCGAAGAAACCGCCATCCACGAGATCGCAGTCGATCCCATATTTCGCCACCCGCTCGCGGATGATCTGTCCGCCCTCCAGCGACATCTCGCCGAGTTTCACGGCCTTCTCGTGCCCATAGCGCCCCGCGATGGTTTCGAGATCGCGGCTGTAGCCATTGACGATCTGACCGCCATTGCGACCGGATGCGCCAAAACCGATCCGGGAGCCTTCCAGCACGATGACAGAGAAGCCTTTTTCCGCAAGCTCGAGTGCAGCCGACATGCCGGTGAAGCCAGCGCCGATCACACAGATATCCGCATGCATCTCGCCTTCGAGCGCCGGTCGTACAGTCTTGTCATTGGCGGAGGCGGCATACCAGGAGGTCGTGTGACCGGGGTTCGGAAGCGCGGTTACCTGAGCCATGTTTCACACCGTCCTGATATAGGCGTCATATTCCACATCGGTGACGCGAAGCGAGAATTCGGAAATTTCCTGCTGCTTGCAGGCAGCATAGAGCGTTCTGTAGCGCTGGCCGAGCGTGGCATAGGCAAAACTCGAACGGGCAAAGCGCTGGACCGCATAATCCCAGTTCGTCGGCAAGGGCTCGTGATTGATGGCATGGCTATCGCCAGCAATCGCACCGCCCGGCTGGCGCTTCTCCCGCATGCCGGAAAGCGCCGCGTTCAGGATCATGGCAAGCACGAGATAGGGGTTGGTGTCAGCACCCGCCACACGGTGTTCGATGCGGGTGGCCGGTTTGCTTGCGGTGATCACCCGCACGGCGGCCGAGCGGTTGTCGAAACCCCAGGAGGCATAGGTCGGCGCATGTTCACTCGGGCGCAGCCGCCGATAGGAATTGGCATGCGGCGCAAACACCGCCATGCTTTCCCCCATGTTCTCCAGAAGTCCACCAACGCTGTGCATCAGCGCTTCCGACGGACCGTCCTCGCCCACATAGATGTTTCGTCCATCCTTATCCAGAACGGAGAAATGCACATGCATACCGTTGCCAGCTTGCGTGCCATAGGGCTTGGCCATGAAGGTGGCATCCAGATCATGCTTGCGCGCCACCCCTTTGACGATGCGCTTGAGGAAGACGGCGAAATCCGCCGCCTGAAGCGCATCGGGCACATGGTTGAGGTTGATTTCGTATTGCCCGGGGCCATTTTCGCGAAGCGTCGTATCGGCCAGCACGTTCTGGGCGCGACAGGCAGTGGCGATGTCGTGAAAGACGTCTTCGAAATCCTGAAGTTCGGAAATGGAGAGAACCTGCGTCTGACCCGTATGCCAGCGCCCTTCCCGGCTATTGGGCGGCCGCACAGGATCGAGCGCGGAACGGACCGGATCGATCAGATAGAATTCAAGTTCGGTGGCAACGACAGGGGTCAAGCCACGCTTGGTAAAGCCGGATAGAACCTGCGCAAGAACATGCCGCGAATCTGCGAAGAAACCAGCACCATCCGGCTCGGTCATGGCGAGAAGCACTTGCGCCGTGGGTCGCCCAAGCCATGTGACGCGCGACAGGGTTTCAGGCACTGCAAAACACAAGCCGTCAGGATCGCCGGTTCCTTCTGCCAGACCAGCGGCGTTCACGTCGCGGCCCCATATATCCAGCGCATAAACGGAACGGGGCACGGCCATGCCTTTTTCCAGCACGTCGAGCGCCCGCTCACGCGGGATCCACTTGCCCCGGGGTATGCCATTGGCGTCAATGACGAAGGCTTCGAGGATTTCAATATCGGGGTTCTGTTGGAAAAAGGTCTTTGCGTATTCGATATCAGCCATCATTCACCAGTTGGATCGTTACTTTCTCAGTCGGCCATAGGTGCCGACACTAATGAAAGTCGTCCTGCTGCTGGTAGATCAGATATCGCGCCGTCATCGTGACACTATGCCCCGCTGCATCCCTTTTTCCTCCCTCCGGCCATGTTAAGCAGGCTTTTGCAGGAAGGCCACCCCCAATCTCGATATTAGGGATTGAAGCGCTCCGCAGCGTATGGGGCGATCGGTATGACCGGGGTCTCGCCAAGCATGGCCTCAGCCAGGACTCGCCCGGTGATGGGTCCAAGCGTCAGACCATGATGGGCGTGTCCGAAGGCAAACCAGAGGCTTTTGTGTCGCGGCGCCTTGCCGATGACCGGCATCATGTCCGGCGTACAGGGACGGGCGCCCATCCAGGGGTCCGCATCCAGCCTGCCACCCAGCGGAAAGATGGTGCGGGCCACCCGCTCTGCCCGAAACAACTGGACAGGTGATTTCGGCGCATCACGATCGGCAAACTCCGCCCCGGTTGTCAGGCGGATCCCCTTTTTCATCGGTGCCAAAAAGTACCCCCGCTCGGCATCGATCAGCCAGTTATTCAGCCTCGTCCCTTCCTGAGGAGCGTAGTGCATATGATAGCCGCGCTTGACGCCCATCAGAAAGCGATAGCCCAGCCGTGCTGTGACCGTATCTGCCCAGGGGCCGAGCGCAACAACCACGCTCTCGGCCTCCACCAGCCCATTGTCCGTCTGGATCTTCCAGCCGGTCGGCGTCTGTGACAGAGCCGCCGCATCACCTTTGACGAATGTACCGCCCAGACTTTCAAACAGGCGCAGATAGGCCATGGTGAGACCATGCGGGTCGAGTACCGACCAGGGGTCATTCCACTTCAGGCCGCCGACAAAGTCTTTTGAGAGATGTAGCTCTGCTTCGGCCAATTCCTGCCGGGTCAGCTTCGTGTGAGAAATGCCGTGATCGCGCGCAAGGCGCTCGGCAAAAGCGAAGTCGGCATCTCGTTTGGCCTCTGTCCGGTAAGCCTCCATCCAACCATTCTTGACGATAAGATCGCCGGCCTTCGCCTCATCGATCAGGATCGAATGCTCGGTAATCGAATGTTCGATCAACGGTGCGTAGGAACGGGAGATCGCTGCGTGCCGTGCAGGTTGCGAATGATACCAGTAGCGCGCCAGAAACGGTGCGATCTTCGGCACTGCCGCCATATGATAATGCGCGTCGATGCGGTTGTTGAGCGAGTAGCGCGCAAGCAGGCCGAGATCCTGGGGGAAGCCATAGGGAACAACGCCTTCACGCTGGATGAGACCGGCATTGCCGAAGGATGTTTCCTCCCCTGGTCCGCGGCGGTCGAGAAGGACGACGGATTTTCCGCGCCTTGCCAGTTGCACCGCCACCGAGACCCCAATGATCCCGGCACCCAATACGATCACATCCGCTGCCATGCTCTTCTTCCTCTGTCCGTCATCAGACGTATCAGGAAGATGGCGTTCCCGACCAGGGAACGCAACAGTAAAACCGCTTCACTGCTGTTTGCGTGGCGCGCTCTACTCGCTGACGGCTTCGGTCTTGACCGCCTCGATATTGAAGGCCGCCGCCATCAATGCGCGAGTATAGTCTTCTTTCGGCGCCTCGAAGATCGACTTGGCGGGGCCGCTTTCGACGATCTTACCATGGCGCATGACGATCACCTCGTTGGCAAGTGCCTTCACCACCTTGAGATCGTGGCTGATGAAGAGATAGGCGAGATCATGTTTCGACTGTAGATCACGCAGGAGATCGACCACTTGCGCCTGCACGCTCATATCCAGAGCTGAGGTCGGTTCGTCCAGCATGACGAAGCGTGGCTTTAGAACCATGGCGCGGGCAATCGCGATACGCTGCCGCTGCCCACCGGAAAACTCATGCGGATAGCGCCAACGCGTGGCAGGATCGAGCCCCACCTCTTCCAGTGCCTTGGCGACACGCCGGTCACGCTCCTCATAGGAGAGCGATGTCTCATGAACCTTCAGACCTTCGGCGATAATGTCTCCGACCGACATGCGCGGGCTCAGCGAACCATACGGGTCTTGAAACACCACCTGAAGGCGGTTTCTGAGCGGCTTCATCATGGAATAGGAATAGCTGTCGATGGACTGGCCGATGAAACTGATCCGGCCCTTCGAGGAAATAAGCCGCGATAGCGCAAGCCCGAGGGTCGTCTTGCCTGAACCGGATTCCCCCACCACGCCAACCGTCTGACCTTCACGAAGGGTGATGTTAATGCCATCCACCGCCTTGACGTGATCCACGACCTTGCGCATCAACCCGGCCTTGATCGGAAACCAGACCTTGATGTCGTCGCCCTGCATCACCACCGGCTTGTTGTGGTCGGCAAGCGGCGGCTCGCCCTTCGGTTCAGCGGCCAGAAGATGGCGGGTATAGGCATGCTGTGGATTGGTGAAGACCTGCTCGACGGTCCCTGTCTCGACGATCTTGCCCTTGGTCATGACGCAGACACGATCGGCAAATTTACGCACGATGCCGAGATCGTGGGTGATGAAGAGCATAGACATGTGATGCTGGTTTTTCAGCCCCGCCAGCAACTCGAGAATTTGAGCCTGCACCGTCACGTCGAGCGCCGTCGTCGGCTCGTCCGCGATCAGCAGTTTAGGGCGGTTGGCGAGCGCCATGGCGATCATCACACGTTGGCGTTGCCCGCCCGAAAGCTCATGCGGGAAGGCTTTCAGCCGCTTTTCCGGCTCGCGAATGCCCACCTGATTGAGGAGTTCCAGGATGCGGGAACGCGCAGGCGCTCCGGTGAGCGCCTGGTGCAGCTCCAGAATTTCACCGATCTGCCGCTCGATGCTGTGAAGCGGATTGAGCGAGGTCATTGGCTCCTGGAAGATCATGGTGATATCGTTGCCGCGTACCGATCGCAGATCGCGCATCGGCATCGTGAGCAAATCCCTGCCTTCGAACAGTATCTGACCTGAAGGGTGGCTTGCCGCCGGATAGGGCAGAAGCTTCAGGATGGAATTGGCCGTCACCGACTTGCCCGATCCGGATTCGCCAACCAGCGCCAGCACTTCGCCGGGCATGATTTCGAAAGAGACCTTGTCGACAGCGAGACTTTCTTTACCGCCCTGATGGAAGGCAACGGAGAGGTCTCGGACGGAGAGGAGGGGTGCGGTCATTGTGCCTGTATTCGTTTGGGACATGGCCATCACCGGAACGTCTTGCGCGGGTCGAAGGCATCACGCACCGCTTCGCCGACGAAGATCAAGAGCGACAACATGATGGACATGGTGAAGAAGGCGGTGAGGCCCAGCCATGGCGCCTGGAGATTGTTCTTGCCCTGGGCGATCAGCTCACCCAGCGATGGCGAGCCGGGCGGCATGCCGAAGCCCAGGAAGTCGAGCGATGTGAGCGTGGTGATCGAGCCGGACAGAATGAAAGGCAGGAAGGTGAGTGTTGCGACCATGGCGTTTGGCAGCAGATGCCGGAACATGATGGTGGCGTTGCCGACCCCAAGTGCGCGGGCGGCATTTACATATTCGAAATTGCGTGCCCTCAGGAATTCGGCACGGACCACCCCGACGAAGCCAACCCAAGAAAAGAGCAGCATGATGCCGAGCAGCACGAAGAAACCGGGCGGCAAGATCGCGGCGATGATCAGCAGGATGTAGAGCACCGGCATGGACGACCATATCTCAATAAAGCGCTGCATCAGGAGGTCGGTCCAGCCGCCGAAGTAACCCTGCACAGCGCCTGCTGTCACACCGACGATGGCCGAGCAGATGGTGAGCGCCAGACCGAAGAGGACCGAGATGCGGAAGCCGTAAATGATACGCGCTGTGACGTCGCGGGCCTGGTTATCAGTCCCGAGCCAGTTGAGATTGCCAAGCGTACAGCCGGGATCGGCCGCGCCTTGCGGATAGCCGGAGCAACGCTCCTCCTTGGTCATCAACCAGAAGGGTGGCGTGGGGGCCGAATGGGGAATGTTGGAATTGACCGTCTGGTAGGAATAACGGATTGGAGGCCAGATCATCCAGCCATTGGCGTTGATCTCATCCTGGATATAGGAAGACTTGTAATCGGTCTGCGCCAAGAAGCCGCCGAACTTTTCTTCCGGGTAATCGACCAGCACGGGAACCAGAAGCTCGCCCTTATAGGAGGCGAGGATCGGCTTGTCGTTCGCGATGAACTCAGCGCAGAGGCTGAGGCCGAAAAGCACGAGAAAAAGCCAGAAGGACCAGTAGCCGCGCCGATTGGCCTTAAAATTCTGCCAACGGCGAATGCTCGTCGGCGAAAAGAACGGACGCTTGTGCGGAGGCATTGCTTCGGACGCGGGTGTTGTTGCGGGCGTAGAGGCAGTCATCACACGTCCCTCCGCTCAAAGTCGATGCGCGGATCGATCCAAGTATAGATCAGGTCGGAAATCAGGCCGACGACAAGTCCCATGAGCGAGAAGATAAAAAGGGTACCGAATACGATCGGGTAATCGCGATTGACGACCGACAGATAGCCAAGGCGGCCAAGGCCATCCAGCGAGAAAATGTTTTCGATCAAAAGCGAGCCGGTGAAAAAGGCGGAGATGAAGGCGCCCGGGAAGCCCGCGATGACGATCAGCATCGCATTGCGGAAGACGTGGCCATAGAGCACCTTTCGTTCCGAAAGACCCTTGGCGCGCGCGGTCACCACATATTGCTTCTTGATCTCATCGATGAAGGAGTTCTTGGTCAGGAGTGTGGTGGTGGCGAAAGCCGAAAGCACGAGAGCCGTCAGCGGCAGCGTCAGGTGCCAGAAGTAGTCGATGATCTTCTGCCACCAAGTCAACTCGGCGAAGTTATCGGATGTGAGGCCCCGCAGGGGAAACCAGTCAAAGAAGGAGCCGCCGGCAAAGACCACGATCAACAATATGCCGAAGAGGAAGCTCGGCACCGCATAACCAACGATGACGATGCCGGAGGTCCAGACATCGAATTTGGAGCCATCTTCCACTGCCTTCTTGATGCCAAGGGGAATGGAAATGGCATAGGAAATGATCAGGATCCAGAAGCCGAGCGAGATAGAGACAGGCATCTTGTCGATGATGAGATCGATGACGGAAGAGTTTCTGAAGAAGCTATCGCCGAAGTCGAAGCGAATGTAGTTCCACATCATCTCCAGAAAGCGCGTCAGCGGTGGCTTGTCGAAGCCGAACTGCTTTTCGAGCTTGGCGATCAGTTCGGGATCGAGACCCTGAGCGCCACGATATTTCGACCCGCTTTCATCGACACCACCGCCACCCATGAGGTCGCCACCGCCGGAGAGGCGATCAGCAGCGCTATCGCCGGAACCGGACAATTGAGCGATGACCTGTTCGACGGGGCCGCCCGGCGCAAACTGAATGACGAGGAAGGAAATACCCATGATGCCGATAATGGTCGGTATCATCAGCGCCAGACGCCGCAGAATATAGGCTCCCATTAGAGTTCACACTCCGTGCAAGCGCGCTCGGCTGTCATCCCCACTGTCAAACCGTTTCCTTTCTCGGCAAGCGACGCATATCGCCAGCCCAATGATTCGTCTTCATGCATGTGAATCAAGGCTTGGGCTATAAAGCAAGACCAAGCTCATTTTGCCGCACTGGCCGACCACCAGGCTTCAGGGAAACCAACGCCGTAATAGGGCAATTCCGTGGGGCGAACGATCGTATTCCAGTAAGCGACCGTCATCTCGCCGCGGTAGAATTGCGGGATGACGTAGTTGCCCGCCAGTAGAACCCGATCCAGCGCCTTGACGGCGGCGACCTGATCCTCACGGTTGGGAGCAAAGATAATCTCACGGATGATCTTGTCGATCGCAGGATTGCTAATGCCGGCGAAGTTTTTCGAGCCTTGGCGGTTGGCTGCGGCCGAACCCCAATAATCGGCTTGTTCATTACCGGGATTAGAGGTTTGAGCCCAAAGATTGACGATCATGTCGTAGTCGAAGGCGCGTGTGCGATTGGTGTATTGCGACGAATCCACGTTTCGAACGGTGACATTGATGCCGATCTTCTTCAGGTTTTGGGTGTAAGCCAGGACGACGCGCTCCATGGCGGGAGAATCAACCAGGATTTCGAAATCGAAAGGCTGGCCCGTCTTCGCGTTGACCATGCGGTTGCCCCGCAACTCGTAGCCCGCCTCTTTCATCAGCTTGACGGCCTCACGTAAATTGTCGCGCTGCTTGGCAGGATCGCCACCAACGGGATTGCGATACTCGGTGGTAAAGACCTCCGGCGGCACGTCATCTTTTACTTCGGTCAGGATTTCCAGCTCTTTGCCCTGCGGCAAACCGGATGAGGCAAGGTCGCTTCCCATGAAGAAGCTATTGATCCTCTGATATTGGCCGAAGAACAGCGTCTTGTTCATATCCTCGAAGTCATAGGCAAGGTTCAGCGCTTTGCGGACTCTCGGATCCTTGAACTTGTCCCGGCGAGCATTGGGCACGAAGGCCTGCATGATACCGACCGAGCGGTAGATATTCGGAATTTCCTCGCGCTTTATCCGTCCGTCCTTGACGGCTGGAAAATCATAGCCGGTTGCCCAGCGCCCGGCAGAGTTTTCCTGCCAGAAATCCGTATTTCCTGCTTTGAAGGCCTGAAACTCCACGTCGCGATCCGTATAGAACGTATAGCTGATCGTCTTGAAGTTGTTCATGCCGACATTGACGTTCAGGTTTTTACCCCAATAATCGTCACGCAATTCGTAAGTGATCGTGGAGCCCGGCGCCACAGAGGCGATCTTGTAGGGTCCGGACCCCATGACCGGCTCCAATGTCCCGCGTGAAATGTCGCGTGGCTTTCCATCCGGACCGTTGGCCTCCCACCAGTGCTTGGGAACAACGAGCAGTTGCCCGATGATCTGCGGAAGTTCGCGGTTGTTTTTCTCGTCGAAAGTGAAGGTCACTTCCCGGTCGCCAGTCTTCTCCGCTTTGGTGACGTGCGTGTAGTAGGTCGCGAGCTGCGGGTTGAGGTCTTTCGCCTTTTCAAAGCTGAAAACAACGTCCTCCGGTGTTACCGGTTTCCCGTCGGCGAATGTTGCTTCCGCGCGCAGCCTAAACGTCGCCTTTGATATATCGTCTGGATAGGTCAACGCCTCTGCAAGAAGGCCATATGATGCTGAAAGCTCCTCTTCGGAAGACTTCATCAGCGTATCGAACACGACCCCGAGACCCGTCGCGGCCTCTCCCTTGGCAAGAAGGGGGTTCAGGGTGTCGTAGGTACCGGCTGTCGACAGCCGCAGGGCGCCGCCCTTCGGCGCATTCGGATTGACGTAGTCGAACCGCTCGAAGCCCTTCGGATGCTTCAATTCTCCGACCGTGGCGATGCCCACACGCCATTGCCCATCTTCCTGCGCGTGCGTTGCTGTCGAGGACGTGAAAAGCGATACCCCCATTGCCAGGAGCAGGAAGGGTTTTGCGCTTGCCAGAGCCATGGGCGGATTTTCCTTTCGGTGCGTGTTGCGGCAAAGCATAAGCCAAACAATGTCAAAAAATAGAGGCGCCACCTCACAAGCCGGTTATTCGCAAACATGCTTTCACCAAATTCGCGATCCAGCGTACTATCGCACAAAAGAATCAACCGGATCGCAGGCGGCGACGAATGAGATTAAAGACAATGACAGCGCGCAGGCTTTCGCTTATCGCTTTTTCGGTCATCTCGATGATCGGCGCAGATCTCGCCCCAGCCTTTGCGGAAGACCTGCCTGCAAAACAGGTTTTTGGCCATATCGATCTTCCTTCCGCAGGTCCCTCCAGGTCTTACGGTTCCTATGCAAAAGGATGCCAGTCCGGTGCGGTTGCCCTGCCGACGGAAGGCGAAGGTTTCCAGGCCATGCGTCTTTCCCGCAACCGGCGCTGGGGCCAACCCCAGCTCATCTCCTTCATCGAACGCTTTGGCCAGGATGCGCAGAAGATCGGCTGGCCGGGCCTCTTGATCGGCGATATCTCCCAGCCGCGTGGCGGCCCGATGCTGACGGGCCACGCTTCCCATCAGATCGGGCTGGATGTCGATATCTGGTGGCGCAAGATGCCGGACCACATTATGAGCGCCCAGGAGCGCGAGGATACGCCGTTCATTTCGATGCTCGACAAGAGCAAGTTCCTGACCGTCGACGACCGCAAATGGTCTCCACTCAACGCGCGGCTGGTGATGATGGCGGCAAGCTATCCGCAGGTGGAGCGCATCTTCGTCAACCCGGCCATCAAGCAGAAGCTGTGCCAGAGCTGGACCGGCGACCGAACTTTCATGGGCAAGATCCGTCCCATCTACGGTCACGACGAACACTTCCACGTCCGCCTCTCCTGCCCCGCCGGCGCGACCGACTGCAAGCCGCAGGCGGCGGTGGGTCCGGGCGATGGCTGCGACAAGTCGCTGGCCTGGTGGTTCACCAAGGAACCCTGGGCGGCACCCAAAAAGGACCCGAACGCCAAACCGGCGAAGCCGCCGAGACCAATGATGGTGTCAGACCTGCCAAAAGCCTGTGCCGCCATTGCGGTCGCACCTTCCGCCGGAAGATCACAGCCCGCGGTGCAAAGCTCCTACACCAGCCCTGCCGCTCCAACGGTGAGCGGCAGTGCTTCCTCATCCTCCGGTGCACCGGTTCCGCCGGCTGACGTGCCAAGACCTTCTGCGCGTCCTTCGATGAATTGATCCAAAGACGCCCGCTTTTCAAACTTGGAAGAGTTGATATAGAAGGCTTCAAATCGATTTAAAACTGCTTGGGGCAGATGATGGACAGCAAACGCTGCGTGGCGCTGATTGCGCATGATGAGAAGAAGAATGACATGGCGGAGTTTGCCCGCGAACATCAGGATGCACTCTCAGCGTTCCGGATCGTCGCCACCGGCACCACGGGCGGGCGTGTTCAGGATGCCTGTCCAAAGCTCGACGTCATTCGTCTGAAAAGCGGACCGCTTGGTGGCGACCAGCAAATTGGCGCCATGATCGCCACTGGCGATGTCGACATGCTGATCTTCTTCGTCGACCCACTCACCTCTATGCCGCATGATGTGGACGTGAAAGCCTTGACACGGCTTGCCACCGTCTACGACATACCGATGGCGCTCAACCGCGCGACGGCCGAGCGACTGATCGACTTCCACATCCAAAAATAGGCGCTCGCCGAATATGGCGATCATATCTTCAAAATCAGGCGGCTTCAGGAGCAGTGATGCCCAACGAGAACGATCATCTTTCCTTTCCGATCCTCATTGGAGACATCGGCGGCACCAATGCCCGTTTCTGCATCCTGCCGGACGCCACATCTGAAGCCGTTCATCTGACGACCGTCAAAACCGCCGACTATCCCTCCATCGACGACGCCATCAAAATCGCCGTGCTGAGCAACACGGCGATCAAGCCTGTCTCGGCGCTCCTTGCCGTCGCTGGACCGATCGAGTCCGACGAGATACCGCTGACCAATTGCCATTGGGTCGTCAAACCGAAAGAGATGCTGAGCAATCTTGGTTTGAGCGATGTCGTCGTCGTCAATGATTTCGAGGCTCAGGCTTTGGCGATTGCGGCACTTGACGATGACAATCGTGAGCTCGTCGGGACGAACCGTCCGGACATGATGGCCTCGCGCGTGGTGCTCGGTCCGGGCACCGGTCTTGGTGTCGGCGGACTCGTCTACGCACGGCACATGTGGTTTCCAGTGCCTGGCGAAGGCGGGCACGTCGATCTCGGGCCTCGCACGGAACGGGATCGTCAGGTCTTTCCGCACCTCGAAACGATTGAGGGCCGTATTTCTGGAGAGCAGATCCTTTGCGGGCGCGGCCTCGTCAATCTCTACCGCGCCATTTGCGCTACGGATGGCGTTGCGCCAACGTTCTCCGACCCGGCAGATGTCACCGCGCATGGTCTTGGCGGATCGAATGCACAGGCCGAGGAAACACTATCACTGTTCAGTACCTATCTGGGGCGCGTTGCCGGAGACATGGCGCTCGTCTTCATGGCGCGTGGCGGGGTCTACCTTGCCGGCGGCATTTCGCAAAAGATCATTCCCGCGCTGAAGCGTCCTGAGTTTCGCGCTGGTTTTGAGGATAAGGCACCGCACAGCGCGCTCATGCGCTCCATTCCGACCTATGTGGTCACCCATCCGCAGGCGGCGCTTGCCGGTCTCTCAACCTTCGCCAGAACGCCGGAGAATTTCGGCGTGACACTCGAAGGGCGTCGCTGGCAAAGCTGAGCTTCCAAGTAGAGGCTGGTCAAAGTCTGCCCTAATGGATATAGACGCCGGTTGAAAAGGCGGCCCAGTCGCCGGAACATCAAAAGGTGGATGAGCGATTGAAAACCGCCAAGTCACGGGGTCCTGTGGATGCCGACACAATTGCTGCAGTTCTAAAGCGCGTCTTCGCCGAGAATGCGCGTGATCATATCAAGGGCTATGTATTGGTCGTTTTCTGCCTGCTCATCGTAGCAGGATCAACGGCGTTCACCGCATGGATCATGGATTCCATTATCAACGAGGCCTTCGTCAACCGACGTGCTGATCTCGCATTTCTGATCTGCGGTGCCATATTTATGGCTTTCTTCCTTCGGGGACTTGCGAGCTACTTTCAATCGGTCGCACTGTCGAAAATTGGCAATAACATTGTTGCCCGCTATCAAAAGCGACTTTACTCGCATCTGATGACACTCTCGGTTGGTTATCTGAGCGAGTCCCGATCTGCGCATCTCGCAGCCCAGGTCAGCCAGAATATCGGCGGCATCCGCGATGTGATGAATTTGACCGTCACCTCCGTGGCCCGAGATTTCTTGACCTTCATTGCCCTGATCGGCGTGATGATTATCAAGGATCCGTTCCTCTCGATCATCATCGTCTTCATCGTGCCGCCGCTGGTTCTCGGCCTTCGATACATCTCCAAAAGACTTCGGGAAACGACAAGGGAAGCCATCATCCTGGGAAGTCGTGTCCTTGGGTCCATGCAGGAAACGCTGCAGGGTATCGCCATCGTCAAAGCTTTCACGATGGAAAAGCCGCTTGAGGAGCGTGTCTTCGCCACGATCGACGCTTCCGAACGACGTTCCAATCGTATCGCGCGGCTGTCCGAGCGAACTGCGCCTCTGACTGAAACAATCGCCGGCATCGCCGTCTCAAGCGTGCTCGCCTATGCCGCTTACCGCGCGATCTATGACAACGTTCCTCCTGGCGCTTTCTTCGCTTTCGTGACCGCCCTCCTGTTGGCTTACGACCCGGCGCGCCGTCTGGCTCGTCTTCAGGTGTCCTTGGAGCGTGCTGTCGTGAACGCGCGCATGATCTATGAGATCCTCGACATGGAGCCGGTTCAGCGCGAAAAGCCGAATGCGGTGCCGCTGAAGATCGCCAATGCGACGGTTGAGTTGCGCGATGTGGTTTTCTCCTACAAGGATTCCGGACCTATCCTCAAGGGCGTCAGTTTCGTGGCCGAAGGGGGGAAAACGACTGCACTTGTCGGGCCTTCCGGGGCGGGAAAATCCACCATCATCAATCTCGTACCGCGATTTTACGATCCGACCGGTGGCGAAATCCTGATCGACGGACAGAACATTGCCGATGTCACGACGCATTCGGTGCGGCTCAATCTGGCTTACGTTTCGCAGCAACCCTACCTCTTCGAAGGCACGATCCGCGACAATATCCGCTATGGTCGCCCTGAAGCGACGGACGCTGAAATTGAAGAGGCTGCGAGACTTGCTTTCGCCCATGACTTCATTCTGGCACAGCCGCTGGGTTACGATACCCAGGTTGGCGAGAACGGCATGACCCTTTCGGGCGGCCAGCGTCAGCGTCTTTCCATCGCACGCGCACTCGTCCGCAATGCACCCATCCTGCTGCTTGATGAAGCGACATCTGCACTTGATACCGAGTCGGAAGCCGTCGTGCAAAAAGCGCTCGATACGGCCATGATGGGTCGCACGGTTATCGTCATTGCCCATCGTCTGTCCACGGTCGTCAAGGCGGACAAGATCGTGGTGATGAATGAGGGGCAGGTTGTCGAAGAAGGCACGCATGAGACGCTTGCGCGACAGGAGGACGGTCTTTACGCTCGCCTCAACAATCTTCAGGCGACAGGCGTTCGCGGACTTTGAAAGCATAGGGTGACGACATGAGCGGCAACGGCATGAAACTGGTGGTGGTTGGCGCTGCAGGCCGCATGGGACAGACCCTCATCCGTCTCATTTATGAGACGCCCGGCGTTCAACTTCATGCCGCAATCGAGCGGGAGGGCTCGCCCTTCGTTGGACGCGATGCTGGTGAACTTGCCGGTTTAGGTCCCATCGGGATTCCCGTCACCAGCGATGCGCTCGCCGCCTTCGTCAACGCTGAAGGCGTAGTGGATTTTACCTCACCGGCAGCCAGTGTGATCTTCTCCGGCCTCGCCGCACAAGCGCGTATCGTCCACATTATCGGCACCACCGGCTGCTCGGTTGAGGACGAGGAAAAGTTCAACGCAGCTGCGCGTCATGCACGTGTTGTAAAGTCCGGCAATATGAGCCTTGGCGTCAACCTTCTTTCTGTGCTGACACGTCAGGCGGCAAAAGCGCTCGGACCACAGCAGTGGGATATTGAGGTGCTGGAAATGCATCATAAGCACAAGGTGGACGCACCGTCTGGCACCGCTCTTCTGCTTGGCGAAGCCGCAGCACAAGGTCGCAGCATCAATCTTGCCGACCACTCCGTCAGGGTACGCGACGGCCACACAGGCGCTCGCCAGCCGGGCACCATCGGGTTTGCAACGCTGCGTGGCGGCTCGGTCGTTGGCGATCACTCCGTGATCTTTGCGGGTGAAGGAGAGCAACTGACCTTCTCGCACCATGCCGCCGACCGAAGCATTTTCGGGCGCGGTGCCATCGCCGCCGCACTTTGGGCTTTCGACAAGAAGCCCGGCTTCTATTCCATGCTGGACGTTCTCGGTCTGGCCGACAATTCATAATCAACCTGGAGAGTATTTATGAGCGGAACCCTCGTCCTCGTTCGTCACGGTCAAAGTGACTGGAACCTCAAGAACCTCTTCACCGGATGGCGCGATCCGGACCTGACGGAACTCGGCGTGCAGGAAGCCAACGCCGGCGGCAAGGCGCTTGCCGATTATGGTATCAAGTTTGATGTTGCTTACACCTCCTCTCTGATCCGCGCGCAAAAAACCTGCCAGATCGTGCTCGACAATGTCGGCCAATCCGGCCTCGAGACCATCCGCAACGAGGCTTTGAACGAGCGTGACTATGGCGATCTCTCCGGTCTCAACAAGGACGACGCCCGCGAGAAGTGGGGTGAAGAGCAGGTGCATATCTGGCGCCGTTCCTACGACATCCCGCCGCCCGGCGGCGAAAGCCTGCGTGACACCGGCGCACGCGTCTGGCCCTACTACATGACGGAAATCCTGCCGCGTGTTCTGCGTGGCGAAAAGGTTCTCGTTGCCGCCCATGGCAATTCGCTGCGTTCGCTGGTGATGGTGCTCGACAAGCTGAGCAAGGAAGAAATCCTGAAGCTCAATCTCGCGACCGGCGTGCCCATGGTCTACAAGCTGAATGCCGACTCCACCGTTGCGTCCAAGGACGTTCTGGGCGACATGTCCGCCGCGCATTGATCGTGTAAGGGCGGCCTTCCTTTTTTGGTCGAGGGCCGCCCGCCACCTAGTGCCTTAGCACGGCACGCCATCAGTTCGCCGTTCACTCTCTTCCGTTTAAGATCACACCATGAAATTCAGCATAGAACAGGCGGAAGATTTCGTTTCTTCCATCTTCGAGAAGAACGGCGTTCTGGCGTCAAGCGCGCGCTCCGTTGCGCGTGCATTGGTTGCCGCCGAGGCCTGTGGCCAGGGCGGTCACGGATTTCGGCGGATACCGGTCTATGTGGCCCAGCTTCATGCCGGCAAAGTGAACGGTAACGCCGTGCCAACAGCGACGAAGGTACGACCCGCGGTGATCTCCATCGACGCAGGACATGGATATGCTTATCCGGCTATCGATCTTGCGATCAAGGACGTTGTGCCGCTTGCCCGTGAACAGGGCATTGCGCTTGCCGCAATCGGTCGCTCGCATCATGCGGGTGTCATGGCTTTGACAGTCGAGCGTTTGGCCGAACAGGGTCTCGTTGCTTTCATGGTCGCCAATGCCCCGGCATCCATGGCGCCATGGGGCGGCATCAAGCCACTTTATGGGACGAACCCGATCGCCTTTGCCGCGCCGATAAAGGACGCCGACCCTCTGGTGATCGACCTCGCGCTTTCCAAGGTCGCGCGAGGCAAGATCATGGCCGCCCGGCAAAAAGGCACCACTATTCCAGATGATTGGGCTCTCGACGCACAAGGCCGTCCAACCACCGATCCAACGGAAGCGATCAACGGCACGATGGTGCCAGCGGGTGAGGCAAAGGGGGCAGCATTGGCCCTCATGGTCGAGATCATGGCGGCGGGCCTTACCGGCGGCAATTTCGGCTTCCAGGCCTCGTCTCTTTTGGACGATACCGGAACAGCGCCATCGCTTGGGCATACGATCATCGCGATCGACCCGACCATTGCCGGCAACGATGTTCTGGCAGAGAGGGTTTCGCAGATGGCAGCGGAAATCGAGTCTCAGGACAATGCGAGGCTTCCAGGCCGCCGCAGCCAAGGCATCCGCAAGCAGTCACTGGAGAACGGCATTACGATCGAAGACGATATTTTGCGTCAGATCGAAGCGCTCTGAGAACCGGCAAAAGTGCACGGTCTTTTAGGTCGACGTTTCTTTGAACAACACATTCTGGTCGAGAAGATAACGCGAAAACAGCGGCAGACTGGCGCCACCAATAGCGCGCGCCTGACCTCCGACCGCGCCCTCCCTGATATCCGGCACGGCCACACCTTGGAGATCATGTAGCGTCAGTGCGTCGCTTGTCGCCTCGACGATTCGCGAGCGTACCCATCCTGGGAAGCCGCCATCGATGATGACGGTGGAAAAATCGATGATCGATGCGGCGGCAATCACGGCCTGGGCGAGTGCGGCGCCCGTATTGCGGATCCACACTTCCAGCGGTTCACCGAAATCGATCCATTCGTCGGGCGAAAACCACAGTGGTTTGGGATCGATGCCTCTTTCACGCAGCATGTCTTCGAGCACGAAGATCGAGGCGATCTTGAGCAACTGAACCGTTCTGCCATCTTGCCCTTGAACCGGCAGTGGACCGATGGCACCGGCCGCCCCTGTCCGTCCCGAGAACAAGGCCGAGTTCAAGACGACGCCGCCACCAATGAACGAACCGATGAAGACGTAGAGAAAATCCGGATAGGCCTGGCCGTTGCCAAACACCAGTTCGGCGCCGCAAGCGCTCGTCGCATCATTCTGAAGAAAGACGGGATAGTCGACAGTATCGGCGATTTCCTGGCGAAGATCGACGTGGCGCCAGCTGTCCATCTTGCCTTCAGGTGCACCGACTTCTTTCGCCCAACTCCAGAGTTCGAAGGGCGCGGCGATCCCGACGCCCGCGATCTTCTCGCGTTCTGACGGATCAAGCCTCCCCTCCAGCTCGGCGATGCCTTGAGTCACGAAGGGCAATATCCATTCCGGCATCGGGTAAGGGTAAGTATTGCGCAGCTGCATCTTGATCTGACCGACGAAATCCATCAGCACCAGATCGACGCTGCGGCGGCCAATCTTGACGCCGAAGGAGTAAACCGAATCCGGATTAAGCCGCATCGGAGTCGAAGGCTGGCCGACGCGACCCCGGAGCAATTCGCCCCTGATCAGCAAGCCATCCTTTTCGAGCGAGCGCATGATCACTGATACAGTCTGGGCTGAAAGGCCGCTGCGCCTTGCGATTTCGGCTTTTGACAAGGCGTTGTGACGACGCACCAGAGAGAGCACCAGCCGTTCATTATAGGCGCGAACGCGAACCTGATTAGCGCCCCCCGTCAAATCGGTAGCCGCTGCAATCGGCGTCTGCGACATCTCCAGTGATCGCGACATCTTATCATCCTCCCAGCCGGTACGGGTTCAATCGCAACGGCTTCACTCACCATATCGTGCGCAAAAGTGTCCCGGTCTCCTCCCGTCCACTTCCGCCACCAAGGGTTAGAGCATGACAGATCGAATTAATAATTCAATTGGATTTATTTATTGACAGGTTGTTAATTTGGTGGTTCCATCGGTTCCAGTGGCGCCGGATCTAGGAGGAGAAGGGCCGCAGACCAGTCATCCAAATGGCTGTTTGTTTTCACTGGGAGGATCATATGAAGACAACTGTTTCCGCCTTTTTGGGCGCGCTTGCGCTTGGCGTTTCTTTCGCTTCGGTCGCATCGGCCGCCGATACGTCGGCATGCCTCATCACCAAGACCGACACCAATCCCTTCTTCGTCAAGATGAAAGAAGGCGCGACCGCCAAGGCAAAGGAACTGGGCGTGACGCTCAAGTCTTACGCCGGCAAGGTCGATGGTGACTCCGAAAGCCAGGTTGCAGCCATCGAATCCTGCATTGCCGACGGCGCCAAAGGCATTCTGATCACCGCTTCCGACACCAAGGGCATCGTTCCGACGATTAAAAAGGCACGCGACGCAGGCCTTCTGGTCATCGCTCTCGACACACCGCTTGACCCGATCAACTCTGCCGACGCGACATTCGCGACCGACAACCTTCTGGCTGGCAAGCTGATCGGCGAATGGGCCAAGGGCACCATGGGCGATGGCGCGAAGGATGCCAAGGTCGGCTTCCTCGATCTGACGCCTGACCAGCCGAGCGTCGACGTTCTTCGCGACCAAGGCTTCATGATCGGCTTCGGCATCGATCCAAAGGACCCGAACAAGATCGGCGACGAAACCGACCCGCGTATCGTTGGCCACGACGTGACGAACGGCAACGAAGAAGGCGGCCGCAAGGCCATGGAAAACCTTCTGCAGAAGGACCCGGGCATCAACGTCATTCACACCATCAACGAACCTGCCGCTGTCGGTGCTTACCAGGCGCTCAAGGCTGTTGGCATGGAAAAGAACGTGTTGATCGTTTCGGTTGACGGCGGTTGCCCAGGCGTGAAGTCGGTTGAGGAAGGCGTCATCGGCGCGACCTCGCAGCAATATCCGCTGATGATGGCGGCACTCGGCGTCGAGGCTATCAAGAAGTTTGCCGACACCGGCGAAAAGCCGAAGCCGACGGAAGGCAAGTCCTTCTTCGACACCGGCGTTTCTCTGGTCACCGACAAGCCGGTCAAGGGCGTCCCTTCGATCAGCGTCAAGGAAGGCCTGGCGAAGTGCTGGGGCTGATGCCCTCGATCACCATCTGAAGATCATGGCCGGGATCACTCCCGGCCAACTTCACCCAAAACCATTCGCTTTCGTAATACCCGGCTGACATTTCGGCGCCGCGCATAGATGTTTGGCGAGCGGGAGGAGGAAACATGAGCGGAATTCAAGAATTCGAGCGCGTGCTGGACGGGAGCGACAAGAAAGTCGCCTCCTTCGATCAGCAGAGCGTGTCCGCGCTCAAACGCGCCCAGCATTTTCTACACTCTACACCGGCGGCCGTGCCACTCATCGTCCTGATCCTGTCGGTTGCGATCTTCGGCATGACGATCGGCGGACGGTTCTTTTCATCCTACACATTGACCCTGATCCTGCAGCAGATCGCCGTCGTCGGCATTCTGGGCTCGGCACAGACATTGATCATCCTGACAGCCGGTATCGATCTTTCGATCGGCGTGGTGATGGTCATTTCATCCGTCGTTATGGGCAATGTGGCGGTCACCTACGGACTGCCCACCCCTATCGCCATTCTCGCAGGCTTTGTTGTCGGCGGACTTTGCGGCTTCTTCAACGGCTTCCTAGTGGCGGTGGTGAAGCTTCCCCCCTTCATCGTGACGCTCGGATCATGGAACATCGTCATGGCGACGAATTTCATCTATTCGGCGAATGAAACGATCCGCGATGCCGACGTGCAGCAGACCGCACCGCTTCTTCAGCTCTTCGCAACAAACTTCCGTATCGGTTCTGCCATTTTTACACTCGGCGTCATCGCCATGGTCGCGCTCGTCGCCGTGCTCTGGTACGTCTTGAACCAGACCGCCTGGGGACGCCACGTCTATGCCGTGGGCGACGATCCGGAAGCGGCAAAGCTTTCCGGCATTCAGACCCGCAAAGTCCTGCTCAGCGTCTACACGATCGCTGGCGTCATTGCAGCCTTCGCGGCTTGGGTTGCCATCGGCCGTAACGGTTCGATCTCTCCATCTGCGGCCGTGACCGACTACAACCTGCAGGCCATTACCGCGACTGTTATCGGCGGTATCTCGCTCTTCGGTGGACGTGGCTCCATTCTCGGGACGCTGTTCGGCGCCATGCTGGTCGGCGTGGTCTCCATGGGCCTCAATATGCTCGGCGCCGACCCGCAATGGAAGGTTATGTTGACAGGCTGGCTGATCATAGCCGCCGTCGCAGTGGATCAATGGATCAGAAAGGCAGCCGTCTGATGGCCCAGGATATAAACAGACAACCCATTCTTTCAGCCCATGGTCTCGTCAAGCGTTACGGTCGCGTGACCGCGCTCGACAATGCCGACTTCGATCTCTATCCGGGCGAAATCCTGGCGGTGATCGGCGACAATGGTGCAGGCAAATCTTCGCTCATCAAAGCACTGTCGGGCGCGATCCGTCCGGATGAGGGCGAGATCAGGCTGGAAGGGAAGCCGGTTCAGTTCAAGACACCGCTCGAAGCCCGCGATGCCGGTATCGAAACTGTCTATCAGAACCTTGCGCTGTCGCCTGCGCTGTCGATCACCGACAACATGTTTCTCGGACGCGAGTTGCGCAAGCCCGGCATTCTCGGCTCGGTATTTCGCAAGCTCGACCACGCGGCGATGGACAAATTTGCCCGTGAAAAGCTTTCCGAACTTGGTTTGATGACCATTCAGAACATCAACCAGGCGGTCGAGACGCTGTCTGGTGGTCAGCGCCAGGGTGTTGCGGTTGCGAGAGCTGCCGCCTTCGGTTCGAAGGTCGTCATTCTCGACGAGCCGACAGCGGCACTTGGCGTCAAGGAAAGCCGGCGCGTTCTGGAACTCATTCAGGACGTTCGATCGCGCGGTCTGCCGATCGTGCTCATTTCGCACAACATGCCGCATGTTTTCGAAGTGGCAGATCGTATTCATATCCATCGCCTTGGCAGACGTCTCTGCGTCATCAATCCGAAGGACTATACGATGTCGGATGCGGTCGCTTTCATGACGGGCGCGAAGGAACCGCCCCACCAGGATATCGCCGCATGACACTGACGCTTGCGGCGTTGACGGACGATGTTCTTGCACGTGCAGACCATTCCCCCCGTTACATCGTCGCCATCGCCGGCCCTCCAGGGGCCGGCAAATCCACACTCGCAGATGCGCTCAGAGACAGCCTGATTGCCCGCGGTGAGACTGCCGAAGTCCTGCCCATGGATGGCTTCCATATGGACAACGGTATCTTGCAAAGCCGCGGATTGATTGCCCGTAAAGGTGCGCCGGAAACATTCGATGTGCGTGGCTTCATCGATATCGTCAGAGCCGTGCGTCATGGTGGGGAAGAGGTTCTGGTGCCTGTCTTCGACCGCTCGCGCGAGATCGCGATCGCATCCGCAAGAGCGGTTTCAGCAGATACGCGCTTCATTCTCGCAGAGGGCAATTACCTGCTGCTGGACGAAGCACCGTGGGACCGTCTGAAAGACAGCTTCGACCTCGCCATTTTCGTCGGGCCGTCCTATTCGGTGCTTGAGCAGCGGCTTCGCGATCGCTGGATCGGCTACGGTCTGGATGAGCAGGCCATCCATGCCAAGCTCTACGAGAACGATCTGCCCAACGGCAAGCGCGTCGTGGACCATTCGCGCCAAGCCGATATCCAGATCGATATGTGGAACTGAAGCCTCTTTGGTTTGTGCTCAGCCGAGCGCCAAACTTTTTCATCATCGCGTCGTCAGTTTCAGTTGGGATTGACGACTTTGCTGGCCAATCTGAACGGGCTGGAAACCGTGGCGCCGACCGCATCCAGAACGAATGCGCCTGCGCGGGACAGATCATTGCTGCCGCCGCGCCGCTTTTCATCAAGCTTCGGCAACAGGGCGGCAAGGGCGGCGTAGCGATCGTGGTTCAAGCCATCGGATGAATCGAGTTCGGAAATATCGACAAACTGAACGCCTTCGCGTTTCGCAGCCTCGCTGATCTCGGGATCGGTGACGTCCAAGGCTCCGACCCGGCTTCGTTCACCCGCAAGCAGGGAGGCTGCCATCAAGGCGCGGTCATCCTTCGATACAAGTACGGTGAGTGGCGGATCGAGACGACCAACCACTTCGATCTGCTTTCGGAATACGTCGGTATCGATATCCGGTGCGGCGAGAATGACCTGGAGTTTGGCGATCACATCATTGCGGCCCTTTAGCCTGAGCTCTCGCAAGGCTTCCATGACCAGCCACGCGCCCATGCTGTGTCCGAACACGATGACATTCTTGCGGGGTGATTTTTGCGCCAGATCGATCAGCAGATCCGCCAGAGCATCTCGGGAGTAGGTCGCCGCTTCCTTGTCGGCCAGATAGCCCGTCACATCCGCCATGGACGGCCAGGAGAAGACCACTGGCACACCGTTGATATCCGCGTCCGCGGCCATTTGCGCTGCGCGGAACAAGGCCTCCTGATAGCTGTAATTATAGCCATGGACGAAAAGGCCTACATCCTTGCCGGATGAAACAACGCCTGCGAGATCGCGCTTGAATGCATCGTGAGACAGCACATCGCGATCGGTGACGACGAAGTCCTTCTTGGCATCCGGTTTTCCCGACGGCCACTCGATCTTGCCCTTCTTGTGATCGGGCGGGATGGAGATGTCGAAGCGCGCATAGTTCGGCACCTCGGCACGCCCAGCCCCAAATGCCAGCGTCTTTCCCGGCTCCTTCTCACGCGTACTGACCACATAGGCAGTGATACTCTTTCCCGATGTCGCCCGCGTATTGACGGCCTGCAGGACGTCGGCTCCCGGCCGTCCGGCGCAGGACCCAAGGAGGGCGAGGGTAAGCAAAAGGGAAATGACTCTGAGCATGAGATATCCGCTAAATTAGGCAATCATCGATAGCGACAAAATCTACAACTGGCAATCGGATGAACGCGAACGTAAACGTAAGATTATCAGGTGATGGAAGCGCTCCCTGCGGCGCTTGGGCCGCGGTTTTGGAGAAAGTCCGTTTCGATTTTGGGCGGGATGCTGTAGGTCGTAAGCCATGACGATTCTGGATATGGCATGACAGCCAAGGTTTTCCTGTCCCGGCTGAAACTCACCGATTTCCGCAATTATGCGGAGGTGTCGCTACGGCTGGATGAGCGCCATGTCGTGCTGACGGGCGACAATGGGTCTGGCAAGACCAACCTGCTGGAGGCCATCTCCTTCCTGTCGCCTGGCCGGGGTTTGCGCCGCGCCGTTCTATCGGATGTGACCCGCGTGGGCGCAGAGGAGACGGGTTTCTCGATCTTCGCCGACGTATCGGGCATGGATGGTGAGGTTGCGATCGGAACGGGCATCGATGGCGAGGGCGAGACCCCATCGCGGCGCCTCAGACTCAACGGTACGTCCGTCAAGTCCGTCGATGAATTGACCGATCACTTGCGGGTTCTATGGCTGACGCCCTCCATGGACGGGCTGTTCACCGGATCATCCTCGGATCGCCGCCGTTTCCTCGATCGCCTTGTTCTCTCGCTCGACCCGTCGCATGGACGGCGTGCAAGCGACTTCGAAAAGGCGATGCGCCAACGCAACCGCCTGCTGTCCGACGGTCGCTTCGATCCTGTCTGGCTGGATGGCATCGAGAAGCAGATGGCAGAGCTTGGCATTGCCATGGCCGTGGCGCGGCACGAGATGCTGGGTTTGCTGCGCGCACTGATCGAAAGCCGCTCCGGCAATACCAGCTTCCCCAAGGCCGCGCTCACCCTATCCGGCTTTCTCGACGATGAGTATCATCGACCGGCCGTCGATCTTGAGGATGCGTATTTCGCAACGCTCAGGGAAAGCCGTTATCGCGATGCGGGTGCGGGACGTACGCTTGATGGGCCCCATCGCGCCGATCTTTTCGTCCGGCATGCGGAGAAGGATATGGACGCGGCGCGCTGCTCCACCGGCGAGCAGAAGGCGCTTCTCGTCGGTCTCGTTCTTGCCCATGCGCAACTGACCGCGAATATGACCGGTTACGCTCCCATTCTTCTGCTGGACGAAATCGCCGCTCACCTGGATGAAGGCAGGCGCGCAGCGCTTTTCGATCTCATCCACGCACTTGGCGGTCAGAGCTTCATGACCGGAACGGATGCCTCGATGTTTTCAGCATTGCAGGATCGCGCGCAGTTTTTCACCGTGTCGCATGGCGGCGTGTCATGATAGGGCTTTGATCGATTGAGGTACCGGAGACTGGATCATGGATGCTCTTAGCCCCGAGGAAATCGAACGCTATAAGCGGCATATCCTCCTGCCCGAAATTGGCGGCATGGGGCAGCAGCGGCTGAAGGCGGCCAAGGTGCTGGTGATCGGTGCCGGCGGGCTCGGTGCGCCTGTGCTGTATTATCTGGCCGCCGCAGGCGTTGGGACGCTCGGCATCATCGATGACGATATCGTCTCGCTATCGAACCTGCAAAGGCAGGTCATTCACGATACGGGCACGATTGGCGAGCAAAAGACCGAAAGCGCGCGCCGCAGCATCTCCAGGCTCAACCCGCATGTGCGCGTCCTGCACTTCGAGGAGCGCTTCTCGACCGTTTGGGCGCATGATCATCTTGGTGGCTTCGATCTGGTGATCGACGGATCGGACAATTTCGACACGCGCTATGCGGCCGCGGATGCTGCAGAGGCGGCGAAGGTACCGCTAGTGACGGGCGCTGTCGGCCGCTTCGATGGCTCGGTCACGGTTCTCAAGCCCTATGAGAACGGTCCAGACGGCACGTTGCTGCCGCGCTACCGCGATCTCTTTCCGGCCCCGCCGCCAGAGGGCTTGATCCCGTCCTGCGCCGAAACGGGAATCATCGGCGCACTCACAGGCGTCGTTGGCACCACCATGGCGATGGAGGCGATCAAGATCATCACCGGTACGGGAGAGCCACTGGTCGGCCGGCTGCTGCTTTACGATGCGCTCGCCGCCCGTTTCGAAACCGTTCGCTACAAGAGGCGCCAGGCAGCATGACTACAATCGTTCAGATCGACGACACTTTCGACCGCATCGATGAATTACTGGCGCTCATCATGTCCTCCTTCGCCTATATGGATGGCGTGATCGACCCGCCTTCCTCCGCCCACCGCCTGACGCCGGATAATCTGCGTCAAAAGATCCGGGATGAGATTGCCTTTGTCGCGCTCGACGACGGCGACGTGCTCGGGTGTATTTTCTGTAGACCGGAGGCCGCGTCGCTCTATGTGGGCAAGCTTGCCGTTTCACCGGCGGCGCAGGGTCGTGGGATTGGAAAGGCGTTGCTAAGAAAGGCGGAAGAGACGGCGCACAGGCTGTCGCTGCCAAGCCTGCGGCTGGAGACCAGGATCGAGCTTATCAACAATCACCGGCAGTTTTCGTCCTGGGGCTTCGTCAAGACGGCCGAGAATTCGCATGCGGGCTACGAGCGGGTCACCTCCATCGAAATGACGAAGCAGCTGCCTCGTTAAGCCCTGCCCGGCAGCACCCGGTTCGGCGGTCTGTGGCCGTCATAAAAGGCGCGGATGTTGATGATCACCTTGTCGCCCATGTCGATGCGGCCTTCGATGGTGGCCGAACTCATATGCGGCAAGAGCACGACCCTGCCCTCCTTGGCAAGCTTGATGAGCTTTGGATTGACGGCAGGCTCGTTCTCGAACACATCGAGGCCTGCACCGGCAATCTTGCCCTGGCGCAGGCACTCGATCATCGCCGCCTCATCGATGATATCGCCGCGCGCGGTGTTGACGATGTAGCTGGTCGGCTGCATTAGCGCGAGGCGGCGCGCCGAAATCAGGTGATAGGTCGCGGGCGTCGAAGGGCAGTTGACGGAAACGATATCGACGCGTGCCAGCATCTGGTCGAGGCTGTCCCAATAGGTCGCCTCAAGTTCCGCTTCCGTGGCCGGACTGACACGCTTGCGATTGTGGTAATGGATCGAGAGACCAAAGGCTTTGGCGCGGCGGGCGACTGCGGTACCAATGCGGCCCATGCCGACGATGCCGATGCGCTTGCCCGACAGGCGACGACCGAGCATCCAAGTCGGCGACCAGCCGCGCCAATCTTCCGAGCCATTGGCAAGCACGCGCGTGCCCTCGACAAGGCGGCGGGGAACGGCGAGCACCAGCGCCATCGTCATGTCGGCGCTGTCTTCAGTCAAAACGTTCGGCGTATTGGTGACGGTGATGCCCTTGCGCGCCGCCGCATCCACATCGATATGGTCGATGCCGTTGGAAAAACCTGCGATCAATTTCAGTTGAGGACCGGCCTGCTCGATCATCGACGCGGTGATGCGATCGGTTACAGTGGGCACCAGAACGTCGACGCGCTGCATGGCGGCCAGAAGTTCGGCCTCCGTGCGGGGTGCGTCTTCGATATTCAATTCAGCCTCGAACAGTTCGCGCATGCGGGTCTCGACCAGATCCGGCAGTTTTCGGGTCAAATAGACGGTCGGTCTCTTCTTGTTCGTCATTGTCTGCAGGCACCTTGTTCAGAGGTCGTTAACCAGAAAGAGCGATAATTTGTTCATCAAGGGCGTTTCTACCAGACCCACCGGCGAAGACAAACAAATCTCGCATGTTGCGTCTTCTGCGGCAGGACTGGGGCGCCCCTTAAACGTCATTCTCTTGTTTCACGGAAACGGTCAAACGACATGCGTAGCTTTGTCTCCATCCTCTGCATTGCATTGTCATTCGGTTTTCTTCATGCCGCTGCTACACCGGCTTTCGCACAGGGCGCCGCAAAGGGTGCCAGCGGACTGCCGCTGCCGCGCTTCGTCAGCCTGAAATCCAAGCGCGTCAATATGCGCATCGGTCCAAGCACCGATTACGCCGTCTCCTGGATGTATATGAAATCCGGCATGCCGGTGGAGATTATTCAGGAATATGAAAACTGGCGCCGGATTCGCGATGCCGACGGCACCGAGGGCTGGGTAAACCAGGCGCTGCTTTCGGGTGAAAGAACTGCGGTGGCAGCACCGTGGATGCGCGGCAAGGGCAAGGAAGTGTTTGTCAATATGCGCCGCGAGCCACAATCGAGTGCTTCGGTCGTGGCGAAGCTCGAGCCTGGCGTGCAGATCCGGATCGGCGAGTGCAATGGTGACTGGTGCAAGGCGGAAGCCGGTCAGGTGGGCGGCTGGGTGTCGCAGGGCGAAATCTGGGGCGCCTATCCCGGCGAAGCCTTCAAGTAATCAACACGAATGAAAGACCGTGCGCCCTTGATGGACGCACGGGATAATCGGAAACAATCCTATAGAAGACCGTGCTTCTCAGCCAGCGCCTTTAGCGACGACATTGGGCGCGGTCCGATCTGCTGAATGACGGCGGCGGCCGCAAGGCAACCGAGCTTGCCGCTATCTTCCAGAGAACGGCCCTGCGTGTAGCCGAAGAGGAAGCCGGAGGCGAAGAGATCGCCGGCACCCGTCGTGTCGACGACATCGAAAACCGGATAGGCATCGACCTTTACCCGCTCCGTGCCGCGTACGATCATTGCACCTTCTTCGCTCATCGTCACGGCGGCGATCTTGCAGTCCTGAGCGATCCTGGTCAGCGCCAGATCGAAGTCTTCGGTTTCGTAGAGCGACAGCGCTTCCTGCTTGTTGGCGAAGACGATGTCGACAGTGCCCGAGCGCATCAGATCGAGGAACTCGTCGCGGTAACGGCCGACACAGAAGCTGTCGGAGAGCGTCATGGAAACCTCGCGACCATTCTCGTGGGCGATGCGGGCGCAATCGCGGATCGCATCCTTGGCGCGCGGCGGATCCCAGAGATAGCCCTCGAAATAGGTGACTTTCGACTGGGCAACGACTTCCGGCTCGACGTCTTCCGGCCCAAGCTCGACGCAAGCACCGAGATAGGTATTCATGGAACGCTCACCGTCTTCGGTGACAAAGATCATAGAGCGGGCGGTGGGCGGAAAGGTGCCGCGCGGCTTGGTCTCGAAATGGACGCCCTGAGCGCGGATATCGTGCTGGAAGATCTCGCCGAGCTGATCTTCGGCCACCTTGCCAAAATAGGCTGCGGGTGCACCGAAATTGGCAATGCCCGCTGCCGTATTGCCTGCACTTCCGCCGGACGCCTCCAGGGCCGGACCCATGAGCGAGTAGAGCAGTTCCGCGCGCTCCGCATCGATCAGGTTCATCGCGCCCTTGGTAATGGCGTTATCGATGAGGAAACTGTCATCGCAGCGCGAAATAATATCCACGATGGCGTTGCCAACGGTCAGTACGTCGAATTTTGTCATGAGCCTCTTGTCCGAGCCGCACCGACCCGGTGCGTTATCCGGAACTCGGTCTTAAAGATTTCTGCCGACAAGAAAAGAGAAAAGGCGACTTCGCCTGCCTGCACCTTCGGGAGACTGGTCTTTGGCGTCATTTGCCTGTCATGAAGCGCTGCTAGATCATCAGTCGTTCCCGGCACGGATGTACTGACGGGGACCACAGGCTGAAGCGGGGACGATCCCCGCTTTTTCTGTTTTTGGAGACGGCTCCTGTTCCGGCTCATCATAGAAAATGGTTTGAGACCATTGGCCTTTCCTATACAGGGTAGTTCTTCCGCAGAACGCCGTGAAAGCCCGTCTCCATGTATGCTGTCGCCGTCAATGTCGCCCCGATCTTTCTGCTCATTCTGATCGGTTGGCTGACGGTGAAGGCGAGGCTGTTCAAGGCCGACGCGAGCGATGTGTTGAGCGACTTCGTTTTCAAGATTGCCGTGCCGACGCTGATCTTCCGTACGCTGGCGGAAGCTGATTTCCACGGCGCTTCGCCATTCAAGCTCTGGATCACCTATTTCACCGGCGTCGCGATCACCTGGGCTGCGGGCCAGATGGTGACCACCTACATCTTCAAGCAGGATTTGCGCGTCAGCGTCATCGCCGGTATCTCATCGGCCTTCGCCAACAATATCTTTATCGGACTGCCACTCGTCAGCCGCTCCGTCGGCAATGACGGGATCGTGGCGATTTCCATTCTGCTGGCCATCCATCTTCCGATCATGATGATTGCCGGAACGATCCTGATGGAAAATGCCACACATAAGGTGGTGGGCGGCGAAAGAAGAAGCACCCTGACTGTATTAAGACAGGTGGGCCGCAATCTCGCGACCAATCCCTTGGTGATCGCGCTTATTCTAGGGCTCTGCTTCAACATGATCGGCGCACCGATGCCCGTCGTCTTCACCACGGTCATCGACCAGATTGCCGCTATGGCCGGACCCGCAGCCTTGATTTCATTGGGAATGGCGCTGACCAAATATCCGGTGCGCGGAAACCTGCACATCGCAGCCACCGTCACCGCATTCAAGCTCTTGCTCCTACCGGCCTGCGTTTGGGCGACGGCGCACCTGCTCGGCCTCAACCCCGCCTGGACATCCGCGCTGGTGCTGACATCCTGCGTGCCAACCGGCATCAATTCATGGCTGCTGGCCAACCGATTCGGGATCGGACACAGCATCGCTGCCTCCACCATCAGCATATCGACGCTTTTCGGCGTTTTGAGTGTATCGCTGTGGGCGTGGTTGCTGAGTTGAGGCTGCAGCTGAACCACAGCCTCTTTTACCAATGATTACTTCTGGGCGCTCAGAATCTTGAAGCGGGCGTTGCGGCAGACTTCCTCACTCTTGCGGAACTCGCTTGCCAGCACCGGTTCATAGGGAAGGCCGCGATTGGCGACCATCAGCAGCTTGCCGCCGCTGCGCAGCGCGGTGGCTGCCGCCTTGATCATCGCCTGGCCGAGCGCGGGTTCGGCTGCCTGTCCGCCCGCATGGAAGGGCGGGTTCATGATGATCAGGTCGTATTTTTCCTTTGGCGGCTCGGCTGCAAGGTCCTGCCAGAAGAAGCGGGCGGTCAGCCGCGGGCAGTTTTCCAGAAGGTTGGTCTTGGCAAATTCGAGCGCGTTGTAGTCAGCCTCGAAAAGATCGATGCGCGCCGTGCGCGGCGACTTCTCCGCTAGCATGACCGAGAGATAACCCCAGCCGGCGCCGAAATCCGCAGCATTGCCATCGAAATCCGTCGGCATGCGCGAGACAAGCAATTCGGAGCCGTCATCCACGCGATCATGGGAGAACATACCGGGCATGGCCGTGAAACGGTTGTCGATGGTGACGGGCTTTTGCTCGAGCTTTGCGACCACAGCCGAAACATCGTCCGGTCGTGCAAACCAGATGGCGACGCCGTGATATTTCGGGGTGGATTCCGCTTCGATACCAAGCTTGGCAAGCGTCTTGCGCAGGGTGACGATGCCGTCCTCCTTGGCGCCTGCCGCCAGGATCAGACCGCCCGCGTTGACGCGCTTCAAGGCTTCCGCCATGCGGTTTTCATTTTCGCCGCGGTGCTTGCCACACAGGATCATGGCGGCGTCGTAGTCCTCTCCGGAAATCTCCGGTGTCACCTCAGAACCATGCGCTTGCAGCGCGCGAAAAAGGGGACGCAGGTTCTGAACCGCGACGATCTCGGCCTCGAAGCCTTCCAGGCGAGGCGCACCCGCTTCCGCGCCCAAGAACAGCACACGCTCGCCGGCTTTCGGCGCTGGCAGCATATCGGCAGCGAAGGGATGGAACAGGGTTTTGACTGCATCACGGCTCATCGGGAGCATCCTCAAGAACATGTGCCGGAAAAGCGCCTAGCGTCTTTGCGTCGGGACAATGCGTTCAACAACAATGGAACAGCTTCACGTTCTCTTCAAACAGGAGCCGCTCTGAAAATAGAAAAAAGGCGCGGGAGAGATCCCGCGCCCCGATAGGAACAAGCGCCTGCGCCTTACTCGGCAGCAGCGTCGCCTTCAGCCTTCTTCTCGGCAACGATTTCCTTGCCGGTCGCCTGGTCAACGATCTTCATCGACAGGCGAACCTTGCCACGCTCGTCAAAGCCCATCAGCTTGACCCAGACCTTGTCGCCTTCCTTGACGACGTCGGAGGTCTTGGCAACGCGCTCGGAAGCCAGCTGCGAGATGTGAACGAGGCCGTCACGTGCGCCGAAGAAGTTGACGAATGCGCCGAAGTCGGCGGTCTTGACGACCGTGCCTTCGTAGATCTGGCCAACTTCAGGCTCTGCCACGATGGAGTGAATCCACTTGCGGGCCGCTTCGATTTCCTTGCCGGAAGAGGAAGCGATCTTGACGGTGCCGTCATCTTCAATGTTGATCTTCGCGCCGGTCTTTTCGACGATTTCACGAATGACCTTACCGCCGGAGCCGATGACTTCGCGGATCTTGTCGACCGGAATGTTCATGACTTCGATGCGCGGAGCGAATTCGCCAAGCTGACCACGGCTCTCGGTGATGGCATTGGCCATCTCGTTGAGGATGTGCTTGCGGCCACCCTGTGCCTGGTCAAGAGCGACCTTCATGATCTCTTCGGTGATACCGGCGATCTTGATGTCCATCTGCAGCGAGGTGATGCCATCTGCCGTACCGGCAACCTTGAAGTCCATGTCGCCGAGGTGATCTTCATCACCCAGGATGTCCGACAGAACGGCAAAGCGGTCGCCTTCGAGGATCAGGCCCATGGCGATACCGGCAACCGGCTTTGCCAATGGAACGCCAGCATCCATCAGAGCAAGCGACGTGCCGCAGACAGTTGCCATGGAGGACGAACCGTTGGACTCGGTGATTTCCGATACGACGCGCAGCGTGTAGGGGAACTGCTCGGCAGAAGGAAGCATCGGGCGAATAGCGCGCCATGCGAGCTTGCCGTGGCCGATTTCGCGACGGCCCGGGGAACCCATGCGGCCCGTTTCACCGACCGAGTAGGGCGGGAAGTTGTAGTGCAGCAGGAAGCGTTCCTTGTACATGCCCGTCAGGCTGTCGACATACTGCTCATCTTCGCCGGTGCCGAGCGTGGCAACGACGATCGCCTGCGTTTCACCGCGGGTAAAGAGTGCCGAACCGTGGGTGCGCGGCAGCAGGCCAACTTCCGAAACGATCGGGCGAACCGTCGAAAGGTCGCGACCGTCGATACGGCTCTTGGTGTCGAGAATGTTCCAACGAACGATCTTGGCCTGCAGGTGCTTGAAGATCGCGCCGATTTCTTCGGCCGTGTACTTGGCTTCACCGTCTTCCGGCAGAAAGTGCGCCTTGACCTTCGCCTTGACAGCGTCGACGGCAGCGTAACGAGCAGCCTTTTCAGTGATCTTATAGGCATCGCGCAGTTCAGCTTCGGCAAGCCCAAGCATCTCGGTTTCGAGAGCGGAGAAATCTTCCGGCTCGAATTCGCGGGGTTCCTTGGCAGCCACTTCAGCGAGCTTGATGATCGCGTCGATGACCGGCTGGAAGCCACGGTGGCCGAACATGACGGCGCCGAGCATGACGTCTTCGTTCAGTTCCTTGGCTTCCGACTCGACCATCAGGACGGCGTCGTGGGTGCCGGCGACGACGAGGTCGAGAACGGACTCGTCCATTTCGTCGAGATGCGGGTTCAGAACATATTCGCCATTGATGTAACCGACGCGCGCGCCGCCAACGGGGCCCATGAAGGGAACGCCAGAGAGCGTCAGCGCCGCAGAGGTCGCGATCATGGACAGGATGTCCGGGTTGTTTTCCAGATCGTGCTGGATAACGGTGACGACGACCTGGGTGTCGTTCTTGTAGCCTTCAGGGAAAAGCGGGCGGATCGGACGGTCGATCAGACGGGAAACGAGGGTTTCGTTTTCGCTCGGACGGCCTTCGCGCTTGAAGTAGCCACCGGGGATCTTGCCGGCTGCGTAGGTCTTTTCCTGATAGTTGACCGTCAGCGGGAAGAAGTCCTGGCCCGGCTTCGGGGACTTTGCCGAAACAACGGTCGCAAGAACCATGGTTTCGCCGTAGGTTGCGATGACGGCGCCGTCAGCCTGGCGGGCAATCTTGCCCGTCTCCAGCTTCAGCGGGCGGCCTGCCCATTCGATTTCCACGGAATGTTGATTGAACATATCTTGTCCTTCTTGTCACCGCGGCTCCACCATTGAAGCAGCGGCTTCGACACATCACGGGCAAGACAGCGGGAGGCTTTATCAAGCGTGCCACGGACGGTGGCACAAGCATCCTGCAATCCTGCCCCATGACAGGTCTTCGGTTGGTTCAGACGGTTCCGGCCCATCCGGTCCGTCTTCATGATCCAGCACCTGCTGGATCAAAAAACCGGCGAGTGCCTTGAAAGGAACCCGCCGGTCAAGATGTTAGCGGCGAATGCCCAAGGTACCGATCAGCTTCGAGTAACGGCCTTCGTCCTTCTTCTTCAGGTAGTCGAGAAGCGAACGGCGGCTGGAAACCAGCGTGAGGAGACCACGACGAGAGTGGTTGTCCTTCTTGTGGCCCTTGAAGTGTTCGGTCAGGTTGTTGATCCGCTCGGTCAGGATTGCGACCTGAACTTCAGGCGAACCGGTGTCGCCTTCCTTCGTTGCATATTCCTTGATGAGGGCGGCTTTGCGCTCTGCAGTGATCGACATCGTAAAATCCTTTCTATTTTAAGGAAAACGGGTCGCCAAAGGCCGGGATGTCGTCCAGCGATGGCCATTCAATAGCAAAGGCAATGCCTAGCTGGCGCTGCCTATAAACCAATTGGCGGCTAAAGGAAAGAGGCGATGGACAGTCACGCCCCAAGGTGGGCGAAAGGAAGGACGAACCGCCAACTCGTGTATCGCTATCACTCTTGACGGAAACTTGCAGAAAGCCAGTCGAGAAAGCGTTGCGTTGCCGGTGGCAAGCCTTCGAAACGGCGCGCGACGATGAAGAAGGCGCCAAAGGGCAGTGTCTGCCGGAAGGGGCGGATCAAGCGACCGGAGGACAGATATTCCTTTGCAAAGCGCTCTTCCAACAGAGCCACGCCTTGCCCGCGGAGTGCCGCCTGAAGCGTCATGCCCTCGTCGGTGTAGATTGGGCCACGCGGATAAGAGGCAGAGAAAACACCGGCCATTTCGAACCAGCTTCGCCACATATCCCGGCTATCCTCATAGAGGAGAGGAAAGTTCAGCAAGTCGGCGGGCTGTTCCAGTCTTGCTTTACCCTCCAGCAATTCCGGCGATAGATAGGGCGCCATATGCACATCCATCAGGTGGCGGCTTTCCGACCTCGGCCAGTCGCTCCTCGTCAGGCTGTGGCGAATGGCGACGACAGACTCGTTGTGGCGAAACTCCACCAGTCCGGACTCCGACTCCACCCGTAGATCGATCTCGGGATGGCCGCGTTGAAAATCCGAAAGATGCGGGGTGAGAAAGCAGGCGGCAAAGGAGGGCTCGGCATTGATGCTGACCACATCGCCGGTTTCTCTCTCCTGAATATCCGCAAGGCAATCGGACATGGCATCGAAGGAGGCGGTCACGACGCTCAGCAGGCGCGCACCGTCTTCGGTCAGCCGAATGGACCGGTGTCCGCGCTCGAAAAGGGGCTGATCGAGCAGCGCTTCCAGCTCCCGTACCTGGCGACTGATCGCAGCCTGCGAAATGCTGAGCTCATCCGCGGCCCTGGTAAAGCTCATGAGCCGTCCAGCAGCTTCGAAACTTCTGAGCGCCGTTAGGGGCAGACGACTGCGTTTCATGCATAACCTCAAGTCATATGAAGTGCACGATAATCTCGTTTGAACGCAAGGTGCAATCGCATTTCAATAGATCTCGACAGCTTTGGCCGACTGGCAACCGACCTGCTTCAGAGACAAGAGATTGAAACGACAGACATGGGCGCCGTCATCGAAAGGACCCGTGAAGGATGCGTGATGCTTCGACAAATCATCGAGATTTTACGGGATATGCTACGGCTTGCCACGCTCCAGCCGCGTGAAAATGCCGACGGCCGAGGCAGCCGCCAGCATGATGAGTGAGCGCGCCACACGAGGCTGGCGCCAGTCCGCGTGTCAGCCGAAGACGCGCTTGGGACGGAATTCGCCCTGGCCGATCTCACCGATCGCAACCAGTTTGCCGCGCGCCGTCGCATAGGCTTCCGACTCCTGCGTCGGCGCATCGCGTCCACGCAGCAGGATCGGGTTGCCCATCTTCAGGCGGTGCGCCTGGTCATCATTGATGATGAGGTGCGGCAGCGAGGAGAGCGCTTCGGACGTGTCGATAAGATAGGTATCGAGAGCAGCAAGGCGCTCGTCGCGGTCTTCGATGGTTTCCAGCTCTGTGAGCTTCTCCAGCGGCACCATCGCGTCTTCCGCGAAAGGTGCGACCATGGCGCGGCGGAGCTCGGAGATGAAGCCGTAGCATCCGAGATCACGGCCCATGTCGCGCGCCAGCGCACGGACATAGGTGCCTTTGCCGCATTCCACTTCAAAATGCGCGGTGTTCTCATCCGGACAGGCCAAAAGCGTCAGGCGATGAACCTCGACCTCGCGGGCCGGGATTTCCACGACTTCGCCTTCGCGTGCCAGATCATAGGCGCGCTCGCCAGCGATCTTGATGGCAGAGAACTGCGGTGGCGTCTGGAGGATCGTGCCGGTATATTTCGGCAGAAGATCGCGGATGGCCTGCTCGCTCGGACGATTGTCCGAAGCGTTGAGAACCTCGCCCTCCATATCGTCGGTGGTGCGTTCTTCACCCCAGCTGACGGTGAACTCATAGATCTTGCGGCCGTCCATGACGTAGGGGACGGTTTTTGTGGCGTCACCCAGCGCGATCGGCAGCATGCCCGAGGCGAGGGGATCGAGCGTACCGGCGTGGCCAGCCTTCTGCGCGTTGAAAAGCCATTTGATCTTGGAGACGGCCTCGGTGGAGCCGAAATCGAACGGCTTGTCGAGGATGAGCCAGCCGGAAACCGGGCGGCCCTTGGGTTTGCGTGGTTTGGACATTCTTCAGTTCTGTTCGTCGTCTTTTTCGTTGGAAGACCCAAGATCGCGCTGCACTTCCGGAGAGCGCAGCAGGGCGTCGATCTTCTGATAATTGTCGAAGCTGGTATCGTCGCGGAAGCGGACTTCCGGAACGTATTTCATCTGGCGCAGCTGCGGTCCGAGCCTGCCGCGGATAAATTTCGCATGCCGGTTCAAGGCATCGATGCTGTCGGTATGGTCGGCAACGCCAAGTGGCGTGACGTAGGCGGTGGCGATCTTGAGATCGGGAGACATGCGCACTTCCGAAATGGAAATCACGGTCTTTTCCAGAAGATCGTCACGCACTTCGCCGCGCTGGAGAATTTGCGTCAAAGCCGCGCGAACCTGCTCGCCGACGCGCAGCATGCGTTGTGAGGGGGCTGATGAAGTTGCTTTTGCCATTGTTATTCTTGCCTCAGCAAAATGGAGGAAGACAGCCGGATCGCTTCGCAGCTATCCAACGTCGGTTCCAGCACTCTCGGCTGAAGGCCGCTTGCGACCCTCTTATCGGAGTATCTTAAAATTCAGCGAGCGCCGGTTAGCCAGCGCTCGCTCTTAAAGTTCTATAGTCAGGCAGAGCGCTTAAAGCGTTCTGGTAATATGCTCGACGCGGAAGCACTCGATCGTGTCGCCAGCGCGAATATCTTCGTAGTTCTCGAAGGCCATACCGCATTCCTGACCGACCGGCACTTCGCTGACTTCGTCCTTGAAGCGCTTGAGCGTCTTGAGCTTGCCTTCGTGGATGACGACGTTGTCGCGAACCAGACGAACGCCTGCACCACGCTCCACCTTGCCTTCGACGACACGGCAACCGGCGACCTTGCCGACCTTGGTGATGTTGAAGACTTCGAGGATTTCGGCATTGCCGAGGAAGGTCTCGCGACGTTCCGGCGACAGAAGACCGGACATCGCTGCCTTCACGTCATCGACCAGATCGTAGATGATGTTGTAGTAGCGGATCTCGATGCCGGCACGCTCAGAGGCCGTACGCGCCTGGGCATTGGCACGAACGTTAAAGCCGATGATCGCGGCGTTGGACGCTTCTGCGAGAGACACATCCGATTCCGTGATGGCACCAGCGCCCGAATGAACGATGCGCGCGCGCACTTCGTCGGTGCCGAGCTTTTCGAGCGATGCGATAATCGCTTCGACGGAGCCCTGCACGTCGGCCTTGATGACCAGCGGGAATTCCTTCATGCCGGAGGTCTGTAGCTGGCTCATCATCTGCTCGAGAGAACCGCGCTGGCCGGTCTGGCGAGCAACGGCCTTGTCACGGGCAAGACGCTGACGATATTCGGAAATCTCGCGAGCGCGGCTTTCGCTTTCGACGACGGCGAAACGGTCACCGGCAGACGGCGTGCCGGACAGGCCGAGAATTTCGACCGGCATGGCAGGACCCGCTTCCTTGACGTGTTCACCCTTGTCGTTGACGAGAGCACGGACACGACCCCACTGATCACCGGCAACGATGATCTGGCCAGGCCTCAGCGTACCCTTCTGGACGAGAACGGTCGCAACCGCACCACGACCACGGTCGAGTTCGGCTTCGATAACCGTGCCTTCCGCCGTACGGGTCGGGTCCGCCTTCAGGTCGAGAATTTCGGACTGCAGCAGGATGGCTTCGAGCAGCTTGTCGAGGCCGAGCTTCTTCTTGGCCGAGACTTCCACGTCGAGGACTTCACCGCCCATGGATTCTACGAAGACTTCGTGCTGAAGCAGCTGCTGGCGAACCTTTTCAGGGTTGGCCTCATGCTTGTCGATCTTGTTGATCGCCACAATGATCGGCACACCGGCCGCCTTGGCGTGGTTGATCGATTCAATCGTCTGCGGCATCACGCTGTCGTCAGCCGCAACCACCAGGATGGCGATGTCGGTTGCCTGCGCGCCACGGGCACGCATGGCCGTGAAGGCGGCGTGGCCGGGGGTGTCGATAAAGGTGATCTTCTGGCCGTTCTGCTCAACCTGATAGGCACCGATGTGCTGGGTGATGCCACCGGCTTCGCCAGCAACCACATTTGCCTGACGGATGGCGTCGAGCAGCGAGGTCTTGCCGTGGTCGACGTGACCCATGATGGTGACGACCGGAGGACGCGAAACCATGTCGCCAGCAACGTCGGCGACATTGAAGATGCCTTCTTCAATATCGGATTCCGACACGCGCTTGACGGTGTGGCCGAATTCGCCGGCAATCAGTTCGGCCAGATCGGCGTCGATGACGTCGCCCGGCTTCATCATCTGGCCTTCCTTCATCAGGTACTTGATGACGTCCACCGCACGTTCTGACATGCGCTGCGACAGTTCCTGAATGGTGATGGTCTCCGGCAGGATGACTTCGCGGGAAATCTTCTCGCGGGTTTCCTGCATCTGGCTGCGGCGGAACTTTTCCTGACGGCGGCGCATGGAAGCCAGCGAACGGCCGCGCTGTGCGCCTTCTTCGTCAAGGTTCGAGGTCACCGTCAGCTTGCCGCGGCGACGCTCTTCTTCCGTCTTCAGGCGGGCAGCAGGCTTTGCGGGTGCAGGTACCGAGGCCTTGCCACGCATCGGCATGCCGGTGCGGCGTGCGCCACGATCGTCCTCGTCATCCTTTTCGGTGCGGCGTGCGCCTGGAACGCCACGGCCGGGCATGTCCGGTGCAGGCGCAGGTGCTGCTGCGGCCGGCGACGGACGCGTGGACTGCGGACGAACGTCACGGCGCACAGGCTGCTGTGCGGCGGTCGTTGCCGGACGCGCTTCAGGCTGTTCTGCTCTTGCAGGCGCTTCATTTTCAGCAGCCTTTGCAGCGGCCGCTTCTTCGGCGGCGCGACGGGCTGCTTCTTCCTTCTCAGCGGCAATGCGGCGTTCTTCTTCCACCTTGCGGCGGGCTTCGTCTTCGGCGCGCTGCTTGGCTTCGACGACATCACGCGCCTGAGCTTCCATCAGAGCGCGGCGGCGCGCTTCCATTTCACCGGCCGAGAGATCGTGCAGCACATTGCCGCGCGGACGATCCTGTTGGCGCGGCTGAGCCGATGGCTGCGGACGCTGCTGGTTGTGGGTCTGGTGGACGCGAGGTGCTGGCTGAGCCGGCTGTGGGCGCGGCTGAGCCGGTGCGGCCGGCGCTGCTGGGCGCGGCTGCTGGGCAACCGGGGCTGCTGGTGCACCAGCCTGCTTCTCGTCTTCAGGACGCATGGGGCGACGCTTGCGTGTTTCCACGACGACTGCGTTGGTGCGACCACGACCCATGTCCTGACGCACGGTACCCTGGTTCAACCCGCCCGGCTTGAGGGTGAGAGTCTTCTTGGGTTGTGCGTTGAGTGTCTTGTCGTCGTTGTTATCGGTCATTCCGTTCCCGTTCCTACAGACGAGAGCCGGATGACACCATCAGGCCCTGTCTTTCAATAGCTGCATCCGAACGCGGCGGCCGGTGTTGTCCGATAACCGCGTCATTGTCGTTCCGTCCGGGCAGCGCCAATGTCCGCTAGAGCTTTTTCGCCATGGCGATATCGCTCGAGCATCTTTGCGCGCTTCACTACACCCTCACCCGCCTGTCCCGCAAGCGCGCAGGCATGGATAAAAGCATTCTGGCCCATTCGTTCGTCCATTTCGGCCCCGGTGAAGAGCTTGAAGGACGGTATTTCATCGGCACCCGTACCGAGTGCCCAGGCCTTGCGAGCCTGATCCAGTTTGCGGACGCCATCGGCGGCGGCATCGGTGGCATGGAAGACCGCCAGCGCCTGTCCCGAACGGACGGCCGCATCGACCTTCATTGCGCCGCTGATGAACTGGCCCGCCTTGCGCGCCATGGTCATCATGCCCGTCACCTGCTGCGCCATCAGCCGGTCCAGCATCTCAAGAAGATCCGGTCCAGCCTTGACGTCCGTCTTCAAGGCGCGCGCAAAGAGCTTCTTTGCGATTGCCTTTTCCACCAGGACCCGGTCGGCTGTGACCCAGCAACCGCGCCCCGGCAATTGGCGTTTCAGGTCCGGCACGATAGTGCCGTCCGGGCCTGCGACGAAGCGGATCAACTCATCTGGTGATCCGCTCTGTCGTGTCACAATGCACATACGTCCATTGACGTTGCCTTCTGCCAGATCCTCATCGGATTCGGCATCCGGTTCATGCGCTTGCGAAATCATTCCTCAACGGCGGTATCCGCCTCCTCGGCAGCCTGCTGTTCAGCAGCCAGTTCTTCCTCGGTGATCCAGCCCGCCAGAAGGCGCGCTTGCAGCACCATGTTTTCGGCTTCGACGCGCGACACGTCGAGCTTGGAGAAGATGCCGTCGAACTTCTTGGTCTCGCCATCCTTGCGCTCGGTCCAGCCGACGAGATCGTCCGCCGCACAGCCGGCAAAGTCTTCAACCGTCTTGATGCCGTCTTCGCCGAGAGCCACCATCATCTGCGATGTCAGGCCGTCGATCTGGCGCAATTCGTCGGCAACACCGAGTTCCTTGCGCTTCGCATCCATTTCCGCTTCGACGCGGTCGAGATATTCCTTGGCGCGCGTCTGGATTTCGACGGCGGTGTCTTCATCGAAGCCGTCGATGGAGGAGATTTCATCCAGCTCGACATAGGCCAGTTCTTCGACCTGGGCGAAGCCTTCCGATGCCAGAACCTGACCGACCATCTCGTCGACGTCGAGCGCTTCCATGAAGAGGTTGGTGCGCTCGTTGAATTCCTTCTGACGACGCTCGGACTCTTCCTGCTCCGTCATGATGTCGATATCCCAGCCCGTCAGCTGCGACGCAAGGCGAACGTTCTGACCGCGACGACCAATCGCAAGCGACAGCTGCTCGTCGGGAACGACCACTTCGATACGCTCGGACTCTTCGTCCAGAACGACCTTGGCCACTTCCGCAGGCTGCAGCGCGTTGACGATGAAGCTTGCAGGCTCCTGGCTCCACGGAATGATGTCGATCTTTTCGCCCTGAAGCTCACCGACCACGGCCTGAACGCGCGAACCGCGCATACCGACGCAGGCGCCGACCGGATCGATCGAGCTGTCATTGGAAATGACGGCGATCTTGGCGCGCGAACCCGGGTCACGGGCAACCGACTTGATCTGGATGATGCCGTCGTAGATTTCCGGCACTTCCATGGTGAAGAGCTTGACCATGAACTGCGGATGGGTACGCGAGAGGAAAATCTGCGGGCCGCGCTGTTCGCGACGAACGTCGTAGACATAGGCGCGGACGCGATCGCCATAACGCAGGTTTTCGCGCGGGATCATCTCGTCACGACGGATAATGCCTTCGCCGCGGCCGAGATCGACGATGACGTTGCCATATTCGACGCGCTTGACCGTACCATTGATGATTTCGCCGATGCGATCCTTGAACTCGTCGAACTGGCGATCACGCTCAGCTTCACGAACCTTCTGAACGATGACCTGCTTGGCGGACTGTGCGGCGATACGGCCGAAATCCATTGGCGGCAGCGGATCGGCAATGAAGTCGCCGAGCTTTGCATCCGGGTTACGGTCGCGTGCCAGTTCCAGCGGGATCTGGGTCGAATAATCTTCGGCCTTGTCCACCACTTCCAGAAGACGCTGAAGGCGAATTTCGCCGGTCTTGGAGTTGATATCGGCGCGGATATTGGTCTCGGAACCGTAACGCGAACGGGCGGCCTTCTGGATGGCATCGGCCATTGCGGCAAGCACGATCTCGCGGTCGATGACCTTTTCGCGGGCCACAGCATCGGCGATCTGCAGAAGCTCAAGCCGGTTAGCACTCACTGCCATTTTTCTGTCTCCGTAAGTCGCATGTTTGCGTTGGGAAGAGCCCCGAAGGGTCTCTCAAAAAATCAATCTTCGTCTGCTTCTTCGTTCTGATTGGCAGCAGCAGCCTTGGCCAGCTTGTCCGCCTTCAGCGCGTCACGAATAAGGTCATCGGTCAAAACCAGCTTGGCATCGGACAGCGTATTGAACGGGATCGTGACAACCGGCTCTTCGCCATAACCGATCTGGTCGCGCTCAAGCTTGAAGCTATCCGCATCGACTTCCGCAATCTTGCCACGGAAGCGCTTGCGATTATCCACCAGGATCGAAGTCTCGACCTTAACGAGATGTCCCTGCCACCGGACAAAATCGGACTTGCGAACCATCGGACGGTCGATGCCGGGCGAGGACACTTCCAGATGATACGCCTTTTCGACGGGATCTTCCACATCGAGAACCGGCGAAATAGCCATGGACACGGCTTCGCAGTCCTGCACGGTCATGGTGCCGTCTTCACGCTCGGCCATGATCTGCAGCGTCGAGCCATTCTGGCTGGAAAGCCGGACCCTGACAAGCACGAAACCCATTCCGGTCAGAATCGGCTCGATGATCTCGGCGATCCGCTGATCGATGCCTGTTTCGGTTATCAGTCTGGGTTCGGCTACTGCCATTATGCTCTTCCGGTGTTCTTTACGCGGAACATCTGCTCCGGTTTGACAATCCGCCTAACGAAAAAGAGCGGGGCCTTGGGGACCCCACTCTTCATCAGACGATCAAGAATTTGAACGGGGATATAAACCCTTCCGGTCGGAAATGCAAGGTTTGCGGCGCAAATCCGAATATTCGATTTTTTCTGCCACAATTTTACCTTTGCAGCGTTCGAATGGGTGGTGTCACCGCCACCGACCTTTATAGTGCCTGCTGCCAGAACAGCAGTTGAAATCAATTGGATCGCTCGTGCCCGACCGTCAATCGCCACTCGCGCCACTTCGGCACCCGACCTACAAACGCATTTGGTTCGCCAGCATCGCGTCCAACTTCGGTGGGCTTATTCAGGCAGTCGGTGCCGCATGGATGATGACGGCGCTGTCCACCTCGGAAAACATGATCGCACTCGTGCAGGCCTCCACATCGCTGCCGATCATGCTGTTCTCGCTGATCTCCGGCGCACTTGCCGATAGCTTCGACCGGCGCAGGATCATGCTTTCGGCGCAGTTCCTGATGCTGATCGCCTCGATAATGTTGACGGTCTTTGCCTGGGCCAATCTTCTCACACCTTGGCTGCTCTTGTTCTTCACCTTCATGATCGGCTGCGGCACGGCCCTCAACAACCCTTCGTGGCAGGCATCGGTCGGTGAAATGGTGCCACGCGAGAACCTGCCGGCGGCGGTGACGCTCAACAGTGTCGGCTTCAACATCACCCGCAGCGTCGGTCCCGCCATCGGCGGTGTGATCGTTGCGGCGGCGGGTGCTGCCGCAGCCTTCCTCGTCAACGCGCTCAGCTACTTCACGCTGATCTATGCGCTGTTCAAATGGCAGCCGCCGAAGAACAATTCGACCCTGCCGCGTGAGCAGCTTCTCTCCGCGATTTCTGCCGGGATGCGCTATGTGGCGATGTCGCCCAATATCGGCAAGGTGCTGGTGCGCGGCTTTCTCTTTGGCCTCTCCGCCAGCGCCATCCTGGCGCTGATGCCGCTCGTGGCGCGCGATCTCGTCGAAGGTGGCCCGCTGACCTACGGTATCATGCTCGGCGCCTTCGGCGTCGGTGCCATCGGCGGGGCGCTGATCAGCGCAAGGCTTCGCGAGATGCTGAGCAGCGAATGGATCGTGCGCGTCGCATTCCTCGGCTTTGCGCTGAGCGCTGGCGTGACGGCCATCAGCACCAATGCCATCATCACCAGCCTGTTTCTGGCGATTTCGGGGGCAAGCTGGGTTCTGGCACTATCCCTCTTCAACACGATCGTGCAGCTTTCCACGCCCCGCTGGGTGGTGGGGCGTGCACTCTCGCTTTACCAGACACTGACCTTCGGCGGCATTGCGCTTGGCAGCTGGCTGTGGGGGTCGCTTGCGGAAGATCATGGACTGACTTTCTCGCTTCTCTGTTCCTGCGTGCTGATGCTGCTCGGCGTCGTCGTCGGCTTCAAGCTGACCATGCCGGCCTTTGCGTCGCTCAACCTCGATCCGCTGAACCGCTTCGTCGAACCGCCCTTGCGACTGGACGTGAAGCCACGCAGCGGCCCGATCGCGATCATGGTGGATTACGAGATCGACGATGTCGATCTGCCGGAATTCATGGCGATCATGGCCGAGCGCCGTCGTATCCGCATTCGCGATGGCGCGCGCAACTGGAGCCTGATGCGGGATCTGGAAAACCCGGATGTCTGGACGGAAATCTATCACGTGCCGACATGGGTCGAATATGTGCGTCACAACCACCGGCGGACCCAGGCGGACGCCGAAAGCTGGGACCGGATCTTGACGCTGCATAAGGGCAAAACCCGCCCGCGTGTCCACCGGATGATCGAACGACAGGCCATTCCGCCCCAGGACGATATTTTCCACAAGGCCCATATTGAGCCGCACTGAGACGCGCCTATTTACAAAATCTCGGAGTTGCGGATGGACAATCCTGAAATCATCCTGAGAAAGGCCGATCCCTCACAGGGCGAGCAAGTCGCGAGAGTGTCACGAGCATCACGTCAACACTTTCTACCCTATCTTCCAGACCTGCACAGCATTGAGGAAGACGTAGCATATTTCAGCAATGTCGTTCTCAGACAGAGCGAAGTGTGGTGCGCCGAGCAGCACAGCACCCTAGTTGGCTTCTGCGCGTTTCGAGACCGTTGGGTGGATCACCTTTATTGCCTGCCCGGATATATCGGTCACGGAGCAGGGACCAAACTGCTTAACAAAGCAAAAGAAGATCAAACGGAACTCAGTCTCTGGGTGTTTCAGCGAAACGAGCGTGCGATTCGTTTTTATGAACGGAATGGCTTCGTCAAAGTGAGCGAAACAGACGGCTCCGGCTGCGAAGAAAAGCTGCCGGACGCGCTATATGTGTGGAGACGGGATAGGTCCGCCAAAGACTTACCCGCCTAACGCAAACGTCCCTTCAGCGACGCGTCAGGAAAGCAAGTGGGCTTCAGACCGTTCTTGGCCTGCCAATCCCCCAGCGAACGGCGGGTCTTGAAACCAGCCAGCCCATCCGCCTTGCCGACATCGTAGCCTTTGGCGACCAGCGCCTTTTGCATGGCGAGCACGTCGGAGCGCAGCATGGAGCCCACATTGCCCCATTCCGCTTTGAAGGGACCCGCGCCATAGGCGATGCGGTCGGCGAGATTGCCGATGAAGAGGGCATAGAGATCGGAGTTGTTGTATTCCTTGATGACGTAGAAATTCGGCGTCACGACAAATTCCGGGCCGTGGCGACCGGCAGGCACCAGCATCATGCCGTCGGCACTCAAGTCGTTGGCGGGGAAGCCTTTTCCCGAGACGCGGGTGATGCCCATCTTGGCCCATTCCGACACAGGCTTTGCCAGATCCGGGCCTTCCTGCGCGCAGGAAATATTGTCTGGTATGGAAACCTCAAAACCCCAATCGCGGTCTCTCTGCCAGCCGCGCTTCGATAGATAGTTGGCGATGGATGCCAACGCGTCAGGGACCGAATTCCAGATATCGCGATGGCCGTCTCCATCGAAATCGACGGCATATTTCAGGTAGCTCGACGGCATGAATTGCGGCTGACCCAGCGCGCCCGCCCATGAGCCCATCATCCGCGAGGGCGGCACGTCGCCGCTTTCGGCGATCTTCAGCGCATCGATCAGTTCGGCGCGGAACATTTCCTTACGGGTCGAGGCATAGGCCTTCGTCGCCAGCACATCGATCACGGAATTGGGCAGCTTCGCGCGACCGAAACCGGATTCGCGGCCCCAGATCGCCACGACGATGTTTCCTGGAACGCCATAGGTTGCTTCGATACGCTTCAGTGTCGCCGCATGGGTGGCGGCAAGGGATCGACCTGTGGCCGCCAGACCCTGCAAACGCTGTTCCGAGAAGTATGCGCCGGGAGACGAAAACTCTGCCTGGCTCTGCGCTTGCTCCTTCGGCGGCTTCTGGCCCGGCACCAATACGTCGGGAAGTTTCCAGTTGATCGTCAAGCCGGTCAGCGCGGCTTCGAGCGTCTTTTGCGATACGCCAGCCTTTCTAGCTTCCGGCCAGATTTCCCGCTTCAGCCAGACGTTGAACTCTGCATCATATTTCGCAGCGGCTGCACCCGTGGGGACCGTTTGCGCCATCGCGAAGTCTGACGAGAGAAGAGAAACGGCGGCGGCAAGTGCAAGGCCGATGGTGTGAGCGCGCATTCGGTCTCCTTTATAGCATGCTATTTAAATCGCCGTGCGGGCGCGCAGCGCTGCGGTCAGCGTGCCTTCGTCGAGGTAATCAAGCTCGCCACCCACCGGCACGCCGTGGGCAAGGCGGGTGATCTTGACGCCGAGGTTGGTCAGCCGGTCGGTGATGTAGTGGGCCGTCGCTTGGCCTTCTACGGTGGCATTGACGGCGATGATCAACTCGCGAATACCACCGACACTCACCCGGTCGATCAGGCCCTTGATGTTCAAATCCTCTGGGCCAACGCCATCCAGAGGCGAGAGCGTGCCGCCCAGCACGTGATAGGCCGTGTTCATCGCCCCTGCCCGCTCCAGCGCCCAAAGATCTGACACATCTTCGACCACGATGATGACGGACTGGTCGCGCTGCACATCGGAGCAGACGGTGCAGGGATCGATCGTATCGACATTGCCGCAGCAGGAGCAGATCTTGACCTTGTCATAGGCTTCGCCCATGGCATGCCCGAGCGGACCGAGCAGTTGCTCCTTCTTCTTGATAAGGTGCAGTGCCGCGCGGCGCGCAGAGCGGGGACCAAGCCCCGGCACCTTTGCCAGAAGCTGGATCAGTTTTTCGATTTCGGGACCGGTGACTCGTTTTGCCATGGAGCGTTTCTACTGCATTAATCGTTGAACGGGAATCGGTAAGGGCAAAAGGCACCTCATGAAAGTTCAGGCAATCTGTCGCGCCGAGGCACAATCGCTTCCCGGCAAGACGTCCAAGACCGGCATCTTCAAACACGCCCTGACAGGACCTGTGATGGTGGACGCGCTCGGCATCGTTGGCGACGCGGTGTGTAATCGCAAGCACCACGGCGGGCCGGACCAGGCGATCTATGTCATGGGCTCGGGCGATCTTGATTTCTGGTCGAAAGACCGCGGCCGAGTAATCGAACCCGGATTTTTTGGCGAGAACCTCGTGATCGAAGGCATCGATAGCGCGACACTTTGCGTTGGAGATCGGCTCGCGCTTCAACAGGTGACGCTGGAAGTCACGGCTGCACGCATTCCCTGTTCCACACTGACAGCCCGGGTCGGCGATCCGCATTTTGCCAAGCGCTTTCGCGATGCCGGCCATCCCGGATTTTACTGCCGCGTGCTCCGGTCTGGCATGATGGAAGCCGGAGAGAGCGTGACCTTCACACCCTATGACGGGACGAAACTTCCGATCCCGGTCGTCCTGCAGCGTTTTCGTCCCAACCGCCTAACGCAGGAAGAGCGCGCCGCATTTCTCGACACGCCCCTTGCCAGCCGCTTTCGCGAGATGATCGCCTAAGTCCTCGTGGCCAGCGTCGCAAAAGGCCGACGCAGGTTTTAGAACGGGAACTTCATGCCGGGCGGGATCGGCAAACCTGCGGTCAGCCCAGCCATCTTTTCCTGCGCCTGGGCTTCGCCCTTTTCCTTGGCATCCTTATGGGCCGCGACGATCAGATCTTCGAGGATTTCGACCTCGTCTTCCTTGAAGAGCGATGGATCGATCTTCAAGCCGCGCATTTCGCCCTTGCCATTGAGGGTCACGGTGACGAGACCACCGCCGGAGGCACCATGGACTTCGAGTGCGGCAATTTCTTCCTGCACCTTCTCCATCTTGGCCTGCATTTCCTTGACCTTGCCCATCATGCCCATAATGTCACGCATGGCTGAAACTCCTGTTTTTTGTTGTTGGGGCGGACGATCCGAACACGGCTGATGTCTTCAGCTCCGCCGTTTTCTCAAAATTCGATATCGTCACCGGGAAGGATGTCGCCTTCGCTGGATTCGGCAACAGAAGGCGGCGCTGTTTCTTCGATCTCTTCCTGGATCGGCGCGCGAATGCGCACATCGGTGATCTTCGCGCCGGGAAACTGAGCGAGAATCGCCGCAACATCCGGGTCCTGGCGCGCATCGACCAAGCGGGCGTCACGCGCATTGCCTTCCGCTTCGACAAGCGTCGGCTCGCCCTCTTCCTTGCTGAGGCTGACGATCCAGTGGATGCCCGTCCATTCCTTGAGCTTCACGCCAAGCTCGCCCGGAAGCGAGCCCGGCGCGCCTTCGCCAAGGCGCATGTCAAGACGGCCAGGCTCTATTTTTACCAGACGAACGAAGTTTCGAACTTTGGCGCGCATGACCGGATCGCGATTTTTTTGCGCCAGATCAGCAATGTCCTGCACCGACTTGACCGGCACCTTGGGCTCTGGCCGTTCCTCCGTGCGAGGCGCTGCGACCTGCATATCCTGCGGGCGGCTGTCCGGCACGGCGCGCAGCATGGCCGTCGGCTGGGGTGCCGACTGCATCTGTGGGGATGTCTGCGCCGAGGCGACAGCCTGTGTCGAGCCATAGGCGCGCGCGCCGCCACCGTTACCATTGGCATTTCCACCACCACCGGCGGGACCGCCATTCGGCACGGCGCCAGCGCCATTCGAAAGTTCTTCCAGACGGCGAGCCGCATCTTCCGGCGCAGGCAGATTGGCGGCGTGCGACAGACGGATCAGCACCATCTCGGCAGCACCGGCAGGGCGGGACGCGTTCTCGGTTTCAGGGATGCCCTTCAGCAGCATCTGCCAGATGCGCGAGAGGGTCGAAACGGCGACACTATCGGCAAATTCGGTACCGCGAAGGCGCTCGACCTCCGACAATGACGGATCTTCCGCGGCATCCGGCACGTATTTCATGCGGGTGACGAGATGGGTGAAATCGGCCAGATCGTTCAGCACGACCACCGGATTTGCTCCGGCTTCGTACTGCGCGTTAAATTCCGAGAGCGCAGCAGCGACATCGCCCTTGATGATGTGCTGGAAGAGATCGACGATGCGGGCGCGGTCGGCAAGACCGAGCATGCCGCGAACAGCGTCCGCCTCTACGCGGCCGCTGCCATGGGCAATCGCCTGATCCAGCAGCGAGAGACCATCACGGGCAGAGCCTTCGGCTGCGCGCGCAATCATCGAAAGCGCCTGCGGGTCGGCCTCGAAGCCTTCCTTGGACGCGATCGCAGTGAACAGGCCGACGAGGTCTGCGGCGCTGATGCGGCGCAGATCGAAACGCTGGCAGCGTGAGAGAACGGTGATCGGAACCTTGCGGATTTCGGTGGTGGCGAAGATGAACTTCACATGCTCCGGCGGCTCTTCCAGCGTCTTCAACAGGCCATTGAAAGCCTGCGTCGAGAGCATGTGCACTTCGTCGATGATGTAGACTTTGTAGCGCGCAGAGACCGGGCGATAGCGCACCTGCTCGATGATCTCGCGAATATCGTCGATGCCCGTATGCGAGGCGGCGTCCATCTCGATCACGTCGACATGGCGACCTTCCATGATCGCCTGGCAGTGCTCGCCTGGAATGCGCAGGTCGATGGTGGGCTTGTCGATCTCGGGCGTCTTGTAATTCAGTGCACGCGCCAGGATGCGGGCGGTGGTGGTCTTGCCCACACCGCGAACACCGGTCAGCATATAGGCCTGGGCAATACGACCGGTTTCGAACGCATTGGTCAGCGTGCGAACCATGGGCTCCTGCCCGACCATCAGATCGGAGAAATCCTTGGGGCGGTATTTGCGCGCCAAAACCCGGTAACCAGTACCCTGCTCATTTGTCTGGGGCATGTTGGTTCCGGTGTCGCTCATCGCCTCGCCAGTTTTCGAAGTGGGGCCCGCTTCAGGCTCAACTGGCCCGGCGAAGCAGAGCGTGTCGTAAAAGAAAGGTGGGAGGCTGGCACGGCGACCCGTGCCTGGCTCGTTAGGGCTGCTTCCTTCCGGACCTGACCCGGTTGGCGAGTGGCTCGTCCACCACCAACCTCCCGGCGCCACATATCGGCAATAATAGAAGCAAATGCAAGTCAGGCCTTGAAAAAACTGCTATCTCTGTGAAAACAGTTCGTTATTAAGCGCGAACTGCGGCGCAAGACCGCGGACCATTTTAGGGAGGATGCCTTGGGCCCATTCCACCTGGACGACAGACTGGCGCGCGACAGCGTCTTGATTACCACGCTTGGCCTTTGCCAGTTGCGGCTGCAGAACGATTGCCGCTGGCCTTGGGTGGTGCTGGTGCCACAACGCAATGATGTCAGCGAGTTGTTCGACCTGACGCCGCTCGATCAGGCCGTGCTGACCTTCGAGACCAACCTCGTGGCTTCGGCGCTGAAAGAGTTGACGGGTGCTGTGAAAATCAATGTCGGCGCGCTTGGCAATATCGTCCGCCAACTCCACGTGCATATCATCGCCCGAAACGAGGGCGACCCTTGCTGGCCTGGGCCGATCTGGGGACAGGGAACCCCACTCCCTTATGCGGAACACGATAAGCAGGATTTCATAAAGAAACTGGCTGGCGCACTCTGATGACTTCACATCGCATTTTCGATACGACCTCGCCACATCCCGAACCCTCCGCCCTGACGGCCTTTGCGCAGAACGATCTTGATCGCCTTGCCGAAAATCGCAACGAGACCTGCGTGGCCGATGCCTTGAAGGTTGAAGGCACCCATCTTCTGGCCTTTGCCGGCAACAAGCTCATCCTCAAGCATGACGATCAGGTTCTCGATCCTCTGTTTGCGGCTTACGAACTGGCAGAGCTCGATCCCGATTTCGATCAGGCCATTCTGCTGGGCTATAGGGACAATGGCGAACCGCGCGTTGCCGTGCCGGTCAAAATTGCCGAAGAGGCCCTTGCCAGCCACTACAAGGCGGCCGATGCGCGCACCCTTTACCGCGACCAGTTGGTCGGCGAGGAACTGCTGGGCGAAGTCGCGCAGGCGGTGAGCCTGGTAAACTGGAATGCAGACAACAAATTCTGCGGTCGCTGCGGCGATCAGATGGAGCTTCGGATCGGTGGCTACAAGCGCATCTGTTCCGGCTGCGGCCATACGATCTTTCCGCGCACCGATCCCGTCGTCATCATGCTGACCGTCGATCTGGAGCGGGACCTGTGCCTTCTCGGCCGCGGAGCGCATTTTCCGCCGGGCATGTATTCCTGCCTTGCGGGCTTCGTGGAGCCGGGCGAGACGATCGAAAACGCCGTGCGTCGCGAGACGCGGGAAGAATCCGCCATTCAGGTCGGACGCGTTCGCTACCATGCCTCGCAGCCGTGGCCGATGCCGCACACGCTGATGATCGGCTGTTTCGCCGAAGCCCTGTCCTTCGACATCAGTCGTGACGACGCGGAACTCGAAGATTGCCGCTGGTTTACCCGTGAGGAAGTGGCGGAACTTCTGCAGATGACGGGAGCCAATGGCCAGCTGCCGCCGCCCAAAGGCGCGATCGCCCATCGGCTGATGCGCGACTGGATCGAGTGGGACGGTGCGGCTTAAGCTGCACGCGTCCAACATCGATTATCGCCAGACTGTTAGACGGTGTTGAAATTGCCGCGCATGGCGTGGCCCTTATAGACACCGAGAATGCGGACCTTCTCAGAGAAGAATTTCAGCTCTTCCAGCGCATGCCGGACCGGCTCGTCCTCAGGATGGCCCTCGATATCGGCGTAAAACTGCGTCGCAACGAACTTGCCGCCGATCTGGTAGCTTTCGAGCTTCGTCATGTTGATGCCGTTGGTGGCAAAGCCTCCCATGGCCTTGTAGAGCGCTGCCGGAATATTGCGGACGTTGAAGACGAAAGTGGTGACGATCACGTCCTGCTCGGACGTCCGCTTGACCCACTGCTCATCACGGGAAAGCACGACGAAGCGGGTGACGTTGTTTTCGGAGTCCTCGACATTCTCAGCCAGGATATCCAGTCCGTAAAGCGACGAGGCCAAACGGGGGGCAAGGGCTGCCATGCTGCGATCGCCCTTTTCCGACACCAGCTTTGCAGCGCCGGCGGTATCGCCTGCAACAACCGCCTTCCAGCCGTTGGAACGAATGATCTTGCGGCACTGGCCGAGCGCGTGGATATGGCTGTGGACCGTCTTAATCTCATCCTTCTGCACACCGGGCAGCACCATCAGCTGGAAGCGGATCGGCATGAAATATTCGCCGATGATGTGCAGGCGCGATTCCGGAAGCAGGTGATGGATATCCGCCACGCGTCCGGCCAGCGTGTTTTCGATCGGGATCATCGCCAGATCGGCGTCGCCATTTTCCAGCGCGTTGAACGCATCTTCAAAGGTCGGGCACGGCAGCGGGTCCATCTCTGGAAAGACATCGCGACAGGCCATGTCGGAATTTGCGCCGTAGTCGCCCTGGAAGGCAATGCGATTGCTGCTGGTCATGGTGCGATCATCAATTCTGTCTGTTGGCAAGGATTTTGCGGGCCGTCTCAAGCTGTGGCGGCGTATCGACCCCGAGCGGAACGGAGCGCACGATCTCGGCATCGATGCGCATGCACGCTTCCAGCGCGCGCAGCTGTTCGAGGCTTTCTCGCAGCTCAAGCACGGATGGCTTCAGCGATACGAATTTCTCCAGCGCCGCACGCCGATAGGTGTAAAGCCCGATGTGATGGTAAAGCGGACCGTTGCCATAAGGCGCCGTTGCTCTCGTGAAATAGAGCGCACGAAGGCGGGTTTGCGAAAGCGGGCTGCCGACGATCTTGACGATGCTCGGATTGGTCTTTTCGTCCTCGTCGGTAATCGGCACGGTCAAGGTGGCGATATCGACCTTCGGATTGTCCATCGGCAGAAGCGAGGCGCGAATCGTTTCCGGCTCGATGGTCGGAAGATCACCCTGCACATTGATGACGAATTCGGCGCGGCCTTCCGGATCGGCCTTTTGCAAAGCTTCATAGATGCGGTCGGAGCCGGACTGGTGATCGTGACGGGTCATGATCACATCGAAACCGGCTGATTTGACCGCGTCGAAAACGCGCTCGTCATCCACCGCGACAACGATGCGTTCGGCGCCTGCTTCGCGGGCGCGCAAGGCAACCTGAACGATCATCGGCTTGCCGTTAATATCGGCCAAAGGCTTGCCCGGAAGGCGGGTCGAGGCCATTCGTGCAGGAATAAGCACGATGGCTTTTTCGAAATTTCGATTATTCATCCGACACCCTTCAAATTCCGCCGGAAAAGTGGCAATACGTCACGGGGGGCGGAGAGCATATTCAAGTTGCGCAGGCTGTGCAAAAGCCATAGCTTTCACGCAATTTCAAGATGCCCGTTTCAAGCAAACGGTTGTGAGGGAGCGCAAATCAATGAATTCACGGGTTAACATGGCGGTCGGTGCCCTTCTTGGCACGATCTTCGTCCTTATGACGGTATCGATAGCGTCGGACGGGATTTTTCATTCCGCTGCCCCGGAAAAGGAAGGCTATACGATCGTTGCGGAGACATCGGGTGGAGGCGAGGCCGCGGGAGGAGCAGCCGAGGCACCAGCAACGCCGATTGCCAAGCTTCTTGCAACCGCCGATGCCGCCAAGGGCGAAACCGTGTTCAAGAAATGTACGAGCTGTCACACCGGGGACAAGGGCGGCCCCAATAAAGTCGGCCCTAACCTCTACGGCGTCGTCAACCGCCCGATCGCGAGCCACGAAGGCTTCAGCTATTCCGCGGGCATGAAGGACTTCTCCAAGGGTGGCTCGGAGAAATGGGATTACGATCACCTCAGCTACTTTATCGAAGCCCCGAAGAAGCATGTTCCAGGCACCGCAATGGGCTTTGCCGGTATCAAGAAGGAAACCGAGCGCGCCGATCTGATCGCCTATCTGCGCACGCTTTCCGACAGCCCGGCACCGCTGCCGGATCCGAACGCACCGGCAGCACCGATGCCCACGAACTGACGACGTTGGATCTTGCAGAAGCCCGGGACACCGGGCTTTTTTGTGTCTTCTGACAACCTGAAGCAGTTCCGGATGCAGAGCCGGGCACAGTTTTGCTCGAATGCTCTTACCTGATCACGCCGCCGCCTTGTTGGGCGTTCCGGACGTTTCTGTGTTGGCCTCATGCGCCACTGTGTGACGCCTTGAGAACAGCCTGCCAAGACCTTTGCCGGCCCGTTCCATCTCGACGAAAATCACCGGCGTGATGAAAAGGGTCAGCACTTGCGACACGAGCAGCCCGCCAACCACAGCGATGCCGAGCGGCTGGCGAAGCTCGGAGCTCGCGCCGGAGCCGAGCGCGATCGGCAGCGCACCCAGAAGCGCACAGAAGGTCGTCATCATGATCGGACGGAAACGGCGCACGCAGGCCTCGTGAATGGCAACCGCAGCCGGCTCTCCCTTGCTGCGCATATTGTCGACCGCAACGTCGATCATCATGATCGCGTTCTTCTTGACGATACCAATCAGCATCAGCAGCCCGATCAGGGCGATGATGGAGAAATCCATGCCCATGATCTCCAGCGCCAGAAGCGCGCCAAAAGCGGCGGCCGGCAGGCCCGACAGAATGGTGAGCGGGTGGATGAAGCTCTCATAGAGAACGCCCAGCACCACATAAATGGTCAGAACCGCCGCCAAGATCAGCAGTCCGGTATTGCCCTGCGACTGCTGGAAGATCGCCGCCGTGCCGCCATAGGTGGTGAAGACGTCTGCAGGCAGATCGATCTGAGTCTTGATCTGATCGATCCGCTGCATCGCCTGACTCAGCGAAACGCCGTCGGGCAGATTGAAGGAGATGGTCGTAGAGACGAGCTGCCCAGTCTGGTTGATGGTCACGGGTGCCGGCTTGCGCTCCACCGTAGCGAAGTTGGAGAGCGGCACCAGCGTATTGGTCTTGGTGGAGAGAATATTGATGTCGCGGAGGAAGTCGTCCGTCCACGGCTTGGAGCGATCGAACTCCACAATGACATTGTAGCTGTTCCCGGTCGATTGGATCTGTGCCGCATCATAGCCGCCGAAAGACATTTCCAGCGTCTTGCGCAGCTGATCATTGGTGATGCCATAGGCTGCGGCCTTTTCCGGATCGACCACGATGGTCGCCGCAATCGCACCGTTCTGCGCATCGGAGGTCACGGATGTGAATGTCGAATCCTTGCGCATCTCGTCCATCAGCTTGCCCGACCAGGTGCTGGTGGCATCGGCGCTTAAGCCCTGTACGACGAGCTGATATTGCGATGCGGAGCTACGGCCGCCAAAGCGTAGGCTCTGCTGCGGCGTGATGTAGGTTCTGATGCCCGGAATCTTTGCGGTCGCCTTGGTGAGTTCCGCCAGCGTTTGCGATAGCGGCTCTCTGCTTTCTTTCGGCTTCAACTGTACGAACATGGAGCCGTTGTTGAGCGGGCTGCGCGAACTGCCGCCGACGATGGAGGTGACATGCAGCACCGCCGGATTGGCTCGGATTGCCGCCGCCACCTGGTTTTGCAGGTCACTCATGGCGGTGTAGGAAATATCCTCACGTGCGCGGGTCGAGACCGACAGCTGGCCAATGTCTTCCTGCGGGAAGAAACTGGACGGCAGGGTCCAGAACAGCACGCCGGATGCGGCGACAGAGCCCAAAAAGCATAGAAGAACGATGCCGCGATGGCGCAGACACCAACCGACAGAGCGGTCGTAGACGCCAAGCGTGCGATCAAAACCGGCATTGAACCAGCGGATAATCGCAGGCGGCTTCGACGAATGCGACGACAGGCGCGAGGCAAGCATTGGCGTGACCGTCAGCGACACCAGTACCGAGGCCATGATCGCAAGCGTCACCACCATGCCGAATTCGTTGAACAGACGACCGACCACGCCACCCATCAGGAGAATGGGGATGAAGACCGCAACAAGCGAAATCGACATCGACAGAATGGTGGAGCTCACTTCGGCCGCACCTTTGAGCGCCGCCTCGCGCATGGGAAGGCCCTCTTCATGCAGGCGGAGAATATTCTCCAGCATGACGATCGCATCATCCACCACCAGACCGACCGACAGCGTCAGCCCCAAAAGCGAGATGTTGTCGATACTGTAGCCGAGCACATACATGGCGCCGAAAGCAGCGATCAATGACAACGGAACGGCGAGGCCCGGAATGATCGTGGCAGTCAGGTGTCCGGTAAAGAGATAGATGACCAGAACAACGAGCGCGATCGTCAGGAACAATGTGAACTGAACGTCCGACACCGCATCCTTGATCGCAACGGACGTGTCGTTCATGACATGGATGTTGATCGAGGGTGGCAATTGCTCGCGAAGCGCCGGCAGCTTGTCCTGGATGGCTTTCACCACATCGACAGTGTTGGCATCCGACTGGCGCTGGACGGCGAGAATGATGGCCGGTTCGCCATCGAACCAACTGCCCGCATCCGGATTGTCCACGCCATCCTGCACATTGGCGACATCCCCCAAATGGATCGGCGCGCCGTTTGCGGTCGCGATGACGAGCGACTTGAACTCATCCGCATTGGTTCTTTGCGTATCAGCATCGATCGTCAGGCGCTGGCTATGGTTTTGCAAGGCGCCGACTGGCACCTGATTATTGGCCTGGGCGATCGCGGTCGTCACCGTATCGACACCGATATTGCGAGCTTGCAGCAATGAAGGCTCGAGGCCCACGCGCACCGCATAGGTCTTGGCACCGTAGATGCTGACCTGTGCAACGCCAGAAATGGTGGAGAGCAGCGGCGAAATCACGTTTTCCGCAATATCGTCCACCTTGCTTGCCGGCATCTCCTTGCTGTTGACGGCAAGCAGCAGGACAGGCGCGTCTGCCGGGTTGGTTTTGCGATAGCTCGGCGTCGTCGTCATGTTGCTCGGCAATTGCCGCTGCGCGCGCGAAATGGCCGCCTGCACGTCCGCTGCCGCCGCATCGATATCCCGGTTCAAATCGAACTGGATGACGATGGAGGTATTTCCGAGCGTGTTGGTGGCGCTGATTTCACTGATGCCCGGGATGGTCTCGAACTGCTTGACGAGCGGCGTCGTGACCGAGGTCGCCATGGTCTCCGGCGAGGCGCCGGAGAGCGAGGCCGAGACGTTGATCGTGGGGAAATCGACCTTCGGCAAAGCGGCGACGGGCAATAGTCTGTAGCCGGCAAAGCCAGCGAGCGTCAGCCCGATCGCAAGAAGAATGGTAGCGACGGGCCGATTGATGCAAAAGCGCGCGATCACTGGGCGTTCTCCGTGACGGGAGCGTTCTGGGCGACTTTGTTCATCTGGTCGGGCGCAGCTTTCGGCGTGTCGACCACCGTCTGACCATCCGTCAGTTCCGACTGTCCTTCCACGATGATTTTCTGGCCGACCGAAAGACCGCTGGCAATCGCGGTCATGTCGCCGTTGGAGCGGGCGACCTCGACGGGCGTCACATGAACCTTATGATTGTCATCCACGGTGTATACGAAGGATCCATTTGCACCTGCCCTCAAAGCCACGGTCGGAATGACGATCTGCTTCTGGTCGGACTGGAAGTGGACGGTGACATTGGCAGACTGGCCGGGCCAGACGAGGCCTTTGTCATTCTTGAACTCTGCCTTGACCAGCACAGTCCCCGATGCCTGATCGACCGCGTTGTCGAAGAGCGCGAGCTTGCCGACGACGGGACTGCCGCCGGTTGCCACCGGATCGATATCGACGGTCGCGCCGCTTTTCAGTCCCTCATGCAGTTGCTGAAGATAGCGCTGCGGCAGCCTGAACTGCATGAAGATCGGGTCGTAACGGGTGATGCTGACAATCGTCACGCCTGCACTGAGATAGGCGCCCGGGCTGATCGTGATGATGCCAAGGCGGCCATTATAAGGTGCACGGATTTCAGTGTCCTGAAGAGTTGCCTGATCGGACTGCAATGTCGCCTTGTCGGCGTCGATCTTGGCGGCAGCGGAATCGCGCGTGGCGCGGCTCTGTTCCAGCATCTGCTGGGATTCGACACTCTGTTTGGCCAGCCCAGACACCCGGTCGAAAGCAGCTTCAGCCTGCGCCAGATTGGCCTGATCGGCAGCGATGTTGGCCTTGTCCTTGGCAACGGCGGCACTCGCGTAGCGATCGTCCATCTTGACGATGAGATCGCCCGCCTTGACCTCCTGGCCGCTGGTGGCCGCTATCGAAGAGACCGTACCCTGCTGACGCGGCGCGATATTGGTGGAATCCGCGGCCACGGCCCAGCCTGTCGCCTGGACATCCATTGGCAGTGTTGCTTCCTCGACGGCTATGGTGGAGACAGCTGGCGGCCCGCCATTGCGACGACCGCCACCTTGTCCCTTGGCATGATCACGCCCGCCGCTTCCTTGGCTGTCGGCGCTCTTTCCATCTGTGCTAGAAGCCACCCGCGTCGCTTGCTCATGCGACGCGATGAATGGCAGCGATTTCACATAGGGGATGGAGTCACGAAACGGCCAAGCGGCCACAGCGACGACAACGAGGATGCTGACGAGTATCCAGAGTTTTTTCATGCGGGCGATCCGACTTGGAGAGAAGGCCGCGACACACCACCGTACCGTTGAGACCTTGCGAGATCAGGAAACATCCTTCCCGCGTCAAAATCACCTTAAGTTTTGGTAATATGGACAAACTTTAATTTTGGGGAGAACACCAGATCATTGTTTTGAAATGGGTCAAGACCGCGATCGGAACAGCGCTGCAAAGCAGTATGCTTTCGTAAGGCTGTGTAAATGATGGGAAATTCTCGGCGCGAAATGGCGGACAGGGTGGGATTCGAACCCACGGTACGCTTTCACGCACACACGCGTTCCAGGCGTGCGCCTTAAACCACTCGGCCACCTGTCCTTCTTTACAATCTGCATGTTTGGGAAATGCAAATCACTGGAACGGCGCGATATATACCGATGAATTCGCGGCGATCAACCCGATTCTGGCAGTTTTTTAAAATGTCTGTGAAAAGCCTGTTCATGAGGAGATTGCAAAGCGTGTCCTTGGACTTTATCCAGAACCAGAAGAACGTCGCCTTGAGCGGCTATCCCATTTTTAAAAATTGCCGGAGAGTCCTGCCATGAAAGCGTTGTTCCGGTTTTTCAGCCTTCTGCTTCTTCTCTGCGCAATCGCTGTCGGCGTCTTCGATTCCATCCGCTCGGTTTCCACATCCTCCGTCGATCTGTTGAGCTTTCGCGAAGGCTGGGCGGAAGTTTTTCCTTCCTCGCTTGCCATGGCAGAAAGCGTGACGGCACACTATATTCACCCGGAAGCGTGGCGCTGGATCGAAAACGGCTTGAATGCTGTCCCTGCCTTCGCGGTACTTCTTGGTCTTTCCCTGCTTTTCTGGATGGCAGGATATCGGAAGCCAAAACCGCTCGGCCGTTTTGCGGCCTGACGATACCGGCATCCCACACTGCATGAGAGCGGAGCGCGGCGCCGATCGCCGCAGGGAGACTGCAATGTTTGGATTCGATACTCTTTCAAAGAAGACAGTGATGCCGACCGCCGAGACAGCGATCCCCGGACGCGATGAGGCGGTGACTGTGCCGGAACACCATTTCGTCAATGGCAGAAGTTTGAAGGGACCCTACCCCGACGGCCTTGAGACGATCTATCTCGGAATGGGCTGCTTCTGGGGTGCCGAACGGTTGTTCTGGAAGACGCCTGGCGTCTACGTCACCGCCGTCGGTTATTCCGGTGGAATGACCCGCAACCCGCGCTATCAGGAAACCACGACAGGGCTGACCGGCCATGCCGAGGTGGTCAAGGTCGTCTACGACCCATCCCAGGTTACGTTGGCTCAACTGCTGAAAATCTTTTTTGAAGAACATGACCCGACACAGGGTATGCGACAGGGTAACGATGTCGGCACGACCTATCGATCGGTGATCTATACGACGAATGACGAGCAGCTTGCCGAAGCAAAGGCGGCCCGCGACGCATTCCAGCAAGCATTGGCATCAGCCGGTCATCGTCCGAAGATCACAACCGAGATCGAGCCGCTCGATATCTTCTATTATGCCGAGGACTACCACCAGCAATATCTCGCCAAGAACCCGGGTGGCTATTGCGGGTTGAGGGGTACCGGAGTGACCTGCAATATTGCCTAGTTGCATGGCAATTGCCCGGTAGAAGAGATTAAAAAACAATCAGAAAGCAGGTTTTCCACCGGGCAAAAAAAACGGATGAATTTTTCTCGCAGCCGTGCAAGGATAATCCTCATGCACAGCCATAAGGCTGGCTTTTCCGCAGAACATGTCCGGTTTAACGGGCTTGCGGGAGGACCCTTTTTATAAAATTAAACTGCAACAACAGGGCTGCAAAATGAAAAAATCCCTTCTGACGCTTTTCGCGCTTGCTGCGATGTCGGCTTCCGCTTTGGCTGCGGACATCAAGCCTGCACTGGTCTACGGAACCGGCGGCAAGTTCGACAAGTCGTTCAACGAAGCTGCTGCAACGGGCGCTGAGAAGTTCAAGACCGAGACTGGTATCGAGTTCCGCGATTTCGAGCCCACCAGCGACACGCAGGGTGAACAGGCGATCCGCAACTTCGCAAGCCGCGGCTTCAATCCGGTGGTTGCAGTGTCCTTTGCCTGGTCCTCCGCCATGGAGAAAGTGGCCAAAGAATTTCCCGATACCAAGTTCGTGATCGTCGATTCCGTGGTTGACCTGCCGAATGTGCGCTCGGTCGTCTATAAGGAAGAAGAAGGCTCCTACCTCGTCGGTCTTCTTGCCGGCATGGCTTCCAAGACCGGCAAGGTCGGCTTCATCGGCGGCATGGACATTCCGCTGATCCGCAAGTTCGCATGCGGTTACGCCCAGGGCGCCAAGGCTGCCAATGACAAGATCGAAGTCTTCCAGAACATGACCGGCACGACCGGTGCTGCCTGGAACGACCCCGTGCGCGGCGGTGAGCTGACCAAGAACCAGATCGACCAGGGCGCGGACGTGATCTACGCGGCAGCCGGTGCAACGGGTCTCGGCGTGCTTCAGACGGCAGCCGACAACAAGAAGTACTCGATCGGCGTCGACTCCAACCAGAACCATCTGCATCCGGGCTCCGTTCTGACCTCGATGGTCAAGCGCGTCGATCTCGCCGTCTATAACGCGTTCAAGGACGTCAAGGACGACAAGTTCACCGCAGGCATCAACGCGCTCGGCGTCAAGGAAGATGGCGTCGGTTACGCTGTCGACGACAACAACAAGGCTCTGATCACGCCTGAAATGGCAGCTGCGGCTGACAAGGCAAAGGCCGACATCATCTCCGGCGCCGTCAAGGTTCACGACTACATGTCGGATAATTCCTGCCCGAAATGATATGATATTTGACTGGGGCGCATGATGTTTTTCATCTTGCGCCCTTTTCATATCCAGCCTTCGGAAAGGTTTTGGTTTGAGTATGAACCCTGCAATCGAGCTCGTGGGTATCGACAAGTCATTCGGTGCCGTTCACGCCAATAAAAATATCAATCTGACCGTCACCAAGGGGACGATCCACGGCATCATCGGGGAAAATGGTGCCGGCAAGTCGACATTGATGTCGATCCTTTACGGGTTCTACCAGGCCGACGCCGGTGAAATCCGCGTCAATGGCAAGCCCGTTGCCATCAAGGACAGCCAGGCGGCCATCGACGCCGGTATCGGCATGGTGCACCAGCACTTCATGCTGGTCGAAAATTTTTCCGTGCTGGAAAATGTCATGCTCGGCGCGGAAGGCGGCGCGCTTCTGGCCAAGGGCACGGCGGCCACCCGCAAGGAACTGAAGCGCCTTGAGGATGAGTATGGCCTCGAGGTCAACCCGGATGCGATCATCGAGGATCTGCCGGTCGGACTGCAGCAGCGCGTGGAAATCTTGAAGGCCATGTATCGCGGCGCGGAAATCCTGATCCTCGACGAGCCGACCGGCGTTTTGACGCCTGCCGAAGCCGATCACCTGTTCAAGATTCTGAGCGTGTTGCGCGACCAGGGCAAGACGGTCATCCTCATCACCCACAAGCTGCGCGAAATCATGGCGATCACCGACGAGGTATCCGTCATGCGCCGCGGCGAGATGGTGGCGACGCGCAAGACCTCCGAGACGACGGTCGAGGAACTGGCCGAGCTGATGGTCGGTCGCTGCGTTCTACTGCGGGTGGAAAAAGGCGAAGCCAAGCCGGGCGAGGTTCTCTTCTCGGTTCGTAACCTGACGGTGAAGGACAGCCGTGGCGTGACCATGGTGGACAATGTGTCCTTCGATGTGCGCGCAGGCGAAATCGTCGGCATGGCGGGGGTTGCCGGAAATGGTCAGTCCGAACTTCTGGAAGCCATTGCCGGTATCCGCAAACCCCATTCCGGCGAAATCCTGATCAATGGTAAGCAGGTGGACAAGGTTGACCCGGCCATCTTGCGCCAGCTCGGTCTGGCGCACATCCCGGAAGACCGGCACCATATGGGCCTGGTTTTGAAATTCGAAGAGTATGAGAACTCCATTCTCGGCTATCATCGGGACGAGCGTTACGGAAAAGGTCCGTTTCTCGATCCGGAAGCAATCCGCAAGGACGCTGCCGAGAAAATCGAGAAATACGACATCCGCCCACCGAATGCCCGGTTGAAGACCGCCAATTTCTCCGGTGGCAACCAGCAGAAGATCGTCGTTGCACGCGAGATCGAGCGCGATCCGAGCATGCTGATCATCGGCCAGCCAACGCGCGGTGTCGATATCGGTGCGATCGAATTCATTCATCGCCGCATCATCGAAATGCGGGATGCGGGCAAGGCTATTCTGCTGGTCTCCGTTGAACTGGATGAAATCCGCTCGCTCTCGGACCGCATTCTGGTGATGTTCGCGGGTCGAGTGGTTGGAGAAAAGACGGCGGAAGCCGAAGAACAGACGCTGGGCCTGATGATGGCCGGCATTGCCGCATAAGGCCACACACATATGAGTACAGCTTCCGTTCCCCTTCCCGGTTGGATGACCTACGGCCTTCTGCCGTTTCTGAACATCCTGACGGCCTTCTTCATCTCCGGCCTTGTCGTCTGGTCGATCGGCGAAGATCCTTTCGCAGCACTTCGCCTTTTGATCGAAGGCGCCCTTGGCCGAGGTGACGCGATCGGCTTCACGCTCTTCTATACGACGAGCTTCATCTTCACCGGGCTTTCCGTCGCCGTCGCCTTCCATGCCGGACTTTTCAATATCGGCTCGGAAGGCCAGGCCTATATTGGCGGCCTGGGTGCGGCACTTGTGGCACTCGCGCTGGACCGCTATGTGCCCTGGTATGTGACGATGCCCTTCGCCGTGATCGGTGCGGCCGTCTTCGGTGCTGCATGGGCCTTCATTCCCGGCTGGCTACAGGCCAAACGCGGAAGCCATGTGGTCATCACCACCATCATGTTCAATTTCATTGCCGCGGCGTTGATGGTCTATCTCCTCGTCAACGTGCTGATCGTTCCTGGCAAGATGGCGCCTGAAACGCGCACCTTCCTGCCGGGCGGCCAATTGCCGAAGCTCGACTGGTTGATGGCACTGTTCGGCCTGAAGCTTGGCCCTGCCCCTTTCAACGTGTCCTTCATCATCGCGCTCGTCATGGCGTTTCTGGTGTGGGTGCTGATCTGGCGCACCAAGCTTGGCTATGAAATGCGCACGCTGGGCATCAGCCCTTCGGCCGCCGTCTATGCGGGCATTCCCTATTCACGCACCGTCATCATCGCGATGCTGATTTCCGGTGGTCTCGCCGGTATGATGGCGCTGAACCCTGTGATGGGCGCGTCAGCCCGTCTTCAGGTGGAGTTCGTGGCCGGTGCCGGTTTCGTCGGGATTGCCGTCTCGCTGATGGGAAGAAGCCATCCGCTCGGCATCGTCTTTGCGGCGCTGCTTTTCGGCATTCTTTATCAGGGTGGCGCGGATCTCTCGTTCGAAATGCCCAATATCACCCGCGAGATGATCGTCGTGATCCAGGGTCTGGTGATCCTGTTTGCCGGTGCCCTTGAATATATGTATCGCCCCGCGCTTGTGCGCATCTACCAGACTTTCGTGAAGAGGTAAGGCTATGGAAACCTTCGACATGCTGGTCAGCATTCTCGGTTCGACCGTCCGCCTGACCATTCCGCTTCTATTCACCGCCCTTGCGGGGCTGTTTTCCGAACGCGCTGGCGTCTTCGATATCGGCCTCGAAGGCAAGATGCTGGCGGCCGCCTTCGCATCCGCCTGCGTTGCTTATCTCACAAAGGATCCGTGGGCAGGTCTTGCTGCCGGTGTCGGTATCTCGATCTTCTTCTCGCTGGTGCATGGCTTTGCCGTCATCACCAATCGCGGCAACCAGATCGTTTCCGGTGTGGCCCTTAACTTCGTCGCCGCCGGTCTCACCGTCGTTCTCGGGCAGGCCTGGTTCGGCCAGGGCGGACGCACGCCGCAGATCACCGGCGAAGGCCGCTTCACGCCGATCATTCTGCCGGGTGCCGACATGATGCGCGAGGTGCCCTTCATCGGCCCTCTCTACGCCAATGTCATTTCCGGCAACAACATCCTGACCTATCTCGCCTTCCTGGCGGTGCCGATTTCCTGGTGGGTGCTTTACCGCACGCGCTTTGGCCTTCGTCTCCGCGCTGTCGGTGAGAACCCCGGTGCCGTGGATACGGCTGGTATTTCGGTAGCATGGATGCGCTTCCGCGCCGTCATCGTCGCCGGTTTCCTGTGCGGTTTTGCCGGTACCTATCTTGCTGTCGCGCAATCGGCTGCCTTCATCGCCAACATGTCTGCCGGCAAGGGCTATATCGCGCTCGCCGCTCTGATTTTCGCCAAGTGGAAACCAGTCCCGGTCATGTTTGCCTGCCTGCTGTTCGGCTTCCTCGATGCGATGGCAAACTTCATGCAGGGCAAGGCGATCCCCGGCATTGGCGAAGTGCCGGTGCAGATCTTCCAGGCACTGCCCTATATCCTCACCTGCATTCTGCTCGCCGGTTTCATCGGCGTCGCCAAGCCGCCGAAAGCTGGTGGCGTTGCCTACTCCAAGGAGCGTTGATCGATGCTGAACGAACAGACGACCCACGCGCTCTTCGAAGCCGCCCGTGAGGCCATGGGTTTTGCCCATGCGCCCTATTCCAAGTTTCCGGTAGGGGCTGCCATCCGTGCCGAAGACGGCAAGGTGTATAAGGGCGCCAATATCGAGAACCTGTCCTTCCCGCAGGGCTGGTGCGCGGAGCCATCCGCCATCAGCGCCATGGTGATGGGTGGTGCGAGAGAGATCAAGGAGATCGCCGTCATTGCGGAAAAGCTGGCGCTCTGCCCGCCTTGCGGTGGCTGCCGTCAGAAGATTGCTGAGTTCGCCACGCCCGAAACCAAGGTCTATCTCTGCGACGAGACCGGTGTGCAGAAGGTCATGACCATGGACGAGCTTCTGCCCTTCAGCTTCAAGACCGAGTTGTAAAATGGATCACGCGATCATCGATGTTTTGGTGGAACGGCTGAATGGGCTTGTTCCCCGCACAGCCATCGTGCTCGGCTCCGGCCTCGGCGTCCTCGTGGATGAGGTCGTGGACCCGATCCGCATTCCCTATTCGGATATACCAGGCTTTCCGGAAAGTGCTGTCTCAGGACATGCTGGTGAAGTGGTGGCCGGTTATCTCGGCGGCCAGCCGGTCATCATGCTGTCCGGCCGTGTTCATTACTACGAAAAGGGCGATGCATCCGCCATGCGTCCGGCGATCGAGGCGCTGGCCGGTATCGGTGTCCAATCCCTGATACTCACCAACTCGGCGGGCTCGGTTCGCCAGGATATGCCGCCCGGCTCGGTGATGCAGATTACCGATCACATCAACTATTCGGGCATGAACCCGCTGATCGGCGAGGAGAGCGACAAGCGCTTCGTCGGCATGACCAGCGCTTACGATGCGGATTTGACGCTTGCCATGCGCAATGCGGCCATCCGTGCAACCGTCCCGCTGTTTTCCGGCGTCTATATGTGGTTTTCCGGCCCAAGCTTCGAAACGCCCGCTGAAATCCGCATGGCGCGAACGCTCGGCGCCGATGCTGTGGGCATGTCCACCGTACCGGAAGTGATCCTTGCGCGCTTTTTCGGGATGCGCGTTGCCGCTACTTCCGTTATTACCAATTACGGCGCCGGAATGACCGGCGCCGAACTGAGCCATGACGAGACCAAGGATATGGCTCCGATCGGTGGCAAACGTCTTGCCGCTGTTTTAACGGAAATGATTTCGGGAGGAAACTGAGCATGGAACTTCAGCGCCCGCGCGAAGCAGCCAGCCTCGCCTTGTCCTTGCTGGACCTGACCAATCTGAAAGACGATTGCACGCCGGAGCAGATCGCGAGCCTCTGCCAGAAAGCCCACACGCAGTTCGGCAATACAGCCGCCATCTGCATATGGCCGCGTTTTGTCGCTCAGGCGCGCGCCGCCTTCGGCAACAACCATTCCATCCGCATTGCCACGGTGGTGAATTTCCCGTCCGGCGATCTCGATGTCGCGACCGTCGTCGCAGAGACGACACGCGCCATCGACGATGGCGCGGACGAAATCGACCTTGTCATCCCCTATCGCAAATTCATCGCAGGCGATGAAGCCGCAGTGGCGGAGATGGTGGCGGCGGTTCGCAAGGCCTGCCCGGAGCCGATCCTGCTCAAGGTCATCCTCGAAACCGGCGAGTTGAAGGACAAGACCCTGATCCGCCGTGGCAGCGAAATCGCCATTGCCGAAGGGGCCGATTTTATCAAGACTTCGACCGGCAAGGTGACTGTCAATGCCACACTGGAGGCAGCAGACATCATGCTGCAGGTCATCCGCGACAGCAGGAAGAAGGTCGGCTTCAAGCCTGCCGGCGGGATCGGCACAGTGGCCGATGCGACGCTGTACCTGCGGCTGGCGGAAACCATCATGCAGCCCAATTGGGCCATGCCCTCCACCTTCCGCTTCGGCGCCTCCAGCCTGCTGGATGACGTCTTGAATGTGCTGGCGGGTGGAGAGCCTGCCAAAGCTGCCAGCGGATATTGATCTCCCATGCTTCCGCAGGAAATCATCCGTCGCAAGCGTGATGGCGAGACGCTCGCCGCAAACGATATTGCGGCCTTCATCGCGGCACTCTCCGACGGTTCGATTTCCGAAGGTCAGGCGGCGGCCTTCGCCATGGCGGTGTACTTTCGCGGCATGACGCGCGAGGAGACGGTGGCGCTGACACTTGCGATGCGCGACAGCGGCGATGTGCTGACCTGGGCCGATATCGGCAAACCGATCTCTGACAAGCATTCGACCGGCGGTGTCGGTGATAATGTCTCGTTGATGCTGGCGCCCATCGTGGCCGCATGCGGTCTCGCCGTGCCGATGATATCAGGACGAGGCCTTGGCCATACCGGCGGGACGCTGGACAAGTTGGAAGCCATTCCGGGCTATGATGTGATGCCGGACGAGGCTTTGTTTCGTCGCACGGTCAAGGAGATCGGCTGTGCCATTATCGGCCAGACTGGCGATCTGGCGCCTGCCGACAAGCGCCTCTACGCCATCCGCGACGTCACGGCGACGGTCGATTCCATTCCGCTGATCACGGCCTCCATTCTCTCCAAGAAACTGGCCGCTGGGCTAGAAACGCTGGTGCTCGATGTCAAATTCGGCAGCGGCGCTTTCATGCTGAGCGCCGAAGAAGCGGAACTGCTTGCCGCTGCCCTCGTTCAGGTGGCGAATGGCGCAGGTGTCAAAACCTCCGCACTGATCACCGACATGAACGAGCCTTTGGCGGATGCGGCAGGCAACACGCTCGAGATTGTCCACTGCCTCGATTTTCTCCATGGCCAAAAAAGCGGAACGCGCATTGAAACGCTGGTTCTCGCCTTCGCTTCTGAGATGCTGGTGCAGGGCGGCGCAGCGGCGACGCTTGCCGATGCAGAGGCAATGGCACGTGAGGCGCTTTCTTCTGGTCGTGCGCTGGAACACTTCGGGCAGATGGTTTCCGCCCTTGGCGGGCCGGCAGATTTTATCGACCGTCCCAGGGAGTATCTGACAGCAGCACCACATATCGTGCCGGTGCCAGCGCCAAAGAGCGGTTGGCTTGCGACCTGCCAGGCCCGCGATCTCGGTATGGCAGTGGTCGAGCTTGGCGGCGGTCGTCGTCATCCCAGCGACCGGATCGATCATCGCGTCGGCCTGTCGGATATTCTGCCGCTTGGTACGAAGGTGGAAGGCGGCGAGCCGATTGCTTTGGTGCATGCTGCGAGCCTGGACGACGCCGAGCGCATCGTCGAGTCCGTGCAGCACGCCTACACGATCTCAGAAACACCCGGCGTAGCAGCGCCTGTCATCGTCAAGCGCATCGCATGAGGCTGCGCGGCATCTGCTGCCGCGCGCTTTCTGCTGTTTTTACAGGCCAAGCCCCTCGAACAGCGCCGTCGAGAGATAGCGCTCGGCAAAGGAGGGAATGATCACCACGATGGTCTTTCCGGCATTCTCTTCCCGCGAGCCGACCTTGATGGCGGCAGCGAGGGCTGCGCCGGATGAAATCCCAACCGGAACGCCCTCCAGCCGAGCTGCAAGACGCGCTGTTTCAAAGGCATCGTCATTGCTGACGGTAACGATCTCGTCATAGACCTTGGTGTCGAGAATGCTCGGCGCAAAACCGGCGCCAATGCCCTGGATTTTGTGTGGGCCGGGCGTGCCACCAGAGAGAACGGGACTGTCCGTCGGCTCCACGGCCACGACCTTCAGATCAGACTTACGAGATTTCAGAACTTGCCCGACGCCGGTGATCGTGCCGCCTGTGCCGATGCCGGCGATGAAGATATCGACATCACCATTGGTATCGTTCCAGATTTCCTCTGCCGTGGTCTTGCGATGGATCTCCGGATTGGCTGGATTTTCGAACTGCTGCGGAATAATGGCGTCAGGCAGCGTTTCAGCCAATTCATGCGCCTTGGCAATGGCGCCCTTCATGCCCTTGGGACCTTCGGTCAGCACCAATTCGGCACCGAGCAGTGCGAGCATCTTACGGCGCTCCACCGACATGGTTTCCGGCATGGTGAGGATGAGCTTGTAACCCTTGGCGGCAGCGGCGAATGCGAGCGCAATGCCGGTATTCCCCGATGTCGGTTCGACCAGCGTTGTCTTGCCGGGCGTGATCTTGCCCTGTGCTTCAAGGGATTCGATCATCGCGACGCCAATGCGATCCTTGACGGAAGCGATGGGGTTGAAGAATTCAAGCTTTGCCAGAAGCGTCGCCTTAACGCCCTTTTCGCGCGCCAGTTTGTCCAGACGCACCAGCGGCGTGTCACCGATGGTTTCGGTGATCGAGGAATAGATGCGTCCGCGTCCGGGTTTCTTCGCTTCCGACATGCCTGCTCTCCTGCCTTATGTCATGCAATCGCGCGCAGGATAGGGCGATACTGGCAGGGAAGCCAGAGAACAAACGTGCTTAAAGGGCCAGGTACCCGGGATAGATCACCAATATCCATGGCTTATGTGGAAGAATATTCTCAGCTGGCGCGTGTCGCGATCATCGCCGCCGTCCCCGCCAGGATGCCTGCTGCGGTACGGTTGAGGATGGTCAAGGCGCTTGGGCGCTTCAGCAATGTGCGGGCTTTGGACGCCAGCAGAATATAGGGCAGCAATACCGCCATCAGCACGCTAAAGGTGAGGGCGATCAGAACCGCATATTCGGACAAGCCGATTCCGCGGATGTCGATCAGGGTCGGGACGAGCGCGACATAGAACAACATCGTCTTGGGATTGCCGAGCGTGATGAACAGACCGGACAGGAAGGACATGCCGATACTGGTGCTTTTCTTCGCCTGCAAATCCTGCGGCAGAAGGCCTGCGGTCCAGAGCTTCCAGGCAATATAAAGCAGATAGGCGGCACCGGCGAATTTCAGCACCATAAAGGCTTCCTGAAAGGTCTGGGCGACAAAGGCGAGACCGAGGATGACAGCCGTCAGATAGACCATATCCCCCAGCACCAGACCGAGCCCCATGAAGAACGTCTCACGGAAACCTGAACCGAGGGCGCGCGCAACGATCGCCGTCATGCCCGGACCCGGAATGGCCGCGGCAATGAATAATGCCATCGCATAGGCAAGGATTGTCGTGATCGTCATGGAGATGTCCCTTCGTCGTCCTTCGACACATACTCCACAACGCGTCGACTCACAACGTCGTGATCGTTAGACGCCCGTCGATCCAAAGCCACCGGCGCCGCGTTCGGTTCGCGTGAATTCAGTCACCTCAGTGACCGTCACCTGCGTTACCGGCGCGATGACCATTTGAGCGATGCGCATGCCGCGCTCGATGATAAAATCTTCCTGCCCGAGATTGGCGAGGATCACCTTCACCTCACCGCGATAATCGCTATCCACCGTGCCCGGGGAATTCAGGCAGGTAATGCCATTCTTGATGGCGAGGCCGGAGCGTGGGCGGATTTGCGCCTCATAGCCGAGCGGCACCTCGAAGATGAAACCGGTCGGCACCAGTGCTCGCTCACCGGGACGAAGGGTCATGGTTTCACCTGCCTCGACGGCGGCGCGAAGGTCCATGCCGGCGGCGCCGGCGGTCTCGTAGGATGGCAACTCAATGCCTTCACCATTAGGAAGACGGATGAGTTTCAGGGCGGGAGACGGGGCGTTTTGCGTGTTCATGCGGCATTAGTTTGCGCTGGCGGGGTCAAGGTCAATTGCAAAAGCGGGCTCGAAACGCTAGATAGCCCGCAATTCCACAGGATTTGTTAGATGGCCGAAACACTTGCCGAGGCGGTCTCCCGCCGCCGCACCTTTGCTATTATCGCGCACCCGGATGCGGGTAAGACGACGCTGACCGAAAAGCTCTTGCTGTTCGGCGGAGCGATCCAGCTTGCCGGTGAAGTGAAGGCCAAGAAGGATCGCATCCAGACCCGTTCGGACTGGATGAAGATCGAACGCGAGCGCGGCATCTCGGTCGTAACCTCGGTTATGACCTTCGAATATAATGACCGGGTCTTCAACATTCTCGATACGCCCGGTCACGAAGACTTTGCAGACGACACCTATCGTACGCTGACGGCAGTGGACGCCGCGATCATGGTGATCGACGCCGCCAAGGGTATCGAGCCGCGTACGCTGAAGCTGTTCGAAGTCTGCCGCATGCGCGACATTCCGATCATCACCTTCATCAACAAGATGGACCGCGAAAGCCGCGACCCCTTCGAGATTCTCGATGAGGTGGAAGAGAAGCTGGCGCTCGATACCGCGCCGATTACCTGGCCTGTCGGACGCTCCAAGACCTTCTGCGGCGCTTACAATCTTGCCGAAAACACCTTCCGCGGCAACGATACGCAGGTCGATGGTTTGCCCGTCAACGGCCCACAGGCCGTGGCTGACCGCCTGCCGGAAAACGAGCGGGACGCTTTTATCGAGGAAACGGAACTGGCGATGGAGGCCTGCCGTCCCTTCGACCGTCAGGCGTTTCTCGAAGGCCATATGACGCCGGTCTTCTTCGGCTCGGCGCTTCGTAACTTCGGTGTGCGCGATCTCATCAACGCGCTTGGCGATTTCGCCCCGCCGCCGCGTGACCAAGTGGCCGATACCCGCCTCGTGCATGCCGCCGAAGAAAAGATGACGGCCTTCGTCTTCAAGATCCAGGCCAATATGGACCCGAACCACCGCGACCGCATTGCCTTTGCGCGTATCTGCTCCGGTAAGCTGGAGCGCGGCATGAAGGCACGTCTTGCTCGTACCGGCAAGCAGATGGGCCTGACCGCCCCGCAATTCTTCTTCGCCTCGCAGCGCCAGTTGGCCGATACGGCCTATGCCGGCGATGTGGTCGGTATTCCCAACCACGGAACGCTCCGCATCGGCGATACGCTCACCGAAGGCGAAAACCTGGTCTTCCAGGGCGTGCCGAACTTCTCGCCGGAAATTCTTCGTCGCGTGCGGCTTGAAGATGCGATGAAGGCGAAGAAGTTGAAAGAAGCACTGCAGCAGATGGCCGAAGAGGGCGTGGTGCAGCTGTTTTCGCCTGAAGACGGCTCGCCTGCGATTGTCGGCGTTGTCGGCGCACTGCAGCTCGACGTATTGAAGGAGCGGCTGATGGGCGAATACGGCCTGCCGGTATCATTCGAAATGTCACGCTTCTCCGTCTGCCGCTGGATTTCGTCCGACCAGCCTGCGGAGTTCGAGAAGTTCCTAAACGTCAAGCGTGGCGATATTGCTCGCGATCTCGACGGTGACCCGGTGTTTCTCGCGCAGGATGCCTTCTCGCTGCGCTACGAGGCCGAGCGTTTTCCGGCGATCAAGATGGTCGCCATCAAGGAATATCACGTCGCCAAGGCGGCGTGATTGCACTTTGCCAAACAAGGGCTGGAGCCATTTGAATCGACGCATGATGCTAACCCGAAAATCGATTTCGATTTTCGGGCCGATGCTGTAGTTTCCCGCTTAAACGGGAAACTGGTCTTTGCGCATGGCTCTGTCGAACAAGCATATACTGCTCATCATTTCCGGCGGCATTGCCGCTTATAAGAGCCTCGATCTCATCCGCCGACTAAGAGAGCGCGGCGCGAAGGTGACGCCGGTGATGACTAAGGGCGCGCAGGAGTTCGTGACGCCGCTCGCCGTCGGCGCGCTCTCTGCCACCCATGTTTTCACCGAGCTTTTCTCCCGGCAGGATGAGCAGGATGTGGGCCATATCCGGCTGGCACGCGACTGCGACCTCGTTCTGGTGGCACCCGCAACCGCCGATCTTCTGGCGAAGATGGCGAACGGGATCGCGGATGACCTCGCTTCCACGGTGCTGCTGGCGACGGACCGACCTGTTCTGGTCGCCCCTGCGATGAACCCGAAGATGTGGGAGGCCAAGGCCACCCGGCGCAACATCGCGACGCTGAAGGGCGATGGCATTGCCTTCATCGGACCCATGGCGGGCGAGATGGCGGAAAAGGGCGAGGCCGGTGTCGGACGCATGGCGGAGCCCTTGCAGATCGCAGAGGCTGTCGAACAGTTGCTGGACGATGCACCAAAGCCGCTCAAGGGCAGGACGGCCATCGTAACCTCCGGCCCGACCCACGAGCCAATCGATCCCGTACGATATATCGCCAACCGTTCATCGGGCCAGCAGGGCCACGCCATTGCTGCCGCCCTCGCAAAGCTTGGCGCTGAGGTGACGCTCGTCTCCGGCCCCGTGACGATCCCTGATCCCGCTGGCGTGACGACCATTCATGTAGAACGTGCCGAGGAAATGCGCGACGCGGTGCTTAGCAAGCTGCCGTCCGACATCGCCGTCTTCGTCGCCGCGGTTGCGGATTGGCGCGTCGCGAGTTCTTCGGAGCAAAAGATCAAGAAGCAGCCGGGTGACGCGCCGCCGGCGCTGCAACTGACCGAGAACCCCGATATTCTGAAGACCGTCGGCCACCACGAAAAGCGGCCCACGCTGGTGATCGGCTTTGCAGCGGAAACCCAGAATGTCGAGGACAATGGTCGCGCCAAGCTTCAGCGCAAGGGCGCCGACATGATCGTTGCCAATGATGTCTCCCCTGAAACCGGCATCATGGGTGGAGCACGCAATCAGGTGAAGATCATCTCTGCAAAGGGTGTCGATGCCTGGCCCGATCTCTCGAAGGCGGAGGTTGCCGAACGACTGGCCGCACTGATCGCGGAGAAGCTGCAATGAGCCTTTTCGAGCGAAAGACATTCGACGCAAGGCTTGGGGCCTGGCCGGGTGTGCGGTTTGTCGATCAATGGGATTCGCATGTTGCCAAGGTCGGCGACAAGGTGTTTGCGGTGCTGGGAGAGCGGGACGACTGGCGGCTTGTCGTCAAATGCTCGGAAGAGAGTTTCGAAATCCTGACCTCTCTGGAAGGCATTACCCAGGCACCCTATTTCGCCAAACGCAAATGGGTGTCAATCGGCGATCATTCCCCGCTGGAAGGCGAGGAACTTGAGCATTATGTGCGCCGCTCCTACGAACTCGTGGCGGCAGGGCTGACAAAGAAGCTACGGGCAGAACTCGGTATAGTGCTGCAGAGGTGAGGCGGGCTCGTCCAACAACCCCTCCTCCAACGTCATCCTCGCCCTTGAGGCGAGGATCCATGGCCACAAGCGAAGCCCTGAGCCTTTAAGCACCAACCTGCGCAATCCAGTCGTTGAGATTGTAGTAGTTGGTCACGCGCGACACCTTGCCATCCTTCAACTCGAAGAAGGCACCAGCGGGCAGGACATAGGTCTGCCCATTGGCTTCCGGCAGGCCTTCGTCGGTCTTCAGATACTGGCCGTTGACGACGAATTCCGCAGAGGCGCGCTTGCCGTCTTCGCTGGCCATGATCACCATGTCGGTGAGGTTTTCCTTGTAGCAGTGGTTCATGTGCTGCATGAACTTGGCGAAAACGTCTTTTCCGACCTGCCGCTCACCCTGATTGATGTCGTGCACCACATCGTCGGTCAGAAGCGCCAGAAAGGCATCCATATCCTGCCGGTTGAAGGCATCGTAATAGGCGCGGATGGTTTCGACTGCGGACATGGTTCAGCTCCCTTCGAGACTTGCACAGCATTTCCATGACGGTATAACCAAGGAAAATCCAGGTGAACATGCCCATGACCGTCGAAATCCGTTCCCTTTCCGGCATCGATGCCGCACCGTTCTTCGACGATCTGTCACGGTTGCGCATTACCGTCTTTCGCGCTTTCCCCTACCTCTATGACGGATCGTTCGATTACGAGCACACCTATCTTTCGACCTACGCGAAGGCCGAGGGTGCGGTGTTCGTGCTGGCCATGGACGGCGAAAAGATCGTTGGGATGTCCACAGGCATGCCGATGATTGCGGAAACGGCTGAGGTGAAGACGCCTTTTCTGGACGCAGGTTACGATCTCCAGCGCATCTTCTATTTCGGCGAGAGCGTGCTGTTGCCCGAATATCGCGGCCATGGCGTGGGTGTGCGTTTCTTCGATGAGCGGGAGGCACATGCAAAGCGCCTTGGCGGCTTTGAATGGTGCACCTTTTGCGCCGTGGAACGCCCGGTCGATCATCCGCGCCGTCCCGCCGATTACGTGCCATTGAACGACTTCTGGGCCAAGCGTGGCTATACGCATCATCCGGAACTTCGCACCAGCTTCACATGGCAGGACCTGGATGAAGATGCAGAGAGCCCGAAGCCTCTCTCCTTCTGGATGAAAAGGATTTCCAAATGACCCGGCTCGCCGCCTGCCAATATGCAATCGAGCTGATCGAAACCTGGGACGCGTATGCCAAGCATCTCGCCGCAATCGTGGCTGACGCTAAGGCAAAAGGCGCAGAACTGCTTCTGCTGCCGGAATATTCCGCCATGGCGCTGACCGGGCAATTGCCGCCGGATGTTCGCTCCGATCTGCATGGCTCGATCGAGGCGATGCAAAGCCTGATCCCATCCTGGGTGGAGCTCTGCGAAGAACTGGCGCGTCAGCATCAGATCCTGTTCCAGCCGGGCAGCGCACCGGTGAAGGATGCCGATGGCAAGTTCCGCAACCGCGCCTGGCTGTTTGGGCCTGACGGGCTGATCGGCAACCAAGACAAGCAGATCATGACGCGTTTCGAGCGCGAACAATGGTTTATCGATGCGGGGGTGGAAGGTCTCAAAGCCTTCGATACCAGTATCGGCAAGCTCGGTATTCTGATCTGCTACGACAACGAGTTTCCGATGCTGGGCCGCAGGCTTGCCGAGATGGGCGTGGAACTGGTGCTGGCGCCAAGCTGCACGGACACATTGGCGGGCTCTTATCGGGTGCGGATCGGTGCACAGGCGCGCGCTTTGGAAAACCAGTTCGCCGTCCTCTCTTCTCCCACCGCCGGAGAGGCGCCGTGGTCGCCTGCGGTCGATGAGAATCGCGGTCGCGCCGCACTTTACGTGCCCTCCGACTACGGCATGCCGGCCAATGGCATCGTGGCGGAAAGTGAGAGCGACGCGGTAACGGAGAGCACGCTGCTCATCGTCGATATCGACCTTGCCGATGTGGCGCGTCTGCGCACGCAAGGACAGGTGGCGACGCGGCGTGACTGGAGCGAACAGTTCCCGGCCTGAAAAGCCGATTTCGCCGCGTCTTGCCGCCATAGAACAGCTTCCATTTGCCCGCGAAACCCTCTATAGCGCGGGACATGAGCACCAATTCGACCCGCACGCCCCTCGACCATATCCGCAACTTCTCCATCGTCGCCCATATCGACCATGGCAAATCCACCCTTGCCGACCGGTTGATCCAGTCGACGGGCGGCCTTGCCGAGCGCGATATGTCCGAGCAGGTGCTGGACAATATGGATATCGAGCGCGAGCGCGGCATCACCATCAAGGCTCAGACCGTTCGCCTGCATTACAAGGCCAATGATGGTGAGACCTATGTGCTGAACCTCATCGACACCCCCGGCCACGTCGACTTCGCCTATGAAGTGTCACGCTCGCTGTCGGCCTGCGAAGGCTCGCTGCTGGTGGTGGATGCCTCGCAGGGCGTGGAGGCGCAGACGCTTGCCAACGTTTATCAGGCAATCGACAACAATCACGAGATCGTCACGGTGCTGAACAAGATCGATCTGCCTGCCGCGGAGCCGGATCGCATCAAGGAACAGATCGAGGAAGTTATCGGCATCGATGCGTCCGAAGCCGTGATGATTTCGGCCAAGACCGGTCTCGGCATTCCAGACGTTCTGGAAGCCATCGTTCACAAGCTGCCTGCGCCAAAGAGCGAAGCCGGAGAGAAGGGTGCGCTGAAGGCGCTGCTCGTCGATAGCTGGTACGACACCTATCTCGGCGTCATGGTTCTGGTGCGCATCATCGATGGCGTGCTGACCAAGGGCCAGCAGATCCGCATGATGGGCTCTGGTGCCAAGTACACGATCGAGCGTGTCGGCGTTCTGACGCCGAAGATGGTCACCGTCGATAGCCTCGGACCTGGCGAAATCGGCTTCATCACCGCCTCGATCAAGGAAGTGGCCGACACGCGCGTCGGTGACACGATTACCGATGACAAGCGCCCGACGGAAAAGGCCCTGCCCGGCTTCAAACCGGCACAGCCCGTGGTTTTCTGCGGTCTCTTCCCGGTCGATGCGGCGGACTTCGAAGATCTGCGCGCCGCCGTCGGCAAGCTTCGCCTGAACGACGCGTCCTTCTCCTTCGAAATGGAAAGCTCCGCAGCCCTCGGCTTCGGCTTCCGTTGCGGCTTCCTCGGCCTGCTGCATCTGGAAATCATCCAGGAGCGTCTTGAGCGCGAGTTCAATCTCGATCTCGTCGCCACCGCTCCTTCCGTCGTTTACGAGATGACGCTGACGGACGGCACGGAGAAGGAACTTCACAACCCGGCGGATATGCCGGACGTGGTGAAGATCAAGGAGATTCGCGAGCCTTGGATCAAGGCGACGATCATGACGCCGGACGAGTATCTCGGCGGCATCTTGAAGCTTTGCCAGGATCGTCGCGGCATCCAGACGGAACTGACCTATGTCGGCAACCGCGCCATGATCACCTATGAACTGCCGCTCAACGAAGTGGTTTTCGACTTTTACGACCGCCTGAAATCGATCTCCAAGGGCTACGCCTCCTTCGACTACAACATCATGGACTACCGCGAAGGCGATCTGGTGAAGATGTCGATCCTCGTCAATGGCGATCCGGTCGATGCGCTCTCCATGCTGGTTCACCGCTCGGCAGCGGACCGCCGCGGGCGCGGCATGTGCGAAAAGCTAAAGGAACTCATTCCGCCGCACATGTTCCAGATCCCGATCCAGGCCGCCATCGGCGGCAAGGTGATCGCGCGTGAGACTGTCCGTGCGCTGCGCAAAGACGTGACCGCCAAGTGCTACGGTGGCGACGCCACCCGCAAGCGCAAGCTGCTGGACAAGCAGAAGGAAGGCAAGAAGCGCATGCGTCAGTTCGGCAAGGTGGAAATTCCGCAGGAAGCCTTCATCGCCGCGCTGAAGATGAACGACGAATAAGCACCTCATCGTTTCTATTTCATCGATCGCTATAGATCTGGAAACATCAAAGATCGGTGTGCCGCAGTGCCGGTCATCGCCCCGTCTCCCACTGCAAGTGCGACCGAACCCGCCGGACGAGCGATATCACCGCAGGCAAAGACGCCGCGCTTCGTTGTCTGCTTCGTCGCGTCCGTCTGGATGGTCGTGCCCATGAGCGTTTCCTCCAGTGAGCAACCCAATGTCGCAATCCAGGGTGCCGATATCCGAAGCTTTGGCTGAGTGAATAACCCGTCCATTGCAAGACGTCGGCCATCGGTCAGCTTAATGTCAGCATTGCCATTGATCTCTTGGATTGTCACCTCTTCCACCGCTGTTGCGCGCGCGGCCAGTTGGGCGCGCTGCTCTTTATCCGGCACGAAGGCGCCATTGGTGAAGAGGGTCGTCGTTCCCCAATCGGGCAGCATCAATCCGTGATGAATGGCGAGCGCGGATGTGGCGATCACGCCGATCCGACCCTGGTTCAGCTCGTAACCGTGGCAATAAGGGCAATGAAAGACGCTCTGCCCCCAGCGTTCGCTTAGACCGGGTATTGGTGGCAACTCGTCCGTGACACCTGCGGCGATGATAAGCCTTCGACCCGTTTGCCGCGCTCCTCCATCAATCTCGACCTCGAAGGCATCAAACGCGCCGCTGACATTTGTTGCGAGACTATCGATCCAGTCGATCGTCACATAAGCCTCGATCTGGCGACGGGCCTCGGCAACGATCTCTCCAGGCGCTTTTCCATCTTGGCCGAGAAAGCCATGCGAGTGGCTGGCAAAGCGGTTGCGGCGGTTGCCCGCATCGATGACGAGAATGCGGCGGCGGGCGCGCCCAAGCTGGAGAGCTGCGGAAAGGCCGGCATAGCTCCCTCCGATAATGATGACATCATAGGTCATGGCATGAACTCCCTCCCAAAATCATTTTCGTAACTTATATTGTTACGTGAAATAGGAAGTCAATATCATGTAACTCCGATTGTTACATTGCTATCGTCGTGGTATGGTTTGGGATGGAGATCAGATGAGACAAGATACCCGCCTGTCCAGAGTGCTGCATGTGCTGATCCATATGGAAAAGCACGAGAAACCAGCGACATCCGACGCAATCGCTGCCATGTTGCAGACTAACCCTGTGGTCGTCCGGCGCACCATGGCGGGGCTGCGCGACGCTGGTTACGTCACGTCGGAAAAAGGCCATGGCGGCGGCTGGGTTCTGGCGCGACCGCTCGCGGAGATAACGCTTCTCGATATCCACAAGGCGCTCGGGAATCCCGATATGTTTTCGATCGGCCTTTCGGGGGACAATCCGGCCTGCGTCATAGAACAGTCGGTCAACGTCGCACTGGCGGATGCCATGACAGAAGCGCAAGCGCTCCTGCTCGACCGTTTTGGTAAGATCACGCTTGCCGATCTCGCCCGCGAATCCTTCAAACGATGGGCTCAGTCGGGTCACAATCCGTCGGCGATGGAGGGTTTTTAACAAAGAAAAGCCGCCTGCCTTTCGGCAAGCGGCTCTCTCAAGTTACGTCAGCGCCGATTAAGGCTGGGTCGACGTGCCGTTGGTATTCGGCGAAGCCGGGGCAGCGCCGTTAGCTGGCGGGGTTGCCGGAGCCGTTGGCGTCATTGGTGCCGGGGCCGGAGCCTGATCGCTGACGGCTGGTGGCGTCGTGGACGACGTTGTGGTCGGGTCTGTCGTGGACGGATTGCTCATCTGCATCCAGATGAAGCCGCCGACCAGCAGGACGACGATAATCGCGGCCCATGGTGCCCAGCCAGCGGACTTGCGCTGAGCTTCGGGGGTGGTGCGCAGTTCAGGACGGTCCGGACGGAGGTTCGGATCGCGGGGCAGATTTGGGTCAAAAGTCATGGTGTTTTCTCCTCTTCCAATGCGGAGAAAATGCACGTCTGCGTGAATGGTTCCTAAAATGCCAAAAAACATGGCACTCAGCGCTTTGATGCCGTGAGTGCGCGAGAGAGAACGCGGGCGAATTGCGGATCTTCACATTGCGAAACATTGAAGCGCATGAAGCTTGAAAACGTGTCCGATTGGCTGAAAACGCTACCGGGCGCCAGCACCATATTGTCGGTCAGAGCATGGCGCGCCACCTCCACAGCATCGATGCCGGAAGGAAGACGACACCAGAGAAAGACACCCGCCTGCGGCTCCAACCAGGGCTCGATGCCGAGCGAGCGCAGCGTCTGCATGACATTTGCCCTTGCCTTCGCGAGCCGCGCCTTCAACGCTTCCATGTGCCTTCTGTAGCCTCCGTCCTTCAGCACTTCGAGCACCAAGGCTTCAGAAATCTGGCTGCCGGCGAAATTGGACGCGATCTTCATGTCCACCAAAGGGTCGAGCCAGTCCTTACGCGTGACGATATAGCCGCACCTGGCAGACGCCGAAAGCGTTTTTGAGAAGCTGCCGATCTGGATAACGCGGTTGAGATCATCAAAAGCGGCAAGCCTTGGTGCTTTGGTGATTTCAAAGTCGGAGAAGATATCATCCTCGATAATCGTCAGGCCCGCGCGTTCTGACAGCATTAGCAGACGATGAGCATTCACAGGCGAGAGGACGGCGCCCGTTGGGTTGTGGATGGCGGAATTGGTGATGTAGAGCCTTGGGCGATGTTCCTCCAGGGCCTGTTCGAAGAGTGCGATATCCGGCCCTTCCGGTGTGAAAGGCACACCCACGACCTTGACGCGATGCGCCCGCAGCAAGGCATGGAAATTGAAATAGCAGGGATCATCCACCAGCACCGTCTGGCCAGGCTCCAGTAGGAAGCGGCAGACCATGTCGATCGCTTGCGTGCCGGAATCCACCAGAAGGATCTGATCGGGCCAGACCGTGATACCTGATTCCACCAATCGCCGCGCCAGCAGTTGGCGGAGTGGAAGCAGTCCGAGCGGTGTGGCATAGTCGGTAAGGATATTGGGCTGCGAGCGCGATAGGGCTCGAAGCGCTTTTCGCAGAGCCTCTTCCGGCATCCAGGTGGGCGGCAACCAGCCGCAGCCCGGCATGGTAAGCCCCCGCGCCCCCTCCAGCGCCAGCCGCGAGACCCAGAAGGGATCGACCTGCCGGTCGAGTTTCGGGCCGATCTCTACAAGAGAGAGCGGCGCAAGCGCCGTAGCAACATAAAACCCCGAACCCGGACGCGAGCGGATCGCGCCCTCGGCGACCAGCCTCTCATAGGCTTCCACCACCGTAGAGGTCGAGACCGTCAAAGCTTTTGCCAAGGCTCTGACGGAGGGCAATTTCGCGCCCGGCGTCAATATGCGCGCGGCGATGCGGCGACGGATTTCCGCCATCACCGCGTCGATGCGGGGCGAGGCACTCTCTGTCCGGCGTTCCCTCAGTTCCATCTGTTCTGCTCATTATACCATAACAGTTTTGTCAAACTGTACTCCACCATCTCTGGCAGCGCTACTGGTTTGCAGCAATAAACGCTCAAAAGGAGTGCCTACAATGAACAGAGTGTCGAGCGGCTGGTTGAGCGGCTTCATCGGGGTATTGATTTTCAGCGGATCGCTACCGGCCACCCGCCTTGCGGTCACGGGTTTCGATCCGCTCTTCCTGACCCTTGCCCGCGCCAGTATCGCCGGGCTGCTGGGTGCTGCCCTGCTTTTGGCCTTCCGTGAGGCAAGACCCTCTCGCAACGATCTGTTTTCGCTGGTCATCGTCTCACTCGGTGTGGTCGTCGGCTTTCCGCTGTTGACCGCACTTGCCCTGAAGCACATCACCTCTGCCCACTCCATCGTCTTTATCGGCCTTCTCCCTCTTGCAACGGCAACTTTCGCGGTGTTGCGTGGCGGTGAGCGTCCCCGTCCGACCTTTTGGCTGTTCTCTTGCCTCGGCAGCCTGCTGGTCGCAGGCTTTGCCTTCAGCCTCAATGGCGAGGGAAGCCTCATCGGCGATCTGTTGATGGTGGCAGCGGTTCTTGCTTGCGGCTTGGGTTATGCCGAAGGTGCCGCGCTCTCGCGGCGACTGGGCGGCTGGCAGGTGATTTCCTGGGCGCTGGTCATCTCACTCCCGGTCATGTTGCCGTTGGCGCTTTTTTCCATGCCATCCACATGGAGCGGTATTGCCGCGCCGGCCTGGGGCGGATTGGCTTACGTCTCGCTCTTCAGCATGCTGATCGGCTTCGTCTTCTGGTATCGCGGATTGGCGCTCGGCGGCATCGCAGCCGTCGGTCAACTCCAACTGCTGCAACCCTTTTTCGGACTGTTACTTGCGGCCACATTGCTCGGCGAGCCGGTCAGCCCCGCCATGCTGGCGGTCACGCTCGGCGTCGTTACCTGCGTGGCAGGTGCGCGGAAGTTCGCGAAGTAGACTGGCCTATCAACCGTTACCGCCGCGGCCGACCCAGCGGTGCCAGTCCTCTTCTCTGCCGTTAAAGACGTTGAGATCGATCTTGCCCTCGACGCCATGCGAGAGCCCGGAACCGGAATATTGCCAGAACAGCCACTTGCGGTCCGGATAGACCCGCGATGGGTGCTGGGCAACGGCACGCAGCCAGAAGGGATAGTCGTGCAACTCCCCGGACAGGTGATCCTTGTAGAAATCCGGTGCGGTATAGATGATCGGGCGCTTGCCATAATGGCGCTCGAGCCTGTCCATGAAGACCTGCATCTTTTCCAGCACCTGGGCGCGGGAAAGCCGCATCTTGCAGGCGGACTCGCCATTATATTCTACATCGATCACCGGCGGCAGCGCGTCGGGGTCCCTCGGCACGTTGCGAATGAACCAGTCCGCCTGATGGCTTGCCGGACGGCACCAATAGAAAAAGTGATAAGCGCCGCGGCGAACACCCGCCGCCTTTGCCCGCTCCCAATTCGTCCGGAACATCGGGTCCAGATGGTCACCGCCATCGGTTGCCTTGATGAAGGCGAAGTTTGCGCCGCGCGTTCTCAAGCGCTCCCAGTCGATATTCGCCTGCCAGCGCGAGACATCCACGCCGTGAACTTCAAAATGTTTCGGCTGGACCCTGCCAAAATTGATCGGCTTGGCGTCGGAAAAGGCCGGACGAAACACGCGAGAGCGTGCGGACGATCCCGCACTCATGGCAACGCTGCCCGCCATGGCCAGCTGGACCGGCCTGTCCTGAGGAAGATTGACGCGGGCCTGGGGAACGACGGGAGGTGCTATAACCGGTTCTAGCCGCTGCTGCGTCGACATCTGCTTGTCAACGGCCGCAAAAGCGGGCGAGCCCGCCGGCATCGGTCCGCCCCATGCCAGGACTTCCTGATGCTGCTTGGTGTTGAGAGGCACTCTCTGATCGGTCTGTCCCACGCTGGCCTGCGGCACGGGGGCGGAAGGCGTAACGGAATTCGTCACCTCCTTCGAAGGCAGGCCCGCCCACCAGGGCGTCCGGCCCGGAATTGGAGGTACAGCCCGTGAGAGATAGGCAGGCGAGAACAAAAGCTGGCACTGTCGATCGACGCATGAGAACCCGTACGCAAAACAAAATCGGGACATGCGCAACTGACGCCGGTCCTGATAACCAAAAGGTATGACTAACGGGAAATTATCAAAAAAGACTGAATCCAATCTTTACGGCAGGACGGGCCTTATGCGGGTAAAAAGCGGCATGCCTCAACTCTGCGTGAAAAGTCAGTCATCTAAAGTGTGTCGCGATCTTTCAGATGCGCTCATACGCTTTGGGCCGTTGTTCTACAGCATATCGTTCCCACAAAACCGATGCACGCTTTTGCGTGGACCATGCTTTAACGGATGAACAGCTGGCTCCGCAGGGTCAATTGCCCATCAGAATATCAAGAAGCGTCGTCTGCTTTGGCCCGTTCTGCCGCGACGGTGCGGCCCCGCCGACATCCGCAGGCGGTACGGGTCCACCTCCCTGCTGGGGCGGATAGGCTTGCTGAGGATAGTCCGACGGTGGCGCTGGCACCGTGCCTGCGGTTTGCTCCGCACCCACAGGTGCGGGCGGATAATCCGTCGGTGTTGGGGCAGAGCCGCCACCGAGCGCATTGGAGATGATATCGCCGATGCTCGCTGGAGCCTGCGGGCTCTGCGCCATGGGTTGGCCGATCTCCTGACCGCCAGAGGCACCAAGCCCAAAGAGCGGTGATGGCGACAGGCCGCTATGGGCTGCCGTCATGAATTCCTTCCAGGCCTTGGCCGGCAGGCCACCACCGGTCACCTTCTTCATCGATGTGCCGTCATCATTACCGAACCACACGCCGGTGGTCAGCTGGCTGGTGTAGCCGACAAAAAGCGCATCACGGAAAGACTGCGTCGTACCGGATTTGCCGGCTGCCTGCCAGCCTTTAAGACGCGCAGCCTTGCCGGTGCCCTCATTGATGACGCCGGTCAGCATGCCGTTCATCGTCGCGGCGATGCCTTCATCCAGAACGCGAGGCGGGTTATCGTATTTGTTCTCGTAAAGAACCTTACCGTCGGCATCGGTGATGCGCTTGACGATATGCGGCGTTGCCTTGAAGCCGCCATTCATCATCGGCGCATAGGCCGAGGTCAGCTCCAGCAGCGACACTTCAGAGGTGCCGAGCGCAATCGAGGCATTGGCCTGAAGGTCGGACTCAATGCCCATCCGATGTGCCACCTGCGTGACCTTGGTCGGACCGACCTCCATGACGAGCTGTGCGGCAATGGTGTTGAGCGAGTTGGCGATCGCGGTCGCAAGCGTCACTTCACCGCGATATTTCTGATCGTAATTTTCCGGCGTCCAGTTGCCGATCCGGACCGGCGCGTCGTTGCGCACCGAGTTGGGCGTCAGGCCGGATTCGAGCGCGGCAATATAGACGAAGGGCTTGAAGGCGGAGCCTGGCTGCCGCTTGGCCTTGGTGGCGCGGTTGAACTGGCTTTCGGCATAATCGGCGCCCCCGACGACGGCGCGGACAGCACCTGAGCCGTCCATCGAAACAAGGGCAGCCTGAGAAGCGCCGAGCTTCTTGCCTTCGCTCTTCAGCACATCGTTGAGAGCCTTTTCGGCATCCTTCTCAAGATTGAGATCGATGGTCGTGTCGATCGTCAGATCCTGCTTCACATCGCCGATCAGGCTTTTCACCTCATCCATGACCATGTCGGCCGCGTAGTGCTCGGCACCGGACCAGAAGCGCTTCGCCTTGGTGGGCGGCTGGGACATGGCGGTCTTGATCTCGTCTTCGGAGATGAAGCCGACATCGCGCATGGATTGCAGCACCACCTGGGCGCGCTCTTCCGCCGCCTGCGGATCACGCGCTGGCGACAGGCGAGAGGGCGCTTTCAACAGCCCTGCCAGCATCGCCGCTTCGCCGAGATTCACGTCGCGCGCCGACTTGTTGAAGTAGCGACGCGACGCGGCCTCGACGCCATAGGCGTTCGAGCCGAAATAGACGCGGTTCAGATACATCGCAAGGATCTGGTCCTTGGTGTATTTTTGCTCCAGCCAGATGGCGAGTAGAGCTTCCTGGATCTTGCGCTCCAGCGTCTGCTCGGGAGAGAGGAACAGGTTTTTCGCCAGTTGCTGCGTCAGGGTGGAACCGCCCTGAACCGTGCGACCATGAAGAAGGTTGGTGACCACAGCGCGCCCGAGGCCGAGCGGATCGACACCGAAATGGGAGTAGAAACGGCGATCTTCGATGGCGATGACGGCCTGGGGAATATAGGGCGACATATCCTCGAGCGACAAAGCCTCGCCGCCCGTCGTGCCTCTATTGGCCAGAACCGTGCCATCGACTGCGACGATCTTCAGGTTCGGCGGGCGTTCGGGAATGGCCCATGTGCTGGCGCTCGGCATGCGTGCGCCATAATAGACGACGACGCCAGCCACTGCGATGCCTCCCCAGATGCCGAGCACGATGCACCAATAAATGATCCTGCGGAAAAAACCGGTGATCCCGCCGCGCTCACGCGTTTCCCGCCTGGACTTCGATTTCGATTTCGACGACTGGCTTCCGCGCTTTTTCGGCAGCGGAGCATCGGAAGGACCAGACTTTCGGCTGCCAGCATTGGTGCCGGCAACACGATCACTCGCATCGAGACGCAGGTCGTCGCCGGAATCGTGAAAATCCCCAAAGGAAGGTTCAACTCTCTGGCGTGATTTTCCGCTACCTGCCATCTGTCAGAAACTGCTCCGTGATAATGATGCCGCGACGGACATGCTGTCATTCAAGACAAATCCGGTTGAAGCTTAAATGCGGCGATTTAAGGTGGCGTTAAGGCTCAAAGCCCCTCACATCGGCGTCATCGCGCCCCGCCTTACTGGCAGACGTCGACCCACTCGGCCTTTGTCAAATGCGCCATGCGCTCCGGCGAGATGCGAACGGCGGCATTGATGGCGCCGGCGGCGGGAACGACTTCGGCATAGTTCTTAAGCGACACATCGCAATAGACCGGCAGATCGGATGGCAGGCCAAAAGGGCAGACGCCACCGACGGGGTGACTCGTCACCTCGACAACCTCTTCCGCACCCAACATGCGGGGCTTTGCAGCAAAACGGTCGCGGAATTTGCGATTGTCGAGCCGCTTCATGCCAGCCGTCACCACGAGGAGAATCGTGTCGCCCGCCTTAAGGCAGATCGTCTTGGCGATCTGATCGGGATCGACACCGTGAGCTTCAGCGGCAAGCGCCACCGTCGCGGAACTGGTTTCTGTTTCCAGTACCGTGATGTCTGGAGCATGGGTGGCGAAAAATTCTTGGACAGAAGCTAGGCTCATGCGCAATCTTTAGGCGGGGGTGCCGTTCAAAGCAAGACGAAACCCTGCAGGTATGCACAAAATGCAATGCTGCACTGCAATGATATGTCTGTTTTCGGACGGGAACTCCTGTATCTTACAAACATCGAAGCGACGCACTCCTCCTCCCAGCGTCGCCCGATTGGACTGACAGCACTCCTCCTCTCCCAGTTGTCAGTCAGTTTTAAAAACCCGGCGCACCTCCTCCCGCGCCGGGTTTTTTATTGCCTGAATGGCAGCCTCCGCGCCGTTACGCACACAGTTTCAAATTTCAGGAATTGCACCGTGAAGAACACGGTAACCGCAGGAAGAATGCGATCTCGTTCTTTCGCCTTCAGAGTGCTGCGAAATGCTCTACTGAAAATCGTCCGTGAGATTTGTCGCGACACCATGCTGGAGGAAAACTTGACTTATTTGTTTCCTCGCCCTACTTCTCTCGCATCGATATTTGTTTGACGACCAGAGCTTCGGCGTCCTAAAGACGCTCAGACGATCTTTCTTTCCTTCAAATTCGACCAAAACCGCGCTGATTTTCAGCGCAAAAGTAATACGCCAACGGAAGGAACTCGTTATGGCTACTGGTACAGTAAAGTGGTTCAACGCAACCAAGGGCTACGGCTTCATTCAGCCTGACGACGGCGCACAGGACGTGTTCGTACACATCTCTGCAGTCGAGCGCGCTGGCATGAGCGGTCTCAAGGACGGTCAGAAGATCTCCTACGAACTCGTTCAGGACCGTCGTTCTGGCAAGATGTCTGCCGACAGCATCGTTGCTGCCTAATCATGATTTGGCTGGTTTATCCAGCCTGTCAGTTGAAAAGCCGGGACCTCGTGTTCCGGCTTTTTGCATTTATATAAATTGAATTCCGTCTCCGCCTTGTAAAGGACACGATGCTCACCCATATAGGGTTCATCAGTGTTCCAGCAGTTCCCGATGAGGCTTTGATGAGCCGCCGCGTTGTACCCTCGTTAATGAAAAATTAACCAAGGCGCGCAATGATGAAAGGGAAGACATGAGCGACAGCCGAAAAGTTGGCGCCGTGCTGAGACACAAAACCGTTTTTGCACTTTGACCACGGATGTACTGGCACTGATCGCATAAACGGGAATGAAAGGTCGGGCTTGCCCGGCCTTTTTGTTTTTGGGGCTTACGCTCGACGGCGCAGTGCCGCTCAACGCGGCACTGCATTTTCAAAAGTCCATTACTTCGCGCTCAAGGCGGACAGGATGCGTACCCATGAGCGCGTACCCTTGTGGAAGGACTTCAGCTCGTATTTCTCATTGGGTGAGTGAATGCGGTCGTCGGTGAGACCAAAGCCGATCATCAGCGAATCCATACCGAGCATCTTCTGGAAGTCGCCGACAATCGGAATAGATCCACCCATACCGATAACAATGGCGGGCTTTGCCCATTCATCCGAAAGCGCCGACTTTGCCTTGGTCAAGGCAGGCGAATCGTAGGAGAGGTGGATGGCCGGAGAGCCACCATGCTCGTGGAAATCGACAGAGCAATCAGCCGGGATTTTCGAGCGCACATAGGCACGGAAGCTTTCGCGGATGGCTGCCGGGTCCTGACGGCCGACGAGGCGGAAGGATACCTTAGCGGATGCCTTTGCGGCGATGACGGTCTTGAAGCCCTCGCCGGTATAGCCGCCGGTAATGCCGTTGACCTCCGCCGTTGGCCGCGCCCATGTCAGTTCAAGGACGGAGCGCCCCTTCTCGCCCGCTGGAATCGAAAGTCCGACTTCGCCGAGGAAGGATTCGGCCGTGCGGCCGAGATTGTCCCAGGATGCCTTGATGTTGGCGGGTGTTTCCTCGACGCCATCATAGAAGCCCGGCAAGGTAACGCGCCCGGTCTCATCATGCAGACCGGCGAGAATATCGGTCAGAATATGGATCGGGTTGGCGGCAGCACCACCAAAGAGGCCGGAATGCAGATCGCGGTCGGCAGCGGTGATAACGATTTCTTCGCCGACGAGGCCGCGCAGCGCCGCAGCGATGGCGGGCGTCTCGTGATCCCACATGCTGGTGTCGCAGACCAGAGCGTAATCGGCTTTCAGCTCATTCGAGTTGGCGTCCAGGAAGGGCTTCAGCGATGGTGAGCCGGACTCCTCTTCACCTTCGAAAAGAATGGTGACGCGGATCGGCAGCGAACCGATCACCTGCTTATAGGCACGGCATGCCTCGACAAAGGTCATCAACTGGCCCTTGTCGTCCGACGTTCCACGGCCCGAAATTACCTGTCGACCCTCGCCGATGTCTTTCAGCTTGGCATCGAAGGGATCGTCCTGCCACAAATCGATCGGATCGACAGGCTGGACGTCGTAGTGGCCATAGAACAGCACATGCGGCGCATCGGCGGTCGCGCCATCATGATGTGCGACGACCATGGGATGGCCGGCGGTATCGCGGATGGAGGCGTCGAAACCGATGCTCGTCAGATCGCGCACCAGCCATTCGGCCGCCTTGCGGCATTCTGCCTTGTAGGCCGGATCGGTGGAGATGGACTTGATGCGAACGAGTTCGAAAAGTCTCTCAAGGCTGGAGGGGAGATTATCGTCAACCGCCGAGAGAACGGGGGAAATATCTGTCATTGCATGATCCTGTCATGTCTGGCCTGTCATGTGTGGAGCGCCAGTCGTCATTTCACTGAGCAAGGCGGTTTCCACCTCTTTAAATCTCCGCAAAGGGCGTAACGACGACGGATATCGGTCATCGCGCCAATGCGCCAGATGGCAGGACGATAGAGTAAATATGAGACGGTTTCGAGCCGGAAAACTTACTTTTCCGATTTAGCGACGCTGATGGCGCGGCTCATATATTCAAGCAGCAATTGCCGCTCAAACTTCAGCAGGTCCTTAAGCAACGCCTCTTCCGTTTCTCTCGATGCGGCAATGGCGGCCTCTTCAAGCGCGGCACCTTTTTCCGTCAGCATGATGATCTGCGACCGGCGATCTGTCGGATGGGGTTTACGCTCGATCAGCCCGTCGCGAACCATACGCGCAAGCGTATTGGCGAGCGTCGCCTGTTCGATATCGACCCGGTCGAGCAACTGGCGCTGCGTCAGCCCGTCTTCCTGCCAGAGCTCCAGCAGAACAGGAAATTGGCCGGGCGAGAAGCCGAGGGCACCGGTACGCTTGAGCAGAGCCTGGGAAAAGCCCTTGGCCAGTTGCGCCGCGAGATAGGCTGCAGAGTCCTGTCGAGAAAATCCCATCGGGCACATCGTCCGGATCATTTACATATCGTGCTATGTAGCGGCCCATGCTTTCGTGAAGCATGCGTGTCGAGAGAGGCATTTGCGCAAAAGAAAACCGCCATGACCGGGAGGGGACGGTCATGGCGGTCATATTGAGGGACAAAGGCCCGGAGAGGGGGAAAGGCCTTTGTCCGGTCTGACGCGGCGGGGGACGAGCCAGCTATCAGACTACGGCGTGATCAGTCGCCGTCCTCCTAGAAATGAGGCCGCAAATGCGGCTTTTCAAGGGAAGAGCGGATTACAAATCGGTAACGTTCCGGTGAAAGAATCGAGGCGGATTTGGCGGGTTCGGCGCGACTTTGACCCGCCATCAACAGCAAGTTTGTGTGGACGTTGAACATGCCGCACGCTATCCATGCTTCCCATGAAAAAAGGCGATCATCTCTTCCTCGTGGACGGCTCCGGTTTCATTTTCCGCGCCTTCCACGCCATCCCTCCGCTCAACCGCAAATCCGATGGATTGCCGGTCAATGCCGTGTCCGGCTTCTGCAACATGCTGTGGAAGCTGTTGAAGGATGCGCGCAACACCGATGTCGGGGTGACGCCAACGCATTTTGCGGTGATCTTCGACTATTCCTCCAAGACCTTCCGCAACGAGCTCTACGATCTCTACAAGGCCAACCGCTCGGCACCGCCGGAAGATCTCGTTCCGCAATTCGGCCTGATCCGCCACGCGACGCGCGCCTTCAACCTGCCCTGCATCGAGACCGAAGGTTTCGAGGCCGATGACATCATCGCCACCTATGCCCGCCAGGCGGAGGCGATCGGTGCGGATGTCACCATCATCTCCTCCGACAAGGACCTGATGCAGCTCGTCACGCCGAACGTGCATATGTATGACGCGATGAAGGACAAGCAGATCGGCGTGCCGGACGTCATCGAAAAGTGGGGCGTACCGCCGGAAAAGATGATCGACCTGCAGGCGATGACCGGCGATTCCACCGACAATATTCCGGGCATTCCCGGTATCGGTCCGAAGACGGCAGCGCAATTGCTGGAGGAATATGGCGACCTCGATACGCTGCTGGAGCGCGCGGGCGAAATCAAGCAGCAGAAGCGCCGCGAAAACATCATCGCCAATGCGGAGCTCGCCCGGCTTTCGCGAAAGCTCGTAGCCCTCAGAACGGATGTGCCGCTGGAGCTTGCGCTGGATGCGCTGACGCTCGAGGTGCAAGACGGACCGAAGCTGATCGCCTTCCTGAAGGCCATGGAATTCACCACGCTGACCCGCCGCGTGGCGGAAGCGACGGGTGCAGATGCGTCGGCCATCGAGCCCGCACATGTTCCGGTGGAGCGCGGGGCAGAGGCCCATGGACCTGATCTCGATGCCGATACCGACACGGGCGGCGATGCCGCATCCGTTCCGCTTGGCGAAGCGTCGGTAGCGGATGTCGGCGCCGTTCTCTCCAAGGCGGAAGGCGATACCCCTCAGGAGCTTGCCTCCGCCCGCGAGACGATCTTCGCCGCCGCCAAGATCGATACAACCACCTACCAGACTATTCGTTCAATCGAAGAATTGGATCGCTGGATCGCCATGGCGCGCGAGACGGGCGTCGTAGCCTTCGATACCGAAACCACCTCGCTCGACCCGATGACGGCGGAGCTTGTCGGCTTTTCCCTTGCGATTGCTGATAACAGCAAGAATGCCAGCGGATCGGACATTATCGCAGCCTATATACCGCTGACCCACAAGACGGGCTCCGGTGGCGATCTCTTCAGCGACGGCATCAAGCTGGCGCCAGACCAGATCCCCTTCGATCTTGCGCTTTCGCGGCTGAAAGACCTGCTGGAAGACCCAGCTGTTTTGAAAGTGGCGCAGAACCTCAAGTATGACTACCTGCTGGTCAAGCGCCTCGGTATCGTGATGCAGAGCTATGACGATACCATGCTGCTCTCCTACGTATTGGAGGCGGGCAAGGGCGCGCATGGCATGGATGCGCTTTCCGAGCGCTGGCTCGGCCACAAGCCGATCGCTTACAAGGATGTTGCCGGATCTGGAAAGTCGGGCGTAACCTTCGACTTCGTCGATATCGACAAGGCGACCGCTTACGCTGCCGAAGATGCCGATGTGACGCTCAGGCTCTGGATGGTGCTGAAACCCCGCCTTGTCGCCGACCGTCTCACAACCGTCTATGAGCGGCTGGAACGACCATTGGTGCCAGTGCTGGCACACATGGAAGAGCGCGGCATTTCCGTCGATCGGCAGATTCTCTCACGGCTTTCCGGCGAGCTGGCGCAGAAGGCTGCCGCTTTTGAAGAAGAGATTTACGAGCTGGCTGGCGAGAAATTCAATATCGGTTCGCCCAAGCAACTTGGGGATATCCTCTTCGGCAAGATGGGCCTGCCCGGCGGCTCGAAGACCAAGACCGGACAATGGTCTACCTCCGCTTCGGTGCTGGAAGACCTCGCCGCCGAGGGGATGGAACTACCGCGCAAGATCGTCGACTGGCGCCAGCTGACCAAGCTGAAATCCACCTACACGGATGCGTTGCCCGGTTATATCCATGCCGATACCAAGCGGGTGCACACATCCTACTCACTGGCATCGACCACGACGGGCCGTCTGTCTTCCTCGGAACCGAACCTTCAGAACATTCCGGTGCGCACGGCAGAAGGGCGGAAGATCAGAACGGCCTTCGTCTCCACGCCCGGCAACAAGCTTTTGTCGGCCGACTACAGCCAGATCGAATTGCGCGTGCTGGCGCATGTCGCCGATATTCCGCAGCTGAGAAATGCCTTCGAGAACGGCATCGATATTCATGCGATGACGGCGTCGGAAATGTTCGGCGTGCCGGTAGAGGGCATGCCATCGGAGGTGCGTCGCCGCGCCAAGGCGATCAACTTCGGCATCATCTATGGTATCTCCTCCTTCGGCCTTGCCAACCAGCTGAGCATCGGCCGCTCTGAAGCGGGCGATTACATCAAGAAGTATTTCGAGCGTTTCCCCGGCATTCGCGACTATATGGAAAACACCAAGGCCTATGCCCGCGAGCATGGCTATGTCGAAACCATCTTCGGTCGCCGTATCCATTATCCGGAAATCAAGTCGTCCAATCCCTCGGTGAAGGCGTTCAACGAGCGCGCGGCGATCAATGCACCGATCCAGGGATCTGCCGCCGATATCATCCGCCGGGCCATGATCCGCATGGAGCCAGCACTTGAACAGGCAAAGCTTTCGGCCCGCATGCTGCTTCAGGTGCATGACGAACTGATCTTCGAGGTCGAGGACAGCGAAATCGAAAAGACTTTGCCGGTCGTTGTATCCGTCATGGAACATGCGGCCATGCCTGCCATCGACATGAGGGTGCCGTTGCAGGTGGATGCGCGTGCCGCCAGCAACTGGGACGAGGCGCATTAAGGGCACGAATGTCATGTGCCTGTCGCCCATGAGGCGTAGGGGAAGGCTTCTATCAAGGTGCCCTCCCATGCACGCCCCGTTCGTTTCGCCACAACTTTCCGCCTTCTCGACCACCCATCACACTGCGCCACCCCGACATCTGGGAACGCGCTATTCTCCTGAGGGAGAATTTCTGCCTGAGCCGGGCAACACGGTCGTCTGCCATCTGGTCGACGGCTCGCCGTCTCAACAGGCGGTCATTGCCGCCCGTCAGCGGCTTCTCGATATGCCCGAGGCTTCGACCCACCTCGCCTTCACACCCGTCTCCAGCCTGCACATGACGGTGTTTCAGGGCATCATCGAGCATCGCCGCACCTGGCCGTACTGGCCGAAGGAGATGCCGGAAGACAGCACGATCAACGCGATGACAGCGTTTTACCGTGAGCGCCTCGCCGAATTTCCGAAGCTGCCAGCCTTCAACATGCAGGCAACATCCGTCACGCCGCTTGGCCTGATCCTGAAAGGGGTAACCGAGGTAGACGACAGGATCATCGCCGCATGGCGCGACGCCTTTGCCGAGGCCTTCGGCTATCGTCATCCCGATCACGAGACTTACGAATTCCACATTACATTTGCCTATGCCCGCCGCTGGTTCGAGCCGGAGTGCCTGCCGCGCTGGCAGGCGATGCTGGATGACTGCCTTGAAGAATTGCGGGCGTCAGCGCCGGTCATCGAAATGCGCCCGCCAGCCTTCTGTGCATTTGCCGACATGAACCACTTTGAGGAGTTGCTTGTGTTCAATCCCATCTGATATGGATGGGTCGGACGGATGCCGATTTTCGATTGCGTCGGTATCTCGCGAAAAAATGTGCGTCGGGGCTGGTCAAAGCCCCGCAGGGCATGTATAAGCGCGCCAAATTTCCGATATCGAGACATGCGACATTCGGCCTATGGTTCTGGCCGGTTCCCGTGTTTCGCCGCTTCAGTGGAGTAACACAAATGGCAGTTCCTAAAAGAAAAACGAGCCCGTCCAAGCGCGGCATGCGCCGTTCGGCAGACGCCCTCAAGGCAGCAACCTACGTCGAAGACAAGAACTCCGGCGAACTGCGTCGCCCGCACCACATCGACCTGAAGACAGGCATGTATCGCGGCCGTCAGGTTCTGACGCCGAAGGAAAGCGCATAATCAGCGCGTCTTGATGCGATTGCATGACGAACGAGCCGGCCTTTGGGTCGGCTTTTTTGTTGCCTTCTGCTGCCGTCGCAATGCCGCTTGGAAAAAAACGAACCCGCACATACTATCCTCATTAGGAGGACGGTTTTTTACAGCATGTCGCGCAAAAGTAGTGACCGGTTTTGCGACAACGACATGCGACAGAAAAACCGTCAAGTGGAGGGGTTTGAGTGAGATATCGGTGGGTCGGCATCCTTCTGCTTTGCCTTGGTCTGTGCGGCTTTGCCTTCACCAAGGGTCGGGAACTGCTTGCCGAGAGTTATCTCAACGAGGCTGCCGAACAGGGTGGAACGACGTTACGGCTCGCTGTCTCCGCCCTTGGCGGGCATCTGAGCCGCTACGAGCCGCTTCCCGCACTGATGGCCGATCACGACGATATCGAGGAGCTGGTTGCCCATCCGGAGGATCAGCGTCTCAGGCAGCGCGCCAACATCTATCTGAAGTCGATCAACGACCTTTTGAAGTCCTCCGACATCTATATCATGACGCTGGACGGTGAGACGATTGCCGCCAGCAACTATGATGGCCCGGCAAGCTTCATCGGACAGAATTTCAGCTATCGCCCGTATTTCCAGGATGCCGCCAAGGGGCTGCAGTCGCGCTTCTTCGCGCTTGGGACCACCTCACACAAGCGCGGCTATTATTTCGCCTCTCCCATCCTGTTCAACGACGTCATCAAAGGCGTCATCGTCTTCAAGGTGGATATTGAAGGCATCGAGGCCTCCTTCGGTACCGGCGAAAACCGCATCGTCGTTACCGATCCGGAAGGCATCATCTTCATGACCGGCGTGCCGCAATGGCTCTATTCGGCGATCCTGCCGCTGACGCCCGATAGAATTGCGAGAACCGAAGCCTCGCGCCGCTATGCGGATGCCAAGCTCAGCCAGTTGCCGGTTACCGAAGGCATCTTCGGCAGTCATCGGTTGATGACGATCCGTGAAGGGCAGCAGGACAGGGAATATCTCGTCCTTTCGCAACCCATGCCGGAAGCGGGCTGGACGGTGAATGTGCTGATGGATACCGGCTCGGTGCGCACGCAGGTGCAGACGACGATGCTGGCGGCCCTGCTCTGCTTTGGCCTGGCAGGCGCACTTCTGGCGGCCATGCTGCAAAGACGCAGGCGCCTGCAGGACCGGTTGGTGCATCAGGCAGAAGCCAAGGCAGAGCTGGAGCGGCGGGTGGAGGAACGCACCGCAGACCTGGCGCGGGTGAACCGCGACATCAAGCGGGAGGTTGCCGAACGCCGCCAGACGGAAAAGCAGTTGCGAAAAACCCAGAAGGATTTGATCCAGGCGGGCAAGCTTGCAGCCCTTGGCCAGATGTCGGCCGCCCTTTCCCACGAGTTCAACCAGCCGCTTGCCGCTGCCAAGACCTATGCCGAAAGTGCCTCTCTGCTGATCGAACGCGGGCGCGTGGAGGAGGCAAGGTCCAATCTCTCCCGCATCTCCGCCCTGATCGACAGAATGGCCTCGATCAGCAGGCACCTGCGCAACTTTGCCCGCAAGCCCAATGAGCATGTCGGTCCGGTTCCGCTCGACACGGTGGTGGCCGATACGCTCGAAATCGTCAGCGCAAGGTTGAAGGCGGCGGATGCGCAATTGCATGTGGCGCTTGGACCGGAGACGCTGTTGGTCAAGGCCGGACCGGTGCGTCTACAGCAGGTGCTCGTCAACATCATCTCCAATGCGGCCGATGCGGTAGAGGGACTGGACGACCGTCGTATCGATCTCACCGCACAAAAGAGCGACAACAAGGTGATCGTTTCGGTGCGCGATCGTGGCCCCGGCGTGCCGCCCGCGATCATGGAGCGCATCTTCGACCCGTTCTTTTCGACGAAAGGCGTCGGCAAGGGCCTGGGCCTTGGCTTGTCGATCTCCTATAATATCGTCAAGGATTTTGGCGGGCGGCTTGTCGTCACCAATCTGGAGGATGGCGGCGCGCGATTCGATATTGAACTCGACGCCGAAACACCGATGGAGATTGCCGCGGAATGAGCGTGTCCCGCGTATTGCTGATCGATGACGAAGAGGATTTGCGCCTTTCCACAGCCCAGGCGCTGGAGCTTGCAGGCCTCGATGTCGTTACCATCGACAATGCCGACCATGTCTTCGAACTGATCGGCTACAGTTTCGATGGCGTGATCGTCAGCGATATCCGCATGCCGGGTATCGACGGCATGAGCCTGCTGCAGAAGGTGCGGGAACTGGACGCGGAAATTCCGGTGATCCTCGTGACCGGCCATGGCGATGTGCAGCTGGCGGTCAGCGCCATGCGCAACGGTGCTTACGACTTTATCGAAAAACCCTTCAGCATCCAGTATCTCGCCGGCATCATCAAACGCGCCATGGATCGGCGTTCGCTGGTCCTGGAAAATCGGCGCCTGCGGGCGGTTGCCGGAAAACGTGACGATTTGGAAACGCGCCTGCCAGGCCGCACGCAGGTGATGGTCGATCTGCGCTACCGTATCCGTGCCATAGGGGCGGCGGATGCCGATACGCTGATCATCGGCGATACGGGGGCCGGCAAGGAAGTGGTGGCGCGGGCGCTGCATGATGTGAGCGCGCGTGCCGACCGTCCCTTCGTCGCCATCAACTGCGCGGCCCTTCCCCAGCATCTGATCGAGAGCGAACTCTTCGGCCACGAGGCAGGTGCCTTTCCGGGGGCGCTGAGGGCACGCTACGGCAAGTTCGAGCATGCGCGCGGCGGCACCATCCTGCTGGACGAGATCGGCTCCATGCCGCCCGATATGCAGGGCAAGCTGCTGCGCGTGCTTCAGGAGCGCACCATCACGCGGCTTGGCTCCAACGAGACCGTGGAACTCGATGTCCGCTTCATTGCCACCAGCAAGACGGACCTGGCGCATGAGGCCCTTGCCGGGCGCTTCCGCCAGGATCTCCTCTATCGTCTGAACGTCGCCACGATCCATGTTCCGTCGCTTGCACAACGGCAAAGCGATATTCCCCTGCTTTTCCTGCATCTCGTAAGAGAAGCCGCAGCGCGCTATGGCCGCGACGACATGGAGGTGCCATCCAGCATCATTTCATCGCTGGCGATGCGCGAGTGGCCCGGCAATGTGCGTGAACTGAGAAACGAAGCGGACCGGTTCGTTCTTGGACTGGACGGTCGCTCCGGCGAAGGGCCGCAAAGCGATCCGCTTTCCGGTCATGGGCTCTCCGCCAAGGTGGCGGAGTTTGAAAAAGGCATCATCGCAAGAACAATCGCGAGCCATAAAGGCAATCTGAAAGCCGTCTATGAGACGCTCGGAATATCGCGCAAGACGCTTTATGAAAAGATGCAAAAATACGCACTAACAAAGCATGCCCCCATCGATGAAGACATGACAAGCCCCTGAGTTCTGTTTTCTTTTCTTGTCATGGGTAGGAATCCACCCACGCCATTAAGGCGATGTTTCGGATTCCACCCATTCGGGCCGTTAGCCGACACTCTTTTAACGATTTGTTTTCTTCCCTCGATTGCGTGACGCGCGATCTCGACTGCAAATGATCTCACCCCGGCGAGCGCAGAGGAGTGCGTCTCGTCGCTGAGGCCATATTCATCGGGAGGAAAAGATGAAACTTCTGAAATCCGTCACGGGTGCAGTCGCTGCCGCCGCCGTATCGCTCTTTGCGCTTTCTGCAGCCGCACAGGATTATCCTGGCCGCAACATCACCATGGTCGTGCCGTTCTCCGCAGGCGGTCCAACGGACACCGTGGCACGCCTCGTTGCTGAATCCATGTCCAAGGATCTCGGCCAGCAGATCATCGTCGAGAACGTCGGCGGCGCTGGCGGTACGCTTGGTGCAGGTCGCGTGGCATCTGCTGATCCGGATGGTTACACCCATCCTTCTGCATCACATCGGCATGGCCACCAGCGATACTCTCTACCGCAAGCTCGCCTACAAGACGCTGGACGCCTTCGACTATGTCGGCCTCGTGACCGAAGTTCCGATGACCATCCTGTCGCGCAAGAACCTTGAAACCAACGACCTCAAGGGCCTGATCGACTACGCCAAGGCGAACAAGGACAAGGTGACGGTTGCCAATGCCGGCATCGGCGCTGCCTCCCATCTGTGCGGCATGCTGTTCATGAGCGCCATCGAAACCCCGCTCGTCACCGTTCCTTACAAGGGCACAGGCCCTGCCATGACCGACCTTCTCGGCGGTCAGGTCGACATCATGTGCGACCAGACCACCAACACCACCAAGCAGATCCAGGGCGGCACCGTGAAGGCTTACGCGGTCACCACGCCTCAGCGTCTGAGCGTCCTGCCGAACGTGCCGACGGCTGCGGAAGCGGGCCTGCCCAACTTTGAAGTCGGGATCTGGCACGGCATCTACACACACCGAAGGGCACGCCTGCGGCTGTGAATGAGCGTTTGTCCAAGGCGCTTCAAGTGGCGCTGAAGGATCAGAACGTTGCCGCACGCTTTGCCGAACTCGGCACCACGCCTTCGCCGGAAGCAGATGCGACGCCCGCCGCACTGAAGGCGAAGCTCGAAAGCGAAATCGCGCGTTGGAAGCCGGTCATCGAATCTGCCGGCCAATACGCCGACTGATCCCGCTTCAGGCCGGGGATGACGCGGGTCGTCCCCGGTATCCGCTTGCGGATAACAACGCAGCTTAAAGACCTCATCGAACTCTACAGACATCGGGCCGGAAGCGACACCGATGCACAGGCGGGGACGACCATGAAATCAGTCAGTTTCGATGCCACGGAAGCCATCTGTGGCGCAATTTTCATCTGCCTTGGCATTTTCTTCGCCTGGCAATCCTATGATCTCGAACTCGGTACGGCCTTCCGCATGGGACCGGGATATTTTCCGCTCGTCCTCTCGCTGATCCTGGTGCTGCTTGGAGGCGTGATCCTTCTGCGAGCCGGCAAGATCGCAGGTGAGCCGATGGGTTCGATTGCGTGGCGGGGCATCTTCTTCATCCTTCCCGCGCCCATCTTCTTCGGTTTCACGGTGCGCGGACTGGGCTTCGTGCCCGCGCTTTTCCTCAGCGCACTGATTGCCTCCTTTGCGTCGCACAAGATGAAACCAATGATGGCCGTGCTTCTGTCGGCTGCCATCACGGTCTTTTCGGTTCTTGTCTTCAATTACGGTCTCGGCCTGCCTTTCCAGCGCTTCGGCCCCTGGCTCAATTTCTGAGGTCGCGTCATGGAACTCTTCGATAATTTGGCACTTGGCTTCTACACGGCCTCGACGCTTCACAACCTGTTCTTCTGCCTGATCGGCGTGCTTCTCGGAACGCTGATCGGCGTTCTGCCGGGTATCGGTGCCACGGCCACCATCGCCATGCTGTTGCCTATCACCTTCCAGCTGGAGCCTGTCTCCTCGCTGATCATGCTGGCCGGTATCTATTACGGCGCGCAATATGGCGGTTCGACCACGGCGATCCTGATCAACATGCCGGGCGAGTCTTCCTCCGCGGTGACGGCCATCGACGGTTACCAGATGGCGCGCAAGGGCAAGGCGGGTGCAGCGCTCGCAATTGCTGCCATTGGCTCCTTCTTTGCCGGTACGGTCGCGACCTTTCTCGTGGCAATTTTCGCTCCACCCTTGACGGCGATCGCGCTCGAATTTGGCGCGGCGGAATATTTCTCGCTGATGGTCGTGGGTCTCGTCTCGTCCATCGCCCTGGCGCACGGTTCCATAGTCAAAGCGCTCGCCATGGTCGTGCTCGGTCTGCTGCTTGGCCTTGTCGGTACCGACATCTACAGCGGCACGCCGCGCTTTACCCTTGGCATTCGCGAATATGCCGATGGCCTGAACTTTGTCGCGGTCGCGGTCGGTGTCTTCGGTATCGCCGAAATCCTGCGCAATCTGGAAGACGAACGCACACGTACCGTTCTCATGGCCAAGGTTTCCGGTCTTCTGCCGACCAAGGAAGACTTCAAGAAGATGGTTGCGCCGGTCATTCGCGGTACGATCATCGGCTCGGCTCTCGGTATCCTGCCAGGTGGTGGTGCCATCCTTGCCGCGTTTGCCTCCTATACGGTGGAAAAGCGCGTCTCGAAGAATCCTGAAGAATTCGGCCATGGCGCAATCGCTGGTGTTGCCGGGCCGGAATCGGCCAACAATGCTGGTGCTCAGACCTCCTTCATCCCGCTCCTGACGCTCGGCATCCCGGCAAACCCTGTCATGGCGCTGATGGTTGGCGCGATGATCATCCAGGGCATCGTTCCCGGCCCGAATGTCGCGAGCGAACAGCCAGCACTTTTCTGGGGTATCATTGCCTCCATGTGGATCGGCAACCTGATGCTGGTGGTGTTGAACCTGCCGCTTATCGGGCTTTGGGTGAAGCTTTTGACGATCCCCTACTACGTGCTCTTCCCGATCATCATGGCCTTCTGCGCCATCGGCGTTTACAGCGTCAACTCCAACGTCTTCGATCTCTATGCCGTCGCCTTCTTCGGCTTCATCGGCTACGCCTTGGTGAAACTGCGCTGCGAACCGGCACCGCTGCTGCTCGGCTTCGTGCTCGGCCCGCTCCTCGAGGAGAACCTGCGCCGCGCCATGATCCTGTCGCGTGGCGATCCGAGCACTTTCGTCACAAGGCCGATCAGCGCTACGCTACTTCTGATCGCCCTTCTGGTTCTCGTCGTCGTCTTCCTGCCAAGCGTCAAGAAGAAGCGCGAAGAGGTCTTTCAGGAGGAAGGCTGACACAACGTCAAAAGTCTTCACAACAACAGAGGCCGGGCACGACGTGTCCGGCCTCTGTCTTGTTTAAGCTTTATAAAACTGCGAAAGCAACGTGAATGAAAACGGAGGTCTTTATGGCAGATCACAACGACGCGCGGATTGTCGCTCTGGAAGAAACGGTCGCATATCAGGCCAAGACGATCGAGGAACTGTCTGACCAGTTGGCGGAACAATGGAAGGTCGTCGAGCAGACGCGCGCGAAACTTGATCGTCTCACCGAGCGGTTCTTAAGCCTTGAGGAGCAGTCGCTCGACGCGCCAGCCATCACCAAGCCACCGCATTACTGATGAATGCCAGCGCAGTACGAGATAGTGAGGAGTCGAGATGACAAAGAGCGCGATACCGACAGCCGCCGGCGAGGTTCTTTCCTTCTGGAACGAGGCTGGTCCAGATAAATGGTTCGAGAAGAACGCCCATTTCGACAGCTCCTTCCACGCCCGCTTTCACGATCTGCACTTCGCAGCGGCCCGTCAAGAATTGACCGGCTGGCTCAACGCGCCGGAAAGCAGCCTTGCGCTCCTCCTTCTCCTCGATCAGTTTCCCCGCAACTGTTTCCGGGGAACGGCGCATATGTACGCGACCGATCCGCTGGCGCTTCATTATGCCCGCGACGCGATTTCGCGCGGCCATGATCAAGCGATCGATCCTGAGCTCCGGATTTTCTTCTATCTGCCCTTCATGCATTCGGAAGAACTCGCCGATCAGGAGCTTTGCTGCAAGCTTTGCGAGCCTCTTGGCGAACGATACCTGCCCTTCGCGATCGAACATCGGGATATCGTCCAGCGTTTTGGCCGCTTCCCGCACCGCAACGACATCCTGCTTCGCGGGACGACAGTGGAAGAGCGCGCCTTTCTCGACGAAGGCGGTTTTTCCGGATAAGCTTCAGCACTTTAAAGATGAACCTTTATGCCCCTCACGATCGGGCGAAGGAAAGCGCGCAGCTCATCGTCCGTCAGGTCCAGGCGATTTGTCAGCAGCCTGTCGAGAGCAAAACTCGAAAGCGTTTCGATCACCGTTACCGGATCGACCCAAGGCTCGATCTCGTTCCGCGCCTTCGCTCTGCGCAGCATTTCGGCGCTCTGCTGTCGGCGCTCCACAAGGAAAGCGGAAAGCGCTGCCAGTGCCTCCTCATTGATCTGGGCTTCGGCCACAACGCTGCGGAAAATAGCACCCGCGCCCCCGCCCAGCCAATAGGCGACGAGATTCCTCAGGAAGAGAAACAAATCCTCCTCCACGCTCCCGGTGTCCGGGGTCGGGATGCTGGTCTTATTCAACTGGTACGCATCCAGAAGAAGCGCAGCGCGTGACGGCCACCACCGGTAAATCGTCGGCTTTCCGGCCTTTGCAACACGCGCCACAGCCTCGATCGAAAAGGCGGAAAGTCCTTTCTCCGACAGAATCGCTTCAGCGGCACGCAAGATTGCCTCACGGCTGTCCGGGTTGCGCTGCGCGCCGATGGACCGGCGGCGGACCGGGGGCGCTTTAGCCCTTGTCTCATCGGTCATGGATGCCTCCAGAACTCGCTACCTGTAGCTCCCGTGCTCCCATAGAACCCGGCAAGGGACGTCGCTAAATCGAGCCTTCTCCAGTCGATGCTTTAGCCGAAATATCACTTGAACGGAATGGTCTGTTTTATTATAAACGAAACGTTCCGTTTCATTGGAGTTGCCATGTCTTCCACAGCTTCATCGATTATCTTAAAACCACATCGTCTTCGACTTGCGCTGGTCATGACCTTTGCCGTGTATCCCGTCATCACCAGCCTGCTTTATGCACTGGGGCCATTCACCGAAAATTGGCCCCTTTGGCAACGGACCATGTTGCTGGCGCCGATCATGGTTGCGGCCATCATCTTCGTCGTCACACCTCTGGTCATGCTCTGCTTTCGCCGTTTCGTCATGGTGCATCACCCACGGTGAGAAAACCGCAAACAAGCAGAACCGCCGGGCTCATCATCCGGCGGTTCTGTGTTTTTGTCTTGATTCAAAAGATAAAGCGTTCTTTGTGCGTCCAATAGGACGCACGGCGCTTTAGTTGCGGCTTTTAGCCGTCGAAGAATTCCTTCATACGCGCAAAGAAGCCCGTCGATTCCGGATTGTTGTCCTTCGAAGAGATTTCCTCGAACTCCTGCAAGAGTTCGCGCTGACGCTTGGTCAGCTTCTGCGGCGTTTCAATCTGGATCTGGATGTAGAGATCACCCGTCTGCGCAGAGCGCAGAACCGGCATGCCCTTTCCCTTCAGTCGGAACTGCTTGCCCGGCTGCGTGCCTTCCGGCACGGTCACACGCGACTTCGTTCCGTCCAGCGTCGTGACATCGAAGGTACCGCCGAGCGCTGCCGTCGTCATTGAGATCGGCACGGCGCAATAGAGATCGGCGCCATCACGCTGGAAGAATTCGTGCGGACGCACCGACAGGAAGATATAGAGATCTCCCGAAGGACCGCCCCGCATGCCAGCTTCACCCTCGCCCTGCAGGCGAATGCGCGTGCCGTCTTCGATACCAGCCGGGATGTTGACCGAGAGCGAACGCTCTTCCGTCACGCGGCCCTGGCCGTGGCACTTGGTGCAGGGATCGGTAATCGTCTGGCCACGGCCATGACAGGTCGGGCAGGTCCGCTCGACCGAGAAGAACCCTTGCGCTGCACGCACGCGACCCGAACCCTGGCAGGTGCCGCAGGTTTTAGGGCTCGTACCCGGCTTTGCGCCGGAACCGGAACAGACATCGCAGGTTATGGATGTAGGCACCCGGATCTGCGCCGTCTTGCCGGTGAAAGCTTCTTCCAGCGAAATTTCCATATTGTAGCGGAGATCGGCACCACGTTCGCGGCCGCCGGAGGAACGGCGCGCACGGCCGCCACCCATCATCTCGCCAAAGATGTCTTCGAAGATGTCGGAGAAGCCGCCGCTGGCAAAACCACCGCCGCCGAAGCCGCCGCCACCGCCGCCCATGCCACCCTGTTCAAAGGCTGCGTGGCCGAAGCGATCATAGGCCGCGCGTTTCTGCGGGTCTTTGAGCGTTTCGTAGGCTTCGTTGATTTCCTTGAATTTCTTCTCGGATTCGGCGTCATCAGGATTCTTGTCCGGATGATACTTCATCGCAAGTTTGCGGAAGGCGCTCTTCAGCTCCTTTTCATCGGCGGATTTGCTCACGCCCAATGTCTCGTAAAAGTCTGCTTTCGCCATGAAGATAACACACCCCGAAATGGATTTCCGGCTGCACGAGGCAGCCGGATTCAGTCTCATTTACCCAAGTTCAAGAGCAAGAGCCACGATTTACGCGGACTTCTTGTCGTCCTTGATTTCCTCGTAGTCGGCGTCGACCACACCATCGTCCTTGCCGCCTGCTCCGCCTTCACCGGCTTCCGCCTGCTGGGCTTCGTAGATGGCCTGACCGAGCTTCATGGATACTTCCATAAGGGTCTGGGTCTTCGCCTGGATGTCGTCTGCATCCGGCTCGGATGCTTCGACAGCCGTCTTGAGGGCAGCGATGGCATCTTCAATTGCCTTACGGTCGGTTTCAGAAACCTTGTCACCATACTCCTGAACCGACTTCTCGGTGGAGTGGATCAGGCTTTCGGCCTGGTTCTTGGCTTCTACGCCCGCACGGCGCTTCTTGTCGGCTTCAGCATTGGCTTCCGCATCCTTGACCATCTTTTCGATGTCGGCGTCGGAGAGACCACCAGAGGCCTGGATACGGATCTGCTGTTCCTTGCCGGTGCCCTTGTCCTTGGCCGAAACCTGAACAATGCCGTTCGCGTCGATATCGAAGGTGACTTCGATCTGCGGAACGCCACGCGGAGACGGCGGCAGGCCAACGAGGTCGAACTGGCCGAGCAGCTTGTTGTCGGCTGCCATTTCGCGCTCACCCTGCGAGACACGGATGGTCACGGCAGACTGATTGTCTTCGGCGGTCGAGAAGGTCTGGCTCTTCTTCGTCGGGATCGTCGTGTTGCGATCGATCAGACGGGTGAAGACGCCACCCAGCGTTTCGATGCCGAGAGACAGCGGGGTTACGTCGAGAAGCAGAACGTCCTTGACGTCGCCCTGCAGAACGCCAGCCTGGATGGCAGCGCCCATGGCAACCACTTCGTCCGGATTGACGCCCTTGTGAGGCTCCTTGCCGAACAGCTGCTTGACGACTTCCTGCACCTTCGGCATGCGGCTCATACCACCGACGAGAACGACTTCGTCGATCTCGGAAGCGGAAACGCCGGCATCCTTCAGCGCTGCCTTGCAGGGCGCCACGGTGCGCTGAACCAGGTCGTCGACCAGGCTTTCGAACTTGGCACGTGTCAGCTTCAGCGTCAGGTGCTTCGGACCGGAAGCATCTGCCGTGATGAAGGGCAGGTTGATTTCGGTCTGCTGCGAAGACGACAGCTCGATCTTTGCCTTTTCAGCGGCTTCCTTGAGGCGCTGCAGAGCCAGCTTGTCGGACTTCAGGTCGATGCCGTTGTCCTTCTTGAATTCGGTTGCGAGGTACTCGACCAGACGCATGTCGAAGTCTTCGCCACCGAGGAAGGTATCACCATTGGTGGACTTCACTTCGAAGACGCCATCGCCGATTTCGAGGATGGAGATATCGAAGGTACCACCACCAAGGTCGTATACGGCAATCGTCTTGCCGTCCTTCTTGTCGAGACCATAGGCAAGAGCGGCAGCCGTCGGCTCGTTGATGATGCGCAGCACGTCGAGACCAGCGATGCGGCCTGCATCCTTGGTGGCCTGACGCTGGGCGTCGTTGAAGTAGGCCGGAACGGTGATGACGGCCTTTTCGACCTTCTCGCCGAGGTAGGATTCAGCGGTTTCCTTCATCTTCTGAAGGATCATCGCGGAAATCTGCGAAGGGGAATAACCCTTGCCCTGTGCTTCTACCCAAGCGTCACCATTGTCGCCCTTGACGATGTTGAAGGGGACGAGGCCCTTGTCCTTCTCAACGGTCGGATCGTCATAACGACGACCGATGAGGCGCTTGACCGCAAACAGGGTGTTGGTCGGGTTGGTGACGGCCTGGCGCTTTGCCGGCTGACCGACCAGACGCTCGCCATCATCGCTGAACGCGACCATGGAAGGGGTCGTGCGTGCGCCTTCCGCGTTTTCAATGACTTTAATGTCCTTGCCGTCCATCACTGCGACGCAGGAATTGGTCGTGCCAAGGTCGATACCGATTACTTTTGCCATTTTCTTCTCTCCTTGAAGCGAGTCATCGGAACCCCGGCAGGCATTCCACTGACGACTCCTTGACTTGGATGGTCTTGCCTTTTTGTCAGCATTTCTGCTGGTATGCGGCGTATATAAGGAGCGAATTTTCCTGCTGCAAGGCGAATGGCGCCAGCGAAGGCAGCAAAAAGAAAGATTTGCTGCACTTCTTTATCGTGCTTCTAAAGCTAGTGTGACAGGCCCGTGACAAACACAAGTACTCGTGTTGAAGTCACCGCACAGGCGTTACCCCTGCGGCTTGATCAGGCTCTTAACCCTCTGGGCGAAGACATCCAGCTGAAAGGGCTTGGTCATGACGTGCATTCCGTGGTCGAGATGACCGTGGTTCAACACTGCATTCTCCGCGTAGCCAGTAATGAACAGCACCTCAATATCCGGCCGGTTAACCCTTGCTGCGTCCGCCAGTTGCCGGCCATTCATACCGCCCGGCAAACCGACATCGGTGATCAAGAGGCTGATCTGCCTGTTCGAATTGAGAAGACGCAAGGCGGACGGCGCGTCCTCCGCTTCGATGACCGAATAGCCAAGATCCTGAAGCTCCTCGACGGCGAGCATTCTGACCAGAGGCTCGTCATCCACCACCAGGATCGTCTCGTCGCCATCGGCGCGCGGTGCATCGATGCTGGCTTCGGCCTCCGGATCGGCCGCATCGATGGAGCCGGAATAGCGCGGCAGATAGATGCAGATCATCGTGCCTTTGCCGAGTTCGGAATAAATGCGCGCAGCACCGCCTGACTGACCGGCAAAACCATAGACCATGGAAAGGCCTAGCCCCGTGCCCTGACCGATCGGTTTGGTGGTAAAGAACGGATCGAAGGCGCGTTCGATAATGTCCTGCGACATGCCCGTTCCCGTATCGGAAACGCAAAGCGACACATATTGCCCAGGCTCCAGCCCGCGCATCCGGGCCGCGCGCTCGTCCATCCAGCGATTTCCGGTTTCGATCGTGAGCTTGCCGCCATTCGGCATGGCGTCGCGCGCATTGATGCAGAGATTGAGAAGCGCGTTTTCCAGCTGGCTGGCATCGACGAATGTCGGCCAGAGACCAGCCGCGCCCACCGTCTCCACCTTGATCTCCGGCCCGACGCTGCGGATCACCAGCTCAAGCATGCTATCGACCAGCGTGTTGATGTTCAGCGGTTTCGGATCGAGCGTCTGGCGGCGCGAGAAGGCGAGCAGTCGTTGGGTCAGCGCGGACGCGCGTTTGGTGGCACCCGTCGCGCCATTGATATAGCGCGAAAGATCTCCAACCCTGCCCTGTGCGAGGCGTGTATTCATCATTTCCAGGCTGCCGCTGATGCCAGCCAGGATGTTATTGAAATCATGGGCAAGCCCCCCCGTCAGCTGGCCGACGGCCTCCATCTTCTGGGCCTGTCGCAGGGCTTCTTCTGCCACCATCAATTCGGCAGTGCGCTCCTCGACCTGCTGCTCCAGAGTGGTGTTCAGCTTTTCCAGCGCCAGCTCAGCCTCTTTTCGTGCAGTGATATCCTGAAACAGAACGGCAACCTGACGGCGTTCTTTCGGCTCGATTCGGACGGCAGCAAGTTCCAAATAACGGCCCGTGGCAACCAATTCCTGCTGAAAGCGAATGGGCTTACCGGTTTTAAGAACCGCACCATAGCGCGCGATCCAGGCATCGGCCTCATCCGGCACCATCTCACGCAGCTTTTGACCGACGACGTTCGGAATGCCGGCGTGGCGAGCATAGGCGTCGTTTGCCTGGATATGCACATAGTCGCTGTCCGGCCCATGCGGCCCATCGAGAAACTCGATGATGCAAAAGCCTTCGTCGATTGCGTCAAACAGACCCTTGTAAAGGTCTTCGCTTTCTCGCCTTGCCCGCTCCGACAATGTGCGTTCAGTGACATCCGAGCCTTCGACGAAAATGGCGCAGACCGCACCGGTCTCATCGCGGATTGGCTGATAAAGGAAGTCGAGATAGCATTCCCTACCGGGAGAGCCTTCTTCGGTCTGAATGATGAAGAGGGCGCCGAGAGCCTTATAGGGAGTACCGGTTCGGTAGACCTCGTCGAGAATGCTGACGAAGCCTTGCTCCGCAGCATCGGGGAGCGCTTCTGCGACGGTTCTACCGAGGATATCGTGACGTCCGACAAGGTTCATATAGCTTGGATTGGCAAGCTCGAAGCGGTGGTTTGGGCCGCGCAAAAGCGCAATGAAGCTCGGTGCCTGTTCGAAGAGTTGAGTGAGGATCGGACCGATATTGCCGGTATCGTTAGTCACAGTCATTACCATTACGGAGTCGTTGTTACGGGCATGATCAGGTTCGGTGGCACAATGAGAGCGTCTTTTCCGCTGATCATGGCATCGAGATATTCGAGCGCGTTTTGTAAGCCATTAACGGTGTAGGGCTTTTCGATAGCGCCTACGGCGCCAGCAAAATCAGGCGGAATGCGCTTCACATTGCCGCTGACGAACACATAAGGGATGTCTCTGCTGGCAAGAAAGCGCCCGACATCGACGCCGGTCGGGCCGTCGAGAAGATGGATATCGACAAAGGCGAAATCCGCGCTTTCCTTCTCGATCAGCGCCATGGCCGATGCGCTGTCGGCTGCGACACCGATGACGGTATGGCCTGCGGCCTCGACTTCGCTTTCCAGTTCAAGCGCCAGGAGTGCCTCATCCTCCACGATGATGATGCGCAAATTCATGATTCCTTTTCATGTCCAACCAACAGCGTCACACTCACGATCGTCTGCCGGCCATTTTGTTCTCGTTTGATTTCCGCACTGACTTGGCGTGCGCAGGTTTCCAGCAACATCTGACTGAAACGCTGTTCTTCCTCATCAACCTCGACGAGGTCGATCGTATCGGCCACCTGAATGAGGAAGTGTCCGTTCAGTCTCTTTACCGTCACCTTGATGTCACCGCCACCATCACCCAAACCACGTCTGACCGCATCGCCCACCAACTCGTTGACGATGAGCGACAGAGGTGATGCTTTGTCTGCGGACACGTAAACCGGGGATAGATCCAGCGTCACATTGATATCGGTGCGCTTCAACTGGCTCGTCAGGTTAACCACCAGGTCTTCGGCGAAATCGGCGACGTCGAAACGGGCGATATTGTCAAAGGTGAAAAGCTTGCGATGAACGGTGCTGAGCGCTTCGATGCGGTTCAGCACCGATTTCAGCGTCGCGCTCGCCGTCTCGTTCTTGGTCATCCGCTCCTGAAGCTTCACGATAGACGCCATCGTCATGAGGTTGTTCTTGACGCGATGATCGACCTCGTGAACGAGCATTGTCTTGGCGTCGAGCGCATCGCGAAGATCCTTCGTGCGACGGCTGACTTCTTCTTCAGCGAGGTTACGGGCCTCGGCGAGCTCTGCTTCCTTGTCCTTGATGCGGGTGAAATCGAGCTGCGAGGCGAAGTAATAGATCACTTCTTCCTTGTCGTCCCGGACCGGGCTGACAAACAGAGCGTTCCAGAATTCCCGCCCGTCTTTTCGATAGTTCAAAATGTCGACAGAGACGGACGTGCCCGCATTGATCGCCTCACGTATCTTTACCACCGCCTGGCGATCGGTCTTCTCGCCTTGAAGGAGACGGCAGTTACGACCGATCAGTTCGTCGCTACTGTAACCCGTCAGGTCGTTGAAGGCCTTGTTGCAGAAAATGATCGGGTTATCGTGCTGCTTCGGATCGGTGATGATCATTGGCATCCGGGTTGCCTTGAACGCTGCCGCAAAGGGGTCTTCCGATGCATGTTCGGCAAGCAAACGCTCGCCAGCCTTACGCGCTTCCAGAGGCAGCAGATAGTCGACCATGAATTTTCCCGCACTTCACCACATGCGTAATCGTTTCGAGGCAGGAAAGTTCCGGTCCCTCAGGGCAATTTCGTGTCACTGTCAAATTTCCATTGATCATCGCTATTTGTGGCGAGGCGCTGCCGCCATTTCGGCGAAGCGCCGCACCTCATATTATCTTGTTCTCAAAAGACTTTGCGCAACTTGGCATCGACAGAATGTCTATTGCCGCCTCTCACCGCAAAGAACAGAAATATAGCCGACCACAGCACGGACTTCTCCGCACCGACGAGCCCTTCCGACCTGACGATCCAGTGGAAATAGACCGTGACCATCAAGACGATGAAGGCCGCGAAAGCCGCCGGACGCGTCAGGAGACCGATTGCCACGAGAATCCCGCCGAAAAATTCCGTTGCTGCCAAAAGGGGCGACCAGAAGACGCCCGGATAAAAGCCCAGGCTTTCCACCATACCGACCGCACCGAAGGGGTTTGTGATCTTGCCGAAACCGTGCGTGACGAGAAGCACGCCCGCGACAACGCGCAAGATTGTTTCGACCAGTTCGTGGGTGCTGTTGTAGATCGGCGCGATGGCCGGGACGATCAAGCGTTCACGAGAAAACTCATTATTCGCCATGGAATACTCCGCTGATTGCAATTCCCGACCTTCTGCAAGAAGCTACTTTGAACACAAGTCGTAACCGCTCAAAACATGACAAACTAAGTAATATTTCTGTGAGCTTAGAGAAGGATCACCGATATGGATACAGCTGTAAAACCTCGCATTTCGATCATCTACTGTACGCAGTGCAACTGGCTGCTGCGTTCTGCCTGGATGGCCCAGGAACTTCTCAGCACCTTTTCAGACAGTCTTGCAGAAGTCGCGCTCATTCCAGCTACGGGCGGACGCTTCGAAATCACGTTGGACGGCGAAGTTTTGTGGGAGAGAAAGCGCGATGGCGGTTTTCCGGGACCCAAGGAATTGAAACAGCGCCTGCGCGACATTATCGACCCGGACCGGGACCTCGGCCATCTCGACCGGCAGAAGAACGAAGGCTTGGATACATGACGCTTTCTGAATGCCGTCTCAACGCTCTCTGAAGGATCAAATGCGATAGCGCGCGTGATATGCTGGCGGAATAGGATGAGCAACGACGGACTATTCCAGATGCGGAGGGAAGCGTGCAGCGATGTTTTTTGATGAAAAAACAAGGATCGTCACAAAACTTCAAAATCCCTGTTGACACCAGCCGCCCGCCCCCGTACATGGCTCCTCGTCGCCCAGATGGCGGAATTGGTAGACGCGCCAGCTTCAGGTGCTGGTACTCGCAAGGGTGTGGAGGTTCGAGTCCTCTTCTGGGCACCAGTTTTCTGATTTAGTTGTCCGAGGGCATCTAAATCATCTCGCAAAAAGCCCCGGTTTCCGGGGCTTTTTCGCGTTTTGGGGCCGTATTCGTCTTAGCCCGTCTATCCGCATCAAACCGATTTCATGGTATTTTTATTGGTATTCATGGTATCTCTGGCTAACGTTCCAGAGCAAATACCATCGGAGATACCATATGCTTCTGAACGATACTCGTATCCGCGCAGCCAAGCCCACTGACAAAATTCAGAAGCTCTCGGATGGTGGCGGTCTTTACCTTATGATCGACCTCAAGGGGTCGAAGCTCTGGCGCATGAACTTCTGCTATCATGGAAAGCAGAAGACCTTGGCCTTCGGGAAATACCCCGAAGTGAGCCTTGCCGACGCGCGCAAGCGGCGCGATGCCGCTCGCGCGCAGTTGGCTGCGGGCGACGATCCCTCCCAGATCGCAAAAGTCGAAAAGCTCAAGCGAAAAACAGAGGTCGCAAATACCTTCAAGGCCATTGCCGACGAGTTTATCGCCAAGATCGAAAAGGAGGGGAAGGCCGACGCCACGCTGACAAAGAAGCGCTGGCTTCTCGACATGGCCTGTGCCGATCTTGGACCGCGGCCAATCGGCGACATTTCAGCCGTCGAAATCCTTGCCACGCTCCGCAAAGTCGAGGCGAGAGGCAACCTCGAAAGCGCCCGCAGGCTCCGCTCAACTATCGGGCAGGTCTTCCGATATGCCATCGCGACAGCGCGGGCAGAGAACGATCCTACCTTCGGCCTGCGCGGCGCGCTGGTCGCGCCCACGGCGTGACGCATCGGGCCGCGCTTACAGATCGATCCGCATTCGCCGGGCTTGTCCGATCTGTGTGGGGCTACAAGGGGCAGGCAACTACCAAGGCCGGGTTGATGCTCATGGCCCTCCTCTACCCCCGGCCCGGTGAGCTTCGCATGGCCGAATGGTCGGAATTTGATCTCGATAAGGCTGTGTGGACGATACCTGCCGAGCGTACCAAAATGCGCCGCGAGCATAAGAAGCCCCTCCCGCCCCTCGCGGTCGAAATCCTGCGCGATCTGCATAAGCTGACCGGATATGGGACGTTCGCCTTTCCTGCCTTCCACACCACCAAACGCTCAATGAGCGAGAATACGCTCAATGCCGCCCTTCGCCGCCTCGGCTTCACAGGCGACGAAGCGACGAGCCATGGCTTCCGCGCGTCTGCATCATCCTTGCTCAACGAGAGCGGCCTGTGGTCGCCTGACGCAGTGGAGGCGGAACTTTCGCACCTAAGCGCGGATCAGGTTCGTCGGGCGTATCACCGCGCCGCGTATTGGGACGAGCGCGTCAGGATGGCAGCGTGGTGGCAAGGAGAGATCGAGACGATGCTCAAGGGGGCAGACGTGATCGACCTCGCCGCCAGCGCCTAGCCCCTCATTCCCGACCAATGAAATTGCGGGCGTAGGTTATTTCCAAATATACTTATGTTCATTGTCAGAAATGTTTCCGTTTCTGGCGAAATCCCTTTGCTGTTCGTTGCGTCCCGCAACGTCCGCTGCCATGTATTGAACATGCAGCGCAGGTTGAACGGTCGGCTGGCGCGCGATTGATCCGAATTAAATAAATTGACCATGACCGCTCCCGCTATCACGGAGTTTGTCGTGAAAGACACCCCTATCGAGAAGTTGGCTTTTTCTATTCCAGAAGCTGCTCAGAAACTCTCAATATCAAGAGCGTCGCTTTATCTCCTCATAAAAGCTGGCACCATTCGGCCCATTAAAATTCTTGGCCGGACTGTTCTTACAGAGGCAGAGCTTCGGCGCTTCCTTTCCAGCCTTTCGGGAGACGCCGCATGATGCGCCGCTCCCTTACTCTTCTGGCGGTCACTGGCGCTGCGTTCATCGCGCTCGGTTCCGTCGCCGCCGCTCCTCTCGCCCACCGCCCGCATGATTGGCACCCGGATCGCTTCACGACCATCGCGCCCGGTGTAGCGGAACAGTTGGGAGGGCGTTGATATGACGGCCCTCAATCACACCAAGCAGAATGCCCGCGATCTGATGGGCCGTGCCAGAACTGACCGGATAAATGATTTCGGCCTGCCGGGTGGGCTTACGCCGCCCCGGCAGCGCCCGTCGAAAGCCGATCAGCGGGCAGAGGCGCAGGCGGCGATTGCCGCTGCTACCCGGACTATTTCATGCGCCTGCGGCCACAGCGCCCGCGTGCCGATCACGGCACGGATGCGCGGTCGGCGGTTCTCTTGCTCGAAATGCGGGAGTGTTATCGAATGACGGACACTCCCAAGAAGAAGCGTCGCGACGAGGCGGTCGTCTCTGCCTACTTCGACTGGCAGAAGCGGTTCCGCCAGCAGTTGCTCGCTCATCCCGCCGCGCAGAGAAACCCTCGCCTTTTCTGCCTCGGCTTCATCCTCTCGGAAATGTTCGATTGGCAAAACTTCGACTGCCATCCGAGCCGCGAGAACCTCGCCGAGAAGCTCGGCATCACGGTAACGCAGGTTTCGGCGCTGACAAAAGAGCTTGCTCACCTTGGCTTCATTCAGGTGAAGCGTCGCCGGAACACTTCGGCGATTTACGTCGGCAGGATACCGCAGGAAGTAAACTCCACTTCACTTCCTGATGCAGCCAAATCGGACGCGGACGAGGATCAGGAAGTGAAGTCCAGCGAAGTTAGGAAATCAAGTGCAGTTGACTTCGGGAAGTCAAGTGGACTTGACCCTAACGTAGTGAGGAACGTAGCTTTTAACGAAGGCGGCGGCGCGCTCCACGCGCCTGCCGCCCATCCTGTCATCAATGACGAATTGAGGTCGGAGCAGAGCGCGTCCGCATCAGCGCCCTTGAGGGGCGCTGCGGTCGCGCCTGAGATCACCGATGACGATGACATCATCGCTGCTCGCGTCATGGTCTTTTCAGCAGGCGAAGACCCCGAAGAATTCTTCGAAAGGGTCGCTGACGATGACATCCTCGGCTACGCAGACAGGCAGGCTCGCGGAGAGCTTCTCAATGCCATGGTCCAGCACGACCGCGATCCTGACGACCTGATGGTCAAGCTTGGCCGCCGCCTCGACCTTGGAGAACTGACGTACCGGCGCTTCATCGACGAGATTGAGAGCAGGCAGAAGGAGGCCCGCCATGTGTGATCAGATGGACCTCTTTGCGTGGGCGGCAAGCCAGCCCCCTCCTCCGTCGAAAACCGCCAAGATCATCAACAAGGTGAAATTCTTCCGGCGTAAGAAGAACGAAGTCCTTGCGATCTTTTACGCCAACCCGAAGGCGCTTCTCCGTCCGGCTTCCGGTGAGATCATCGATCTCGAAGCCTTCAAACAGCGGCGGGCGGAGCAATCCGCCACGACCGCCTCAACAGGGAGGGCGACCGCATGATCTTACAACTCATTGAAGCACAGATCATCCGCCTCGCGGCCGCCGTCGCTCGTGACCGGAAAACGCAAGGCGCGGATGAACTTCGCAAGATCACGTCCCTGACGACGACGCTTGAAAGCTCGGTGATAGATCTGTTCATCGCCGCTGGCCTCGATCCTGCTGCGGCAGAGATTGCGGCCAAGGCATATGCCCTCGGCTGGGCGGATGGCGTGCATCGTGGAACGGGCGAAACGCTTTCCGACGCCGTGCTTGAGAGGCGCTATGCCAGCGAAGGCGACGCGGCAGTTCTCCCTTGCAGCGCGCGGCTCTTGCAGTGAGGGCCGCCGATGGAACTGGAGAAGCTGTCCTCGACGGACCTCGCCGCCATCATCGCGAAGGCAGGCGCGATCCTCGCAAGGCGCGCGGGCGATCAGCGCCCCGCGCAAATGCCTTTGCTGCCTGACCTCGATCCCATCGATCCGGCTACCGTCGATCTGGATGAAAGGCTTGCTGATGGCTCGCGCCGCTGGCTTGCACCGAAGGAAGCCGCGGCCATCGTCGGCAAGGATGCGGACACAATCATCCGCAAAATTAAAAACGACGGGATCGGCATCCAAATCGGCGGAAGATACTTCGCCGATCACACAAAAATTAAAGGCGTCGTCTTCCGGGCTGTCGCGGCAGCCGGTGGCCGCGTCCTCTGGACGCTGACAAAGCTCTCGCTTGTCGGCCTCGCAGTCGGCGCAGCGGCGACGTGGATTTACAACAACTGGAATAACCTTCTGAATTTCTTCTCCGGCTTTGCGGATGGATTTTCGAAGACGTTCGAAGGCTTCGGCCCGGCGCTCACTCCTATCGTGACCGGCTTCGGCGACCTCTACAAATGGGTCTCCGGCCTGCTCGGGCCGATCAACGATACGAACGGCGCTTTCAAGTCATGGGGCGAGACGGTCGGCGGCGTCGTGGCCGGGGCTGTGAACTCGGTGGTCGCGGCCATTGAGCGATTGATCGGCGGCATCCGCTCGGCAGTCGAATGGGCTGGCAGCCTGAAAGACAAGCTCGGCGGCTTGATGACGTGGGGATCGGGCGGCGGCGGCGCAGAAATGCCGTCCTACGACGCCATGGGCAACCCGACAGGCCACCGCGCGACCGGCGGTCCTGTCTGGCCGGGCGGATCATTCGTGGTCGGCGACGGTGGCGAGCCGGAGATTTTCACGCCGAAGACGGCGGGGACGATCACTCCGATGAGCAAGGCCGGGGGCAGCGTCAGCATCGGCCCGTTCACGTTTCACGGTATCTCGGGTGATGCTGCCGAGCTTGAGGCGCGCGTTCGCCGCGCCGTCTCTGATGGCGTCGATCAGCTTCTTCGCGGGGCGCACGCCGATGCCGGGGCATACTCATGATGGGGGTTACAGACCGGTTTACCCGCTTCATCGCGGCACTAGGCGTGCAGGACGCCTCCATGACGGGTCGGCGGTGGTTCGGGCGAGGATTGCTACGCTTCACCGCCCTGCCCGGCATTGGCACCGATGACAGCGAGGTCGCAGCGATATGGTGCCATGGCTACAGCGAGGGCGCTGACGACGCTCTCCGGCTTGCCGGGATCGTCTTGTCTGACCCTGTGTGTCGTGGCCGGGAACGGGAAGCCCTCAAGCTCCTATCCGAGGGGCTGGACCACGGATCGATAATCGCAGCGCTGCGGGTCAGCAAACCCGCAAGCGCGCAAGATAATGTGTTCAATCTTGCAGACCGCAGGGGCGGATGAGGGTGCGGGCAGATGGAAAAGGGCGGCGGAAAACATTTTAGGTACCTTTCGCAGCCCTCTCCCTATGCGGAGCCACCGCCCCCCGATCTTTGAGTGCGTTTCGATTTTTCGATTTCGCACTTTGCTTGGCCTTGTGAAATCAATGAGTTGGGCCGGAATGACGTTGAAAAACAAACAATTGCACTATGAAGGAGGTCGCTTTTGAATTCGGGAATATTGCCGTTTGGTCGTCGGGAGTGGTTGGAAGCGGTCTGCCGCGATCCGGGCATCTCGGCTCTGCAATTCAGGGTCGCTTATGCCCTGTCTGGCATGATTTCAGCGGAGGGCCGTTTGCGGGCGCGGCTCATCGAGATAGCCGCAAGATCGGGGACGACGGGGCCGTCCGTAAGGGGCGCGCTGTTTCGGCTGGCCGAGCGCGGCTTCCTTGTGATCAGGCTGGAAAAGCAGCAAGTCGCTATCACAGTGCCGAAATCAATACCGCGCCGGACGCCCGAGCCTGTCGAGCGTGACAGCGCAGCGTGACATCATCGCTGTCGGCGTGACTTGCCGTGACATTTTTGATGAATTCCAATGTCACGCTGGCTCGTAGAGTAATAATCCAGACAATCTGAACACAGCGCGTGCCGCCCTCAAGGCGGCGCAAAGCGCTGTGTGATTTATGAGGTCATATAAGCTTCTGATATTAAACTGATTGACCTGTAGTTATTTGTTACGAGTACCGCGGGCGGGCGGGCACGTACGTGACGCGAAAGGCCAAATCAGCTAAATCGCGCTTGTTCTCAAACATCGAAAGGTCGCTTTGCTTTGCATCTGGAAGGCGTCTGGACCCCGAAGCTGGTTGGCGATGAACTGCTTGAGGCAGTCCGGTGGGCGAGCCGCGCGTCCGGCCCTGTGGGACCGGCGCGGCTTCGCTCCTCCATGCCAGAGCTTGCCATGATATCGCAGGACCGTGATTTCGAGGGCTGGCCCCCGATCCACGATCTTGAGCCGCAGCCGATGCGTCGCATGGTTCCTCCGGCCCTCGTCAGCCGCTTTGAGCGGGTGCTGTGGTGGCAGGCTGATTTCCTGAAAGACGAGCCGGGCGCTGCCCGCGTGTTGAAGCACTGGGTTCGAGCCAAATTGACCAAAGGCTTCACGTTCGGCGAAGCGATCAAGCGCCGAGGATGGAGCAGGCCCGACCGCATATCGCGCCAGAGATAAAGCCCTCGCGACAATCGGCATGGGATTAACCGACCGTGGGATCGAGTTCGGCCAGCATTAAGCCGCTGAATTGTTGGAATGAAAGCCAATCACCAGAAATGGCCCTGACAAGCCCGCTGACAAGCGTACCGGCTTCCCCGCTGTCATCCATCGGAAATTCGCTTCGAGCGCGCGGACGGCTGCCGTTGGCCGGGAATTCAGGCAAGGAACAGCCGCCGTCCCGTAAGCGACCATTTCGCGCGTTACTTGGAAGAAAACATCGATTTGCAGATGATTTTCGGATTTGGTTTTTAACCAACCGGCCCACGGCAACATTTCGCGAAATCAAATTCCAAAATTCTATTGTCGATCAGCTTCCGTCATGGCATCTTTTGCTCATCCTCTCCTCCCGTCCATGGGCGTAGGATTTTCCTTGGAAGAAGCCTGCCGAGTTGAAGCGGCAGGCTTTTTCTTTTCCTGATGTCAGTTGATCCGCTGCGTATCCTTCCTTACGTGGTCGAAACCCGATTTCGCCACCTACAGGAATACCGCGCTTGCCTTTCAGACTTCGCAGCCTTGCCCTCGCCGCCTCCCTTATCGCTGCCTGCCCTGCCTCCGCGGCTGACCTTACCGGAAAGGGCATCAGTGATTGACGGTGACACCATCGAAATCTCCGGCCAGCGCATTCGGCTCAACGGGATCGACGCCCCTGAAAGCTGGCAGCAATGCCGCGATGGGAAGGGCCGCGGATATAGCTGCGGGAAAGATGCCGCTTTTGCTCTCGACAGCTTCCTCGCCGCTTCCCGCCCGACAACCTGTCTTAAGGTCGATCAGGATCGCTACGGCAGGATGGTGGCCGATTGCTTCCGGGCAGACGGCGAGCCTGTAAACGGCTGGCTTGTCTGGCAAGGATACGCCGTTGATTGGGTGCGCTATTCCAAGGGCCGGTACGCGAAGGAGCAGTCAGCAGCAAAAGTCGAGCGACGGGGCATCTGGCGGGGCGAGTTTGATCAGCCCTGCATGGAGCGGGCCGCGCGCGCAAAGCGCGCTCTCGCTTGCTGAAACAGACAACAGCGACTCTGCGGAGTGCGGGCAGACTCGGCGACAGCCCTTTGTCAAGCCTCCTATCGCCAATGGTCCGCAAATCAGTTATGCTATCACCAACGCCGGAGTTTTATATCGATGAATAGAACAGAAATCGTTCTCGCGGCGCTTGCCGCAGCGGGGCAAAACGCCACCTTCACACCTGTGCAGGTGCAGAAGCTTTTCTTTTTGCTTGATAAAGAAGCTTCTCATCTTTTGGATGGGCCGCATTTTACCTTTGCTCCCTACGATTACGGCCCATTTGACCGAGGTGTCTACGATGAGCTTGATGGCCTTTCGGCGCGGGGACTTGCGGAAGTGCAGAGCACCGGAAGATACCGCAAGTACTCGCTGACCGCTCAAGGATTTGGGCAGGGCGCTGCAATGCTCGGTGACCTACCGGAAAACACAAGGGAATATGTCTCCAGCATCTCGAAATGGGTGCGCGACCTCTCCTTTGAGCAGCTTGTCGCATCGATCTACAAGCGATACCCTGAGATGAAGGCGAACAGCGTGTTTCGTGGATGACCGTAATTGTAGCCTTTAATTGTCAGGATGGAGTTGTTATCGCCGCTGACAGCATGATTACCCCAAGCATGGGCGGCATCAACGTTGGGCACCATCACGGCCACAAGCTAGCGGTACTAGCTGGCCCTCAACTTTTTGCATTTGCTGGCGATCAAGGACAAGCAGATCGCTTTAAGTTGATGGCAGATAGCAATCATAACTTGATATCACAGGTGCCGCACCAACTTGACTATGCGATAGCTATGTCAAGTAGCGTTTTGCAGCAGTTTCAGAGCACTGGACTCTCACTCCAAATGGTCGGGACGAACACGATCCTCGCCTTCGCAAAAGACAATACACACCACTGCTGCGTGTTTGAAGGTCCTCTACAGCCGCGCTTTCTCGACAACAATCATTTCTACGTGGCCCTCGGGTCTGGGAAGATGTCCGCTGACCCGTTTCTTCGCTTTCTATCCGACATATTTTGCCCTGCGGGCGCGCAACCCACACTACGTGAGGCGATCTTTCTAGCCACATGGGCAGTTCAGCATGTAATAGACACAAATCCGGGCGGCGTCGCTGGACCGATCAAAGTTGCAACATTCGAGATCAATGGAACTGGTCCTTCCGCTAGGACGCTGCGCGACGACGAGATCGCCGAACATCAACAGGCCATAGAAAGCGCCGCAGAGGCGCTTCGAACGTGGCGCACACAAATACAGTCGGGTGCCGCAGCTGATGATGTTCCCGATCAGCCGGAAGCGCCACGGCAGGCTTAGGGCTTTGAACGCGAAGTACATTTTCCCCTCCTAATCAAAGCCTATGACGTTGCCAAAAGTTAAGAGAAGTCTTGTGCGCAATGTAAAAGCGACTGTTCTGTCGATCCTGTCGCTGCCGTGTGCCGATGCGGCCATTGCCGACGACGGCGTCAAATTGAACCTCGGGAAAAATAGTCCAGCGCTGCACATGCCGGTCGGCGATCAGATCGTCATCGCGACGCCCGCATTCGGGGACTATTCGGAAATGCTTTTCGACCTTTGCGACGCGATGAAGCTCAAGATCGAGGACGAGTGCAGCATCTACCCGATGAATGCCGAGATAGGCCTCAATGCCATAGCCACGGAACAGGAAGGCAATCGGCTCATTGTCTACGACCGCCGCCTAAGCCCCGAGGTCGGATATGAGGGGGCGATGATGATCATCGCCCACGAACTCGGACACCACTATTGCCACCACATCGGCAGGAAACCCGATCCGCGCAATGAGCTTGAAGCCGACCGTTTCGCGGGAACGGCAATGAGGAATGCCGGGTACACGCTCGATCAGGCGCTCGCTGCCGTTCCGATCCTCGACGAGAGGCCGTCGAAATCCCATCCGGGCCGAACGGATCGCGTCAAGGCGATCAAGGCTGGATGGACGCAACCGGAACTTGGGAAATCATGCCGGGATTTAAGAGCGCCTTCACCTCATGGGAAAACGAGGCCAGACTGACCGCAAGCCGTGCCTCGCCGACATTCACCAAGTGATGTAGCCAGACGATAGCCTCTTAAACTCGCCGCTGTCCACGCAAGCAATGTTCGTCTCGATATTGGCGATCAGATAATCAAGGCACTCAATAAGCCTTGCATTGATAACATTTTTCTTCGTGGTCTCCAGCGCGGCCTTCGCATGCTTGCGGCACAAACTGTTATGCAGTTTGTTCTTGATCTCGAAATGGCACAAAGAAACCATCACGTGCGGTGCGAACTTGTCACCTGCCAAAGCCAAGATATTGTCATAGTATTTCCGCCCCCCCGGAGAAACGCCCTCGCAGTAGCTCACGCCTCGACCTATGCGGCAGATCAGAACAACTTTGAACAGGCGTTGAGCCAAATTCTCGAAGATTGAGGTTTGGTCTGGTACGTAAGAATAGAGTTGCGCCGCGACCGGCGGTTCATGGTGGAAGTTGTCCCAACCATTATGTTTGTCGAGGAGTTCCGTGATCAACTCATCGACAATGATGACCCGCTCGTTCGGCGAGCGGAACGCATTTCCACCAACGACATCGAAAAACTGCTCTCCGAGCGAATGCTTGTCCTTGAACAAGTTAACGTTGTAACCTTCAAGGACGATCCCGAGTTTGTATCTGGCCTCGTCGGCACAAGCCGCCCAAAGCGCGGGCGCGATAAGCGAGATGTTTTTGCGAACTGTTGGATCGGTATCAACAGCGACGTATATCCCGAAAACCGTTCGCATCAGGCTTCCGCACAGATGCGTCGGCAACTCGATAATTTTCTTCTCAATCGCCTGCTTGGCAGCGCTATCAACAACGGTCGTCGTTGTCTTGAGGTTTTTAATAAAGGATTGAACCTGAAGCGCAGCTTCCGTGGGATTATCGTTCAGAACGTCTTGAATACAGTTCTGAAGGTATCCTAAAAGCTCGTATGCATTGATGGTGTACGAATTGGGATGCGATATGCCGATATCATTGCGCATTTCCAGTATGTGCTTGAGCTTTTTATAGGTTGTATCGCCTATAAGCTCTAGCTTCCGGCAGCTATCTAGCAGGACGCTGTCCTTCAATGCGGATAGGTCGTCTTCAGTGCTATAATGTTCGCGCGCTTTGCTTCCACCAACCGCTGCATCAAAAAATATGTCGAGGCCATAAACAACTGCCTTCTTTCGGAGGTTGAGTACGACCTCATTCCATACCGCGTTCAGCGAGTAATCGAACAGGCCGAAACCTGCGCCGATTACGAATTTTGAAAGATACCTCGCGTCCTTTTTGATTTCAGGCGGCAGTCCCAGAATTAGCCCTTGCAGATTGTCGCCGATGATTTTTCTTTCAGAAATATCAGCTATGACGTTATCCGACGGGAGGCCCATGTCTTTCAGAAAATCGACAAGCATCTGAGCCTGCGGATCAATCAGTTCATTAGATTTCTTGACCGTTATTTCGTTCATACCCCATCCCCTAGTTCAAACACTGTTTCTATTAGTAGCGCTAAGTGGTTTACTCACGCTTAACGGGTATTGTCTTATTGTGAGTTGCAACTATTCATACCTCCGCTAGACGTGGGGCCCTAGTAGAGGCTCCGCTGATATGAAAAATATACACCCCGCCGACGCTGCCGACCGCGCCAAGATCGCAACCGCGACGCACTTCAACGTGCATCTGCGCCGCAGCCCTACCAGCAAGATCAATCGCGAAGCTACAACGCTGGCCGAAGCCGCGAAGATCGCCGACGAGATCACTGCCGAATTCAAGAAAGCGCCGATGGTCTACGCCATTACGCCGGACAATATGACCGCCTTCGTCCCGAAGGAAATAGTCGATGCTGCCCGCAGCGACGCGGAAGCCCCAACAGGCAAACCAACAGCGCCGAAGCCGAAGAAAGCGGTAGGGAAGCGCGCTGCGGCCCTTGAGGCCGCCCAGCGCGGCGTCCTGCCCGATCCGCCGGACTTCACAGCCGCTACACATCGACGCTTCCGCCCGAAGCTGGCGAAGCTGATCGAGCTTGTCGAGGCTGGCGACATCGACGGCCTCAAGGCCATCGAGATCAAGCCGGTATCGAGCAGCCCGAAGGCGATGGCGAAATATCGCGACCTCGCGGTCATCGCCCTCGAAGCGAAGAAGGCAGCGGCCTAAGCCGCAACCGTCCATTCGAAAGCCCGGCCATTGTAGCCGGGCTTTTTTGACGATGCGATTGCGAAGGCGCGCTGACTGTCGCGTCTGCCAACGGGGAGAGGGTGTCGGGAGCGATTGACGCGACATCTTCCGCCCTTATCAATACCGTGGCAGAATTAGAAACCATGGTATCGAACATGGTATTGGAACAAACCGCGTCAGTTTTTTTGCTGTAGTGAAAATCACTTAGCGTGAAAATGCCGTGCCTCTTCTGGCACCATTCCTTATTTGATCCTAGCCAGATCAATCGCTTAGCAAAAAATTGAGATTGATTTTCCCCTCACGGGGCTACTGTTGTCAGCATTCGTATTGGCACTCCTCGCTCAACAATTTAGTGCCGAAGAGCGCTGCGAGAAGCAGTGACTCATCTGTGATGACCGGCCAGGTTCTTCCTGTAAGACCTATGTCTAAGGCGTTCCTTGAACGCGCGGCGCATGCCGTCCAAACGCTGTTGTGACCACATCTGTTGAGCGAACGTTTGGTGAATGAAGAACACTCCTGAATCGAATCAGGTTGTTCTACGCTATTCAGTTCTGCGCATGCTCTTCACAGGCGGGCGAACAAGAAAGAACGCTTCGTGAGGTCTGGCGATAGACCCGGACCGTATTGCCCTCATCGATCGACACCAGAACCCGTTCATCGACGATTGCGTTACCTTCGGCATCCAGCAGCACGAGATTGGTGGTGCCGAAGCTGCGACCGGTCAACACGATCGTTGTTGCATCGGCAACGGTCGCATCCGCAACCTTCGAATTGCCAACGATGACTTTGCTCACAGCGCGATCGAGCTTGAGCACACGCGCCTGATTCATCGAGACGCGGAGCATCTCATCATCTGCGGAGAACGCAAAAGACGGCCCAAAACTTACGATTGCCGCTGCGATTGCAAATCTCTTGACGGTGGAAGATAGCATGAGCGGAATAGACCTTTGGTTACGCTTGGCGCATTTCATCGTCATCACCATGAACGGGAATGGTGAATGAAGCTTTAAAAGACGCGCCAAAACGGGAAACTGTCGCTGCATAAAACGCACTCTAACATGAAAGCAGAGCGCCGCTTAACTGCACAAGACCGGGTTCGTGGTAGAAATTATATTCAAAACGGCCTTTTATGACCCTTTACTCACCTAGGGCTTTGGCAAAGATTCATATTTTACCTTTTAATCTTCGACTTTGTTTACCACGCAATCGACATTACTCATTTAACGTTACGTTAAGCCCGTTCTTTAAGCGCTTGGCAATCGAGAGTTCGTAGGTTTGCCTCAACCGAACAACGAAAAACAGTTGTCGGCGTGCTGACCAATAACGAATTAGGAGAATCCGCATGACACATATTTTTGCTCGGTTCCTGAAGGACGAGTCCGGCGCCACCGCCATTGAATACGGCCTGATCGCTGCTTTGATCTCTGTTGGTATCATTGCAGGTGCGGGTACAATAGGTACTCAGCTGAAGGCTACTTTCGACCGTATTGGCAAAGCGCTTACGGATTCGAAGGCAGCTACGGGCTGACATCGGCACCGGACGATCGTTTCCACGCATGCGGAAAGTGCCGTCCTTTGGGCGGCATTTTTCTTAAAATTAAGGGTCAGTCCCAGAAATCGAGGTCAGACATGATCACTGCTTCTATCTTTCTTGTCTTTCCGCTCTGCCTCGCGCTGGCGGCGCTTACTGATCTTTTTTCAATGACGATCCCAAACCGGGTATCAATGATTCTCTTAGGCGCCTTTCTTTTACTCGCACCGTTGTCAGGCATGGACTGGCAGGTTTTCGCAATGAGCCTCGTAGCGGGAGTGACCGTTTTTCTGGCGTGCTTCGTCTTGTTCGCATTCAACACCATGGGTGGCGGAGATGCTAAGCTTCTAACCTCTTGCGCCGTCTGGTTCGGTTTCAATTATTCCTTGGCCGAATTTTTGGTCGCAGTAGCGCTCATAGGGGGCATTTTGACTTTAGGCATTCTTGTCTTGCGATCACGTTCCGAAGAGATCATGGCAACAGGCCTTCCTATCCCGGACTCTTTACTAGTCGCCAAAAAGGTGCCCTATGGTATCGCAATTGCGGTTGCTGGCTTGATCACGTATCCCGAAGCGCCGATCGTACAGGCTGCCATGAGCGCCGTGCTGTGATATAAACCCCAAAAGCATGATTTAGACTTACTAATACAGCACATTAATTTCTGATTAACCCAAAACAATCACTTCTTATTAACCATAATTACACGAATGGCAGGCCATCTTCTGGGCAGAGATTCTACCTCAAAGGCCCAGCATGAAGTCCTCGCGTGTCGTTATCCTCTCCGTTGCCGTCGTTGCCGCTGGCTTTGCGGGCCTGCTGGCCATGCAGATTTCTGCGCCGCAAGCGGTGGTGGAACAGGCAGAAGCCATCATCCAGAAAGAGCCGACCGTTAACGTGCTGGTCTCGGCGGTTAATTTGCCCGTGGGTAGCCGGCTCGACGCGAGTTCGGTGCGCTGGGCACGGTGGCCTCAAGGCAGCGTCAATGACAGTTATGTCACCGAGGAAAAACGGCCTGATGCGATCGCCGAGTTGACGGGCGCCATCGTTCGCCTTCCGCTTTTCGAAGGCGAGCCGCTCCGCTCGGAAAAGGTGGTCGATTCCAGCACACGCATCATGTCGTCGCTCCTGCCCGCCGGAAAACGGGCTGTTTCAACGGAAATATCGGTTGCGACCGGTGCGGGCGGCTTCGTTCTCCCCAACGACCGCGTCGATGTCATCATGGTGCGCAAAAACGAGGGCGGCGGTTTCCTGACGGAAAACGTCCTTAACAATGTGCGCGTTCTTGCAATCGACCAGCAGATCAAAGAGGGACCTGACGGCACCTCTTCCGTGATTGGCGCCACAGCGACGCTCGAACTCACGCCTGAACAAGCAAAGATCATCACCGTCGCACACCAGATGGCGGACCGGCTGACCTTGTCGCTCCGATCCGTCGCGGATGTTCAGGATAGCGACACGGCATCTGCCGACTATCTACTCAACGGCGAATCCAGCAGACCGGCAATCCAGGTTATCAAGTCCGGTTCGATCGTGCGTGAAAATGAGGGAGCCGCACAATGAGCAAGACGAAATCGATCCGACATGGCTTGAAAGCTTCGCTCATTGGGGGCATAGCCTTCAGCATCGGTTTTGCAGGCGTTCCCGGCGCATCGCCATTCGGCTTTGGCACGACAGATGCGCTGGCCCAGAGCGCCAGCATTCTTCGGATCTCTGAAAGCGGAACAGGCGTGCGCAAGCGCGTGAAGCTCGGTTTGAACAAGGCATTGGTGGTCGATCTGCCACAGGATGCGCATGACATTCTGGTGGCCGATCCGAGCATGGCAGATGCGGTAACCCGTACATCGCGTCGTATTTATCTCTTCGGCAAGTCGGTCGGCCAGACCAACATTTTCATCTTCGGCGCCCATGGCGAGGAGATCGTCAGTCTCGATCTCGAGGTCGAGCGCGACATCACCGGTCTTGAGGCCAATCTGCGCCGTTTCATTCCGGAATCGGATATCAAGGTTGAGATCGTATCGGACAACATTGTTCTTTCAGGCAGTGTTCGTACGCCGCAGGATTCCGCACGCGCGGTTCAGCTCGCAACGGCCTTCCTCCAAGGCGGTGAAGCAACAACCCGCAACATCACAGCGAGCAGCGAAAGCAACGGCGATGGTGCCGTGGCGATCTTCGCGGAAAACCGCCAGAAATCATCTATCGTCAACATGCTGACGATCGAGGGCGAGGATCAGGTTACGCTGAAGGTGACGGTCGCGGAAGTCAGTCGCCAGGTTCTCAAGCAGCTTGGCTTCAACGGCTCTATTAGCGGCTCCGGCTCGGACTTTGGTGGCGCGGTCTCGTTCTCCAATCCGGCCAACCTCGGTAACGCGCTGGCGATCGGCGGTTCGGGAAATATCGGAGGCGCCATCGGCAAGGTCGCTTTATCCAGCTATTTCAATGCCATGGAACAGGCAGGCGTCATGCGCACGCTCGCCGAACCGAGCCTGACTGCGATTTCCGGCGAGCAGGCAAAGTTCTATGTCGGCGGCGACTTCCGTCTTGCAGGCGTTCAGAACGTCACTTTCGACGACAATAATGTGCCGACCGTGACGCGCCAGACCGACACGGTCGAATATGGCATCGAGTTGAACTTCCGGCCGGTCGTGCTGTCTCCAGGCCGCATCAGCCTGAAAATCGAGACCAACGTGTCCGAGCCGACCTATGAAGGCAACGTCGTGTCCGGCAACGGCAACACGTCCCGCGTTCCGGGCAGCACCTATCTCTCTATTCGCAAGCGCGAAGCGTCCACGAGTGTGGAATTGCCATCGGGCGGTTCGATCGTGATCGCAGGTCTCGTGCAGGACAATGTCCGCCAGGCGATGTCCGGCCTCCCAGGCGCGTCCAAGGTTCCAATTCTCGGCACCCTGTTCCGCAGCAAGGATTTCATTCGCAACGAGACCGAACTCGTGATCATCGCCACGCCCTATCTCGTGCGACCTGTTGCGCGCAACCAGATCGCGCGCCCTGATGACAATTTCAGCCCGGAAAACGACTCTGCAGCGTTTTTCATGAACCGGGTGAACAAGGTCTACGGTAACAACAGACAGCAGGTTCAGGCACAGCCTTATCAGGGCTCGGTGGGATTTATCTACAAATGACGAAAACGCACCCTATGACGAATTCTGTTTCTTACTTACGCCTCGGTCACCTCGTCTGCGTGCTCGCTACCGTCGCCGCACTGCAGGGATGTGCCCGCGACCCACAGACCACAGGCGCCATCCCGGACGACTATCGCACGCGCCACCCGATCACTCTGTCCGAAGCGCAGCATTCGCTGGATATTCCTGTCTCTCCGGCAGACAACAAGCTGCCCGGTGAGATGGCCGACAATGTGAAGGGCTTCGTTCAGAACTACGTGGCGAGTTCCACCAGCATCGTTCAAATGCAGGTGCCCACGGGCTCTGCCAATGCCGCTTCCGCGTCCCTGATCAAACGCCAGATTCGGTCGGTCCTGACCTCGTCAGGCATCCCTGCCAATAAGATCGTCGAAGTTCCCTATGGTGCATCGCCCTATGGGGATGCGGCACCCATACGCCTCTCCTACGTAGCCGTGACTGCCATGACAGGCCAGTGCGGCCAATGGCCTGAGGACCTGAACAGCAATACCTCTTCGAACAAAAACTGGTACAATTTCGGCTGCGCGTCCCAAAGCAATCTGGCGGCGCAAATTGCCAATCCCATGGATCTCGTCGGCCCCCGCGGCATGAGCCCGATCGACGCCGAAAGGCGCTCGGTGGTGCTCGGCAAGTATCGTGCCGGCAAGAACACAGCAACCACGAACGACTGAGATGCGCCTTCCAGCTTGAGCGACAGGATCTGACATGAACCCGGTGAACTACGATATTCGGCACAGTAACGCAGATGTGCCAGTCGCCGAAGACACGCTCCGTCCCGGCGAGCTAGAGGGCGTCCGTCCTCTGCCGCGCATCTCGATCCACGCCTTCTGCGAAAGCGAGGCGATGCAGCGGACGATGGAGCGGCTGGCGAACGATCGGCGGATGAATAAGGTTAGCATGCGGGTGACCAACGGCGAGATCGATGCCGCTGCCAGAACGTTTTCGTCCACCGCCACACCCAATCTCGTCATCCTCGAAACCCACCGTGATCCATCGACACTCCTGATTGATCTTGCGCCTTTGGCGGAGGTTTGCGATCCCTCGACGCGCGTCATCATCATCGGACGCCACAACGACATCGCGCTTTACCGCGACCTGATGCGCAATGGTATTTCCGAGTACCTCGTTTCACCGATCAAAGCGTCGGACCTGATGGCGTCGATTTCCGCAATTTTCGTCGATCCCGAAGCCGAGCCGCTTGGCCGTAGCATTGCCTTCATCGGCGCGAAGGGCGGTGTTGGGTCCTCCACCATCGCGCATAACTGCGCATTTGGGATATCGAGCCTGTTCTCGACAGAGACCATTCTCGCAGACCTCGATCTTCCCTTCGGCACGGTCAATATCGACTTCGATCAGGATCCAGCACAGGGAATTGCCGAGGCAGTCTTCGCACCGGATCGGCTCGACGAGGTCTTTCTCGATCGCCTACTGACGAAATGCTCCGAAAATCTTTCGATTCTGGCAGCACCCTCGCTTCTCGATCGCGCCTATGATTTTGATAGAGCCGCTTTCCAGCCGCTGTTGGAACTGCTGCAGAGGAGCGCGCCGATTGCCGTATTGGACATACCGCATGTCTGGTCGGACTGGACGCAGGCCGTGCTGGCGGAAGCGGATGAGGTGGTGATCACCGCTGTCCCGGACCTGGCCAACCTCAGAAACACCAAGAATCTTCTTGACGCATTGAAGAAACTGCGGCCGAACGACAAGGTGCCACATCTGGTTCTCAACCAAGTGGGTATGGCCAAGCGTCCCGAGATCGAGCCTTCCGACTTTTTCGAACCGTTGGAAATTGAACCACTTGCCATCATTCCGTTCGATGTCCAGCTTTTTGGCTCCGCATCGAACAGCGGACGAATGATCAGTGAGATCGATGCCAAGTCGCCGATTGCGGAAACCTTCTCCCAGCTTTCGCATGTTCTGACAGGCCGATCATCGGCCCGCAAGGCGAAACGACCGGGGCTGGGCAAGTTCATGGAAATCCTAAAACGCAAATAAACGTGGACTGCTCCACGAGACGATAGACCGGAAGACAAGAGATGTTTGGAAAACGTGGCAGCGAAGGCTTCGGACGAAGCACAAACAGTGGACGACCGGCTTTACCGACCGCCCGTCCGGCTGTCATGAACGCGCCGCCTGTGATGGATGAACCTCGTCCATCAGAAACCATCGTGTTACAGCCACCTGCACCGAAACCGTCCGCGGTTCAAAAGGATACCGGTGGCCAGCCGCGCAAGCGCCTGCGAACGGACGAGTACTATCAGACCAAGGCGCAAGTCTTCTCGGCCCTGATCGACACCATCGATCTCTCGCAGCTTTCCAAACTCGATGGAGAGAGCGCACGCGAAGAAATCCGCGATATCGTCAACGACATCATCACGATCAAAAGCTTCGCAATGTCGATCTCCGAGCAGGAAGAACTGCTTGAGGATATCTGCAACGATGTGCTGGGCTATGGTCCTCTGGAGCCACTCCTGGCCCGCGACGACATTGCCGATATCATGGTCAACGGTGCCGGGCAGACCTTTATCGAAGTCAACGGCAAGACGATCGAGTCCGATATCCGCTTCCGCGACAACGCGCAGCTTCTGTCTATCTGCCAACGCATCGTCAGCCAGGTTGGCCGCCGCGTCGATGAATCGAGTCCAATCTGCGATGCGCGCCTCCCGGATGGCTCCCGTGTCAACGTGATCGCGCCGCCGCTCTCCATCGATGGGCCCGCGCTGACGATCCGCAAGTTCAAGAAGGACAAGCTCACGCTTGATCAGTTGGTGCGCTTCGGCGCCATCACACCGGAGGGCGCTGTCCTTCTGCAGATCATCGGTCGCGTGCGCTGTAATGTCGTGATATCCGGCGGTACCGGTTCAGGTAAGACGACCCTTCTCAACTGCCTCACGAGCTACATCGACCGCGACGAGCGCGTGATCACCTGCGAAGATACGGCCGAACTTCAGCTCCAGCAGCCCCATGTCGTGCGTCTCGAAACCCGCCCGCCGAACATCGAAGGCGAAGGCGAGATCACCATGCGTGACCTGATCAAGAACTGCCTGCGTATGCGGCCAGAACGCATCATCGTCGGCGAAGTCCGTGGACCGGAGGTCTTCGATCTCCTGCAAGCGATGAATACCGGTCACGACGGCTCGATGGGGACCATCCACGCCAACACGCCCCGCGAGTGCCTGAGCCGCATGGAATCGATGATTGCCATGGGTGGCTATACGTTGCCGGCAAAGACCGTGCGTGAAATCATCGCGTCATCCGTCGATGTTGTCATCCAGGCCGCGCGCCTTCGCGATGGCTCCAGACGAATCACCCAGGTGACGGAAGTCGTCGGTATGGAAGGTGATGTGATCATCACGCAGGACCTCTTCAAATATGAGATCGAGGGAGAGGACGCCAACGGACGCTTGATCGGCCGGCACGTATCCACCGGCATCACCAAGCCGCATTTCCACGATCGGGTTCGCTATTTCAACGAGGAACAGCGTCTTGCTGCGGCCTTGGAGGCGATGGAGCGCAATAGCCAATGACCCTGACAATGCTGCTTCTCATCGCTCTCGTCGCCATTTCGGCTGGCTCGCTCGCCTATGTTTTCCTGTTTCCGCAGATCGAGACGGAGAAAAAAACTGCAACGCGCGTCAACCGTGTGAAGGCGGCTGAAACCGACCGCATCAACATGAAAGCCGCGCGCGATCGACTTCAGGAAACGACCAAACGTCGCAAGTCGACGCAGGACATGCTGAAGGAGTTGGAGAAAAAACAGAACGAGAAGGCCAAGAAGCGCAACAATGCAAGCGTGAAAAGCCTGCTTGTGCAAGCCGACCTGTCGATCTCATCGTCCAAATTCTATCTCATCAGCGCCGGTCTTTCTGTTTTCGCTGCACTGGCCGCTCTGCTTTACGACTTGCCCCTTCTCGTGGCGCTCGGCATCGGCTTTATCGGTATTCTCGGTGCTCCGCGTTGGGTTCTACGCTTCCTTGTAAATCGTCGTAAGAACAAGTTTCTTGAGGAATTTCCAAACGCGCTCGATGTGATGTGCCGCTCGATTCGGTCCGGCCTTCCGCTCAACGAGGCGGTACGGCTGATCGCCTCCGACGGTCAGGAGCCGGTGAAGACAGAGTTCAAGCGCATCGTTGATTCCCAGCAAGTCGGCATGTCCCTTCCAGAAGCCATTGAGCGCATGACGCTAACGATGCCTTTGCCGGAGGTGAACTTTTTTGGAATTGTTATCGCGATGCAGGCGCAGGCGGGTGGCAACCTCTCGGAGACGCTTGGTAATCTTTCGAAGGTGCTGCGCGATCGGCGAAAGATGAAAGCCAAGGTCAACGCGCTGTCGATGGAAGCCAAGGCTTCTGCCGTGATCATCGGGGCCCTGCCCTTCATCGTGTCGTTGCTGGTCTATCTCACATCGCCGGACTATCTGATGGTGCTGTTTACCGACCAGCGGGGTCACCTCATTCTAGGCTGCTCAGCGGTATGGATGTCGATCGGCATTGTCGTTATGCGCAACATGATCAACTTCGAGATTTGAGGCCGTTCCATGTTTGATCATATCATGTCGAGCCTTCTCAACCTGCATCTGGTCATCGGCGTTCTTGTTGCTTTGGCAGCTTTCTCCACCGTCTACACGTTGACGATGCCCTATCTGAACCGCGCGGACCTTAACCGACGGACGAAAGCGGTGTCGACAGAACGTGAGCGCGTTCGCATGCGCGAACGCGAGCGGACGGATGGTGCGAACAAGGCCGGCAAAGCGAGCCTTCGAGCCACCCAAAGCAAATCCGCCACGAAGATCGTGGAGCGCTTCAACCTGCGGGAAGCGCTAGTGGATGCCAATACGATGAACAAGCTGAAGGCGGCAGGTTTCCGCTCTCAAAACGCGCTCAACACGTTTCTCGCCGCCCGTTTCATTCTGCCCTTCATCTTTCTGACCCTGGCAGCATTCTGGGTCTACGGCCTGAACAATCTCGCCAATTACAGCTTTTTTGTCCGTCTCATGGCTGTTCTGCTGTTCGGCTATCTCGGCTTCTACGCACCGAACATCTATATCTCGAACCGCATCACCAAGCGCCAAAAGTCGATCAAACGGAACTGGCCGGACGCGCTGGACCTGATGCTCATCTGCGTCGAGTCCGGTACCACCATGGAAATTGCCATGCGTCGCGTGGCAGATGAGATGACCGAGCAGTCTCCTGAGCTTGCGGAAGAAATGGTGCTGACGGTGGCAGAGTTGTCCTTTCTGCAGGATCGCCGGGTCGCGCTTGAGAATCTGGGATTGCGCACCCAGTTGGACGGCGTGAAGAACGTCGTTCAGGCCCTCATCCAGGCAGAACGCTATGGTACGCCGCTCTCCCAGGCTTTGCGTGTTCTCGCTCAGGAAGGTCGTGACGAGCGCATGAACGAGGCCGAGAAGAAGGCAGCCGCCTTGCCGCCCAAGCTCACTGTGCCGATGATTCTGTTTTTCCTGCCTGTGCTGGTTGCGGTTATTCTTGGACCCGCTGGCATTCGTGTCGCAGACTCGTTCTGATCACGACTCTGCTGACGGCAGTAGACTTTCTTTTTCGAAATCGAAGATGATAGGCAGCAATGCTGCGGAACATGGCTCCGCTGTCGCTAAGAGGATGGAAAAATCGCCGCTTAACGGACTTCCGTCTTCTTGTTCTTGTCGGAAAGCTGCGACCAGGCATTTTGCTGAGACAGCATGCCGCGCAGATAGGCCAGATTGGCCTGCGCCTGCTGGGGTGACAATTCCTGCGTAGCGATGCGCTGAGCTTCGTCGAAGCGCCCCTGAAGTCCGACGACAAGCGCCAAGTTCTGGCGGATACGGCTATCGGCACCCGGCTGTGCTGCGGCGGAGCGCAGATAGGTTTCTGCAGTGCGCGGATCGTTTTGCAGGACGTAGGACATACCAAGATTCGAGAGGATACTTGGATCGTTGGGTTTCAGGTCGAGTGCCTGACGATATTTCGTTCGGGCTTCATTCGAGCGGCCTAGCTGATCCAGAACCGCACCCTCTGCAGAATAGAGGCGCCAATCCGGCCGATCAGGGGTCTGCGCACGCTGGATCGTGTTGAGCGCCTGCTCCAGTTGACCGGCGGCAGCCTGGGATTTGCCATAGGCCGCAAGAACCTCGCGATCCGCCGGATAGGCGATCGCCACCTGCTGCATGACCGCAAGCGCCTGAGTGTTCTTACCCGTCATCATCAGGATGTTGGCGTAGTTCAGGCCGGTATTGCGATCCTTGGGATTGCGGGCATAGGATGCGCCAACCGACGCTTCCGCCTGACGCAGCTGATCCATGTTCATCTGATCGTAGGAATGCGACACAGCAGGAGAAATCGAGCCCGTTGACATACGGTCAGGACGGTTCGTCGAGCAGGCCGTGAGGCTGAGTGCCAGAACCGCGGCACAGACACCCCGAAGGAGGATGCGCTTTTCGGCATGATGTGAGGAAATCGCAATCATGATATCGCCCCGGCCCTGTGATCGGATATTTCATCGAAGCAGCGTGCACTACGCAACTTTCGCTCCAGCAATAATCTGTTAACCCTAACAGAGTGTTAATTTGCCCGCCTCAGCCGTTTACGAAAGCAGACCATGGTCCCCTATCAATTTATCGAGCGCGCCACTCCCTTCAGTTCAAAGCCGGGGGAGACGCTTCCCGTCTTTGCGGTGACACCCGCCCATATCGATCAGGGTGCCATCGATCCGATCGCTCTCGACTGGGCAAAGAAGGCAGGTTTCAAAGCGGACGCGGGAGCAATCCTCTTGATCCCGTCGGCGGAGGGCGCGCTGGGCGGCGCACTGCTTGGGCTCGGCACCAACCCTTCGGAGCTTCCCTTCATCACAGGAAAGCTGGCGCGTGAACTTCCAGAAGGCGACTGGCATATCGAGACAGCACCGCTCACCGTCAATCGGTTGGCGCTTGGATTCGGTCTCGGTGCCTATCGCTTCGAGAAGTACCGGGCCGCTACAAACAAGGGCCCAAAGCTTCTCATTCCCCGCGATGCCGAGGATGCCGAGATCAAGCGCGTGCTGGCGGGCGTCTATCTGGCGCGCGATCTGATCAATGTTCCCGCCAATGACATGGGACCTGACGAGCTGGAGATCGCTTTTCGCAGTCTGGCGGCCCATTATAAGGCGCAGGTTTCCGTCATCGCCGGTGACGATCTTTTGAAGGAAAACTTTCCGCTGGTGCATGCGGTTGGCCGCGCCAGCGCCAGCGTGCCGCGTCTGCTCGAAATGTCCTGGGGCAAGAAAGGTCATCCTCGCCTGACACTCGTCGGCAAGGGTGTGTGCTTCGATACCGGCGGCCTCGATATCAAGCCCTCCTCCTCGATGGCGCTGATGAAGAAGGATATGGGCGGTGCGGCCAATGTGCTTGGTCTTGCCTTGATGATCATGGATGCGCGCCTGCCCATCGATCTGCGTGTGATCGTTCCGGCGGTGGAAAACTCCATCTCCGCCAATGCCTTCCGCCCGGGTGATATCTACAAGAGCCGCAAGGGCCTGACCGTCCAGATCGACAATACCGATGCCGAGGGTCGACTGATTCTTGCCGATGCGCTGGCCTATGCCGACGAGGACGCGCCCGACCTGATGATCGACATGGCGACACTAACGGGGGCTGCGCGCGTGGCCCTCGGGCCTGATCTTCCGCCCTTCTTTACCGATGACGAAGATCTCGCCCACAGCATCGCAGAGGCTGGCATCGATACCGACGATCCGCTCTGGCGCTTGCCGCTCTACATGGGTTATGACAAGGATATTCGTTCCCGTGCTGCCGATATCACCAACGCGCCTTCGGGCGGCATGGCTGGCTCGATCACCGCAGCACTCTTCCTCAAGCGCTTTGTTACCGCCACGAAGAAATGGGTGCATTTCGATATCTACGGATGGTCGCTCAGCGAGCGCCCGCACACCTCGATCGGCGGCGAAGCACAGGCGATCCGCGCCCTGTTCCACTATATCTCCCGCAGCTTTGCGAAGACATGAGCGGACGCAGTTTCATCCTCGCCGCTCACGGCGAGGATGGCCGGGCCGGTTTAGACTGCGATTCTTGAACGCGCTTACACCAGGACCTTCTGATCCTTACGGTCTTCCTGGCCGAAGAACTTCAAATAGCGTTGCACCTCGTCGGTCTCGCCGGTCGCCTTTTGCGGATTGTCGGACAGCTTGACCGCGGGGCGGCCATTGGCGTCGCTGACCTTGCAGACCACCGAGATCGGCTTCAGGCCCTCGATGGTTTTCGGCGCACAACCGGCAAAATCGTTGGTGAGGTTGGTGCCCCAGCCGAAGCTCATGCGCACCCGCCCCTCGAAATGTTTGTAGGTGTCGATAATGGCATCGACATCCAGACCGTCAGAGAAGATGAGAAGCTTTTTCTTCGGGTCGCGGCCCATCTTTTTCCACCACTCGATGATCTTTTCGCCGCCTTCGATCGGCGGCGCGCTATCCGGCCGGAAGCCCGTCCAATCCGCCACCCATTCCGGCGCATTGCGCAGGAAGGCCGCCGTGCCGAAGGCGTCCGGCAGGACGATCAAAAGATTGCCACCATAGAGCCGGTTCCAGTCCTTCATCACCTGATAGGGTGCCGCAGCCAAATCTTCGTCGTTCTGCGCCAGAGCCGCGACGACCATCGGCAGTTCATGCGCATTGGTGCCGACCGCTTCCAGATCGGAATCCATCGCCAGCAAGACATTGCTCGTTCCCGTAAAGGCCGGGCCGATGCCTTCCTTCAGCGCTTCGACGCACCAACGCTGCCACAGGAAGCTGTGCCGGCGGCGCGTGCCGAAATCGGAGATGCGTAAACCCGGCAACTCGCGCAAGCGCTCTACCTTCGCCCACATCTTGGCCTTGGCACGGGCATAGAGCACGTCCAGGGTGAAATAGCCAAGCGACCGCATGGCGCTTCTGGAGCGTAACTCGTTGACGATGGCAAGTGCTGGAATTTCCCATAGCGTGGTATCCATCCAGCGACCATGGAAGTTCAGCTCATACTGGCCGTCGCGCTTGAAGAGCTCATATTCGGGCAGTTGATAGCTGGAGAGCCAGGAGAGAAACTCCGGTTCGAAAATCTGCGAGCGGCCATAGAAGGTGTTACCGGCAAGCCAGATCGTTTCCTTCTTCGTCAGCCGAAGGCTGCGCGCATGATCGAGCTGTTCACGCAGTTCGACCTCGTCGATCTCCTCAGCAAGCCGCACCGTCTTTGTTCGATTGATCAGGGAGAAAGTCGCGTTGACGTCCGGATAAAGCTTCCAGATCATCTGCAACATCAACAGCTTGTAGAAATCCGTGTCGATCAGGCTGCGGATGATGGGATCAAGCTTCCAGGTATGGTTGTGAACACGGGTCGCTATATCTGTCTTCGTCATTGCTGCTGCTATCCCCCACGCCGAACCTGTGCATGAGACAGGTCCGGCATCGCCGCGCATTGTTAAAGGTCATGAACCTTGTGGTTCAAAGACTTATCTGAAAAGCGCATGGCAAGTCCAGACCGGTTGATGCAGGTACGGTACGAGCGAAGCTCAAGCAATTTTAGAAGTCGGTGGCGGGCGGGTTGATGCCTGGATACCAATCCTTCGACGTTGGCACTCTGGTGCCGAAGAAAGACGTGCCTGACGAGCCGGAGCAGCGATAGCCTTGAACAGGCAGGCCATCGCTACCGAAGAGATCGCGATACGGGCCGTTCGGGGTACTGGATTCAACCACTGTCGAATGGCAGCGATAGCGCTCCTGCGGCTGCAGCGTCTTAGGGTCCTTCACGCCGGGCAGATTGGCATAGGCGTCGGGAGCAGGCAGATAACCGTCCTTATAGACGATTTGCGCCACACCTGCCTGGGGCACTGTCAAGACTGCAAGGCTCAAGGTCAGACCGGCAAGAGCACGTCTCAGGCTTCTCATCATGTCGCATCCCAATGCAAGATGACGTTCATATAAGCAGAGCCTGCGTGATCCGCAGGATGCCTTTTAAAACGTTTTCGTGAACGATCACGGACGGCGATAGGCTGTCGGCCTATCATAGAGCCAGCCAATACGCTGAATTGCCTCGTCCAGATTTTCGCGTGCGACATTCATCGTATGACCGTTGGCGTGCAATAGCGTCCTGTCGTCCTCCATGATGCCGACATGACCCTTCCAGAAGACCAGATCGCCACGACGCAGTTCGTCGCGTTCGATCTCATGTCCCAATGACCTCACCTGCATGTCCGTGTCGCGCAACGCAAATTTGCCGGTCATGGCCACGGACAGCTGAACGAGGCCGGAGCAATCGATGCCGAAGCCGGAGCGACCGCCCCAGAGATAGGGCGTTTCGAGAAAGCGCAGCGCCACCGCGACGTAATCATCGGAGACCTGCTGGTCGACGGGTAGACAATGGGCGGCAATCACGCCCTCGCCTTTTGCCGTTATCAGGTAGCGCGTTCCGCGCGTCTCCTCCTCGCCAATAAATGTCAGGCGGCTGCCCATGGAAAGGGCCGCAACGGGCGGCTTTCTAAGTTCAGCGGCAGGATAGAGAAAGGTGCGGGGAGCGATGACGATATGGGTTGTCGCCTCCACCGCGCCTACCGCAGCATCTGGCACGTAACCGACATAACCATCAACCTCGGCCTGCACGAAAGCCCAGCCGTCGGCGCTATCGAAAACACGGATGGACTCGCCAAGCAGCAGTTCGGTATCGATGCCAGAGGCCATATCTGGCTTCGGGCGAAGTCCGATGACGGGACGGGCGACCTGCGCTGGTTCGCCAGTAATGAAACGCTGTGCCTCGACCCTGCCTTCAAGTTTCGCATCTGCGATATCGGCGCGGAAGACGTTCAGTCGGCGGTCAAGCGTTTCGGCGGATGTCATGGTCGTTCGGTCCTGTTTCAAAAGGTCTATCTGACGTTCATCGAACGGCAATGCGGCAACTTTCGAGCACTAAGCTTTTCGCGCTTCATCAATAATCAGATCGCCGAATTTTTCCAGATAAAGCGCGCCAGCGACGGTGCGTTTGATGACCACATTGCGGCGGTCCTTCTCATCGCGCTCACGATCCACCAGACCCATCACGCCCATGCTGTCGAGAGCGCGCGTGATCACAGGCTTGGTGACGCCCAGCACGCTCGCCAAGCCGCGCACGGTATGCGGCGGTGGCACCAGATAGATTTGCAGAAGAATTGCCGTCTGTCTCAGCGTCAGGTCAGGTGCATTGTCCTCCACTTGCGCCAGCGCGACGCGGTGCCACAAGCCAAGCGCCTGACTTGGCGACAATTCGACTGGCACGTTGGACCTCTCCATTCTTTGAAAAATCGCACATATCATCGCGCCAAGCGGTGAATAAAAACGAAACCGCCGCCCTCGAAGTTTTTCTTCGACATGGCGGCGGTCTGTATCTGCTCTTTTTGAGCTTTCACGTCCCCTCTGGACTTGCAGACCAAGGATGCAGGAAGCGTGCCAACTTGCCATTTCGACAATTTGGCTCCTTTGCACCGCTGATTCGCATCTGTCCCGCGGGGCTGCGGAGGATTTTTTAAGCGCTGCGCAAAATTAAGATGCAGCGACCCTCTTTCCTTCGAGGCAGAGGGTCTTGTGCTTCGTCAGACTTTGGCACCATGCGCGGCACCGGCTTCGCGGGCCTTTTCCTGCTTGTTGTAGCGGATGGAGGACCAGAGCGCGATGCCGATGAGCGTCGCGCCGCCGAGACCGGTGATGACCTCCGGAATGTGGACGAGGCTTTGCGTATACATGATCACCGAAAGGATCAGGATCGCGTAGAACGCGCCGTGCTCGAGGTAGCGATATTCTGCGAGCGTGCCCTTCTCCACCAGCATGATGGTCATGGAGCGCACATACATCGCGCCAATGCCAAGACCGATGGCGATAATGAAGAGGTTCGACGTCAAGGCGAAGGCGCCGATAACACCATCGAAGGAGAAGCTGGCATCCAGAACTTCGAGATAGAGGAATGCACCGAAGCCGCCCTTTGCCGCGCCCTCCAGCATCTGCTGGCTGCGATCGAGAACACCGCCGAGGACTTCGACGAGAAGGAAGGTCAAGAGACCCCAGATCGCCGAGGTGAAGAACACATTGGCCGCTTCCGGGCCGAGATCGGGATTGGTGCTGTTGCTGATGATGCGGGTGAAGATCAGCATGATGATCAGGACGAAGGCGATCTCGATGCCCTTGATCGAGGAATAGGTGGCAATCTTTTCCTCGAACCAACGCACCCAATGCACGTCCTTCTCGTGATCGAAGAAGAAGCTGAGGCCGACCATCATCAGGAAGGTGCCGCCGAAGGCTGCAATCGGCAAATGCGCGTCCTGCATGATCTGGGCGTAGCGATCAGGCTCGGTCGCTGCCATCACCATAGCCGTCCAGGGGCCGACATTGGCGGCGATGACGACGATGAGAAGCGGGAAGACGATACGCATACCGAAGACGGCGATCAGAATGCCCCAGGTGAGGAAGCGATGCTGCCATTCCGGCGTCATGTCCTTCAGCTTGTTGGCATTGACGATGGCGTTATCGAAGGAGAGCGAGATTTCCAGCACGGCGAGAACCGCGCAGATGAAGAAGATCGTGGCAGTGCCACTGATGGTGCCGGTCATCTCCCAGCCGAGATAGCCGCCGAGAAGCAGGCCGACGACCGTGACGATAAAGGCCCATTTGAAATAGGAGAGCGTGGATTGCGTGGTGGAGGTCATCAGAAAGCCCCCGCAACATTTTGAGAGCAGGACATGTGCATGGCGTCGCGCGCCAGCACAGAATGCGTGGTCAGATTGTTCATGGGTGTTCATCCGCCGGCGTCATAAGCAGGCGGTACCGACATCGCGAGAGCGCCGTAAAACTCTCGCCAGAGGGGCCCGGCACCAAGGTTTTAATCCTGCCCGATGTCAGGGGCAGCATGCCACTCTAGTCTCTCAACTTCGTGATTTCGTCAAGGTTAAAGTTGTTTTTTGGCTCGCCGTCGGCCTTTGCTCGGTCCAATTATCCTTACTTTACCTCTCGCAGGTTGTATCGGGACACCAGGTCATCGATACGGTGCGCGTTGACCCATCAGACCAGATCTTCGATGGGATGAACTGCCGTCTTTGCCTGTTTACGCTTCACGGCATTCTCGCGGAAGAAGATGTAGAGCCCTGAGAGAACGATCAATCCGGCGCCGATGACGATGCTGAGTTGCGGTACATCACCGAAGATCAGCCAGCCAAAGACGACAGCCCATAGCAGCAACGTATATTGCAAAGGCGCGACTGTGGCCGCATCGGCGAGTTTGAGCGCGCGATTGACCAGCACATGTGCGGTCATCGCGACGATGCCGAGAAGTGCAAGCAGCGACAGATCGAAGCCCGATTGTATCGAAATCCAGCCGGACGGCGTGACGAGAATGGCGACAACCCCCGCGAGCCCTGCCCCGATGATCTGCCAGAAGGCCAGCACCGTGTCCGGCGTGTTGCGAAGCTGCCGCCCAGAGAGCATCATGAAGGCGAAGGCAGCACTGCCAAGGATGGAAAAAAAGGCGGCACTGGTCAAAGAGGCCGAGCTTGGCTTCAACGCGATCAGAACCCCAACGAAGCCGATGCCGATCGCCGTCCATCGCCGCCAGCCGACCTTCTCACCCAGAAGGAAGGGCGAGAGTGCGGCCACATAAATAGGTGCAGCAAGCCAATAGGTCATCACGTCGGCAAGCGGAAGTGCTGCGACGGCAAAGTAAAAGCAGAAGAGTTCCGCGGTGGAAAAAAAGACACGCGCGACCTGCAGACCGGGTCGCTCGACATTCACCAGTTTCGGCAGCCCAGCCTTCCAGACGATCGGCAGAAGGATAATGATCGCCGCGATGCTCCGCACGGCAATGACTTGGCCGAGGCTATAGGTGGAAACGAGGAACTTGCCCATCGCATCGTTGAGCGCGAAGAGCAGCATGCCGAAAAGCATGACCGCGACGCCGAGACCCGTCGGCGAAAGCTGGCGAAGAAAATGTGGCATGTGTCTGAACTCCCTGACCGCAATGACTCGACGAGCTTGTTCTCCGAGTCAAGGTCGTCCGGCGTCTATATTAGCTTCATCTATGTGCGTCAGACGGACAAAAGCTGCCGCATCGTGTGCTGGAAGCGACCTGCGATTTCATCGCGGCGGATATGTGCGCCGTCGCGCACCGCCGGCTTGCCGCCGATCCACACGTCACGCGGCTTGACGAGGTTGCCGAAAATCCAACCATCGAGAATGTCGTCACCTTGGAGATAGGGAGCCGCATCCACGTTCAAGGACGCAAAATCCGCAGCCTTGCCTGCGGCTATCCCGGCCTTGACACCCAAAGCCTTCGCACCACCGGTCAAGGCGCCATCGAACAAGGTGCGGCCCGTGGAGCCATTGGCCGGAGCAATCACGTTGCGCGCTCTGTGGGCCAGGCGTTGGGAATATTCAAGTTGACGCAGTTCTTCGCCGACGCCGATCAGCACATTGCTGTCGGAGCCGATGCCGAAGGTGCCGCCGTGCTTGAGGAATTCAACGGCGGAAAAGACACCATCGCCGAGATTGGCTTCCGTGATCGGGCAGAGACCGGCAATCGCGCCCTTTTTGGCAACGCCGCGCGTTTCCGCTTCCGTCATATGCGTTGCGTGGATGAGGCACCAGCGATCCGTAACCTCCGCATTCTCTAGCAGCCATTCCACCGGACGCCTTCCCGACCAGGCCACGCAGTCTTCGACCTCCTTCACCTGCTCGGCAATGTGAATGTGAAGCGGCGCATCGGGCGCCAGTTGCGCGGCAAAGCTCAGCTCTTCGCGCGTGACAGCGCGCAAGCTGTGCGGGGCGACACCCACGACGCTGTCCGGCAGATCTGAAACGGCCCGACGGCAACCATCCAAGAGACGGACGAAACTGTCGGGCGAGTTGATGAAGCGGCGCTGGCCTTCCACGGGCTGCTGACCGCCGAAACCGGAATGGGCGTAGAGAACCGGCAGCAATGTCAGAGAGATGCCGGTTTGCGATGCGGCGGCGGAGATCCGTTCGGCCAGCTCGGCAATGTTGGCATAATGAGCACCATCCTTGTCGTGATGGAGATAATGGAACTCACCCACACGACCGAAACCGGCCTCCAGCATTTCCATGTAAAGCTGGGCTGCCACCGCTTCCACGTGCTCCGGTGTCATCGACAGCGCGAAGCGGTACATCAGCGTGCGCCAGCTCCAGAAACTGTCTTCCGTCGCACCGCGCCGTTCCACCATGCCTGCCATGGCGCGCTGAAAAGCGTGGCTGTGAAGGTTCGGCATGGCAGGAACAATGACGGCGTGACGCTCGTCACCGGCGACCGATTCCACGCCCTGCGTGACCGACACCACCTTGCCATCTGCGATCTCGATGCGAACATTGTTCGCCCAACCCGTCGGTAACAAAGCGGTTTCAGCATGGATGAACATGTCGGCTCCTCAATTTCCTCGAACAGGCTCTTGCCTCTATCTCTATTATGTATATACATATTGATCAGAAGGGAAGGAAAAACTGATGACAAACCGGAATTCCACCTCAGCCGACAACGGCATTTCGCTCTGGCGAAACGCCCGCCTTGCGACGCTTGATCCTTCCCTGGACGGCCTTGGCATTATCGAGGGCGGCGCGATTGCCGTCAAAGATGGGCGGATCGTGTTTGTCGGTCCAGAGTCCGAGCTCCCTTCAAACTTGATCGCCGAGGCAGAGACGATCGATTGCGAAGGCCGCTGGATCACGCCCGGGTTGATCGATTGCCACACGCATCTGGTCTTTGGCGGCAACCGCGCGATGGAATTCGAGATGCGCCTGAACGGCGCAAGCTATGAAGAGATCGCCAAGGCTGGCGGCGGTATCGTCTCTTCCGTGCGTGATACCCGCACGAGGAGCGAAGACGAACTGGTCGCGGAAGCCCTTCCCCGTCTCGACACGCTGCTTGCCGAAGGTGTTTCCACCATCGAGATCAAATCCGGCTACGGTCTCGATATCGTGACGGAACTGAAAATGCTCCGCGTCGCGCGCAGGCTGGAGACATTGCGCCCGGTTCGCATCCTTACCAGCTATCTCGCCGCCCATGCGACACCCGCCGAGTACAAAGGGCGGAATGCGGATTACATAGCCGACGTTGTATTGCCTGGTATGGAACGCGCGCACAGCGAAGGGCTGGTCGATGCGGTCGATGGCTTCTGCGAAGGCATTGCTTTTTCCGTCGACGAGATGCGCACCGTCTTCGATAAGGCCAAAGCGCTCAGTCTGCCGATCAAGCTTCACGCGGAACAGCTTTCCAATCTTCACGGCGCAGAACTGGCCGCCTCCTACGGCGCGCTTTCGGCCGATCATCTGGAATATCTGGATGAGGCTGGTGCGAAGGCGCTCGCCACATCCGGCACGGTTGCCGTTCTTCTGCCAGGCGCTTTTTACGCGCTGCGCGAAACAAAGCTTCCGCCGATGCAGGCTTTGCGCGATGCGGGCGCTGACATCGCGCTTGCGACAGACTGCAATCCCGGCACCTCGCCGCTGACATCGCTGTTGCTCACCATGAATATGGGCGCGACACTCTTTCGCATGACGGTGGATGAGTGCCTGACTGCCACAACCCGCAATGCCGCCAAGGCGCTCGGTGTTCTTGCCGATACCGGTACGCTCGAAGTTGGCAAATCCGCCGATCTCGCCATCTGGAATATCGAACGCCCGGCGGAACTCGTCTATCGCATCGGCTTCAATCCGCTTCACGCACGCATCTTCAAGGGACGGACGATCTGAACCATGACCATCACTCTTCATCCGGGCGCAGTGCCACTTACCGATCTCGCGACAATCTATTGGCAGAATGGCGCCGCCAAGCTTCATCCCTCCTTCGATACGGGTATCGAGAAGGCGGCGAAGCGCATCGCTGATATCGCTGCAGGCAATGCGCCGGTCTATGGCATCAATACTGGCTTCGGCAAACTGGCTTCGATCAAGATCGATGCCGCCGATGTCGCGACCCTCCAGCGGAATCTGATCCTCTCCCATTGCTGCGGCGTCGGCGCGCCCCTGCCGGAAAATGTCGTGCGGCTGATCATGGCGCTGAAGCTGATTTCGCTCGGGCGCGGCGCGTCTGGCGTGCGGCTTGAACTGGTGCGGCTGATCGAGGCGATGCTTGAAAAAGGCGTTATTCCGCTGATCCCGGAAAAGGGCTCGGTCGGCGCGTCGGGCGATCTCGCACCGCTTGCCCATATGGCCGCGGTGATGATGGGTGAAGGCGAAGCCTTTTTCGGTGGCGAGCAGATGCCAGCCCGCGACGCGCTGGCGAAGGCCGGTTTGATGCCTGTGGTGCTGGCGGCCAAGGAAGGTCTGGCACTGATCAATGGCACGCAGACATCGACGGCGCTGGCGCTGGCCGGCCTCTTCCGCGCTCACCGCGCGGCTCAGGCGGCACTCATTACCGGCGCGTTGTCCACCGATGCGGCCATGGGGTCTTCGGCACCCTTCCATCCGGATATTCACACGCTTCGTGGTCACGGGGGCCAGATTGACGCCGGTGCGGCCCTTCGGCAGTTGCTGGAAGGATCGGAAATCCGTGTCAGCCACATTGAAGGCGACGAGCGCGTACAGGATCCCTATTGCATTCGCTGCCAGCCACAGGTCGATGGCGCGTGCCTCGATCTTCTGAGACAGGTGGCGAAGACGCTGGAAATCGAAGCCAATGCGGTGACGGACAATCCGCTGGTTCTTTCCGACAATTCCGTCGTCTCCGGCGGCAATTTCCATGCAGAGCCGGTGGCCTTTGCCGCGGACCAGACCGCCCTTGCCATCTGCGAAATCGGCGCGATCGCCCAGCGTCGTATCGCGCTTCTGGTCGATCCGGCCCTTTCCTATGGTCTGCCGGCTTTTCTCTCCAAGAAGCCCGGCCTGAACTCCGGCCTGATGATCGCCGAGGTGACCTCGGCTGCGCTGATGAGCGAGAACAAGCAGATGTCGCATCCGGCCTCTGTCGATTCCACGCCGACGTCCGCCAACCAGGAAGACCATGTATCCATGGCCTGCCATGGTGCGCGCCGCCTGCTTCCGATGACAGACAATCTCTTTGCCATCCTTGGCATCGAAGCGCTGTCCGCTGTGCAGGGCGTTGAGTTGCGTGGTCCGTTGAAGACGAGCCCTGAATTGCAGAAGGCCATGTCGGTGCTGCGCGCCGCGATCCCATCTCTGGAAGAAGACCGCTACATGGCGCCCGATCTGAAAGCCGCATCCGATCTGATCGCCACCGGCGCGCTGGTCGATGCAATTTCGGACGGCATTCTGCCAAGGCTGGAGGCTTGAAGATGGCAGCCGTCGATATCCATCAGGGTCGCTCGCCCGTCATTCTCGGTCTGCCACACACTGGGACAGACGTTCCGGCGGACATCTGGGAGCGGCTGAACGACAATGGCCGACTGCTGGCAGACACGGACTGGCATATTCACGCGCTTTATGCCGGTCTGCTTGCCGAGGCGACGACGGTGCGCGCCACGTTCCACCGCTATGTGATCGACGCCAACCGCGATCCTTCCGGCACAAGCCTTTACCCGGGCCAGAACACGACGGGTCTCGTTCCAGAAACGGATTTCGATGGCGAGGCGATCTGGAAAGAGGGTGAGGCGCCGACGGAAAAGGATATCGCTTACCGGCTTCAGCATTTCCATGCGCCTTATCATGCAGCGCTTGCAGCGGAAATCGAACGGGTAAAGGCGATCCATGGCGTTGCCATTCTCTATGATTGCCATTCCATCCGCTCGCATATTCCCTTCCTCTTCGAGGGCAAGCTGCCGGATTTCAACATCGGCACGGATATGGGCAAGACCTGCGATCCGGCCGTGGAGGCGATTGCCGTCGATGTAACGACTGCGGCTCAAGGCTACACCTCGATCCTCAATGGCCGCTTCAAGGGTGGCTGGACGACACGCCATTACGGCCAGCCAGATCAGGGTATGCACGCGATCCAGATGGAACTTGCGCAGTCTACCCATCTCAAAACAGAGTCGCCGCCCTTCGCCTATGATGCTGACAAGGCCGCGACGCTCCGCACCCATCTCAAGACCATTCTGACGCGCATGGAAGATTTTGCGCTGAACTTCAGAACATAAAGGGGAAAGATCATGACAAACCCGCGTCATAACGAACGAGAGGTCCGCGCACCGCAGGGTCCGGAGCTGAATGCCAAGAGCTGGATGACCGAAGCGCCGCTACGCATGCTGATGAACAACCTGGACCCGGATGTGGCCGAGCGCCCGCATGAACTGGTCGTCTATGGCGGCATTGGCCGCGCCGCGCGCACTTGGGAGGATTTCGACCGGATCGTCGCCACGCTGAAGGATCTCAACGAAGACGAGACGCTGCTGGTCCAATCCGGCAAGCCTGTCGGCGTGTTTCGCACCCACAAGGATGCGCCGCGCGTGCTGATCGCCAACTCCAACCTCGTTCCGCATTGGGCGACGTGGGAGCATTTCAACGAGTTGGACCGCAAGGGCCTTGCCATGTACGGCCAGATGACAGCGGGTTCGTGGATTTACATCGGCACGCAGGGCATCGTTCAGGGCACCTACGAAACCTTCGTGGAAGCCGGGCGCCAGCATTTCGGCGGCAACCTCACGGGCAAGTGGATCCTCACCGGTGGTCTTGGCGGCATGGGTGGCGCACAGCCGCTCGCCGCCGTCATGGCAGGCGCCTGCTGCCTTGCGGTTGAATGCGACGAGACCCGCGTCGATTTTCGCCTGCGCACCCGCTACCTCGATGCCAAGGCGCATACGCTGGATGAAGCGCTCGCGCTGATCGACCAGTGGACCAAGGCGGGCGAAGCGAAATCCGTCGGTCTGATCGGCAATGCCGCCGATATCTTCCCGGAACTCGTCAAGCGAATGAAGGCAGGCGGCGCACGTCCCGATATCGTCACCGACCAGACCTCGGCCCATGATCCGATCCACGGCTACCTGCCGTCCGGCTGGAGCGTCGCCGAGTGGCGCGCCAAGCAGGAGAGCGATCCGAAGGCTGTCGAAGTCGCAGCACGCGCTTCGATGAAGACGCAGGTTCAGGCCATGGTGGATTTCTGGAACGCCGGTGTTCCGACGCTCGACTACGGCAACAATATCCGCCAAGTTGCCAAGGAAGAAGGCTTCGAAAACGCCTTCGCCTTCCCCGGTTTCGTGCCTGCTTACATCCGCCCGCTCTTTTGCCGCGGCATCGGGCCGTTCCGTTGGGCAGCTCTTTCGGGTGATCCGGAAGACATCTACAAGACCGACTCCAAGGTGAAGGAACTGCTGCCGGACAACAAGCACCTGCACAATTGGCTGGACATGGCGCGCGAGCGCATCGCCTTCCAGGGTCTGCCGGCACGCATTTGCTGGGTTGGTCTTGGCGATCGTCATCGCCTGGCGCTTGCCTTCAACGAGATGGTGAAGAATGGCGAGCTGAAGGCCCCGGTCGTGATCGGCCGCGATCACCTCGATTCCGGCTCGGTCGCCTCACCGAACCGCGAGACCGAAGCAATGAAAGACGGATCGGATGCCGTTTCCGACTGGCCGCTGTTGAACGCGCTGCTCAACACCGCATCAGGTGCCACCTGGGTGTCGCTGCACCACGGCGGCGGCGTCGGCATGGGCTTTTCCCAGCATTCGGGTGTCGTCATCTGCGCCGATGGTACCGATGACGCGGCACGCCGCCTTGAGCGCGTGCTGTGGAACGATCCGGCCACGGGCGTCATGCGTCACGCGGATGCCGGTTACGACATCGCGCTCGATTGCGCCAAGGAAAAGGGCCTTCGCCTGCCCGGCATTCTGGGCAACTAGCGATGAAGCGGCTCGCTGCCCGCGACTACAAGCGCATGCCGTGGAAGAACGGCAAGGGAGAGACGGTGGAAATCGCCGTCTTTCCGCCGGGCGCATCCGTGGATGACTTCGAGTGGCGGATCAGCATGGCAAGTGTCGTCAATGACGGCGCTTTCTCGCTGTTTCCGGAGATTGATCGAACGCTATCCATTCTATCTGGACAGGGCATGTCGCTCACCATCGATGGTACGGCACCGGTTCTCTTGACGATGGAAAGCGATCCGCTTCGTTTTGCCGCCGATGTTCCGGTGGATGCGACGCTTGTGGATGGCGCGATCACCGATCTCAACGTCATGACGCGTCGTGGACGATTTTCGCTTAGCGTCGAGCGAAAGACTGGCTCGTTCTCGATTCGTGGCTGTGAACGTGGAGAGACGGTGTATCTTCTGGCGACGGGTCCGGTGACGCTCACCAGTGCGGGCGAGACGGTGAAGCTAGAGGCGATGGATTGCGTGCTCGTTGGAGAGGATGCAAGCGTTACGGCTGAGAATATCGTCTGCTATGAAATACGACTTAAAGGGGCTGCTTAGCGCTCGACTAAGAGATGAGCTCAAGCGACGCTCTGCTTGAAGATGACGGCCAACTCCCCTCTTAGCCGTCATTCTCGGCCTTGAGCCGAGGATCCATAAGCCATTAACGCCGTTGGGAAAAATGGATCCTCGGGTCAAGCCCGAGGATGACCCGAGGGAGAGTTTGGGCCACCAAAAGAAAGGCCCCGCGCGAACGGGGCCTCCATCTTTCACACTAAAAACCGCATCACTTCATCGTCGGCATAACGAATTCAGCACCCGACTTGATGCCGGATGGCCAGCGGGCGGTGATCGTCTTGGTCTTGGTCCAGAACTTGATCGAATCGGTACCGTGCTGGTTGAGGTCGCCGAAGCTCGATGCCTTCCAGCCGCCGAAGGAGTGATACGCGAGCGGAACCGGGATCGGAACGTTGACGCCGATCATGCCGATATTGATGCGGGAGGCAAAGTCGCGGGCGGCATCGCCGTCGCGGGTGAAGATGGCGACGCCGTTGCCATATTCGTGCTTCATCGGCAGATCGAGCGCTTCTTCATAATTCTGGGCGCGGACGACGGAGAGAACCGGTCCGAAAATTTCCTGCTTGTAGATATCCATATCCGGCGTGACGTGGTCGAACAGGCAACCGCCGACGAAGTAACCATTCTCATAGCCCTGAAGCTTGAAATCGCGACCGTCGACCAGAAGCTTTGCGCCCTGCTCCACACCACTGTCGATCAGGCCCTTGACGCGCGTCTGCGCTTCCTTGGTGACGAGCGGGCCCATGTCAGCCTTGTCATCGGTGTAAGGACCAATCTTCAACGCTTCGATCTGCGGGATGAGCTTTTCAACCAAGCGATTGGCAGTCTCTTCACCCACCGGTACAGCAACCGAAACGGCCATGCAGCGCTCGCCAGCCGAGCCGTAACCGGCACCCATCAGCGCGTTGACGGCCTGATCGAGATCGGCATCCGGCATGATGATCATGTGGTTCTTCGCGCCGCCGAAGCACTGGGCGCGCTTGCCGTTCATGGCAGCGGTTCCATAAACGTAGCGGGCGATCGGCGTGGAACCGACGAAGGAGACGGCGCCGATATCCGGGTTGGTCAAAAGACCATCCACTGCACTCTTGTCGCCATTGATGACGTTGAGGATGCCGGCAGGCAGACCTGCTTCGATCATCAATTCGGCAAGACGGATCGGCAAAGATGGATCACGCTCAGAGGGCTTGAGGATGAAGGCGTTGCCGCAGGCGATTGCGGGAGCGAACATCCACATGGGGATCATGGCAGGGAAGTTGAACGGCGTGATGCCCGCGCCAATGCCGACAGGCTGGCGGATGGAATACATGTCGATCGCCGGGCCTGCACCTTCGGTAAACTCGCCCTTTGCGAGATGCGGAATGCCGCAAACGAACTCGCAGACTTCCAAGCCGCGAATGATATCGCCCTTGGAATCCTCGACCGTCTTGCCGTGCTCGCTGGAAAGAAGCACCGCCAGTTCATCCATGTGCTTGTTGAGCAGTTCAACGAACTTGAAGAACACGCGGGCGCGGCGCTGGGGATTGGTCGCTGCCCATTTCGGCTGCGCGGCCTTGGCGCTCTGAACCGCTGCGAGAATTTCCGCATCGCTTGCCAGAGCCACCGTTGCCTGCACTTCGCCGGTTGCCGGGTTGAAGACATTCGATGTGCGGCCACTCGTGCCTGCCACGCGCTTGCCGTCAATGAAATGGCCGATCTCGTTCATGGTGTCCTCCAAAGATCTTTTAGATGCTGCACCATCCTGTTTTGAGTTGCACAAATCAATGGTCAGGAATACGCATCCGTTGTGCATAAATAGACACAAGGTGCAGCGATGGACTGGGACGATGTGCGAATTTTTCTCAGTGTGGCGCGGAGCGGGCAGTTCCTCGCAGCCGCGAAACTGCTCGGCGTCAATCACGCGACGCTAAGCCGCCGGGTCACCGCGCTGGAGGCAGCACTTGAATGTCAGCTGTTTCTTCGAACCACCACGGGATGTGTGCTCACCGAAGACGGTAGCCGCTTTCTCGTGGCTGCCGAGCGGATGGAAACGGAGATGCTTTCGGTGCAGGCAGCGCTTGGCCAGGGTGTCGCGTCGATTAGCGGCACCGTGCGCATCGGCGCGCCGGATGGCTTTGGGGTTTCCTTCCTCGCGCCGCGGCTCGGAGAACTGACAGCGCGGCATCCCGAACTCAAAATCGAGCTTGTACCGATCCCGCGCTCCTTTTCACTGTCCCAACGCGAGGCCGACATTGCGATCACGATCGAGCGACCCGAACAGGGGCGGCTGGTCTTTTCCAAACTGACGGATTACTCGCTCGGGCTCTATGCGGCAAAGACCTATCTGGAGCAACACCCATTTCCTGACAGCGTCGAGGCGCTGAGGCAGCACCGGCGTATCGGCTATGTCGAGGATCTGATCTTCTCCCCGTCGCTCAATTTCACTGAAGAGATCATGCGGGACTGGGATCCGAGCTTTGCGGTCTCAAGCGCGATCGGGCAGACGGAAGCCGTCCGCTCCGGCGCGGGCATCGGCATCCTGCACGATTACATTGCCCGAAACGATCCTGCTCTGGTTCGTCTTCTTCCGCACATGTCCATTCGACGCTCCTACTGGACGGCTTATCACGAAAATGCCCGGCAGCTAGCGCGCGTCAGAACGGTGGTGCAGTTTCTCCAGGATATCGTGGCGAAGGAGCGCCGTAGCTTTTTGTGACCGCGGTGTTATCGAGCAGGCAGGTAATCCTGAACGAGGGCGAGCAAAGCGGAGCCGGCCTCTTCGATCTCGCCACTATTGTCGATTGTCGTCACATCGACATCGTCGCAGAGCACCTCAACCTTACGATCGAGCCGGCCCATGATTTCGGCCATGCTCTCACGCCCGCGATTGGCGAGCCTCGCAGAGAGGATTTCCGGCCGGGCCGTGACCACCACCACCTTCAATGACGGGAAAGCACTTCTGAAATGCGGCAGCGCCGAGCGCGAGCCGTTGGCGACCGCCACGCCACCATGCTTCAAATGCTCTTTGAGCGAGGCGGGAATGCCGTAATGCAGGCCGTGGGCGCTCCATGACACACAAAATTCGCCGGCTAGCTTTTTCCGCTCAAATGCGTCTTCGGTACAGCCCAGATGGTTCTCACCACCCGCATCGCTGTCCCTGGTGATGACGCGCCGGACGAAATTCACGTCGGGATTATGCCGCAAGCGTTCTGCGGCATAATCGATGAGCGTATCCTTGCCGGCGCCGCTCGGACCGACGACAACGATCATGGTTCCCACCCTGTCGGGGCTTGGTAAGCTTGAGTCTGGCGATGCTAAGCTCATGCGACACGTTTTCCTTGTCGCCAGACGCTACGCACCACCGGCACGCCGCTTTCGCGACGAACCCGCACGAGATCGGCGCGCAGGCCTTCGGCGATTGAACCGCGATCCGTCAGGCCCACCGTTTTTGCGGGCGTTGCCGTGACCATGGACAGAGCCTTGGGAAGGGTAATGCCTTCCACCTGATCGGCCAGCAGGAAGGGCGCGTAGAGCAGGCTGAAGGGTACGTAGTCCGACGACAGCACATCGAGAACGCCGAGTTCGGCGAGATCGCGTGCAGCAATATTGCCGGAATGGGATTTGCCGCGAACGATGTTCGGTGCGCCCATCAGCACGCTCATCCCAGCCGTGTGCGACGCCTTGGCGGCTTCCACGCTGGTCGGGAATTCGGCAAGACGCACACCATGGCCGATGGCTTCCTCAACATGGGCCTCCGTCGCATCGTCATGACTGGCAACAGTGATTCCGCGTTCGGCGCAACGGGCCGACAGATAATCACGGTGCTTGCCGGAGAATTTTTGCGAGGCGGAAACGCGTCGATCGACAAAGGCCTTGAAGGCTTCGTCGCTCAAGCCACGCTTCTTTTGATAGAACATGACGTACTGATCCATCGTCTGGAACTGACGCTGGCCCGGGGAATGGTCCATCAGCGAGATCAGCCGCACATGCGGATCGTTTTCGAAGTCTTCGAAATGCTCCAGCACGTCGGCGGAGGCGACTTCGCAGCGCAGATGCAGCAGGTGATCGGAGCGAAGACGATCTTCACCCTTGGCCTTTTCGATGGCATTGGCCATGTCGCGCATTTCGCCGCGCGCAAAGCCGCCATCCTCGTCCGAGCCAAGGCGCAGGCAATCGAAGACGGTTGTGATGCCGGAGGATGCAACCTGCGCATCATGCGCCTGAATGGCGGCGATCTTGTCCCAGGTCACACCCGGGCGCGGGGAATAATGCTGCTCCAGATGGTCGGTATGCAATTCGACGAGGCCGGGGATCAGATAGTCGCCGTCGAAATCTTCGCCCGTTTTCGATCCACCCTCACTGATATCGGCAATCACGCCATCGCGGATCAGGACGGAGCCTTGGAGCACATCGTCGGACAGCACGATGCGCGCATTGGATAGGACATGTTCAGCCATTTCGGACATCTTTCGTATTGAGAGCAGCCAGTGGCTGCCAGCTATGAACGGTGAAGGCTTCGCCCCGCTGCTTTTCAACGAAAAGGCCAAGGCCGGAAATCGTCAGCGGGCGATGAGTGAAGCCGGCAAATGTCTTGGTGAGAATATCCGCCATCTCTTGCCTGCGCCCGTCACTCACCGGCCCAGTCAGGGTCATGTGGAAGCGAAAATCGTCCATGACGTAAGGATAGCCCCACCGATGAAGATTGGCGCGCTGGCTTTCGCTCAGCGTTTCGGGCTTGCGACGGGCGATGTCGCGCTCGGAAAGCGGCGCGCGGAAAGGTTCGAAATGCGTCACCACCTCGGCGGTGAAATCCTGAAGCGGTTGATGGAGTGTGGCAGGAACCAAGGCGAAGAATGGCCCAAGAGAACCGATGACGATTTCGGGAATATCGAAGGCGACTTGTGAGGCTGCGAAAGCTGAAAATGCCTCCAACAGTTCTGCTTCGCTTCTGTCTTCGGCAAGTTCCAAGGGCGCTTTCAGCGTGGCGTGAAAACCATAGCGCCTTGGATCTTCGGTGACACCTGCGAAGTCGGCATAGTCGTCAAACACCTCGTCGGAAAAGGCGTTGCGCCCCAGCCACCGCGATGCCATCTCAGTGAGCGGATCGGTGGCGGAAGGCGTAAAATAGATTGCGTAGCGCACGGGGTCGCACTTTCAAACATCATGAAAACAGCGGGAGCGCCATTTGAGACGACTCGTCTCGGCCCCGCAAGGTCAGATGTGCGGGGTAGACCTTTTCCATGACAGAATGATGATATCGGGAGAGAAATTCGCCGGATATCAGTCTCATATTTAATGGTGCGTTTTACCGATGAGGCGAGAGCGGATCGCATTGGACATATTGTCGAACAGGAAGACGACGATGAGGATCAGCAGCACCATATAGGCAACCTTGTCCCAGTCCTGATTGGTGCGCATGGCTTCCAGCAACTTGAGGCCGATACCGCCTGCACCGACTGCACCGATAACGGTGGCCGAGCGCGTGTTGCTCTCCCAGAAATAAAGAGACTGCGAGATGAATACCGGCAGCACCTGCGGAATGACGCCGTAGCGATTGACGATGACCGGCGAAGCGCCGACCGACTTCACGCCCTCACGCTGCTTGTCATCAACATTCTCCAGCGCCTCGGCATAAACCTTTCCGAGCGCGCCGGTATCGGTGAAGAAGATCGCCGCGATGCCGGGTATCGGTCCGGGACCAAAGCTGCGAGTAAAGAACAGCGCCCAGATCAGCATGTCGATGGAGCGCAGGAAATCGAAAAGCCGCTTCATACCCCAATTCGCCGCCTTGTTGGCAGTGATGTTACGAGCGGCGATAAATGCCAGAGGGAAGGCGAAGAGCGTTCCCAGAAGTGTGCCAAGGAAGGCCATGACCAGCGTCTGCAACAGCTTGGAGAGAATATCCTCATGCTGCCAGGCATCGTTGCCCAAGAAGTCATCGACCATTTTGGAGATGTTGGACTGCGCCGGATCGACGCGGGGTTGCCAGAGGGCGAGCGAGGCGAGTTCCCCCCAGCTCTTACCCCAGAACTGCGAGCGTGTGTCGAAGAAGAAATTGGCCCAACCGAGGAAGCGGCGCTGGACATAAAGTTGCGAGGTACGGATTTCCGCCTGTCCTGCGAAACCATATTCGACCACAACCTTGTTTTCGTCCTGACGGATCTGCACGGGCGATCCCGCGGGGGCTGTGACGCGGTCTGCGCCGATTGTCACCGGATAGAGCTTGCCGTCGATATAAACATCGGCCTGTGTCGGCGTGATATCGATTCGGTTCTGCTGGCCGCCATAGATCACGCTATATCCACCATCCGGCAGCGGCTGCAACCAGCTGATACTGGCGTTAGCGGGATACTGTCCGCGGCTCGTCCATTGCGGCACGACCTTGCCATCTGCGAAACGGAGGCGCGGCTGGGCGCGCCAGGAATACCAGTCCTGAATGTAGCTGGAAGCGCGGTCCCATCGGCCATTCATCAAGGCCGGACCGACATTGAAGGCGAAGAAGCAGATGATGAGATAGGCGACGGCTGCGACAAGGCCGAGAAACAGTCCGTAGCGGCGCAGAAAGCTCTGCTGGAAGACCTGCGGATATTGCGAAAGAAGACGTTCGCGATCGGCACCATTGATGACAATGCTGGTGGACATCAAGCTGCTCCCCGTCCGAATTCAAAGGATTGATGGCCGATCAGCCTGCGGCGCAGCCAGCCGGAAAACTGGTCCACGGCGATAATGGTGATCAGCAGCATGATGATGATGGCATAGGTTTTTGCGGCGTGATCGTTGCCGATCGCCAGGCGGAAAACCTCGCCGATACCACCGCCACCGACAGCACCGATGATGGTGGAGGCGCGCACATTGATTTCGGCGCGCAGCAACGCATAGGAGACGAAATTTGGCAGAACCTGTGGCACAATGGCAAAGCGCACGCGCTCCAGCCAGTTGGCACCCGATGCCCGCAACCCTTCATCCGGCTTCATATCGGCATTTTCGACGACTTCGAAGAAAAGCTTTCCGAGCGCGCCAACGGTGTGGATGGTGATGGCAACGATGGCGGCAATGGGGCCGAGCGAAAGAATGGCGGTCAGCAATCCGGCGACGACGATTTCGGGAAAGGCGCGCATCACTTCCATCAGGCGCCTGACGACAAAACGCACGGCACCGGCGCCAACGAGATTGGTGGAGGCGAAAAAGCACAGCATGAAGGCGAAGGCAGTGCCGATCAGCGTCGAAACCAGCGCAATGTTCAGCGTGATCATCAGCTGATAGAAAAAATGCGGAATATAAAAGCCGTCGCCGATATAAACCCGCTCCGAGACATAGTCGTATTTCAGCGAGCCATCGGCATAGGGTGACGGCAGGTCGAACATGGCGCGAACGACTTCCATCGGACTGTTCGGCAGGAAGGTCTTCATAAAATCGAAGAAATAGGGCAGCCGCTCGAAAAACTTGCCGGAATTGGCGCTGTTGGCGAAATCGAGCGAAGCAAAAAGCAGTGCAAGAAAAACGACAATGGCGATGCCGGTGTAGATACGCCGCGTGACCAGCTGTTGCTGGTAGTGCTGCATGACCTTCTTCGAGGCCTCGTTCAACGTATCTGGCGTGATTGGCGTGCTGGCCATATCTTTGTGTTCCTTGCCAGAGCATGTGGGTGACGATGCGCTCACCGCTGCTCTCATTCACCGTTTCAGCGGCATCGCTCAGGAAGCGTGCGGCTTTCCCGGACATGCGCTTTAAAAAACGGCGGCGTCTTTCTGACGCCGCCGTCCCTTGCGAGTGCTGGCAATCAGCCGCCGATCACGGCCTTACGGGCGTCAACGATCGTCTGGTAGAAGGACGGATCGACCTTGATGTATTCCTTGTTCTTGCCCTGCGTGAAGCCTTGGAAGCAGGCCAGGTCCTTCTTGGGCAGGTCAAGGAAGAAAGCTTCGATCTTCTGCTTCATTGGCTCACCAACCTTGTTGGCAACCATCAGCGGGCCGTTCGGGATCAGCGGCGACTTCCAGACTTCGACGATATCGTCCATGTCGAGGTTGCCCTTGGCGACCATCTGATGAAGATTGCCGGAGCTGTAGCCTTCTTCCCACTTGCCAACGCCGGAGCCGAAGGTGGTGCCAACATCGAACTTCTTGTCGAGGACGGCGAGAACGAGGTTCTCATGGCCACCACCAAAGCCGGTTTCAGAGAAGTATTCCTTGACCGGCTTGCCGGTTTCCTTCGGCAGGGCGACGTTCGGGATGAGGTAGCCGGAGGTGGAGTCCGGATCGGCAAAGCCGAGCTTCTTGCCCTTGGCATCTGCGAGCGTCTTGATGCCGGAATCCTTGCGGGCAACCATGATCGTGTAATAGCCGCTGGAGCCGTCAGCGCCGGTATAGGTCAGGATCGGATCGACAGCCTTCGGGTCCTGAATAGCGATCTTGGCGTAGGAGGACGCGCCCATGGAAGCAATGTCGATGGTGCCGCCGAGCAGACCCTGGATGACGCCGTTATAGTCCGGCGACGGGAAGAGCTGAACCTGCTCAACACCGGTTGCAGCCTTCAGACCATCGGCGACGCACTGTGCGTTGCGCAGCTGGTCGTTGGAGTTTTCGCCGCCATCGAGGCCGATACGCAGAACCTTGACGTCCTGAGCCAGAGCCGAACCGGCCAGAAGGCCAAGTGCGACCGCCGAAAGAAGAGCTTTCTTCAACATGGATTTATCTCCGTTTTTCCGGCGAGCCGGAGTTTGACACGATATGGAATGTGGTATTGGGCGCCCCTGACGCGGGCGGATCGATGCTGTGCAGTCCTTACAGTCCAGCCATGGAAAGAGGCTTGGGAGCAGAAGCTTCAGGACCGGCAGATGGGTGTTGGGCGCGCGCAGTCAGCTCCGCGCCTTCAATGGTGATGCTGGTCGACGTCATGGTTTCGTCGATGCCGGTACCTTGAGAATCGGTGCCGTAGATTTCCTTGACCGCGCGGGCATCGAGCTCGGCGGGTGTGCCGTCGAAGACGACGCGACCGGCTGCCATGCCGATGATGCGCTCACAATAATTGCGCGCCGTATCGAGCGTATGAAGGTTGGTGATGACGGTAATGCCTTCGCGCTCATTGATATCGCGCAGCGCATCCATGACGATCTTGGCATTGAGCGGATCGAGCGAAGCGATGGGCTCGTCGGCAAGCAGCATGCGCGGCGATTGCATCAGCGCACGTGCGATCGCCACACGCTGCTGCTGGCCACCCGACAGCGTGCCCGCGGGCTGCATCGCCACATGCTCGATCCCCAGACGCTCAAGCGCTGAAATCGCCATCAACCGCTCTTCGGTGGTGAAGATGCTGATCAGACTCAAGACCGTGGAACGGTGATTGAGACGGCCGAGCATGACATTGGTCAAAACGTCGAGACGGGGAACGAGATTGAACTGCTGGAAGATCATGGCGCAATCGCGCTGCCAGCGGCGCAAGGCGGCGCCACGAAGCGAGGAAACCTCGATGTCGCCGAATTGGATGGAGCCGGATGTCGGATCGACCAGACGGTTGATCATCCGCAGCAGGGTGGATTTGCCCGCACCCGAACGTCCAATGACGCCGACCATCTGGCCCTGGGGAATGTCGAGCGTCACGCTGTCCACGGCGGTCGATTTGCCGAAGCGGCGCGTTACCTGCTTGAGTTGAAAAGTCATAGGCCAAATCCAGTCTCGTTATTTCGGATTCGGCCTATCAGGGATGCGTGAAGCACGAATGTCAGTTTGATGAAGAAATTATTACAAGGCTGACGTTAGGGAGATCCGCGCCCTTATCCGTCATACTTGGCGAGAAACGCGTCCGCTTCGAGCGACCGGAAATCATCGAGAGCGGCGCGAAGCCTCGCGTGATCCCAATCCCACCAGGCCAGCCGGTCCATGCGCTCGCCGACCTCTTCTGAAAAGCGGCGACGGATCAGCCTTGCAGGGACGCCGCCCACAATGGTGTAGGGCGCGACGTCCTTCGAAACCACGGCACCGGCACCGACGACGGCGCCATTGCCGATGGTGACGCCGGGCAGGATGGTCGCGCCGTGTCCGATCCAGACATCGTGGCCGATGACGACGCGTCTGGCGCGTCTTGCCGCGAAAAACTCCGTCTCGTCCTCCGCATCGTCCCAATAATTATGGGCGCGATAGGTGAAGTGGTGCAGCGTTGCCCGCGACATGGGATGATTGGTGGCGTTGATGCGCACCGAGGCGGCGATGTTGACGAACTTGCCGATGGTGGCGCACCAAACGGCACCGTCCTGCATGATGTAGGAGTAATCGTCCATCTCCACTTCTTCGATACGGCAGCGCTCCGACACTTCGGTGTAACGGCCGAGCTTGGAGTTTGTGACGCGGGCGGTTTCGTGGATGACGGGTTCAAGGCCGACTTTGACACTCATGCTGCAATCTTTCTGGGCGAGAACTGCGAAACGTCGAGAATGCGGTCGGCGACGGCCTCACGCACCTCCTCATCGTGGAAAATACCGAGTAGCGCTGTCCCCTCGGCCTTCTTTTGCCGGATCATTTCCACCACCACCTTGCGGTTGGCGGCATCGAGCGACGCCGTCGGTTCGTCCAGCAGCAGGATGGCATGGTCGGTGATGAAGCCGCGCGCGATGTTGACGCGCTGCTGTTCGCCGCCGGAGAAGGTGGCGGGCGGAAGAGACCACAATTCCCGCGGCAGGTTGAGCTTCGACAGCAACTCCCCTGCCCGTTCGCGTGCTTCTTCAACCGGTACTTTGCGGGCGAGCAGCGGTTCGGCGACGACATCGACGGCCGCCACGCGCGGAACGGTGCGCAAGAACTGGCTGACATAGCCAAGGCTGCGGTGACGGACTTCCAGCACGGTGCGGGGTGCGGCACTGCCGATATCGACCATCTGCCCCTCATGCTTGATGAGGATCTGGCCGCTATCGATGGCATAGTTGCCGTAGAGCATCTTGAGGATCGAACTTTTGCCGATCCCCGAAGGTCCGCCAAGCACGACACATTCGCCAGCCTGCACGGAAAAATTCACATTGCGCACCACGGGCAGTTCGATCCCGTCGCGCAGATGCATGGTGAAGCTTTTGAAGACTTCCGAAACAATGAGAGGGGTCGGCATGTCACACCTGCAGGATCGAGGAAACGAGGAGTTGGGTATAGGGCTCGCGCGGGTCATCCAGCACGCGGTCGGTCAAGCCATGCTCGATGACATTGCCACCCTTCATCACCATCATGCGGTGCGACAGGAGGCGCGCCACCGCAAGGTCGTGGGTGACGACGATGACGGAAAGGCCGAGGTCATTGACGAGGCCGCGAACGAGATCGAGAAGCCTCGCCTGGACCGAGACATCCAGACCGCCGGTCGGCTCGTCCATGAAGACGAGGCGCGGCGAGGTGACGAGATTGCGGGCGATCTGCAGGCGCTGGCGCATGCCACCGGAAAAGGCGCGCGGCTGGTCGTCTATGCGATCGGTGCCGATCTCCACCCGCTCCAGCCATTCACTGGCGGTGTTGCGGATATTGCCGTAATGCCGGTTGCCCACCGCCATCAGCCGTTCACCGACATTGGCACCGGCAGACACCGTCATGCGCAAACCGTCAGCCGGATTCTGGTGCACGAAGCCCCAATCGGTGCGCATCAGGAAACGGCGCTCGGCTTCTCCCATATGGTAGAGATCGCGCAAAGAACCATCACGCATGCGGTATTCGACGCTGCCGGTGGTCGGCATCAGTCGCGTGGAAATGCAGTTCAGCAGCGTGGTCTTGCCGGAGCCGGATTCACCAACGATCGCAAGAACCTCTCCCGGCCATAGATCGAAGGAGACGTTGCAGCACCCGGCACGGTCGCCATAATATTTGGAAACGTCACGGACTTTCAACAGCGGTTGGTCGCTCATTCTGCGGCCTCCTTCACTTCATCGGCCAGCAGATGGCCACGATGGCCATGGGCGCGGCGGTCTTCGCAATGATCGGTATCCGAGCAGACGAACATGCGCCCGCCCCGATCGTCCAGGATGACTTCATCGAGATAGACGTCGTCTGCGCCGCAAAGCGCACAGGGCTTGTCAAAGGCCTGAATCTCGAAGGGGTGATCGTCGAAATCGAGGCTGACGACTTCGGTATAGGGCGGCACCGCATAGATGCGCTTTTCGCGTCCGGCCCCGAAAAGCTGCAGGGCTTCCGACATGTGCATTTTCGGATTGTCGAATTTCGGCGTGGGCGACGGGTCCATCACGTAACGGCCAGCGACCTTCACCGGATAGGCATAGGTCTTGGAAATGCGACCATTATGGGCAATGTCCTCATAGAGCCGCACATGCATCAGGCCATATTCTTCCAGCGCGTGCATGACGCGGGTCTCGGTCTCGCGCGGTTCAAGGAAGCGCAAGGGTTCGGGGATCGGCACCTGATAGACCAGTACCTGACCTTCCGTCAGCGTCTCTTCCGGAACGCGGTGACGCGTCTGGATGACGGTGGCGTCCTTGGTATGGGTGGTGACGGCGACGTTGGCGACCTTCTGGAAGAAGGCGCGGATGGAGACGGCATTGGTCGTATCATCGGCTCCCTGGTCGATGACTTTCAGCACATCATCAGGTCCGAGGATCGACGCCGTCACCTGCACACCGCCCGTTCCCCAGCCATAGGGCATGGGCATTTCGCGCGAGGCGAACGGCACCTGGTATCCAGGTATGGCAATGGCCTTCAGAATGGCGCGGCGGATCATCCGCTTGGTCTGTTCATCCAGATAGGCGAAATTGTACGTTGCGAGACCTTCATCGCCAAAGTTCTCTTCAAATGAAACTTCTTCAAGCATCGTGCGTTGTCCTTCCGTAAGTCACAACGGATGTCAGGAGTAAATGATCATGGAGATCGGAATTCTCATTGCGCTGTTCTTCACTGTATTTGCAGCTTCCAGCGTATTTTGCGCTTACTGGTTCAACGAGCAGCGCTAAAACCACGTCTTTATTCAGCCGCATCGTTCAACCAACTTTCATCTGAGCTTTGCGCAGCCTCGAAATCGGCGCGCATGTTTCGGACAAGACCAAGTTCAGCTTGGAAATCGACATAGTGCGGGAGTTTCAGATGCTCCACGAAGCCCGTCGCCTGAACATTGTCCGCATGGGAAATCACAAATTCTTCGTCTTGCGCCGGTGCGGTTCTATCCTCACCGAATTCATCTGCGCGTAACGCACGGTCCACCAGCGACATCGCCATTGCTTTCCGCTCGCTCTGGCCAAAAATCAGACCGTAACCGCGGGTGAACTGCGGCGGTGCCTTGGCCGAACCCTTGAACTGGTTGACCATCTGGCATTCGGTCACCTGGATATCGCCGATGGAGACGGCGAAACCCAGTTCCGGGATATCCAGCTCGACTTCAACCTCGCCAATTCTCACTTCGCCGACAAAGGGGTGGTTGCGACCGTAACCACGTTGCGTTGAGTAGGCCAATGCGAGGAGGAAGCCTTCATCGCCCCGGGCGAGCGACTGCAGCCGCAGATCCCGCGCCATGGGAAACTCCATTGGCTCGCGCGTCAGATCGCCGGGGATATGGTCTTCCGGCATCTCGCCATCGCTCTCGATCAGGCCTTCTTCGGCCAGAATTTCCGAAACGCGCATGACATGTTCAGGTTCTGAATCGCGCAGAACGGGTTCCTCAACCTCTCCATCTTCGAGAAGCGAAGGATCGAGCAGGCGGTGCGTGTAGTCGAAGGTCGGGCCCAGCAACTGTCCGCCGGGTAGATCCTTGTAGGTCGCCGACACGCGACGCTCGACCAGCATTTGGCCCGTTTCCACCGGCTTGGAATAACCGAACCGTGGCAGGGTGGTGCGGTAGGCGCGCAGCAGAAAGATCGCTTCTATCATGTCGCCACGCGATTGCTTCACCGCGAGCGCGGCAAGTGCGCGATCGTAAAGCGACGCTTCGGCCATCACACGATCCACGGCCAGTCCAAGCTGTTCGACGATTTGGCCAACCGTCATGGCCGGCAGGTTGCGGTCTCCACGACGACGATCTGCAAGTAAGCGATGCGCATTGGCAATGGCGGTTTCCCCACCCTTTACGGCAACATACATGGCTCAGGCCTCCGTCTCAATGCGGGTGGAGCGCGGCAGGCAGATGAAGTGGCTGCCGCACGTGAGGATGACGTCAACGCCGCGGGGGAAGACCGCCCGGTTCTCGCTCCACAGGCGTACGAAGATATCTGGCAGGCCCGTGGGCTCTATGGTCTCGGTCTCGCGGATGCCGGGGCCGGAGAGGCGCAATCTCGGACCGCCTGCCAGATCCGGCACTTCGATGATCACCGTTGCGGAGCGATCGGGATATTCCTGGCTGCCCTGAGCAAAAAGATCGAAGGAGGAGAGCTGGCTTCCGGCATCAAGCACCGCAAAACGAGCCTCGGCCTTGCTGGCCGCCATCTGCGCGCCCGTATGAAAGCTCAGCCAGCTTGGAGCGACCGATTTTGAGAAGGCACCATTCATCCAGACAGGCGTCTCGTAATCGCAGAGCGTCAGGAGAATGCCCCCGGCGGCTTTGCCAAGCGGGCTTGGCGGCTGGATCGGCAGATCGAATGACTGCAGTTTCCCTGGGCGCGCCATGCCGTCCATAACGGCCTTGAAGATGTGCTGGGAATCGAAGACCGGATCGGAAAATCCACCCGTTACGATATTTGCTTTGGCGGACATTAGTCGTCTCCCCGAACCATGGTGAAGAAATCGACGCGGGTTGCGGCGGTTTGCTGGATAGCGTTTGCTTTGCGCTTCTCGATACGGGACGCGACCACAGAAAGAACCTCACGCTCGACGAGAGGGCGGGTGGCCTCTTCTTGCCAAAGGGCATCGGCGATTGCCGCGTACCATGCCTGCTTGCGGCTGGTGCCGAGCGCATGGGCATGGCCGATCGTGCCGGAGGCGAGCTTGACCGTCGCGCGCGTCACCGTCGCTTCTCCGAGATTGAAGGGCGAACCGCCGCCGCCGATCCTTCCGCGCACCATGACGAGCCCGGTTTCCGGGCCACGGACCTTTTCGACGGTTGGCTTGGCGTCGAGAGCGTTCCAGCACAGGAGAAGCTCTTCAACCGTCGCACGGGCTAGGAGCCCTGCGGCCCGCTTTCTCGCCTCTTGAATTTCGGTCGGTTCGTTCATTTTATCCTCAAACGTCTATTGATATAGACAACCATACAAGATAGCTTAGATTTAAGCCCTAAGGATGACAAGCGTGTGACATGACCCTGACGAACAATATGCGAAAGAAGAACGGCGTCGCGCTGTGGCGCCAGATCGCCGACCGGATCAGGACGGCAATTGCTGCGGGGGAATATGATGGAACCGGCATGTTGCCATCAGAGATGGTGCTGGCCGAACGCTTCGGCGTTAACCGTCATACCGTCAGAGGCGCTATTGCAGCGCTTGCGGATGAAGGCATCGTTCAGGCGCTGCAAGGACGCGGCACGCTTATCACCCGCAAGGACCGCCTCAGTTTTCCGATCTCGAAACGTACACGCTTTACCACTGGTCTCGGCGATCAGGCACGGGAGATGGAAGGGCTGCTTCTGGCCCATTCCTTGGAAGGAGCAACCACGGCGCTCGCCGAGAAGCTGAATGTCGCACCGGGCGCGCCACTCATCCGGCTGGAATTGCTGCGCAAGGTCGATCAGAAGCCGGTGTCGCGCTCCACATCCTGGTTCCCGGCGGATCGGTTCGGTGGCATTGCCACTGATTATGAGGAAACGCGCTCTATCACCGAAGCGCTGAAACTATCCGGCGTGGCCGATTATGTCCGGGCATCAACCACCGTGTCCGCCCGCCACGCGGAGGCCGACGATCTGGCCGATCTCGAATTGTCACCAGGGGCCATTCTTCTTGTCTCCGACTCCTTGAATATCGACATGGACGGCAAGCCGATACAGTTTGGCACCAGCCGCTTTCCGGCGGATGTGGTGCAATTCACCGTGGAGAATTGACGGTAATGGAAGCGGTCGCCTTGCAAGCGACCGCTATCTGATCTGGACAGGGACCACAAAGGACGTCTGCGCACCTGGCGGCGGCGTTGAGACCGATGCCCTGCCGATCGACGACTTTATTTTCGCATCAACGGCCTCATCGCCCGTGGATTTGACCACGCTGAGCCGACCAATCGAGCCATCGTTTTGCACGACGAAGGACACAGTGACTGTCATGCCAGAACGTCCCGCGCCGCGTACGATACGGCGGGCAACAGCGCTTTGAACCTTCGATGCCCAATCAGCGGGAGAGACGGAAGACGATGCGGACCCAGCGCTATTGCGTGAAGCAGCCGTTCTGTCGGACTGGGACGCCTCTGCTTTAGCGATATCCCGACGCTGTGATTGCTGTTGCGCCTGCGTCGGCTTCTGCACGCGCTTCTTTTCTGGCTCTTTGTCCTTCTCCACCTTCTTTTGCACCGGTGGCGGAGGTGGGCGAAGCACCGGAAGCGGAACCTCGACATTCTCGAGTTCTGCCACCTGCTGCTGCTCGATGGGATCGATCTCCTGCACCGGTTCCGGCGGAGGCTCCTGCTCGACGGGTTGCGCTATCTCTGGCTGCACCTCAGGTGTGGGCTCAGGCTCCGGTGGCGGTTGCTCGACGACAGGCCCTGGAACGGGTTCCGGCGGCGGCTCGACTGGTGGAGGTTCGTCTACCGGTTCGGCAACGTTGCTCTTGACTTCTTCTGTTTCGATCTCGTCATTGGCTTCAACCGTCTGCTCGGTATTGACGGCCTCCGGCAGAGCCGCAAGCTCGATCATGATTGCAGCTTGAGGCGCGTTATCGCCCAACTCGACCTTGCTCTGCTGCATCAGATAATAGGCGGCAACCGCATGCGCCGAAACCATGACGAGCGCTGCCACAGACCAGAGCGCGGCATCTCCCAAGCGGGAGCGTCCGGACCGGAGCTGGACGGGGTCTGTCACTGCGCGCCTCCATTTGGACCAGGCGCGGGCTGGCCGGGTTGCGGCTGGCTGGAGGGAGAGGCTGGTGCGGCATTTGGTGCTGGGGCTGCAACACCCTCCAGCCCGACAAGCGCGATCTTCAGATATCCGCTGTCACGCAGCAGGTTCATGATCTCCATGAAGTGGCCGTAATCCACCGCCTTGTCAGCGCGCAGGAAGATACGCGTGTCCTTCTTGCCGCCCGTCTTGGCATCGAGGCTCGTCGCAAGCGCTTCACGCGCCACCGCATCATTGCCGATATTGAGCGACAGATCATCCTTCACCGTCAGGTATAGCGGCTCGTCAGGGCGTTCGGCCGGCTTTGCCGTCGAGGCCGGAAGGTCGACATTGACATCCACGGTCGCAAGCGGCGCCGCCACCATGAAGATGATGAGCAGCACCAGCATCACGTCGATGAAGGGCGTGACGTTGATTTCATGGTTTTCGGGAAGTTCTTCCCCGTGACTTTCTCGAATACCGCCCGCCATGATCTTATCGTCCTACCAGCGAGACCTGAGGCTTGGACGCGCTGCCAGGCGGGATGCGGCGGAAATCAAGGTCGCGGCTGACGAGACGCTCGACGCCCGCAGCAACATCGGCCAGCAGATGGCGATAGCCGGTGATGGAACGGGCGAAGACGTTGTAGATCACCACCGCCGGAATGGCGGCCACAAGGCCGATTGCCGTTGCCAGCAGTGCTTCAGCGATGCCGGGGGCAACGATCGCCAGGTTGGTCGTCTGCGATTCGGAAATACCGATAAAGGCGTTCATGATGCCCCAGACGGTCCCGAAGAGACCGACGAAGGGGGATACAGAACCGATGGAGGCGAGGACGCCGGTGCCGCGCGACATGCGACGGCCCGCATGGGTTTCGATGCGCGACAGGATGGAGGAGACGCGTTCTTTGATGCCACCGCCATCGGTGTGCGCCACAACAGCGTCGGAAAGCTGCATCTCATAGGAGGCCATGCGCAACATCAAGGCCGCAGGACCGCCCTTGTTCTCGACGGCATCAGTGGCTTCGGCCAGTGTCTTCGCCTTGTGAACGATTTTCAGCGTCGAACCTGCGCGCAACCGTGCTGCTGCAAGCTCGATCGACTTCGCCAGCCAGACCGTCCAGGTGATGAGCGAGGCCAGAGCAAGGCCGATCATGACGCTTTTGACGACCCAGTCTGCCGCCATGAACATGCCCCAAGGGGACAGATTGTGCGGAATATCGGACCGTTCATCGGCGCTCACCTCCACCGGAGAAAGAGCCTCACCAGCGGGGCTTGGCTCTGCTGCTGACGGTGTCTGTACGCCGGACGGTTGATCGGAGGCTTCGCTTGTTGACGAAGGAGCCGTCGTTGCAGGCGCTTGCTGATCCTGTGGCGCTTGCGATGGCTGAAGGGGAGCGGGCGGGGTGGAATTCGTAGCCGGCGAAGGAGCCTGCTGAGGCTCGACCTGCGTCGTGGCGGGCACGTTTTCAGTCGGTGCTGCGGTCTGGGCAACGGCTTGGACAGAAGAGACGCAGAGCATGACGGTCATTGCCAGCGCTACGTGTCGGTACCGCATCCATGGCGCCATGACAGGATTGGACGAAGAAAGCGAGAATGTGGAGGTCATCAGATGGTCCCGGGTTTCTGTACTGCACGACGACCAGACGCATCGGCATAGCCCCTACCCGCACCGAAGCAGCGGACATGCAAGCCCGCCCCGCTATAAGTGGAGTAAGATTAGCAACTAATACATCGTGTAAACCGGAGCTGTAAACTCATCTTTCAGAAAAACATGCGTGATGAAGCGATGTTTTTGCGCTCGCTTGCCAGGAATCACTGCTGCTGCATCGGCAGGAACTGCGCTACCAGCTCATGACGATCACCCGGATACGTCACTGTGACATGGGTGACATAGGTCTGGCCGTGCCAGGTTCGCCGCTCAACGACCAGACAGGCGGTGCCAACGGGGATCGCGAGCGCATCGGCAATGCGCCGATCCGCGGAGATGGCGCGGATGCGGTGTTCGGCAGCACTCCAGGGTACCATCTGCAAAAGCCATGACCCCGGACCGACGGAGGAGAAATCCGCTTCCCTTGCCTCCGGCACGGCGGAGACATTGATGATGCGGTCTTCAAGACAGAATGGAATGTCACCGGTGAAATGCCGGCAGGTCAGCGAGAGAATGCTGGCACCCGCCTTGACCTCCAGTGCTGCTCGATCCTGAGACGTCGCCTTGCGCAACTCGCGATCATCCAGCCGGTAGCCATAGGTGAGTCCCATCTGCTGGACTTCACGCTGGATATCGTGAATTTCCAGAACCGCCGATTGCGCATGCGGACGGGTGACAAAGCTGCCGGAGCGACGGCGGCGCTCGATCAGGCCTTTCTTGACCAGCTCGGTCAGCGCCTTGTTCACCGTCATGCGGGAACAATCATACTCTTTCGTCAGCTCGTGCTCGAAGGGAATACGATAGCCGGGCGGCCATTCGCCCGACAGAATCCGGCCTTCCACGTCGCTCATGATGCGTTCGTGCAAGGACTTTTCCTGCGGTGCCGCCGCTTCAGCCATGGTTCTTGTTCCGTTTACACATCGGCCCGAAAATCGGAAATCGCTTTTCGGAAAAGCACGATGCGTATCTTCAAAAAGGTAAAGCGTCGTTTGTGGGTCCAACAGGACGCACGGCGCTTTGATAGCCCGCCTGATATCACCGTCAGCAAAGCTTAGCCATGGGTGGCCGCCGCAATTGCCTCTCCGCGGATTTCCTCGGTCAGCCGCGCACGCAGCTCAGAGAATTCCGGGCTGGCCTTGACGGTGTAATGACGCGGATGCGGAAGATCGACAGGAGTGATGGACTTGATGCGGCCTGGACGCGCCGACATCGTCACCACACGGTTGGCCATGAAGACCGCTTCCTCGATATCATGCGTCACGAAGATGACCGTCTTCTGCTCCCGCTCCCAGATGCCGAGCAGCAATTCCTGCATGAGGCCGCGCGTCTGGTTGTCCAGCGCGCCGAAGGGTTCATCGAGCAGCAGAATGCGTGGGCCGTTGGCAAGCGCCCTGGCAATCGCCGTTCTCTGCTGCATGCCGCCGGACAGTTGCTTGGGCCAGTGGTTCTCGAAGCCCCGCAAGCCGACCTTGTCGATGTAGCTGTCGACGACGTCCCACTTTTCCTTCTCCGCCACGCCTCGCTCGCGCAGGCCAAAGGCGACGTTCTCGCGCACAGTGAGCCAGGGAAACAGGGTATAGGACTGAAAGACCATGCCACGATCAGCCCCCGGTCCCTTCACTTCCTGGCCAGCCAGCAGAACCTTGCCGGTGGTCGGGCGATCAAGACCCGCAATAATGCGAAGCAATGTGGATTTTCCGCAGCCGGAAGGCCCGAGAATGGTGACGAAGTCGTTCTTGGGGATTTCGAGGTCCGTCGGTTGGAGAGCGAGTGTCGGCGTACCGCCACGCACGCCCGGAAAGGTGCGGCTGACACCCTGGATGATGAGTTCGTTCATCAGGCAAGCCTCCAGGCGAACAGTTTGCGATTGAGAGACTTGAAGGCAAAGTCCGAGATGAGGCCGATAACGCCGATGACGATGATGCCGAAAATGATCTGCCCTGTCGCCATCAGCGCCTGGCTGTTGATGATCATGTAGCCGATGCCGGACGACGCGCCGATCAGTTCCGCCACGATGACATAGGTCCAGGCCCAGCCGAGAACCAGACGCAGGATTTCGGCAATATCCGGCGCGTTGGCCGGGATGAGAACCCGGCGCACCACGCCGCGATCCTTGGCACCGAGCGTATAGGCAGCCTCGACGAGATCGCGTCTGGTTCCAGCAACGGCGACGGCAACCATGAGGATGATCTGAAACACTGCGCCGATGAAAATCACCAGCAGCTTCTGCATTTCACCGATCCCGGCCCAGAGGATCAGCAGCGGCACGAAGGCCGAGGCGGGAAGATAGCGCGCAAAGGAGACGAAAGGCTCAAGCAATGCCTCGATCGGCTTGTAAGCGCCCATGGCGATGCCGAGCGGTACGGCGATGATCGCCGCCAAGACGAAGCCGCCCACCACGCGCCAGATGGTCATGCCGATATCATAGGCAAAGCCCTGCGCGGTGATCAGATAGATCCCGTCATTCAGCATGGTAATGGGGTCTGCGAGGAAGGTCGGCGAAACGAATCCACCCAGTGTGGCGATGCCCCAGGCGAGGAAGAACAGCACGAAGAACAGGATGCCGAGCGCAATCCGCGTGCTGTGTTTTATAGGCTGTAGTGGCTGCATGTCGATCCCGACAGTCATGAGGCAGGGCGCGGCGGCAAGCCGCGCCCGATTGTGTTACGTGATTGGCCGATTACTTGATGAAGGAGGTATCGGCGAGCGTCGAAAGATCTGGCTTCGACTTGATGACGCCGATTTCGAGAAGCAGATCGGCCGCCTTCTCCGAGAAGGTCTTGAACTCGCCTTCGAAGAACTTCTGGTTGGCCGCCTTGTCCTGCCATTCGAGGAACTTGGCGGAATTGCCGAAGGCTTCGCCCGACTGCTTCACATCCGCGCCCATGGTGGCGTAAGCCTTCTCTGGATCGGCCTTGATAGCGTCGAGCGCTTCGAAGTAGCTCGTCGCCAGCGCCTTCGCCGCATCCGGGTGGGCCTTGAGGAATTCCGGCGTGCAGCCGAACGTGTCCATGACGGCCGGATAATCCAGCGTGGTGGCGATGATCTTGCCCTTGTCCGGTGCGGCACGAACCGTGGAGAGATAGGGCTCATAGGTCATGGCGGCATCGTTCTGGCCGGCAACAAAGGCTTGTGCTGCCGGGCCTGGCTCGAGGTTCACCACCTTCACGTCCTTCAGCGTGAGGCCATTTTCCTTGAGGATCCAGGCGAGGAAGAAGTATGGCGAGGTGCCCGGTGCCGATGCGGCAATCGTCTTGCCCTTCAAGTCGGCAATCTTGGCAATATCCGTGCGAACCGCCATGCCATCCGCGCCATGAGACTTGTCCATCTGGAAGATCTGGGTGGATTTCACGCCGTTGGCATTCCAGGCCACCCATGTCTCGACGGTGGTTGCCGCGCATTGAATGTCACCAGAGGCCAGCGCCAGATGGCGGCTTGCCTGCGGGATTTTCTTGATCTCGACCTTGAGGCCGTTCTTTTCGAAAATGCCCGTTTCCTTGGCGAGTGTCAGCGGCGCAAAGCCCGTCCAGCCGGACATGCCGATGGTGACGGGTGTTTCAGCGTGGGCCGCGGTGGAAAAGAGTGCGGCGGCGAGAAGGGTAAAACCCAGTGTCTTTCTCATGATCGTTCCCCTGTTGCTCTATTTTTGAGCGGCGATGTCCACCGCTTCTTTAAGGAGCATTAATTCACAGGGAAAATAATTTGTCTAGACAAAATGCGTTACCGACCTGCGCGGTGCGCCGCCTTGGTTTCCAGCATCGAAAAGACACTGTGGATCAGCACCGCAAGTGCCGCCACGATCAAACCGCCCTGCAGGATGAAGGCGAGATTGTTGGATTGCAGACCGGCAATGATGACTTCGCCCAGCGTGCGCGCTGCCACGGTCGAGCCGATCGTCGCGGTGGAGAGACTGATGACGGCGGATAGTCGAATGCCGGCAAGGATCGCGGGCATGGCAAGCGGGATATCGATCTTCCACAAGCGTTGCCAGCCGGTCATGCCGGCACCACGGGCTGCCTCGGTGATGGATGCGGGGACCGTCATCAGGCCCGTGAGTGTGTTTTCAAAGACCGGAAGCAAGGCATAGAGGAATAGCGCCACCAGCGTCGGCTTCTGCCCGAACCCCATGATCGGAACGGCAAGCGCCAGCACGGCAACGGGCGGAAATGTCTGGCCGATATTGACGATGCTGCGGGACAACGGCAGGAATTCCTGACCAAATGGACGGCTGACGAGGACGGCAAGTGTAGCCGCTACCAGTGTGGCGGCCGCCGTTGCCATCCCCACGATTGCCAGATGGGAGAGCGTCAGGGACAGAAGGTCGGCCTGCTGATAGATGGCGGGCGCATTGGTCTGGACAAGCGGCGAGAAGATCGGGGAAAACGTACTTGGTCTCACCAGAAAAACGACAAGCAGCAGCGCAAGTCCCAACAGAAGGACCGGCCCCAACAGTGCTTTATAGCGAGGACTTGTCATGAACAGCCCGCAGCTTGCTGCAAGAGTGTTTCGCGCCGGATGCGGCCAATCTTCTGCCCATCGGTGCCGACAACCGGGAGACTGTCTCGTCCCGCCCAGAGCATGGCGGACAGTGCGTCGCGTTGGCTGAGGCTGCCGGTGAGCGGTTCGCCTTCCGCCTCTCCGGGCTCAACGATCTCCGCGACGGTTGAAACTGATAGCAGCCTCAAAGGCCTTTCCCGCTCGCCGATCAGCGTTCTGACGAAGGGCGTCGCCGGGTTCAGGACCAGTTCCGCAGGTGGTCCATATTGCACGATCTTTCCCTTATCCATGACGGCAATCCGATCCGCCAGGAAGAAGGCCTCATCCATATCGTGGGTGACGAGGACAATGGTGACGCCGAGTTTCTTCTGGATCGTCAGAAGATCTTCCTGCGCCTTGGCGCGGATGATTGGATCGAGCGCGCCGAAGGGCTCGTCCATCAAAAGAATATTCGGTTCGGCTGCCAACGCGCGCGCCACGCCGACGCGCTGCTGTTGACCACCTGAGAGCTCACTCGGGAAGCGGTCAGCATAAAGTTTTGGATCGAGTTGAAAGAGCGTGAGCAGTTCGTCGACTTTCGCGGAGACCCGCTGCCGAGCCCAGCCAAGCAGTTCCGGCACGGTGGCAATGTTTTGTCCCACTGTCCGATGCGGAAAAAGCCCGTGCCCCTGGATGGCGTAGCCGATGCTGCGGCGGAGTTCGAAACCGGGCAGATCGAGAACATTTCGCCCATCGATACGAATGAGGCCCGATGTCGGCTCGACCAATCGATTGATCATGCGCAGAAGCGTCGTCTTTCCCGAGCCGGACGTGCCGACGATGACGGTAACGCTTCTGGGTTGGATGGCGATGCTCACTGTATCGACGACCGTCGCTTCGCCATATCGCTTGGTGAGGCCTTCGACTTCGATCATGCGGCTTTTCCTCGTGACAGGAGTTTGCTGTCGATCAGGGCATCCAGCAGAATTGCCGCGGCAAATCCCAGGATGACGGTCGGGATGGTTCCGAGAAGAACGAGGTCCATGGCCGTTTGGCCAATCCCCTGGAAGACGAAGACACCAAAGCCCCCGCCACCGATGAGCGCCGCAATCGTCGCAAGCCCGATATTCTGCACCAGCACGATGCGGATGCCGGTCAAGATGATGGGAAGCGCCAGCGGGAACTCGACCTTGAAAAGGCTTTGCCGGCCCGTCATGCCGATGCCGCGCGCCGCATCACGCACGGCAGGCGAAACGCCGGCGAGCCCGACGACCGTATTGGAAACGATCGGCAGCAGGGAATAAAGAAACAGCGCAACGAAGGCTGGTGCCGCTCCGATGCCGCGAATACCGATGTCCGACGCGCCGGGGACATGGGTGCCGATCCAGCCGAGTGGCGCAATCAGCAGGCCGAAGAGCGCGATGGATGGGATGGTCTGGATGATGTTGAGGCTGTTCAGCATGGCGGCGCGGATGCGCTCCACCTTGAAACACAGCACTCCCAGAGGAATGCCTGCCAGCATGGCGGCGAAGACGGAGCCCAGGGCCAGTTGAAGGTGGCGCTGCGCTTCCGTCCAGAAGATGTCGGCGCGGCTCTGGTACTCCTTGATGACGGAAAGATCCTTCCAAAGGCCGGAGAGCAGAAAGGCGCTGAGAAGCAGCAGTGAGAGAGCAAGCAGGATGAGACGTGTCAGAGGCTTGGGACGAAGTCTTGCAATCGCATCCGTTGCCAGGACCACCAGCCCGGCAAGCAACAACCAGAAACCGCTGGCCGCCGACACGCGGGCATAGGTATTTTCAGGCGGAATCAGAGATGAAGCGGAAAGGCCGACAGCAACGGCCAGCGCGATCAGTGCAGCAAAGGCGGTTGCCAAACGGACCTTTGTATTAGCGGCGAAGAGCGCGACCGCGGCGGCTAAAAGGATGATGCCGATCAAGCCGTAACCAACGGGGGGCGGCATGCTGTCCAGTAGAAAGCGCCCTTCCCCCTGCACGATACGGTTTGCGCGGAAGCTGACAAAAGGGGGAACGAGCGCAGCATAGAGAAGCAGGCCGCAGATCAGCACGCCGACCTTATCGACATGTCGTGTGACGCTCTGCGGCTTTGAAATGGCGTTCCCGCTCCGCAACGACACCTCTTACTTCACGAAGCCGTTCTTGGTGAGGAAGTCGAGCGCAACGGCCTTGGCCTGCTCTCCACCCACCTGCACCCGGCCGTTCAGCTCCTGCAGTGTCGTGAGGTCGAGCTTTTCGAAGACCGGCTTCAGGACCTTCTCGATGTCAGGATGCTTCTTCAGCACCTCTTCGCGGATAATCGGCGCAGGCTGATAGACCGGCTGCACGTTCTTGTCATCCATCAGGACGACGAGGCCGGACGGCGCAATACCGCCATCGGTGCCATAGACCATGGCAGCATTGGCATTGTTGGTCTGGTTGGCGGCCGCAGCAATCGTCGCTGCCGTGTCGCCGCCGGAGAGCGTGATCAGCTGCTCCGGCTTCAGCGTGAAGCCATAGGTCTTCTGGAAGGCGGGCAGAGCGGCTGCGGAGTTCACGAATTCCGAGGATGCGGCAAGCACGATCTGGCCGCCACCTGCAACATATTTGCCGAGATCGGTCAGTGTCTTGAGATTGTTCTTCTCCGCCACATCCTTGCGAACCGCGATACCCCAGGTGTTGTTGGCAGGAGAAGGCGACAACCAGACGATCTTGTTGGCATCGTAATCCAGCGTCTTGGCTTCCTCATAAGCCTTGGCGGCATCCTTCCAGATGGGATCATCTGCTTTTTCGAAGAAGAAGGCGGCGTTGCCGGTATATTCGGGATAGATATCGATTTCGCCTGCGATGATCGCCTTGCGCACGACGGGCGTCGCGCCCAACTGGATACGGTCGGTGGTGGCAATATTGTTGACGTTCAAAACCGACTGGATGATGTTGCCGAGAACGCTGCCTTCCGTGTCGATCTTGGATGAGACGACGACCTGCGCTTGGGCAATCGAGGCATAGAGAGCAAGCGCGAATCCAGCGCCGGCCAGCTTCATCAGACGGTTCATGGGCAATCTCCACTCGGAACGGTTACTCGGGCAGGACAATGCCTCGTCTTTCTGACCAACACTGATGAGCGACTGTCCCCGGTTCAGCACGAGGTAACGAGGTAAGCGACAAAAAAGTTGCAGCGAAAAATGCGGACGAGGGAAAATCCGAAGTTTCTTGCCTGACGCTCAACGCCCGCGTGCTTGTTTGCCGATCACGAACGGCATGAGCACCGACAGAAACAGCAGGCGCAACACATGGTGCGAGCCGACATAGGCCGTATCCGCATGCATCATCACCGCCATGGCTGCCATCGTCTCAAGGCCACCGGGCGCGAAAGCGATCATCACGGCGTTCAGCGGAACACCCGTCAGACTTGAGACGAGAACGGCGACCGAACAGGCGAGGACGACGACCGCAACCGTGACGACGGCACCCGCCAAAAACGCTTTCCGCATGTCTTTCAGCGAGGAGCGCGAGAAGCGCGTGCCGATCAGGCTTCCCAGAACGATATAGGTGGGGATCGCTAGCCAATCCGGCACCCCGCCGCTGGAGAAGCCTGTGACGTGTGAGCCGATGGAAACAGCGACGCCACCGAGAAGCAGTGCCGCCGGAAAGCGCCATCGCATGAAGATGAGCCCAACGATCAGGGACGCCAGCAGTGTCAGGCCAAGTTCCAGCGCTGGCATGGGTGGCGGCAGGATGGAGGGCTCGACGCTGACGAGATCGAGATATTTGACAATCAGCGGCACGGTGAGTGTGAGCGCCAGAACGCGGACACTCTGGATGACGCTGACAGTTGCGAGATCGCTCTTGGTCTCCGCCGTGAGGCTGATAATGTAGCTGAGGTGGCCAGGAGAAGCGCCGAGCATCGCGGTCGTGTGGTCATAGCGGAAGATGAAGCGCAGGATCCAATAGGCTGTATAAAGAAGCGCCACCACCGTTAACAGCACTGCGATGAAGCTCAAGGGCCATGTTCTGGCAGCTTGGAAGACGTTTGGCGTTATGTTCGTTCCCATCGATACGCCGACAATGACGAAGGTGGCGTTACGAAGGTTCTTCGGCACGGAGAGCGTCAGGCCGAGAAGACTTGCGGCGGTAACGGCGAGTGCCGGGCCGCAGAGAAAGGGAGCCGGCAGACCGACGAGCACGCCGAACAGCGCGCCAAGACTGCCGATGAAGACAGTCAGGGCAAGGCGAGAAAGCTCGGATATGGAGATCATGGCACCGGTGGGAATCAGAACGCAAACAGGAGACGTCCACTTGCGCCGTCATCGCTGCTGAAATCAAGCTCTTCCAAAAGAAAAGCCTGCCGGCAGTTTTGCGGGCAGGCTTTTGGAAACAAGCTCGACGCTCTGATTAGGCGGCTGCGACCGGGGTCGGATGGACGCGTGGCGCCAGTTGATCGAGACCGAGCAGGAAGTTGATCTGCGGACGGGCTTTGACGAGATCGTCGATCGAATATTCAGTGAGAACGTCGAAGAAGGCATTCAGGGCCTTGCGGAGCGCGGAATTGAGACCGCAGCTATCGACAAGCGGACATTCGACAGCGCCATCCTCGAAGCATTCCGCCATGGCAAAGCTGTCTTCGGTGACTTTGACCACGTCGAACAAGCTGATCTTGTCGGCAGGCTTGCCAAGCTTCACGCCACCGTTGCGACCGCGCACGGTCTCGACGAGACCAGCCTTGGTCAGCGGCTGGAGGATCTTGAAAAGGAAAAGTTCCGAGACGCCATAAGCCTTGGCAATCTCAGGAATGCGGCTCAGATTGCCGTCATTGGCGGCGCAATACATCAACATGCGGACTGCATAGTTGGTCTGTTTGGTCAAACGCATGCTGATCTCCTAGTCGGTAATGTGGAGTTATATAGTTTGTTTTTCAGTTTAGAACAATTCCAGACACGAAAAAAACTTCCTTACCCGTTCGATCTCCCGCGGTTGACCGTTGACCGGCCTGCCGATTCATGAACAAAGAACTCCACTATTCAATCCTAGCGGAGACCTGTGGCATGGCAAGCTTGAAAACCAGCTTTCTGACGCTTGGTACGGTGTTATCTGTCGCCTGTGGCAGCGCGTCATCAGCATTCGCCGGTGGTGAGGTGAATGTCTACTCCTACCGCCAGCCCGAATTGATCCAGCCGCTGCTTGACGCTTTTACCAAGGAAACCGGAATCGAGACCAATGTCCTGTTCCTGGATAAGGGTCTGGTCGAGCGCATCCAGGCGGAGGGTGTCAATTCTCCGGCCGATATTCTGCTGACCGTGGATATCGCGCGGCTGGTGGAAGCGAAGGAAGGCGGCGTGACGCAACCGGTCCTCAACGACCCTGTCATAGAAAAGGACATTCCCGCCAATCTTCGCGATCCTGAAGGCGAGTGGTTTGGACTGACGACCCGCGGGCGCGTCGTCTATGCCTCCAAGGAGCGCGTGACGCAGCAGGCGATCACCTATGAGGAGCTTGCCGACCCCAAATGGAAGGGTAAGATCTGCATTCGTGACGGACAGCATTCCTATAATATCGCACTCTTCGCCTCGATGATTGCCCATCACGGGTTGGACTACACCCGCACATGGTTGACAGGCTTGAAGAACAATCTGGCACGCAAGCCGGATGGCACGGATCGCAGCCAGGCGAAATCCATCTATTCCGGCGAATGCGATATCGCGCTGGGCAACACCTATTATGTTGGTCTGATGCTGACCAATGAGCAGGAACCAGAGGAAAAAGTCTGGGCTAACAGCGTCAAGGTCATCTTCCCCAATGCCGAAGATCGCGGCACCCACGTCAACATTTCCGGCGTTGCCATGACGAAATACGCGCCAAACAAAGAAAACGCCTTGAAGCTGATGGAATTCCTGGCTTCGGGAGAAGCGCAGGAAATCTATGCCAAGCAGGTGTTCGAGTATCCGGTGCTTCCCGGCGCGCAGCCGTCCGAGGTCGTGAAAGGGTTTGGGCCGATCAAGCCTGACACATTGTCGCTGACCGAGATTGCAGCGCACCGGAAAGAGGCGTCCGAGCTGGTCGATGAAGTCGGCTTTAATGACGGTCCGGCGCAATAGATCGGGCGGCTCGGCAAGCGTTATCGGTTGACGCAAATAAAAGCGCCCGCGACAAAATCGCGGGCGCTTCTTATTGATCGGGTTCAACGGAAGCGGTCAGGCGGCCTTGATCAGATCGCCATGCGGATCGAGAACGAACTTTGTTGCCGCCCCCTGGTCGAAGCTTTCATACCCTTGCACCGCATCGTCCAGCGCAATGATTTTGGCGTTGACGATATCGGCGATCGGTAGCCGATCATGCAGGATAGCCTGCATCAGCTGACGGTTATATTTCAGGACCGGCGTCTGTCCGGTGTGGAAGGACTGCGCCTTTGCCCAGCCAAGACCGAAGCGCAAGGACAAGCTTCCCTGCTTCGCCGCCTCATCCACAGCGCCCGGATCTTCGGTCACATAAAGGCCTGGGATACCGATGTTGCCGGCGGCGCGGGTGATCTCCATCATCTGATTGAGAACGATAGCAGGCTGTTCACCACCGGCATGTCCGCGAGCTTCAAATCCAACGGCGTCGATCGCGCTATCGACTTCATTGGTGCCGACGATCTCGGCAATCATGTCGCCCAAGCGATCACCCTTGGACAAATCCACCGGCTCGAAGCCGACCTTGGCGGCATGCGCCAGGCGTTCCTTGTTGAAATCGCCGATCATCACGACGGCTGCACCGAGAATGCGGGCAGAGGCCGCAGCGGCCAGACCGACCGGACCGGCGCCCGCCACATAGACGGTCGATCCGACGCCGACGCCCGCTTTTACCGCACCGTGGAAACCAGTCGGCAGGATATCCGAAAGCATGGTCAAATCGCGGATCTTCGACATTGCCTTATCGCGATCGGGAAATTTCAGAAGATTGAAGTCGGCATAGGGAATGGTGACGTATTTCGCCTGGCCACCGATCCAGCCGCCCATGTCGACATAACCATAGGCGCCACCTGCACGGGATGGATTGACGGTGAGGCAGACGCCGGTGTCCTGCGACTTGCAGCAACGGCAACGACCACAGGCAACATTGAAGGGCACGGAGACGATATCGCCGACCTCCAGCATTTCAACATCGATGCCCTTTTCGATAACCTCGCCAGTAATCTCGTGGCCCAGCACAAGGCCGGGCATGGCCGTCGTGCGACCACGCACCATGTGCTGATCAGAGCCGCAAATATTGGTCGAAATGACTTTCAGGATCACGCCATGCTCGATCCTGCGCCCATCCGGCGCCTCGAGCTTCGGATCGTCAATATCACGAACCTCCACCTGACCTGGCCGTAAATAGACAACGCCTCGGTTCCTGCTCATATCCATCTCCTCCATGGTTTGAACATCAATGTCGAAGCCGTCAGGGCAGCGACATTCTTCACTATAGGACAATCCGATGGAGTTTGCGCGAAGCGCAACCGCCGCCGATATCCGCATCCCTCGATCGTTCCTCTGGCCAGTGTAAAACCCGCCATTGGCTTCAGAAGCCACGATGCAACAGCAGACCACGTGGAGAGGTGGACGGACATTCGAGTTTACGACACACTCTTTCTATTCAACGACACCGACATCCTCTTTCTGATGGTATTGAATGATGACGGTAGTGTACTTGGTCTTGGCGACAAAAAGTCTCGTACGTTCCATCTACTCGATACTTTCAGAGTGGGTATGGCCGGTGAAGCTATGCGCACCGCCGCAATATCCACAGCTATTCACCGCGGCAATAGCAAGAGCGTTCCGCTCGTGCGTCTTGACGTCAAGCGCCTTGCTCAATCTCTGATTCAGCGCAGCGTGCTTATGGAGAACCGCGAGATCGTGGGAGAGGGCGCGGAAAAGTTAGGAACAGGTCAAGCTTGGTGTTGATCGCGTTGAGGATCGCTTGGGCTCCTTCTGAAGCCAGACGTGGCTTAGGGTCGAAACCCAATCAAATTGTTGATGAAATTGGCTATCTATGATTCACTACCTGTAGAAGCAGGAGTGTTTGACCATGGCGGGCGAATTTTGGCTTGATGACGAACAGTGGGCAGTGATTTCGCCGCTGCTTCCGACCAACCAACCCGGCGCTCATCGTACTGACGATCGCCGGGTTATCAGCGGCATCATCCACGTCTTGCGATCCGGTTGCCGCTGGCAGGATTGTCCATCCTGCTACGGGCCTTCGACAACGATCTATAATCGCTTCCATCGCTGGTCTGCAAAAGGGATATGGCGGCGACTGTTTGAGTCTCTGGTGCAAATGACCAATCGCGACATCCATATGATCGATAGCACCACCGCAAAGGCACACCGTTCTGCCGCTGGTGGAAAAGGGGGGCGGATGCCGAAGCAATTGGTCGATCGAGAGGCGGCAGATCGACAAAAGTCCATGCTGTTGTCGATGGTTGTGGCCGTCCAGTCGCGTTGCGAATAACGCCTGGGCAACGTGGTGATGCACCCATTGCCATCCCGCTCCTTGATCCCCTGCCTCCGACACGTCTGTGCGCCGCAGATACGGCTTACGACAGCGACGCCTTACGCAGCTTCCTGAGGGCACGCGGCACGCAACCAGTCATCCCAAACAATCCAACCCGAAAGAGGATCAGACCGTTCGACCCGGTCGCCTACCGAAGACGGAATATAATCGAGCGGACATTCTGCCGTCTCAAGGACTGGAGACGTGTCGCGACGCGATACGACAAGCTCATGATAAACTTCGAGGCAACGTGCTACATTGCAGCGATCGTCACATGGTGGATCAATTGAGTCTGGAGCCTAGGGATGGAGATACGGGACATGGGAAATCCTTTCGACTTATGAAAGGAGAACTGCTGGATAAACAAAGGGCGACACGGACGCCGCAGACGAGGTGCAACGCCTTTACTGCCTCATGCTCCGACTTGGAAGGCTTTGACAATGCCCTTAGTCCACGGACTCATTAGTTGAGGCGATCCATATCCTTGTCGCGGCAAGCTTGAGAGTGGCCATGTAATGATCAGCGCGTCGGTCATATCGCGTCGCGAGGCCTCGCATCTGCTTGATACGGTTGAAGAACCGTTCCACGAGATTGCGCTGATGGTAGACCCCGCGGCTGAAGCTGAATGTCTGCTTTCGATTGGCCTTTGCAGGGATAGTCGCCCAGCATTTGCGTTGCTTGGCGAAGTTTCGAATTGCGTCGGTGTCATATGCCTTGTCGGCGAGGATCGTCGCGCCAGGCCGCAGATCGCTCAACAGCTTTTCAGCCACCGGTGCGTCGGCGGCTTGGCCGGCGGTGAGTTCCAACCGAACCGGTCTGCCATCTGCATCGACAAGGGCGTGGATCTTGGTTGTCAGGCCACCGCGTGAACGTCCCATGCAAGGATCGGCAGATCCGCTTTTTTAGCGTTGGCACCATGCTGGTGAACGCGAACACAAGAGCTGTCGATCATCACGATGTCTCCATCGTAACGCTTCGAAACGGCGTCCAGAAGACGATCCCAGACGCCCGCCTTGCGCCAGCGGCAGAACCGATTGTAAAGCGTCGTGCGCGGGCCATAAAGCTCCGGCACATCTCGCCAACACGAACCAGTCCTGAAACGCCACAGGATGCCGTTGATCACCCGGCGGTCGTCGACACGCTCAATTCCACGGCTATTGTTCGGCAAAAGAGGTGCAATGATAGCCCATTCTTCGTAGCTCAATTCGTGACGGCGCATGGCAATCTCCTTTCACGGAAATTGAATCATACACCCTCAATAAGATGAACCCAATTTATGGGGACACTGCCTAGGACTGCGATTACCCAAAACTCCTAGACGAGTTTCGCCGTCACAGGTATTCATGATCTACGTAATCTGGAGGCTAGATCTTGTACGAGACATGTTTTGAAGCTTTGTCGAAAAGTGCCATTCATCTCTATAAACGTCCAGTACAGATCACCTCTCAGAAAGAGGCTTTCACTTTCATTAGAAACGCCCTCGACATTTTGGAAAAAACATTTTCATACGCTGCTTACGACGACGTTCATAAACATAGTACCTACTTGGCCCAAAAATCTAAGTTGTCTCTTAGTAAGCTGTTTAACTCCGAGAGCATCAGCGTAGCACCCGATATATTTATCGACGCCATCAATAACATTTCGTCCGTATTGATGTCAGTCAGTCCTCCATCAACCATTGATCAAAACACCTCCGCAAACATCGTTGAGTTGATCATCAAAGCGTCAGGAGCCGAGCTTGAAGGTTGGTGTAGTCCAGAGAAGGCACGTGCCATGGCGGGCTATATTCGCAGTCTGGACGCAGAAATATGTGTTGAGATTGGCGTGTATGGCGGTCGGTCGCTCTTCCCTTGTGCAGCCGCGCTAAAGCACAATGGTCACGGGAAAATATACGGTGTTGAAAGTTGGAGCAACGACGTTGCTGTTGAGAACAAGACCTACGATTGGAACGACGAGTGGTGGCGCAAAGTCGATTTCCAAAAAATTAAGCGGGATGTCTACACCTTTACAGCTCGACACGGGCTCACAAGCCAAGTCTGCATCATCGAAGCGCCCTCAACAAAAGTTTCTCACCTCTTTAATACCATAGATTTCCTCCATATCGACGGCAGTCATTCGATGGTCAACGCAGCCACCGACGTTCTTCTATACGGGACGAAGGTGCGTAGCGGTGGCGTTATTGTCATGGATGACATAGAATGGGATACGACAATGCCAGCCGTCATGATGCTTAAAGACTTCTGTGATGAGCTCGAGGTGCTTGAAAACCCTTCCAACGGTAAACCAAGTGCCGCGTTTTTTCGGAAACGGTGAACAAGACTATCAACACTCAGTGTTCTAAGCGTTCGGGTCAGACGCCCATCGCTACTTTACCTTCTGGCGTCGAAGATGAGGTCTAGGTTTGGTTCTGTCTTTAGGCTTCACCACCTCTTTTCCTAAAGTGTCTCCAAGAGAAGGTCCGGGATGCTTTCAATCCTTGTATTCTCCGTTCGAATTGACGACGACGGGCTCGACCGAGATCACCCCAAGTTTACTTTGCAAACTTGGACCCGACCGAGTTCGGATCTTTCGCTTGAAGGGATAGGGAAAAGCTGGTCGCTAATATCCCTTCAACCTATCAGAGAAACGCGGAGTCTGACTTCAAGTCTAAATTCGGATTCAGCAACCCTAGCGCCTCACCTCCGAAAATCAACTTTACGTTGATTTAGAAAAAATTTATCTAATATCGCGTGCATGGGAGAAAACTGATGTACATGGAACAATTTGCTGCACTCTCAGAGGCGGCCGCGCATCTTCAGAATCAGCCCATATCTGTGGTGTCAGAAGAAGACGCGCTTATCACGATCCGAGACGCACTAGCGACGTTGGAGACAAAGTTTTTCATTCACGCGCGCGACGAAGTAACCAAACATTGCGATTATCTCGCCGAGAAGTCTGGGTTACAGACTAGTGAACTTTTCGAGGCTGAGACGCTTAACGTACACCCTAATGTTTTTAGCGACGCCCTAAATAACATTAGCGCTGTTTTAGCATCAGTCTCCTCTCCTGCAGAGAACACTGCAGCAAATCGAGAAGACGGTGTGGAATTCATCATAAAAACGTCGCGGGCCGAGCTTGAAGGTTGGTGTAGTCACGAGAAGGCACGCACAATGGCCCAATACATTCGGAAGCTTGGCCCTAATATCTGTGTTGAGATAGGAGTGTACGGCGGTATGTCTCTCTTCCCTTGTGCCGCCGCACTAAAAGAAAACGGCCAAGGTAGAATTTATGGAATCGAGAGCTGGAGCAACGCCGTAGCCACAGAAAATAAGACATCCGATGGAAACGATGAATGGTGGAGAGCCGTTGATTTTGAAAAGATCAAACGGGATGTCTACACATTTGCAGCTCGCCACGGGCTCACAAGCCAGGTTTGTCTTATCGAAGCATCTTCGACGAAAGTCTCTCACTTATTCGATACGATTGATTTTCTTCACATTGATGGCAGCCATTCAATGCTGAACGCAGCCGCGGACGTCATTCAGTATGGAATGAAAGTTCGGAGCGGCGGAATCATCGTAATGGACGATATTGAATGGGATACGACGATTCCTGCTGTCATGATCTTGAAAGACTTCTGCGACGAGCTAGAGGTTATGGAGAATCCTTCCAATGGCAAACCAAGTGCGGCGTTTTTCCGCAAGAGATGACGGACTTCACCTAAGTCTTTTGCCCTCAGTTACACCTTAAACAGCTGTTACGGTGAGAGTGAATTTTGCGGCGATTGTAGAAGGTCGGATCTGCTATTCCAGCCTTATAGCCCTTGCAAATTGATGCCATTCTCTGACTGCATCGACATAGAAGTGACCTGCCTTTCGAAATCGCCGACACAACCAACGACTCCTCCCCTTACTCTGATCATTATTCAGAAGCAGAAGACACCGATGGAAAGTGGCGCCATATATCGGATCATGCCACGGCCCGGCTCAGCCTCTCACTTTGAAAAAAAGGGTTGAAAGCTATCGAGTAGCAACCTCGATATGTGACAGACAACTCTCGACAAATGAATTCCAGGTTGTGGGTGTGAACCTTTTCGCCTCGGCAGCGGTACGCGAATGATGGTCTTCATTTTTGTGCAGTGACATGATTGCCTCTCGCCAAGATGTTCCGTCGATTGGGTCGATAAATGTTGCACATGAGCCTAACACTTCCCGATGCGCCGGAATGTCAGATGCAATAACCGGAATTCCGATCTGCAACGCTTCCGTTGGGGTTAGACCATAACCCTCTACCAGGGACGGAGCGAGGAACCCGCGAGCGTTCGCTAAAACCTCGTACACCTCCGCATCACTGAGACCATCCTTTTGCTCTACAAAAAGGCGCAGTTGCGCACTTTCGTCCAGCACTCTGCAGACGGCTTCAGCATTCCATCCCCGTTTACCCAAAATAATAAGCTTCGGCGAACTAGCACCATATCGCTGCACAATGCTGCGCCATATTTCAAGGAGGAACGATAAGTTCTTCCGACCTTCGATAGTTCCTAGGCATACAAAGTGTAACCTTCTGTTACTTGGCTGCGTATGTGTGGGCAAGGTAATCTTGTTACCCAGGGTCGCAACGTGGATTTTGTGATCTTTTCCTAGGTGATCCAACAATCGAGATTTGGAGTACTCGCTACAAGTCAAAATGCGATCCCCAAACCGACTTACAGTTTCTAACCTACGCCGGTGAATAGCGGCTGCATTTGGTTTACAAAACTCAGGAAAATCCAAAGGAATGGTGTCGTGGATGAAGAAAACGCCTCTCACATTGTGCCGGTCCAACCAAAGGAAACTCTTGGCATCCTCCAAACCGACATGTGATGTGGAAAGAAACACAGAAGACCTAGCGCGTAGGCATAGTTTCTTAAAGTCGCTTGTAAACCGATCTTTGATGACCAGACTGACGATAAAGCTGAGCGCACGTAATTCGTTGAGCAACTCAACGCCCCTCCGACCACGCAAGCCCAACAATGAAACATGGCTCCTGCGGTGAGCGGATGCGCTGCCCCACCTCTCGGTCACTTCATGAAATATTTGCTTCATCGTAGAGGGAGCTAAGACGGCATTTCCGTACTTAGTAGTGACTACGAAGCTAACACTGTTTTTAGGCGAGGTGGAAATGAACGAGCGTAAGAACTCCAATTCTACCCGGTCTATCCCTGTGGGAGTTGCGTTATAACGACGCGCAAGAGTGCGCGTGACGTCGAACATCAGCCGCATATCAACCCTCTAAAGTTGGCGTTACAGAACGATTACTTCGCCGCCCCTAGGTGAGCAGCTACGTAGGTGCCTCTGTTCGTCACCGTGTTATAGACAGGGAGTTCAGTTGGGTGACCCCGTTCGGTCACAACTTGTATTTTCTCTGCAAGCTCCAAAAAATTTCCGATTTCGAACGTCTCTCCAAACTTAGCGTGATAACGAGAAAATTGCGCAAACGCTTGATTGCGGGCCGCGACTATCGGGGCACCCATATCGACAGCAATACTTATCGGGCCTGAGGACGACTGCCCAACCTCGAGGTAGGGAAGCACAACACAGTCACATACCGCCATAGCTTGGGCAAATCCCGCGTCGGTTTGTGGACCCATAAAGTGCAACCTTGATGCCAGATTGTTCGATCTCAGTTCGAAAAAACTTTTATCAGCGACGCTGAAGTTCGCGACCTTGGTCTGCGGCATCTGGAGAAGGTCAAAATGAGAGTTGATGTGACCAGTATCAAGTAGCTTTTTGATGTAAGGGTGGACGCTTTGACCCTTTAATACCTCGTTCGGATGTAGACCGCCGAAGAAAGCCAGATGGTAGTTTTCGGGCAGATGGAAGAGCGCCTTTACGGCGGTATCGAAGCCTTTATACTCGCCGAGAAATCCGAACACCCCGATAATTTTAGAACCTCCATCGAGCTTCTTCAGTTGAGGAAAATCATCAATAGACGTAGTGGATTTGAGAGTTTCTGCCTGCGTAGGGCTAACAAATGCGAGAGGGTGATCGAAAACGTTATCGAATTGATTGACATAGCGCATCAGTCGGGCGTCTCGACGGGTGTGAACAATAATTGACACACGATTCTGCTTTTGGAGTCTGCGAAGACTTCCATACACTGCGTTGGTTAGCCGACGTGACCTTCGGTGTGAAGCAACTCTTAAGATGGCCTTTCCGATCTTGAACGACAGCAGCTCCTCGAAGAACGGCCCGAATGGGAATGGCGTTTGTGGTAGGACTGTGTGGAACGTCACAGATAGATTTTTTGCGGATCCTGCTAATGCCTTAAATCTTGAGATGATTGTGGATGAATCCCTGCCTAGGGTACCATATTCCAACTGGATATTCACATGATCGAACTTCTTTAAGTCTCTTACCATGTCCGAGATGATTTTTTCCGCATGCTTCGCGACCGACGGATGGTTTGACCTCATAAAATACTGGTCTAGGTCAAATACTTGGATATTAAAGTCCTCACTCAGCTGATCTATTAAAAAACGTGTGTAACCGGCTATTCCGCACAGATCATCGAAAGTGCTAACTATGGCCATCGAAGGTTTTTTCATATAATCCTCTGTATTATCCCAAGTCATTAATATTAAACGTCAAACCGACTTCATTTCTGTCGCTTAGATGTTTATATAGGTCAAAGGTGTTCTTTGATCGCGTAGCCGGTTACCACTGCAATCACCCAACCCAGTAAGGAGAGGAGAGCTGCGGTCGCTGTGGCAAGCAGTGGTCGTGGGAACGACTCCTCCTGCGCCAAATGGGGTGCAACGATCGTTGCTAGATATGCTTGTCGACGGGAAGCATCCAGCTTTGCGGTCTCAAGCGAGGCTAGAGCCCCCTGGTATGCTTTTTCAGCAAATCCACGCTCGGTTTCAGCGAGCGTGAAGGCCGTCAACGACGCTGATAGAGCTTTTCCATGCTCTCCGCTTCCGGTGATCAAATCGTTTAGCTTCTTCAGTTCTTGTTCCGCAGCAGAAATTCTTGCCTTGGTCTGAATGACAGGAGGAGCACTCTCACTCATAGTCGTTTTTTGCAACGTTAGGGTTGCGTTCAATTTCGAAAGTTCGTCACGTAAACGCGTGGCAGAAGAGGTTAATGACTGCGCAGACATTTCCGGGTTGAGGGTCCCAGTTTGGTCCATTACCAAGGTGAGTTCCGAAGAAGCCTTTGCAAGACGTTCTTCCGCTGCCTTCACTTCACGCTCTGAGAACGACACAAGCTCTCTCCGGGCTTGATCAGACATCTTGTTTATCAGCGCTTCGGATTTTGCTAACGCAGCTTGGGCAATGAGCAGCGAGTCTTCGGGAGAAAAAGCTTCGACTCTGACTGTAATGGTGCTCGTAGAATGCTCGAAATCAGCTTTGATAACCGTTTTCCAGTACCTTAGTAATTCCTCAGTTGTAGAATCGGCTTCGAGGCGGGAAAAGAAGTCTATCGATGATGCGGAGAACTTCGATCTTAGATCGATCGCTTCACCGATGTCATCTAGCGCGCTAGCGCTCTTCAAATACTGCACGATGGCATTAGCATCATTATCAGTGGCGCTTTGGCCTCCTAATCCAAGCCCGAGTAGCATCGACAGCCCGCCCTGAGAAGACTGCGCCGATTTCACCGTGGCGCGGAATTCTGTCTCGTAACGGGGAGAGGCAACGCCAATAAGATAAGCGCCATAAATGGAAGGTAGCAATATTACGAACAGAAAAAAACTAACTGGAAGTAATGATAAGTACCGCGACTTATACCGTTTTACGATCGTAGCTTTTTCAACGATGCGTCTACTGATGACCTGGATACCTCGGTCATCTCGTGCCAACGGTGGAGATCCTTCGCGTTTCTCAGGGGCTGCCGCTTTACGCAATTCTACATCCCGGACGAACACATTACGCATTTGAAGCCCCCATCATTCGTCTATGAGCAGCCATCGCCTCGTCTACCGATTCAAAAAACTCTAGCTGTCCGTTAGACAGTATGGCAGCGCGATCACAGTAGGCTTTGATTGTTTGGCTATTGTGGGAAACCATAATTATGTCGCTTCGCTTCATTCTTTCAACGAAGGCGTCAGCGCACTTCTTCCGAAACCGCGCGTCCCCGACTTCAGTGACCTCGTCTACTAGATAGATATCAAAGTCAATCGCAAGGCTCATTCCGAACGCCAGTTTGGCAGCCATGCCGGAGGAATACGTATTGACGGGCATATTCAGGTAGTCGCCTAATTCTGAAAAGTCGCGAACAAATTCTACTACTTTAGAGGCATCTGCGCCGTACACTCTCGCAACGAACAGGACATTCTGCTTACCGGTCAAGTGGCCATGAAACGTGCCACCAAAACCTATGGGAAATGACACTCTCGCCCGCCTCGCTACCCTCCCTCGGTCGGGTTGCTCTGCACCCGAAATGAGCCTCAGCAGCGTTGATTTTCCCGCTCCATTTCCCCCAAGGATTCCAAGATTGTATCCGGAGGGAATGGAGAAGGTTGCCTTGTCTAAAACCACCTTGGCAGAATTTGACGTTCGATAAGACTTCGAGACATTTTCGAAAAGAATCATACTGTCCGCCGAAGAGATTTTCTGGATGATGCCTCTAGTAGCAAACCTGCGGCAAGAGCGACTGCGGTAGACAGACCCAAAAACTCAATGGACAGCCATGGGGGCTGGTACATTTCGAAGTACCCCGTCCTAAACCAGTCCACACTATGAAGCAGCGGATTCCACCAGAGAATCTCGCGTATGTGTAAGTCCATTGCGCCAGGCACGTAGAAAATACCAGATGTAAAATATAGAAATCTTTGGATAATTTGGAAGATGTGATGCCATGCGTGAAAGTATGACATCACAACCGCGTTAATCATCCCTATCCCGAGGGCCAGCAACCATGTCATCATCAACGCGCCGGAAACGGAATAAAAATTCTTGGGTAATGCGTTAACTGAAAAAAAGAGAAAACCGATCGTAAAAATCAGGATCACCAGCGTTGCTGTATATAACTCCAGCAGTGAGCGAGAGTACATTGTGGATAAATTTGTCACAGGGGGCAGATTAAGGAGCGGCTTATTTTGCGCTACTGTGGCAGACACACTTTCGCAGGTATGTATAAATAATTGATAAGGGATAAGACCAGTGAAATAGAAGAAGAAAAAGGAGTTTCCTAGCGGCGGCGAGCCTTTCATAGTGAACTGAAATACAACAGCCAAAACCACCATATGTATCATGGGTTCGACGAGCACCCACAAGTAGCCCAAGCGAGTTTCCCCGAATTTTGCACGTATTTCCCTTAAAAAGGTAGCGCGTATCACGCGCAGGTAGGAAGCGACGCTGTACGATAAAGTAGGGGCTCTGAATAAGTGCCGTTCTCCCCTTTGCGCTTTACTGGCGAGAAGCTCTCCAGTACCGATTGAACTATCTGCACGTTGAAACAGAACGTGCTGCATACATTGCGCATACTCTTCATTGTCAGGATGGACCTTCAGCAGTTCGGCAACGTGCGTTACAGCTTCGGTATTCTCGCCAAGCTCAAGGCAAACTGTCACGATGTGGCGCTTTATTCCCCAGTTGTCCGGATCCAATCGCAGAGCAGTTTTCGCCGCATCATAGGCCCCGCGATATTGAGCGCTTTCAAAAAGCACGCAAGATAGGTGAAGTTGATACTCCGCGATATTAGGGTCGAGCTCGGTTGCCAAAACAGCGTGCTCTGTCGCACGCTTGTATTCGCCGATCTGGCTGAAGGCGCCGCTGCATGTTCTGTGTATGGCCGAAGATCGGTTTCCACCGGCAATAATTTCTTCGAGATACTCCGCTGCCTCCAGGCATTTTCCTTGCCTGATCATTAGATTAGCTGCGTGAATAGCGTAGCTTAACTTGCTATTATCGAACTCATATATTCGCGTCGCGAATCCCACGGCATCATCGAATTCGCCAAGCATTTCCGACGAGTAGCCAGCGTGATGTAGCGCATCTACGTCGGAAGGAACAAAATCTAACGCACGTAACATGACGTTCTTGGCAGCCCTGAAGTCGCCGCCGAGACTACATAAGATGCCAAGATGAATGTATAGAGCGGGGCTATCTTGCGAGAGTGACACAGCTTCTCGAGCGTAAGGAATAGCTTGCTTATACTGACCCTGTTTTTCTAGAAGACCGCTAACTATTCTGAAATTCTCGGAGGTGGGATTTATCTCGACGACCTCTTTGGCGAACTTGGTAGCGACTGAGATGAGACCAATTGTGTGGCACTTGTCCCGCAGGGTCACGAGAAAAGACACTTCTTTGCGATAAAAGGGGGCGATCTGTTTCAGCAATTGGATTGCTTCATTCAAATCATTCACGTCGGCTAGTCGAGACATCAGAGCATTGAACGAATCAACATCCGAATTATTCGCTGTCATTTAATTCACCGCGTTACACTTTTTGCATATGCTGTGTGCCTATCAGCGGCGTAGCAGGGGTTAAATCTCTAACTGACAATGGAGATCGCTCGCACCCGTGAGCGCCCTCAACTTCATCATATGCCACGACAGCTAGTTCGTCCAGCTTGAGGATGGGCCGTCACGTCTCGCTCGGACTCTCGTCAAAGAGAATATAGGTGCCCTTTGGAGTTGTAGGTCACCTTCTCGAGAAAAGTTCGCCTAGCTTCTGGATCATTGTGGATAAATGAGATCTGCACTGTTTCGCAGCAATTCTCATCTGTGCGGTTTCCAGCGGACCGGAAACCATTTTCAGAGCGTCCGACACTGACAGCGCGTACGGCACAGATAACTCTTGGGCCATGACTTCAAGCTTACGAAAGTGCCAGTCGGGAACTCCCGTACGGACAGCAGGTCTAACCTGTATATTCGCGGTGCCCACGTTCGCGGCAAAAATCATGGAATGTAGACGCCCGACGCTAACGAGTAGTCGACTTTCTTCAATCCACTGCTGCACACGTCGAGCGTTCCACCAATGGACCTCTTGATCGGCGATATTCGACAGGCCAGCTGAATTGGCGAAGGACACGTCTTCTGGCGATAGTGGGAGAAGCAGAGGCTCATAGCTGTAGTCACGAAGACCCTCGATGAGCTTCACGGCTTCTTTGATGTATCTGTCGTCCAACATGTGTTCAGGAAATTCACGAATTACGACCGAGGCGCGCGTCTTAGAATAGGGTATGTCGGGGTAACGGTCGGTGACCAAGTTAAGAGCCCAGTCAGAGCCTCTTTCCACCGTCACGCCGTCGCGCCCCGCCCATTCTACACTAACTGCAGATCGGAGAGCGACGTAATCAAACAGTTCGAGATATCGACGGCTCGCCTCCATACCAGCCTGTGAAATATCAACAGTGTGAGTGTGGTCGGTCCCAGCAAGCGCCGTAGGTGTTCCTGCCCATCTAGCTACTATCGCTTGGCTTGCGCCGTATCCCAGACCAAGTCCGCCGCCCCCGACAAGCAAACCCGCAATTCGGTTTTCAAAGAAGTGGATGTTACCTTGATGAATTCGCTCAGATTCATTGTAGGGATACCAGTCCCACCAACCTGATTTTGCTCCATGCTCATCAAGGACGAATACGAAATCAAATTTTTCGCGAAATGCTTCGTAAATGCACTGGACAATGGCCTCGTCACCAACATTGCCCCGGCCCAAGAAACCAAGAATCGCTAGTAACGGCTTTCCTGTACTTCCTTTTTTCAAACCCACGACCTTTCACAATACCCCAGCACGAGCCTCTGGCGATGAAAACTCGAACCGACCAGAGAAAACTAATTGCACGCATGATCTGGTTTAGACGCTGGGCTTTGAATGACCATGATGCGCCCGCGCCAGTACCTTGCGCCTCCTCCGCCTAACCCTCAAATGTCAAACTCTTGGAAGCACACAACTTCAAGATGAGTTCGATGTTTAGCAAGACTTCATTTCAATTATGTCTACATTATAAACAAGGAATATTATGCAACGAAAGCTGAAGCCTGACGATGATCAGAAAGTGGCAGTGGTCCTCCATTCGATGAGCTTACCGAAGTGCGGGAGTCTTTAAGGCGCTCGCTCGCTTGAACATGCGCTTTTTACCAAAACAGCGTGTGGAAGAACGTCAACGCGCCGACTAAAATCCTAAAAACAACATTCCTCGTCAACGTTACAAGACAATGTATTCAGATTTGGAGGCAATCTAGCAATACTTTGGCAGAATTGAATTTTCGCGCTGAAAGTGTGAACTGTCCCCATTTCGATCGGACAGTCGGCATAAGCAGAAAGGCTTGAGGACAGGCTTATGTCTAACGAGTATCGACACGTTGAATTGCTGACGGGTGATGTGCGCCGCAGGCGGTGGACAACCGAGCAAAAGCTGACGATCATTGAGCAGATTTTCGAACCAGGCGAGACGGTATCGTCCACCGCTCGCCGCCATGGCGTCGCGCCCAATCTGCTTTAATGGTGACGCAGGCTCTTGAGCGAGGGAGGTGCTGCAGCCGTGGATTCTGACGAGCCGGTGAGCGGCAATTCGGAAGTGAAGAAGCTGGAAGATCGCGTCCGCGAGTTGGAGCGCATGCTCAGCCACGAGACAATGGAGGTCGAAATCCTCCGCGAAGCCCTTTCCAAAGCGGACTCAAAAAAACGGATATCGCGGCCGATCTTGTTGCCGAAGGACGGTTCGCGATGAAGGCCGTCGCAGAGACGCTGGGCGTCTCCTGTTCAAACGTCATCGAGCGGCTGAAAGGCAGATCAAAGCCGCGTGGGCCATACAACAAGGCCGAGGATGCAGAGCTTCTGCCCGCCATCGGCAGGCTGGTGGATCAAAGGCCAACCTATGGCTATCGGCGGATCGCCGCGTTCCTCAATCGCGAAAGGCGATCAGCCGATCAGCCTGTCGTCAACACCAAACCGGTCCATAGCATTATGGGCAACCACGCCATGCTGCTGGAGAAGCACACAGCCGTTCGCAAGGGCCGCCTCCACGACGGCGAGGTCATGGTCATGCGCTCCAAGCCGCGCTGGTGTTCAGACGGTCTGGAGTTCACCTGCTGGAATAGCGAGGTCATTCGTCTCGCCTTCATCATCGACGCCTTCGACCGGGAGATCATGGCTTGGACGGCGGTCGCCAATGCTGGCATCTCCGGCTCGTATGTGCGCGACATGATGCTCGAGGCGCTTGAGAAGCGCTTCGCGGCGACCAGAGCCTCGCGCGCAATCGAGCATCTCTCGGACAACGGCTCTGCTTACACCGCGAGGGACACGAGGCTGTTTGCGCAAGTACTCAATCTGACACCTAGCTTCATGCCGGTCGCCAGCCAGCCCCCAGTCGAAAGAAATGTCAGAGGCATTCGTCAAAACCCTGAAACGGGATTAAGTGCGCATATCAACTCTGCCAGACGCCAAAACGGCGCTCCGGCTCATCGACGGATGATGGATCGAAGACTACAACGAAATCTATCCCCCTTCCACACTCAAAATGGCTTCCCCTCGGCAGGCATTAGGGCTAAATCAATCTAGCCGATCTGTCCGGTGAAATGGGGAGCACTCCAAAGTGCTGTTTGACAGTGCGGACATCGTATCCGTCGTGTCAGTATAGCAAACGCATTGATCACGGCTCGACGGACGGCTGGCAAGGTTGGTTCAGGCGGCCCACGGCGAACTCGTGGCTGCCTTTTTTCCCGCTTTGCAGTTTGCAATCTCTGTTGCTGGAGGAAAGCATAAGCGATCATCATGATGAGAGCATGTCGGTGCAGCCCTTGCCACGATCGGCCTTCGAAGTGATTGAGACCAAGCTCCTCTTTCATCTGCTGATGGGCCTGTTCACAGAACTACCTAGTCTTGATGGTGGCCGCCAGCGTTTTCAATGTGCATCCGCTGGCAAGTTGGACAGGTAATATTTGCGCTCGTCGTTTGATCGCCATTCGCCAACCAGCCAGACCGCTTCGACCGGCATGTGCTGCTGCCCGTGCCGCGGTGCCAGCGACCCCTCCTCCGGCTTGCAGATGTCAACATCGTTTCCGCAGCCACCGAAAGAGTGTCGGGGATCGAATGCTTGCGAGGACGGCCATGACCGGAGACGAGAAAGATCAATCCGACATAATCGCAATAAACCTTTTGATGCTTGGGAATACCTACCGACCAGGTGAGGCCACGTCCACTCAGCCGCTTTCGAAACGCAGCCGACAGACCGTAGCCTGCGTCAGCCAGAACTATGCCGAACCGGACACCTGCCATAATCAACCGATTGATCTCGGCAAGAGCAACCTCCGGCTTCGTGCGAGATACCCGTAGATCCTACGGGACCCCAGCTTTTGCCGTGCGCTCCTGATCACCGATAGAACTATCCGGCAGGAACAGACGCAAGCCGACGGGAACCTCGTCTCGCGCAAGCGTCACCGACACCAACGTCTGACAATTTGCTCTCTTGGCCAGCATCAAGGCGTATTGCGGCGCCACTCCGACCGAGCGATCGCCCTTCTTTGGCAGGCCGGTGTCATCGATAACCAGAAACGCATCGGATGAGGGACAGCATCCCAGAGGCCATCGGATATGAAATGGTGGAGGCGGTCGTATTGGCCCGGAGCGAACCGTTCCGCCATTACCTTGATACTTTTGCGGTCACCGGGACCGATAAGTCCCAACACATAAAGTGGACACATCTGTCGTCGTTTCTTGTGTCCAAGCCTCCCCAGAAACGGCTGCAAAAAGGCTGAAAGCTCCATATCCCAATCCGTCATGTCCCGCCCTAATTGGAAGAGAGCCAGAATCATCTCAAACCTGCCTTGCCCGAATCTGCCAAAGTAGTGTTAGGAGCTGCTAAAAACACTCTGCAACGCTCATCCGGCGAAGCCGTTTGCTGCTATTCAACGCATCTTCATGGCGCAGCTGGAAACCGACCGGGTCCCGGCCCAGCAGGCCTTGACGAAAAGGGAGTTAAGTATTGAAAGGGACCTTTCCGGGGTGGGGGCGAAGAGCGTGGCCGCCGTCACCGCCAGGTTTGTTAACAGCGTCTTCAACTAAGCGCCTTGCTATCGCGCGCGCAGCGTTGGAAACGCCATCCCGAGAGTAGAAGTTGCCACGCTCGTGGATAGCAGCGGCGAGTAATCTCAAGAATGCATCCCGAACTTCGGGTACTGGAGCGGATGGAGCGGACCAGAAGTCGTCAAGTGAACCCTGATGCGTGACGCCGGGCACATCAAAAACGGCAACTCCCAGGACTTTGGTCGCAATACCTTCCCGTATAGCGGATAACGCCGCTGTGGAGTTTATAGTAACCACTCCTTTACACCCCGCAACAAGCGGCGCAAAGTCACCTCCGTCAATAAAGACAATTCGATGCGAAACGCCATTGGCTATTGCCAGATGCTGGATGAGTCTGTTCCAATTAATAAGGCCATTGTCCAAGGGATGTACCTTGAAGACCAAAATAGTCTCTGAGTCAGAGCTTCTCGCAAATGACGCCATAACTAACGCCAGTGCATCTTCTTGACTGTTGAACGGCGAATGAGCGCGTATTTGATAGTCTGTTTCAAGCTGGAGAGGAAATACCACCCAAGGCAACCTGGCTTCTAACAAGCGGGCCGTTGATCGACGGGCCTCTCGATACCGACGACGCCGACTTGCAAAACGGCCAACCCAACCAGCATACTCCTTTAGTGGATGGAATATCCCATGAAATTGGTATCTCGGATACAAAAATCCAAAAAAAACCGTCGGCAGATAGTACGCGATGTCATATAGAGCCTCTGCGAGAAATGTCTGAGAGTACCTTCGTGTCCAGTCCGGCTCCGGCAAATGTGCAGCAGCCTTCAGTATAACCTCTTCATCTTTAGGAAACCTCGAGTTCGAGGACAATCCGTCCAGTTCGACCGTTACCCAGTCGGGTCTAAGATAGCCCATTTCGATCGCAACCACTGTTACCCCGCGCTCGTATGCTGCCTTTACTGCCTCTTTATGATAAGGCCTTTCTTCTCCCAAGAGAATGATCGTTTTTATCCTACGATCACGAAGAAACTGGCGCAAAAAAGGTCCCCACTCATCTATACTTCCCCGAAAGCTGACCGCCCCTCGCCTTCGCCAGAAAATCTGATCCCCGACGTTTAGATTTATACGATGGCATATATGTCCAGCCGCCTCGAGATGACCCGCAATTTTTACGAAAAGGGGTGAGGATGGCCCCTGTAAAAACAAATATGGGCCCTCGGACTTCATTTGAACTGCTCCTTGTAGAGATGCGCATGCCATAGAAGCGTTTCAAATAAGGTCCAAGGCGCCTCTAACTTTGCAACTGTCGAGGTATGCTTGCTTTGTTTTGCTTTCGCCAGAGGTACTATGAAGTAATCGGTTCGAGGATCAGGAAACGGATCTGCGTATTGCTTCAGAAGAGGAGCATGATCACCGTAAAATGCCAGCCAGACCGGCCTGTCGTACTTGTCTAGTTCTTGGACCAAATAACCTAGGGCCTCATCCGCCTTACGCAGGAGTTCCTTGTAGATTTCCACAGGGTCTGTCATGCCGTTGCAACGACCGGACTCCCAAGGGCCGTGGTTTGCCATCGATGCAACGAAAAGCAGGGCGGACTGCTGTTTGTCAATTCCATCTGCGATATGCAGGACCTTTTGCGTAAGTCTCCTGTCCGACACGTACTCACCGTCTCTCTCGGGCAAGTGGTCGAAATCATCGAGCATGGTCAGTTTGCGGAACCCGAAGATAGGCATTGCTTTGTGCCTTAAGAAAAAAGTTCGGTCATAAGGATGAATAAAGTGCGTATACCAGCCTGCCCTCTGGAGCTTATTCGGCCAAACGAGATTTGCGTAATGCGAAGCACGGAGGTACGGATAGCTCGCATCAGCGTGGACGTCATCTGGTTGCAAGCCGCTCAAAACCGCAAACTCCGTCCGCAGCGTGTAGCCGCCCTCAAACACACTCGTCAACCGGCCCCATTGAGCAGCGCGCTCCCTGAGCATATCGATCGTCGGCAAATCAAGATCTTTGCAACCCACATTGCGGAGATCCATGAAGGACTCCGACTGCCAAACGATCACCAAAGGCGCTTCTCGGTTCGGCTGCCCCAACATGTCATTGATAACACTTTGAAGCCCCTGCGCTAGTTCGCCAATAATCGCGTCTCGGCGCATGCCAAGCCATAGCATGAAATGGTAGCTTACAGATGTAAAGGTGCCAAAACGCGTTGTGTTCGACTTCACATTTAGTGTCGTCAAAAGCTTTTGTGCTGCCGAAGCGGCCGCGTGCCCGACCGGTTTCACAAAAAGCAACAGTATTGAGAGAGTTGGCACGAGCACACCGGCGATGATCCATAACCCCGTATTTGCAGCGGGAATGACGGAGGGCTCTTCCACCATGAAAAGCGCAGAAACGCCAAAGACATATAGAAGCGCAACAATCCAAAAAACGATATTCAGTTTGGTGGCGTAGAATATTGTCTTATACTTAAAGACATCCACGACAAGTGCGATGTCCGAAAACACAAGTGGCTCACGAATAAATATGAACTTTGCTCGCGAAATCCCTGTAAAAATTACGAAAAAGCTGATTGTGCCGAGGCAGCTGTAAAATGGCCGCCATGATATTGCGAAAAAAATCGAAAAGACAAAAAAGATAATCGGCAATCTTGCCAGTTGCTCGACCACCACTCTCTTCCGACTATGATTGAGCGTGTTTTCACGCCGGATCTTACGCGGTAAAGCGAACCGGTCGGTAGCGTAAACCACGATGGCCGCAACAAAAAAGCATGCAACGGTTAGTGCCACTGGATAGGTATCGTGAACCGACGTTTCGGTGAATGAGATAATCATGATCGAGCCGAAAGACGCCGCATACGCCAAAACAAAACTGGCTTAATGAATGGAGAGAAAAATGACATAAACGTCAGTGCGACGCCAAAATGAATTTCACCTTTTGCTTTTTCCACCCCTGAAACAATCTTTTTGGCAACTTTGTCTACAGGCCAAGGCGCGACTGTTCCCATTAGCGTTTGCGCACGGCCGGATCGAAGTGTGATTTCACGCTCATACTGAGGGGTAAGTGTGTCAGGGGGGAAGCTGATACAGACGTTGACGCCGGAATGCGAAAGCTCCCCGCGTAGCGCTTCCACAAATCCGACCAGCGCAGATTTGGATCCGCAATAGGCGGTATACCCCGGAATACCAATCATCGCAGCGCCTGACGAGATTGAAACAATGGTTCCCCGTCCTCGCTGCTTCATACCCTTGAGGACGGCGCGAATGGCATAAACCGTCCCGAGGAAGTTAACGCGAAACTGCGACTCGAAAATCTCGGGCGACTGTAGCTCGAAATCCTGCGGGTCCACTCGACCAGCGGATGCGACGAGCACGTCACATGGCCCATGATTCGCCTCTGCACGAGCTAGCGCGATTTGCAGAGCTTGCTCGTCACTAACATCCACTGAGGCCCAAAAAACCCGGCTCTCGGCCTGCTCTCGGCCGTGGTTTATCTTTTGAGCCGCCATATCAAGCATGTCCTCTCTGCGGGCAAGTAACGAGATCCGCCAGCCTCTGGCGTGGTACAACTGCGCAACCGCCAAGCCTATGCCACTGGAACCGCCGGTGATGATGACATGAGGCATTGGCGCTCCCAGCAAAAGAGTCGTTCAGGTAATGAGCTTGGCAACTTGTTGCATATCGAGGCTCGCGAGTCCCACCTTCTGCTCAGTCAGATCACGAAGAATTTGTGCAGTGAGCGTCACAGCAGTCTCCAGCTGTTCCGGGGTATGATCGCTGGTCAGGAAAAACCTTAAACGTGCCATTCCTTCCTGCACCGCAGGATAAATGATCGGCAGAGCGTTAACGCCTGCCTTCAACAATTCGTTCGAAAGTTGAACCGCTCGCAATGAGTCCCCCACGATGACCGGGACAACCGAGAAGCCTGCACTGGAGCCTGTATCCAGTCCTGCGTGTTGCGCAAGCTCTAGAAAATGCTGGCCATTTTGACGCAGCTGTGCGACACGATCGACCTCGGTTTCGAGTATCTCGAGGCTGACAAGGGCGCTACTTGCCAGTGCCGGCGCCAGACCGACACTGTATACAAACCCGCCAGCGTGCGCCTTCAGGATCTGAATCAAAGCGGAGCAGCCAGCGACATAGCCGCCACAGCTCGACGCCGTTTTCGACAGGGTTCCCATCCAGATATCAACGAAACGGGGATCTATTCGGAAGTGCTCGAATGTTCCACGACCCCGCTCACCGATCACACCCAGCGCATGAGCTTCGTCCACCATCAGCCAGAAACCGAATTTTACCCTTAGATCGACAATCTCTGGAAGGGGCGCGATGTCGCCATCCATCGAGTAAATGCCCTCAACAATGACAAGGACACGGTCAAAATCGCCGACAATACCGTTAAGAATTCTTTCCAGATCAGCGGCATCATTATGACGGAAAAAACGACGTGTGGCGCCAGATAGCTTAACTCCTGCGAGAACGCTGTTATGGATGAGTTCATCATGAATGACGAGATCGTTTGGGCCCACGAGGCAATCGATCACCGTTGCATTGGTCAGATATCCGCTGACAAAGCAGACGGCATCTTCAGCTTCATAAATGGCTGCGATCTTCTGCTCGAGGAGACCGTGCTGTGGACGTTCACCTGCCACGAGACGACTGGCTGAAGCCGATATGCCAAACTGCTTAATGACGGCGATAGCGGCATCCCGCACCGCAGGATGGCTATTGGTCGAGAGATAATCATAGGAGGCGAAATTGATAACCTCCTGCCCCGCGATTTTCGCTGTCGCTCCCGCGGCCCTCTCATGGGCGCGGTAGAAGGGGTTGTCAACGCCCGCGAGATCGCTGATCGCCTTTTGCGCAACGATCTTCTTGTACTCCGGCAGATCATCGAAACGCTTCGGCCCTTTCACGGAAGGCGGCGCTCGACGGTTCACACGGGCGAGGCGGCTCTGGCCCGACGCTTCCTTGCGGTCACGCAGGGCTTTAAGATAATCGCTGCGCGCTGCTGGCGCCCCTACTGCATCCTGTGGTGATTCGTCATCCATCATCTTTACCCTGGCTTGCGCTGTTGCGCCTGGGATACGTGCTTTTCAGTCAGTTCGGCCAATACCGACGCTTCCTCCGATGTGGCGAGGACCATTTCAGCTCCTGCGGTCAATTTATCCTGAAGCTTTTTAACGACATCGCCGATCGTAGCACCGTCGCTCATTCCAGAAAGCGGTATGTCAATGCCGGTCTTCTGCTGAAACCCTGTTCCGAGCTCCATCATCATCAGGCTGTCGAGGCCTATGTCCTTAAGCGCCTTGTCCGGCTTGATGCTATCCTCCGCGATTTTGAGGATAGAGGCAATTTCCGCAGCCAAGAAGCCATGAAGAATCCCCTGCGCCTCTTCATTCGGCTTGCCCGCGACCAGCGCGGCCAAGTCCACCTGCTCGCCGTCGCTGCTGCCCATATTCGTAGAATGGCGTGGAATGGCAGAGAAAAGCGGCGTGCCGGTAATAGGAAGTGAGGCCGCGCTGGCCCAGTCGATTTCGGCAACCATGACAGCCGCAGCATCTATATCGCCGCTATCGTTCACGATGATCTGCTCGACGAAAGCCAGAGCATTTTTAGCCTTCAGCGCCGTCTTCCCGATTTTTCGGGCAAGCATGTCACCGACTTCGGTATTGCGAGACAGAAAGCCTGCGTCGGCGATCGCTCCGAAGCCAATTGCGAGTGCCGGTAATCCTGCCGTACGGCGAGACCGTGCCAGACCTTCCAGATACCCGTTCGCGGCGACATAATTCGCTTGACCGGGATTACCGATCATCGTCGTGGCCGATGAGAAGAGAAGGAAGATGTCCAGTTCGTCGCTTCTCGTCAAACGGTCGAGATTCGAAGCGCCATCCGCCTTAACCTCGATAACAGCGCGGTTACGACCTCGGTTGAGGTTCGAAATGAGGCCGTCTTCCAGCACCATGGCGGCATGAACGATACCCTTCAGCGGACCAACGCTACGCAATTCTCGCAGTAGGTTTTCAAGCTGCATTTCATCGCAGACATCGCATGCATGTACGCTGGATGCGATACCTGCTGCGCCCCAATTCTGCATTGCCGCGCATGTTTCATCGTCCGCTACCCCACGACGCGTGCACAGCGCGATATGTGTTGCTCCCCGCATGGCCAACCAATCGGCAGCCGCCAGGCCGAAACCGCCAACGCCGCCGACCACCAGATACACGCCTTCCGCCAACTCAAGACGCTTGTTGTTTCGCTTCAATACCATGTCTTGCGAGGCAATCGGGGGCCGGATTACGATCTTGCCGATATGACCAGCATTCTGCATCAACCGGAAAGCTGGCGCGATCTCATCAAACCCAAATGCTCGGTAAGGCAAAGCAGTCAGCTTACGTTCGGCAAATAGGGTTCCGACCTCAGTGAAAATGCGGCGCGTCACAGCCGGCACATTGACCAGAAGCTGGTCGGCATCAATTCCAAAATAGGAGATGTTACGCCTGAACGGCCGCAGAGCCAGTTTACGGTCCGAATAGTAGTCTCGCTTGCCCAATTCCAAGAATCGGCCGAAGGGCTTCAGCAATTCGAAGCTCCGCTCCATCGCTTCTGCGAAGAGAGAATTGAGAACCAGATCGACACCCTTGTCGTCCGTCGCACGCAACGTATCGCGTACAAAAGACATGGATCTTGAGTCGAAGACATGGTCGGCGCCAATTACTGAGAGGAATTGCCGTTTTTCGATGGTGCCAGCTGTAGCTATGACCTTCGCACCAAAAAGCTTTGCAATCTGAATTGCTGCGAGACCAACGCCACCGGCAGCACCGTGAATCAGGATCGTCTCACCCTTCTTGATACGACCAAGCTCGACAATCGAATAGTAAGCGGTGAGAAATGCGACTGGAATGGTAGCCGCGGCGACGTGATCGAGGCCTGCCGGGATCTTCGTCACACCTTCTCTGGCAACCACAACGTGGGTCGAGAGCGCCTTAGGAGCAATACCCATGACGACATCACCGGGGGCTATATCATCGACGCCGGTACCGACGGCGATGACTGTGCCGGACATCTCCATGCCAATCGTCGCTCCGGCAAAACCGTCTTCCAGTGCCTCCTCCGGCAAAAGTCCCATGGACCACATGACGTCTCGGAAGTTCAATCCGGTTGCAGAGACCTCGATACTGACCTCGCCTGCGCCTGGCACCTCAAGCGCGGTTTCTTCCCAATGGATGGAGTCGATTCGTCCCGCTGATGTCTGCCGAATTGCAGCACCGTCAAACAGTGTCGTTTTCAACTGATGATTGGGCATGGGGCCGGTCACAGCCCGTATCGCTGATAGCTGTCCGGTATCTCTGTCTTGTACCCACTCCTTATCTGCGTGTTTTCCATCAAGAAGCGCGACAACAGCACCAACCCGCAATTCCTGATCATCGACTGGATCGACGAGAATGATATCGAGTTCGCTGTACTCATTTTGAAGCACACGCGCGAAAGTCCATATCCCACTCGCCGCAGGATCGGCAACGGGGCAGGATGCAGGCGCGCCGCCAGGGGCCACAATAAGCAGCCTCACGGGAAGAACGGCTTCCTCGCGATTTGCGGCAGCTCGAACCGCTTCGCCAAAAGCGGACAGTATCAAAACGTCATTCTGGAACGCAGACGATGTGCTGGTCCTGCCTTTTACAGTGAACATAAACCCGCGAGCCGCCTGTTTCTCGGCAAAAAACGCGCGGAACTCCTCTTGTGCATTCCTGGCCGAGCAATGCAGCGTGTTTTTCACGCTCTGTGCCGCACCTGCAACTAGTCCCTCATCCGCAATGAGCTCAACGATGTTGTCGAAATCGCGCCGCACAGGTTGGGAGACGTCGCGAGACTGATCGCCGGGCATCGCTTCGATCAAAATCAAGGCACCGCCAGCGCTTTCAACGTGCAAAAACACAGGATTGGGGAAGCCGGAATTAACGAGAAGATCCGACCACTGTGTCTCGCTCGAGGTTCGGCCAATCGGGAATTCAGGGGTTGCGCTTTCCCCGAACCAGCCGTCGGTCATCCCGTAGACGAAGTCAGCGAAAGCAGACGAAGCGACCTCGGTCGCGACCACTCGCCCGCCCGTAATTGCAGCCGTGCGCAAAACGGACTGTACGGCCTTGCTGCGCCCAAGCGAGCCATAGGCATAACCACTGGCACTTACCACCAAATGAGCATGCTCGATCTCCACCGGTTGCTCCGGGTCGAAGCAGGAAACGGACGGGTTCGCCTCGAACTGTATCTCCAGCGTCCGGCGCAGATGATCCGATGGCTCCAAAATGACAAGACGGGCATTTTTTTCCGATGCCATATCGGCCAGACGTTGACTAAAGGCTGGCGAGACCGCGCCTGTCTCAACGATGGTGAAACCATCGCCTGGATGGACATCCGCTAGCGCATTTCTCACAGCACCGACGATAAGCTTTTCGCGCACCCGTGCCAACGGCGTATGGTGGCGGACGTGATCGAGCGTTGCGTTACTGCAGAAGCCGGGATTGACGGCATCGTCACCCAGCAAAGGGCCAATCTCAAGAAGTCGCATCGTCTCGAGGAAGGCATCGTTGACGAGAACCGCCTCAGCAACACGGTCAGGATACTCATCATTCACCTGCTTGATCAGGTCATCAACCGGGGGGATATCGCAGGAATACCCAATTTCCCATCCTCCCTCGACAAGGTTCGCCATTCCAATATCAACAAGTCCGTACAGGCAATTTGACAGGAAGCATTGGAAATCTCGCCCGCCAGGTAGGTCAGACAGAGTGACCAACTTTCCTTGTCCTTTTAACGACTGTGCAATATCGAAAGCCGCTCGGTGCACGGCTGCATCGAGAATCAGACTGGCCTCATCAAGCTCCTCATTGCGTACTTCGGATAGCAGAGTGTCAGTGGACGCCGGACGCCCGTTGTGGGGATGGACTGAGCCGACGCCAACGTTAGTAGCCTGATAATGGAATGACGCGCTTGCCAGTGTATGGTGCTGGCGGAGCCAAGTACGGCGGAACCGGCAGTCATCAAGGGATGCGACAAGGGTGCCGTCGTCGGCGAGCAGATTAATGCGCGCTTTCAGACTGTAGGGACTGAACCGCTGCACTTCGATAACTGCGCTGGTCACACTCTTTGACGACAACGCAAAGCGTACAGAACCAAAGCGCACAGGAATATACGGCGCGCCATCTGCTTCACCGGTGAGGAGACCAAAGAGCGCCACCAGACCGTGGAACGCAGCATCGGTGGAGACGGGATCAAGGCCATATACCAGATAAGGATGCGCAGGGGTCGTGGCCTGTTTTAGATCGACGAAAATGTACTTGTGATCGACAACGTCTGCACGCGTAAGCAGCTGGAAACACGCGGCGTAATCCAAGCCGAAATTGCGAGCCGTACGATAGGCCGCATCCGCTTCGATTTTGTGGGTAACCTTCGTTTTGTCGAGAACGGCTTCGAGAGCGGTCAATGGACCTGTCGGCTTTCGGCTGCGGGCGGTAGCATGCAGCGTCCAGCCGTCGTCGCTCAGATATTCCCGAGATGCGATTTCGATCACCCCTGTTTCTGGAGAAATCTTCGTGGAGAGTTCGGAGAGTTTGTTGTCACGCAACTCCAGAGGCCGGAAGATCTCAAGGTTTGTAACTTCGAGATCAGAAGCGCCATAATATTGCTGTGCGGCTTGAAGCGCGATCTCGATGAAGGCGCTGCCAGGCAGAATGGACTTGCCGTCAACGACATGACCGGCAAGATCCGGGAAGAGCTGTGCGTCAATGTGATTTTTCCAATTCGCCGAATTGGGATCGCTACGCCATCCGAGAAGAGTATATACTCCGTCAGCGTTGTCGCGACCGAAGATGTTGAGGCTATCGCTGGTGGTTGCTGGACGGCACTGAACATTCTCGAACGGAACGGGAGGCGCCACGATAGAGGCAGTGCTGCCAGCCGCCGATCTTCTTCCAGCATTGACGCCGTGCGCGACGGACCGGAGGAAAATGGACTGGAGCGGATCAATACCGGGCTCCATCCCAGGCCGAGTCAGGGTCGGCAGGACTGTGATCGAAGCCGAGGCCTGTTTTCCGGTCTCCAGCACATAGTTGGAGAGTATCGATCTCGGCGAAATTTCAAGGAAGAGGTTGCAGCCATCCTCTATTGCAAATTGAACAGCGGGTTCAAAGGCGATGGGCTCTCGGACGTTGAGCCACCAGTATTCAGAATCGAGCGTCCTTCCATCGACTACTGTGCCTTTAACGGTCGACACAAACTTCGTGTGTCCCTTACTTGGACTCAGAGCAGGAATCTCGTTCAAAAACGTCGGTTTTTCTCTATCGATGATCGGATGGTGGAAGGGGTAGTCTATGTCGAGCACATGGACGACGTAGCGCTCGGCCTGCGCTAAGGCCTTAAATCGCTTTATCTCCTCAACCGGACCTGAGATCGTGACCGAGTTATGCGCGTTGACACCTGCAACGACGATGTTCGAAAGCCCGTGTCGTTCTGAGAAAGAGACTGTTGCCGCCTCCGACATCACCACTGCTGCCATGGTGCCAGTTCCAGCAAGCGAGTGCTGGTGCTTGGATCGGACGGCGACGATTGTAGCAGCGTCTTCAGCGCTGAGAACGCCTGCCGCATACGCAGCCGCGATCTCTCCTACGGAGTGACCAAACACCGTATCCGGTCTAACCCCGCGTGCGACAAGGCAGTCTGTTAAAGCCGCCTGAACTGCAAATAGCATCGCCTGAGCAATGCGGGTATCCCGCAACTTTAGCTCTAAATCCGCAGATTGAAGAAGGATCGAAAGATCTAAGCCGGCGCGTTCGACAAACATCTCACTGAAGGTATCAAAACGGGAGCGGAATTCCTTGCTTTCCCTGTACGCGTCTGCCCCCATTCCCGCCCATTGAGACCCGTTCCCCGCGTAAAAGAACGCCGTTTTCACAACCTTACCCGCAGTCTCACCGACCTGCGAATGGGAACTCCCGCCTTGTTCGAGATAACTTGTTATCGCACTAGCAAATTCGTCTACGCTTTTTGCGGTTGTCGCGAAGCGATGCCGCAGCGCCATCAAGTCCCCGTCAGCTGTTAGCAACCGCGAAGCCGCTTCTTTGTCAGAACCCAAAAGCCGCTGTTGGTAAGATTCAAGCAGCGTCCGTAGCGCTGATGGCGTGTGGGCGGAGATAACGACCGGCGCTTCGAAGTCGGGTGCTGCACCGGCATCACTATCCAACTGGGGCGGATCGGAAAGCACAACGTGGACATTGGTACCGCCGAAGCCGAAGGAATTGACACCTGCGAGGCGGCGCGTGCCATCTCTCTCGAGCCTACGAAGTTCACGGTTTACGTCGATGTTCAGGTCTGTGAAGTCCACGGAACTGTTGAGTTCATGGGCATGGAGGGTCGCCGGAAAGATATCGTTTTCGAGGGACAGCATGGCTTTAATGAGGCCGAGAATGCCCGAGGCAGGCTCGGCATGACCTATATTCGACTTTATCGAGCCAATCGGTAGCGGCTCTGCCCTGCCCTTTGCCAACACTGTCCCAATCGCCCATAACTCGGCAGGATCACCCACCTTGGTCCCCGTGCCATGTCCCTCAACAAAAGCAAGCTGCGACCGGTCGATTCCGTGGTCGTCATATACGTTGCGCAGAAGCTGCGCCTGAGCCTCCCTCGATGGAAGTGAGATGCCATTGGTTCGGCCGGAGGAATTCATGCCTGTGGCGACCACTGTCGCTCGGCTTCGGCGCCCTTCCCTTTTCACGCGATCGGATCTTTGCAGAACGATCGCCCCTGCTCCTTCAGCGCGAACATACCCTTCGCCCTCCTCCGCATAAGCGCGGCAAAGCCCCTCAGGAGACAGCATTCTCGCCTGCGAGAACCCTACGAAGGAGAAGGGATGAAGTAGTAGATTGACACCTCCCACTATAGCGGTATCGATTTGATCGTCTTCCAGCGCCTGCCTTGCTTGATGAAGTGCAACAAGAGATGATGAGCAGGCAGTATCGATCGTCATACTTGGTCCATTTAGACCAAAAATATGAGAGATACGATTGGATATGATGGAGAGTGTGTTGCCAGTCATGAAATGGGGACTGCCGGACGCAGGATCCTCCACCTGAAGGTTACCACTATCTAGAGAGGACGCTCCGATGTAGACGCCAACTCGTTCTGCCCTCAACTGCGACAAAGAAAGTCGCGCATCTTCGACGGCACGCCAAACGGTTTTCAGCAAGATTCTCTGCTGGGGATCCATGTTCGCAGCTTCACGTGCTGACAAGCCGAAAAGCTCCGCATCAAATTCGAAAACGTTATCGATAACGCCTGCCGCGAAGGTGTAGGCTTTACCGGGTACGCCTTTGGCTGGGTGCCAAAAACGTGCGTGATTCCAACGATCGTCCGGAATAGAACTGACGGTGCATCGGGCCTCTTTTAGAATACTCAGCAGTTCCTGCACGTTACTGGCAGATGGCGCAACACAGGCTCGCCCAAGAATTTCAACCGTCATACTCAAATCCTGATCAGGGCACCGCCTGCACGAGCGGGTTTGTAGACATCCTTTGCCCGAAAATTTGTTGCTTAGCAACAAATGGACTTTAAGTATACCTCTGCGCAGAGCGCCGCAACTGCGCTATGATCGCAGCCGTATATGCAGTATAACTTAAATACAAATTTTTAGCAGACAAGAAAGGAATTTTATGGATGATGTCCGCACGCTCTAGCCATCATTGACCCTTTGTTGGTATGGGGTATGGTCGATATTAAGTTTATTGCGTGGGGAAGTTTTGAGAAAAGCTGGCTTATTATTGGTTGGGCTAGGCCTTACATCGTGCAACAACCTCCCCGGCGACGGCCCCTTGGCATCTGACGTATTGGAGCAATCCAAACAGTCAGTGGCCCACTCCTCCACTTCTAACAACGTAGTGTTCGACATTGTGGATATTGATGTCAACTCTGCCACCCTCATCTCCAGGTTCGATGGTAGGTTGCTCCAAAGCAGATTTGGTCTAGGTGGCGGCGTAAAACGACCCGTCATCGGCATCGGGGATCAGCTTAAGATTACAATTTTTGAAGCAGGCTCAGACGGACTGTTCTCGACTGCGGATTCCAAGCAAACGACCTTGGATATCATTGTTCAACCCGACGGAAAGGCTGCGATACCTTACGTTGGTCTCGTCACCTTCTCCGGCAAAACTCTCGAACAGGCGCGCCAGACAATACTAGCTGCTCTCGCCAATAAAGCTGTCCAACCAGACGTTATCATAAGCAGCTCTAGCACCGCATCGCGCAACGTGACCGTTTCTGGTGCGGTAAAAAGTCCGGCTGTTGTGCCCCTTAATCTCGTTCCGGAGACAATTATGGAGGTTCTTGCAAAAGCGGGGGGGCCCACCGCTCAGCCATACGAGAGCTACGTGACACTTACGCGTCAATCCAACACGGGCACCGTACTTCTAAAAACGCTTGTTCAAAACCCTCGGGAAAATGTCTACGTTCAGCCAGGCGACCAGATTTTCGTCACGAGAGAACCTCGGACCTTTACCGTCCTCGGAGCGGTTAAATCGAACAATAGAATCGAGTTCGGAGCTAACGATATCAATCTCCTGGAAGCGGTCGCCCTCGCGGGTGGTGGCTCTGCCGAAACAAGCGATATGAAAGGCTATTTCGTATTTCGATACGAGGAACCCGACATTGTAATCGATCTTCTGGGTCGTCAGCGATTCAACGAGTTAACTCAAAAAGGTATGAGGCCGGATAAGCTGGGCCGTTACCCCATCGTCTATCGGTTTGATATGACTAAAGCTGGCAGTATGCTAGTAGGTCAAAACTTCGATGTTAAGGCGAGAGACGTTATTTATGCTTCAAGACATCCTTCTGTGGACTTCACGAGATTTATGTCGATCGTCGGACAGCCAATAGGGATTGTTGCGGGAGGAGCAGGTATTTACAACAATTTCAATAGATAAAAAACTTGACGCTTAAGGCGTGATTTTTAGAGAAGGCGATCACCATAAGTTACATTTTGCGAGTCCATTTGCCGGTCTGCGTTAGCACTTTTCTGTGTCGCGCGCATCCTCCGGGCGGGACTTACATGGATACGTTCGTTATTCTCTATGCATAGCGTTTTTTGTTTAAGCCATGTCCTGCGACTGAATTCGAGGTGAGAGCGCGATCCTAAAGCGGTTCGCCCACCTAGATGTTCAATCGCAAACGCAAATGCTCAATGTACCCAGGATGGGGCGCTCACCCGATGTCCTATCTGCTGGCTCAGTACTTTGTAGAGTGACCATTGGATGTTACTGTTCCCATTCGTTTTACTATGTTTATTTTGTGGTGACGTAGGGACACTCGTCGGAGCGCTCTCCGCTCCGCAACTTCACGTAAGGGTTTTAGAGCCGCCGGAGCTTAAATCGAGCTTCAATGCAGCACGCTGTCGAGGAATTGCAGATATCTCCTCCAAGACTCAGCCACTATTCCAACTGAAGGAAAATGGAGAGTGGGAATGCACGTACCTAGTAGAATACCATGAAACCGGCCATTCTCCCTCGCTATTCATTCAAGTAAGAGGGTCGGATACCAATCGATGGAACAGCTTCCGCTTGAAATTGAATTTTGGGTCTCTACTCTCACGACAAGTTCTTGGCGGTAGAGCGGCTGCGATCGTATACACGCTGATCGGAGATCAATCACCGCTTAGAGAACTTGACATGACTTTAGCCCTTGGGCGCGAATTCGAGCTTTCTTTCAGCGGTATTACCCTACGTTACAAGCAAGAGGCCTTCGACGCGAGTCGCTATAATCTGTCTGGCGTCCAAGCATTGAAGACGGGTAAAAGGTCTGAGCAATGACTACCTGCTGTACCGCCTGAGTTCCATTCGACACTGAGCTGCGGCATCAGAACACGGTCCGACTCATGAGAGCAGTAAATACATCATAAGCTGAGCACATTTGCGCGACCAAGTTGACTGCCTAAAGTTCGAAACCAGTGCAATAATAATGAGCAACATGTCAACGAATTATTCCTAAATTCTGAAGGTCGATAAGCCTGCAACATCGAGATCTGATATGACTGGACGGCCTCCTATAGATATTATTATCACTCTACGAAAGCGATAACTAATGGGTCATCATCCAATGCTGTTACGTCGCCCAGTATTGGCGCAACTCTATTCAGCTTGCCGGCATGCTTCCCGATGATCTACCCTTCGCTCTCGGGCGCCTTTTAAGCCGCACGTGGATGCGTGGCGCTACACCCGGATTGGCCCCGACACCGCGGCGGTATTGTCCAAACCTTCTGGATGGACCGTGGCGAACTGGACCGTAATGCCCCCCCGACTCTCAAGCTTCATCGCTTTTGTGGCGCGAGAACTCCGAATCGGTGATGAAGCAACGCCCCAGAGCAGCAAGCCACCATGTTCAAAGATGGCGTTTCACAAGCTCCCCGTTTCCACATACGACGGAACACAAAGCTGGGGCGGATGCGGCACAATGTCGAGCGGGAATTCTGGAATGGCATTACAGGTCCGCCAGACAGGGTCATTACATTTCCGTCCTTACAGAATGCGACCTACGCTCTGTTTTTCCGCCTAGTGCTTCCAAGACGCTTCCACAGCCATTATGGAGTCTCGTGCTCCAGACATCAAAAAGCCCGCTAACCTATTGGTTAAGCGGGCTTATATTTGGTTGCGGGGGCAGGATTTGAACCTGCGGCCTTCAGGTTATGAGCCTGACGAGCTACCGGGCTGCTCCACCCCGCGTTGATTGTGAGCGACCGTGGCTTATACGCCCGGTTTTTTTGTTTTGCCGGTCCTCGAAGGCTTCTTGCCTTCTGCGGTTCGGCGGGGGCTGCTCCACCCCGCGTTGACTTTGTTCGACTTGGATGTCGAGTAATCTTTAGAACTGCAAAAGGCCGCTTTGGATGCGGCCTTTGGTATCGGCCTTGGCCGGAGGAGTTTGATTTGAGAAGATTTATTCGTTGCGTTTAGCAGACCTGGCAGCGACCTACTCTCCCGCGTCTTAAGACGAAGTACCATTGGCGCTGGGGCGTTTCACGGCCGTGTTCGGAATGGGAACGGGTGCAGCCGCCCCGCGATAACCACCAGGTCGGCGAAACGCAACTGGCACATGCTTTTGCATGTGCTGTTGTATCGAGAAGCTGGGTGGCGAAGCCACATTTAATTTCAACACGTCTTTCTCCGACCTGTCTGTGTGTTGCCTTTCTCGCGTTTGAGTAAGGAGCCATACAGACCAGCGGTCGTCGCGCTTGTGGCGCGGCCCGTCCGGAGCGCTAAGCGCGTCAGGACAGAAGAGATGATGCTCATCTTCGATGAGCATGAACAATGGGAACGAAGAAGTCGCTCGAGCTATTAGTAACGGTAAGCTTCATGCATTACTGCACTTCCACACCCGTCCTATCGACGTGGTCGTCTTCCACGGCTCTGATAGGGAACACTCGTTTTCAGGTTGGTTTCCCGCTTAGATGCCTTCAGCGGTTATCCATTCCGTATATAGCTACTCTGCTATGCCCTTGGCAGGACAACAGATCCACCAGAGATACGTCCATCCCGGTCCTCTCGTACTAGGGACAGATCCTGTCAATATTCCTACACCCACGGCAGATAGGGACCGAACTGTCTCACGACGTTCTGAACCCAACTCACGTACCGCTTTAAATGGCGAACAGCCATACCCTTGGGACCTGCTCCAGCCCCAGGATGCGATGAGTCGACATCGAGGTGCCAAACAACCCCGTCGATATGGACTCTTGGGGGTCATCAGCCTGTTATCCCCGGCGTACCTTTTATCCGTTGAGCGATGGCCCTTCCACACGGGACCACCGGATCACTATGACCGACTTTCGTCTCTGCTCGACTTGTCAGTCTCGCAGTCAGGCTAGCTTATGCCATTGCACTCGACGACCGATTTCCGACCGGTCTGAGCTAACCATCGCGCGCCTCCGTTACTCTTTCGGAGGCGACCGCCCCAGTCAAACTACCCACCATACACTGTCCCGGATCCGGATAACGGACCGCGGTTAGACATCCACGAAGATAAGGGTGGTATTTCAAGGATGGCTCCACAGGAACTGGCGTCCCTGCTTCAAAGCCTACCACCTATCCTACACATGCCTTGGCGAATGCCAGTGTAAAGCTATAGTAAAGGTGCACGGGGTCTTTCCGTCTGACCGCAGGAACCCCGCATCTTCACGGGGAATTCAATTTCACTGAGTCTATGTTGGAGACAGCGGGGAAGTCGTTACGCCATTCGTGCAGGTCGGAACTTACCCGACAAGGAATTTCGCTACCTTAGGACCGTTATAGTTACGGCCGCCGTTTACTGGGGCTTCAGTTCAAAGCTTGCACCTCTCCCTTTAACCTTCCAGCACCGGGCAGGCGTCAGACCCTATACGTCGTATTGCTACTTCGCAGAGCCCTGTGTTTTTGATAAACAGTCGCTACCCCCTGGTCTGTGCCACCCCATCACACTTGCGTGCAAAAGGGTCACGCTTCTTCCGAAGTTACGCGTGCAATTTGCCGAGTTCCTTCAACATAGTTCTCTCAAGCGCCTTGGTATACTCTACCTGACCACCTGTGTCGGTTTCGGGTACGGTCTATACGGTGGAGCTATTTCCTGGAACCTCTTCGCCGCCCAACCAATCCAATAAGGTTGAACAACACACAAGATCCGTCACTACCACCAGGCCCACGAATATTAACGTGGTTCCCATCGACTACGCGTGTCCGCCTCGTCTTAGGGGCCGGCTAACCCTGCTCAGATTAACTTTAAGCAGGAACCCTTGGTCTTTCGGCGAGGGAGTCTCTCACTCCCTTTATCGTTACTCATGTCAACATTCGCACTTCCGATATCTCCAGCAGCCCTCACGGGTCCGCCTTCACAGACTTACGGAACGCTCCGCTACCACACAACTTACGTTGTATCCTCAGCTTCGGTGCATGGCTTTAGCCCCGTTACATTTTCGGCGCAAAGACCCTTATTTAGACCAGTGAGCTGTTACGCTTTCTTTAAATGATGGCTGCTTCTAAGCCAACATCCTGGTTGTTTTGGGATCCTCACATCCTTTCCCACTTAGCCATGACTTGGGGACCTTAGCTGGAGGTCAGGGTTGTTGCCCTCTTCACGACGGACGTTAGCACCCGCCGTGTGTCTGCCGACTAGTACTCCTCGGTATTCGGAGTTTGGTTAGGATCAGTAAGACGGTGAGTCCCCATAGCCCATCCAGTGCTCTACCCCCGAGGGTATTCGGTCGACGCTCTACCTAAATAGATTTCGCGGAGAACCAGCTATTTCCGAGTTTGATTGGCCTTTCACCCCTAGCCACAAGTCATCCCGAACTATTGCAACAGTTATGGGTTCGGCCCTCCAGTTGGTGTTACCCAACCTTCAGCCTGCTCATGGCTAGATCACTCGGTTTCGGGTCTAATGCAACGAACTGAACGCCCTATTCAGACTCGCTTTCGCTACGCCTACACCTACCGGCTTAAGCTTGCTCGTTACACTAAGTCGTTGACCCATTATACAAAAGGTACGCCGTCACCCTTGCGGGCTCCGACTGTTTGTAGGCATCCGGTTTCAGGTTCTATTTCACTCCCCTCGTCGGGGTGCTTTTCACCTTTCCCTCACGGTACTTGTTCGCTATCGGTCATGCACGAGTACTTAGGCTTGGAGAGTGGTCTCCCCATGTTCAGACAGGATTTCACGTGTCCCGCCCTACTCAAGGACAATGACTGTTCTACGCGTACGGGGCTATCACCCGCTATGGCCGACCTTTCCAAATCGTTCCGCTTTATTCATCATTGCCACTGGCCTGGTCCGCGTTCGCTCGCCACTACTTACGGAGTCTCGGTTGATGTCCTTTCCTGCAGGTACTTAGATGTTTCAGTTCCCTGCGTTCGCTTCTTACACCCTATGTATTCAGGTGCAGATACCTCATTGCGATATCTAGAAACCTCTTTCGCTGAACCCTTGAACCCGGACGCGCCGGGTTCTGTTTTGTCTTCACGCTGTCGCGGCCTTGCGGCCACTGCGCTCCAGACAGGGCGCCAAACGATTGGCGACGACCTCGCGGTCTGTATTGCTGCCACACTCGAACGTCGAGCATGCCACCCATACAGGCCAGCGGCCGTCGCTGCTCGTGCAGCGCGCCATCGCAGCGCCAGCAGGCAAAGCCTGCGGTACGGCGCGTGAGATCAAAATTCAGCAAAACAGATTTTCTAGATATCTGAGGTGGGTTGCCCCATTCGGAGATCCATGGATCAAAGCTTATTCGCAGCTCCCCACGGCTTTTCGCAGCGTATCACGTCCTTCTTCGCCTGTGCATGCCAAGGCATCCACCAAATGCCCTTAATTCACTTCTTCGTTCTCATTGTCTATGCTCATCCATATTTGCTTGATTTGGAATTCCTGATCCTCTTCGCTTACGCTTGAGGGGTTCCAAATCTGGCCATACTGCAACCTCGCGGTATTCATAGAGCCAGCAAAATCCGATTACCTTTTACAATCGGATATTTCTTGATGCCATCGACGTGTTCGGTATGGTCTTCATTGAGGGCACGCCGGTGCACCTCGAAGCCATACCATTAAGACCAGCTTCTCGAGATATCATCCGGTGATGCGCGGTCAGGCAACACCAATCCAGCATCTTCATCAGAGGGACATAAGCCCCAACAACAAAAATGCCTCGGACAAGCTTCCTTCCTACCTCCAATCCCTCCACCAATTCCGGCCGACTAAGCCATCACATG